>JAJZYX010000015.1 GCA_021797855.1 Thermoplasmata archaeon
CTATCTCAGCGTTTAATTCTTCCTTCACCTTTGAAGGTGTTGTTGGTATCCCTTCATAGACTTCCTTGATCCTTTCGCCCTTCTCTATCAATTTCGAGACCCTTATCTTGAACTGTTCTTCATACTGCTCCTTTTTATATTCTTTCCCAAGGAGGCTCTATTCTTTCACCAGAAAAGGTGATAAGCGAATTCGGAGCCAGGTAATTGGTTGTGGGAATGTAGTATTTCTGACGGGTTTAAGGATTTTTATTTGTGTTGTTTATTCTTTTTTGTCTAATCTTTTCAGCGCTCATTTTTTTTATCTTATACGTGACTGTAACGAGTGGAAAGTTTGGCCAATCTTAGGAGTTATGGATATAGGATTTCGATGAGTCTGTCATCTTCCTAGAGAGGTTTTCTATTAGCTTAATTGCGTCTGCAGATGATAGATTTCTTACGAGAGCTCTCTGTCCATCTTAAGGGTTTATTTTTTCAATTAAGAGACCCATATTCATGAGTGTTTTTATTGCAATTTTGACACGTTTTGGAGAGCCGAGTATTAACTTTCCTTCTGTATTTGGGCTGGGTCGTTCATGTTGACCATGTTTCTTGGTGAAAGGAGGTCTTTCCGAAGTTGCATAGCTAACATTATGTTGGTTTCTGGGACACCTGTTATCGATGCCAGGAATGGTATAAGTTTCTCTGCATCTAGCTTGAAGCTGAATGGTGTTTTGGACATAATATTGCATGTGGTGGATATATATTAATGCTTTGTGTGACCGTATACATGGATTTCAATCGCCTAACTATTGCAATGACCGTTAATGGCCTTTACTGTCATATTTGGTACAAGACGGATAATTTCTCTGATACAAGACGGACATTGTCTCTAGTACGAGGAATATTACCATTTTCGGGGGAAATAGGGTAGATAACGCGCTGGCCGTTATGAATTGAACGGCATAACTATCAAATGCCGTGAAGAATCATAAATCCTTGTACTAGAGAAGCGAAACCTGCCAGGTCCATTGTTATTGACGTGTGTGGGAGAGCGTCAGCATAGAGGTGTATTCCAGAGAAATATCTAGAAGGCTGTATGTAAATAGTGGTTAGTTTATAAGGTGAAAAAGAGTGGTGTTTTTTGAGGTGTTGGGATAGTTGCAAAGATGTATAATTCTTATATGTTTGATGGTTAGCCTGAGAACGAAATCCTGCTTGGTTTAGGAATCCTGTCCCTCTTTGAATGAGACTATAATCCCTCTTTCTCTCTATGAATAATTCCCGCCCCCAAGGATCAGGTTGGATGGTTTCCACATCCCACCTTTCGGTTACTTCCTCCCCCGCTCCTTGGGCTGGGTTGTCGCCTTCTTTGATTGACACCTTCCCTGACCTGGATAGGATTGGGCGGGATGGTTAGTACGCCCCACCTTCCCTGATTAGCTTCCCTGGTTTATTCGTTACCTTCTTGAATGACTCCTTACCACCCCCTAGGATGGATGGACAAGATGGTTGGACAGGATTATTGGCCAGGACAACCTTCCTCTTCCTCCCTCTCGTATGTCCCCAAACTCTGGCAGTGGCTTCGCCACTTCCACCGCCTGGTAAGGCAACCTCTCTTGAGGGGAAAGGAAGGTTACTCTGGTAACCTTGCCAACATTCCAAAGAAGAGAAGGTTTGGGGGGAGCGGGGTGAGCCGAATGCCAGGACTGACTGCTTCGGTAATCCTTTATGAGGAATGCCCCGAACCCAGGATGTCATCAACAGACAGAACGTGACAGTACAGGAAGCGGAGGACGGGTCGAGCCTTGAATCTCTTTGAATGGAAACCTGGGTTCATCCCTTGCCATCTGTTGTATTCTCCCTTCAAAGGTCTTTATGGAGTTTTTGGACTTCGCCACAGCAGGCGGACCTTTCTATAGTTTTATGGATTGTGATGCTTCCATTCATGTGGTTTTCCACGCAGAAGAGCCTCTTTTCATCAATTCAACCTCATCCTCCTATCAACACACATATGGCTGAAAGAGCAGTTGAATCATCGGGACAGTGAATGTAGTTGCAAGGCACATCTACCCTTTTTGAAGCTCGTCAGTGATGAAAGAAATCCCCTGCATCAGCAAACCTCTTGGGATTGTAACTGGAGGGGTAATCTTCAGAACATTATTGTTTTCGCCCGTGAGGGTGCAAACGACGCCTTTCCTAGCTAGTTTGTTTCTAAGCGCCAATGCGTATCCCTGGTCAGGATTCCCATCTTCATCGCCGAGATCGACTCCAATCATGAACCCCATCCCTCTCACTTCCCTTATTCTCTTACTATCAACGTCATTTAATGCGCTCATGATCTCCTTGCTCGAGTCTTTCACAAATCTGATCCTCTTCTCCGTGATCTTGCCAAGCACTTTCAATGCCACTCTCGCAGTGAACATTGTTGCCGCCTGCATGCTTACTAGATTATTCTTGTACAAGGGATAACCCCCATTGTACAAAACCGCACCCAGTGGGAAGCCTGCTCCTAATGCCTTTCCTAGACACAAGTAATCAGGCCTGAGTCCATACTTCCTGGATAGAAACATCTCCCCTGACCTTCCTAATGCTGTATAGACCTCGTCAACAATGAGCCGCAGCCCATAATCAGCAATGCCTTCCTTGAGAGAGCGGGAGAACTCATCTGTCATGACATTTATTCCGCCGTCAGACTGTATCAGCTCTGTGATGAGCGCCCCTCCTTCAAGATCAAACTTTCTTGATGCCATTCTAAGCATCTTTTCATTATATTCTATGGCAGCATCATCTCTCAGACCGTACTTTGGAAATTTGAGGTGTATTATCTTGTTCCTTACATCTATGCCTGTCCCGTTAGACACAAGATTGGTAATAAAATCGAGCCCGTGATATGCTCCTTCAAAAGAAATATAAGGTCTTCCGTAGTTCATTTCCAGGGCAGCATCACACGCTTCCGTCCCTGAAGTTGTGAATGCGACATCATTGAACCCAGATAGCTTCTTTAGAGTGCTTATCAGGCGCTCGGTGTAAGTGTTCCTGTATATAAGGTAGGTCAGGGGGGTGATAAGCTCCTCCGGCCTGACAAAATTATGCCCCACAGCCATCGCTGCACCGGAGAAATCCAAGAATTCGCGTTTGCCAATCCTTACGGTAAATCTATCGGTGGAAGTAACCCTACCCTTGAGTTGCTTGAACTCTGGAGTGACCATTGGCGATCCTACTCTTACCGCATCAGTTCCTGGACGCTATCAACCTTCAGCTTATCTCTCCTTATGTATATTATTATGATGCTCAGTATTATCCACACGACGATCATGAAATCAGCGACAAGCAACGGGCCGGACAACCCAGCTAGAGAGTAGTAAATTGCAATTGCCATGATCACGCTTGCAATTGCAGGACCAACAATGTGGAACGGGATATTGATCTTCTCCTTCGTTCTCCTCAGGAAGAGAGCAAGCGATTGATTTGTTACAATGTGGTACAGTAGTGTGAACACCGTTATGGCAGTAAACCACGCTGAGAATCCGTAGAAAAGGCCATTTGCAACGCCCAGTGCAGCTACAAATCCCCCAAGGGTTGCAACTATCCCGACAACGAGTACGATGAACAACCATACCGTCGCAATGTGGGGGCTCTGGTATTTCTTGTGGACCTTTGCAAGGCTTTTCGGAAGCACTCCATCCCTTGCCAGAGCAAATATAGTTCTTGCACCGCTGTTACCGAATATTACTGGCGACGATATCTGGGCAAATATCACTATGATGAATGCCAGTAGAGCGACGTCCAGTCCCATATACTGCTGGGAAAGGTATATCCCGGGAGCAAAAGACCCTACGACGGTTCCGAAATTAGAACCTGAGGATGCAACGATTGCATAAACAACAAAGGTATCGAACGCAACCATTATCAGTAATGCAGTAACTATAGCCTTCTTAAGACTCGTCTTTGGCAGATGAGCCTCCTCACCAAGCGATACGACTGATCCATACCCTCCGTACGCTAAGAAAGCACCTACCACCATGGCCAGGAAGAATCCGTACAGACCATTAGTGGAATTTGCTATGTTGAAAGGTGCAAGGCTATGATGGTGGCTCAGTATAAGCAGCCCTGTGCTTATAATGACGAAAAATACAATCTGTAGCAGTCCTATGAACAAGGCAGTTCTGGCCGCGACCTTTATCCCAAGGTATCCAACTATCAGGTACAATATAGGGACTATCAGGCTCAGCAATACCACTGCGTAGAAGGGAAGCGTATAGTTGAACAGTGCTATGAGGCTGACGTATACGAACCATCCAACGACGATGCTTGCACCAACAATATCACCTACGACCCAGAAAAGATGCCAGAAACCGACGCTCTTAGAAACGTATTTGTTACCGGTACCAGCTTCAACATATTTGAAATAGCCGCCTGCATTCGCTATCTTTTCACTGAACACGTACACGGCTATTATTGCCAGAAATAGCGTTATTCCTGCTATCAGGAACGCAAGAGGTGCAGTTACTCCCCCAAAGACCATTGCAGTAACCCCTGTTACAGCAAAAGCACCAGCAGGGAATATTATCGAAACTGCATAAAATACAAGCCCCCAAAACCTTACTGCATCCTTCTTCAGACCAGGAGCAGCTTGAGCGGAGCTAGATGTGTTATTATCTCCCATATAGATCTCCTATCTTATGTAAATCTTGGAACGTTAAAAGCGTTTCTATCAAATAAACCGTTTTCACCGCTCTTTTAGTCAAAATGAAATGGTTCATAGAAAATAAAATCGAGGTCTAAGGAAAATCGATTCAACTTAAATATTCATGGAACTCCTAGTGAACATTACGTACAAACCTTAAATAAGGACTCAATTTAACAGGTGGACTCTATTGTAAGGGTCCTCGAGTGAATTTATGACGGTATCCAGAAACAGAGAGATAGAGCTTGACGTAAGAATTGGGGACGTGAATATAAGGGGCGCTAAGGTCAATCTGCTTCAGATTCCACTGACAGAACCATTCAGGATATCCCTTGGGACAGTTTATGACTATTCAGGCACAATTCTGGAGCTGAAATCTGAAGGACCTTCGGGTTTTGGAGAAGGATCTACCATTCAGGAGATTACCGGGGAGGCGCCCACAGCTGTCTATGAGACTGTCATTGACATCCTGCTTAGGGTAAAAGGAAATAGATACACAGGACTGGAAGATTTTCTAGATGATATTTACAGATCTATATATTCAAGCCCAACTGCAAAGAATGCGATAGACATTGCAACACACGATCTTCTTTCCAAATCGTATGGCATTCATGCGACTACCTTCCTGGGAGGAGGACTCAAGGCCATGGCTACAAGCCTAACGATCGGTCTTGGGAGCGTTGAGGAGAGCTTGAAATCGCTTGAAAAGCTGAAGAGCGTGCACGTTCGCCTGATCAAAGTGAAGGTGGGAAAGGATGTCGAGATGGACATTAGGAGGATAAAGGCAATATCAGAAAAACTGGATGGTAGACCTTTCTTTGTGGATGCCAATCAGGGGTACAAACTTAAGGATGCAGTCAAGGTCGCAAAAGTTTTGGGGGATACAGGAGGAATATTTTTTGAACAGCCTCTTTGGAAGCATGATTTGCAGAATCTGCGTCTCCTGAGGATGCAGAGTTCAGTTCCCATAATGCTGGATGAATCCATAAGCGAGCCAATGGACGTCATTGAGGCAATTCTAACAGAAAGCGCCGACATGGTAAATGTCAAACTTACAAAGAGCGGTGGAATAAGGAAGGCATTCAAGACTCTAGTTACGGCACAGTCATATGGGATTGAATCCATGGTAGGCTGCATGATAGAGAGTAAACTAGGAATTGCAGCCTCGCTTTCATTAGCCTCATCATTGTCAAATGTGAAGTATTCTGACCTTGATGGTTTTCATACTATTACGAAGCAGCCGTTCTTAGGTGGAATAGAGTACAAGTCCGGCATCAATAACCCCGTCAGTGGAACTGGATTTGCATGCACCCCAGTAAGGGAGAACTGGTAACAACACCTCAAATATCAGGGGATTTCTATAATTGATCGTTGCCTGAATTTACATCCGATCTATGACTCAAAATAAGATGCCAGGATGGGAAATAGATTTCCAGACATCGATAATTCCTGCCCCTCTGTATTAATGGTTTGGGTAGTCGTAGTTATCAATAAGGATGGAAGGGATAATTGTGCATTGGTGCATAAGTTGACTACTGAATTCAGCTGATCGAACTAGGAGATACTTCATCTCCATGCGACGACTGTAATTTCCTGAGACGATCTATCTCTGCGCTTATTTCTTCCTTCACTTTCAACGGAGTAGTCGAAATGCCTTCATATATTTCCTTGATCCTTTCGTCCTTCTCTATCAATTTCGAGACCCTTATCTTGAACTGTTCTTCATACTGCTCCTTTTTATATTCTTTCCCAAGGAGGCTCCTGAATAACGGCGCAAGGTCTTCATACTTCGGTATGTACCCGATTGGCGTGGTTATAGCATCCACTTCCCCATGAACGCGCTTCTCCATCCATTTCAGCCAGACCGCCTTGTCCACCTTTTCGTTAAGGTACTTCCCATTCTCCGTCAGGAAGTAGTTAACAGCAAAAATGTGCGGCTTCTTTTTCAGTTTTGTGCCGAAATCAAGATAGTTCTTCAGGTACTTGCCTAGGTCTACAGAAAGGAATTCCATTATTGACATTGCATTGAAAGTTCTCACCCCCGTTTTCCCCAGTGAAGCAGCTGTTGTTTCAGATTCGATGCTCCCACCCTTGTTAATCACGCCATGATCCCAGTTCAGGGATTCGCACACAGGAGGCCACGTGTCGCTGTCCCTTCCACCAAATATCATTCCCTTAACCTCGACGCCTTCCTTGCTGTTCAGGGCTTCCACGTCAAGTCCAGAGAATGCACTCAGCTTCACGGTAAATCTTGCATTCTTGTGCGAAGGTGGTATCTCCTTCCCTTCCGCGTCCCTCTTCCCCCTCTTCCATTCACCGCTGTGATTCTCTCCAAAGTCAGGGATCGGGATGTTCATGCCATTCCAGTATGGCTTTCCGTTAGATACCAGGACATTGGAGAAAATGATCTCATTGTCGCTGTTCAGCACATCCCAGATTTTCCCGTCGTCCTCCCTGTTCACTCCGTCTATGATCCCAAACACGCCGTATTCCACATTGATTGCCCTTGCAATCCCATTATACTCCTTAATGAAAACCAGGTCATCTCCGACAAGTCTTTCAGAAGGCACGGTACAGGTTGATGTCTTCCCGCAAGCCGAAGGGAAAGCCCCGGTCATGTAGGAGACCCTGCCGTCCTTTCCATTCACGCCCATCAGGAACATGTGCTCTGATAACCATCCCTCAGTCAGTGCCCTTGCGATGGTGATTCTGAAAGCCATTTTCTTTAGCCCAACGGTATTGCCTGCGTACTGCGTGTTCAATGAAAGAGCCCTGTTACCTTGGAGATCGAAATATATCCTTCTATCTTCCAGGTTCTTGCTTACCTTCCTATCATCCACTTCCCCCTGGCTGTGGACAAACTTAAGGAATTCAGCATCCTTGTGATCAACAAAGAACTGGTAATCGGTTCTGTAAAGCATCATTTCACTGTGCATCACGTAATACGAATCCGTAATCTGAACTGCCTTTAGCGATAACTTTGAATCTCGCGGGCCAAGGGAAAAGAAACCTATAATCATGGTCTTGCCACGCATTATACCTTTCATCAGACCTTCAATATCCCTTATGCCAGCATTG
This sequence comes from Thermoplasmata archaeon, assembly GCA_021797855.1. Taxonomy (GTDB): domain Archaea; phylum Thermoplasmatota; class Thermoplasmata; order Thermoplasmatales. Next base: position 7,745 of record JAJZYX010000015.1, read on the forward strand.
CGTTCCATCGTGTTGATAAATGGAAGTTTCTCACCATTGGGCGTCAATACCTTCGTGTTCTCCTTATCCCTTGCCTGGTCGTAGTAGTTGTCAAAGTGGTATGTGTGATTTGTTGCTGCCAGAGGCCTCTCCTCCCCATATTTCAGCGATTTCTTTCTAATGAACTCGTAATCATCTTCCGAATCTGTGACAATGAATACGGATGAAGGTTCCATGAGGTCTGTGTAATGGGATATGAATTCCAGCAGTTCCCTGTTGTCAAGTAGTTCAATCTTTTTTGCTTCTGAAGCTGAGAATAGATTCCTATTTGAGATTGCAGAACTTTTCATGTGATATACCTTAAATAATATCTTATAAAACTTTATCTGTTATATCAAATTGAAGCTGATTTAGTCAACTGAATTCGCCTCAGCAAATTTATCACCGAGAATAACGAGAGCTTACGTCTTAATCCGCTACTCCTAATTTTAACCCAAACTATAGAATTATGCCCGCTTTCCTGGTAGAATTAAGAAAATTAATAAAATTTAGGATGAGCCCCTATTTCTTTTCCTCTTCCTTCTTGAAGCCTTTAACAATACCTTTACCAAATCCTTTGACTACATCGGCCCCTTTCTTAGCTGCCTTGCCTACTACCTCCCCTGACTTCTCAACCGCTCCTTCCTTTTTCTTTTCTTCTTCCATTCCTATCTCCTCGTTATTAAATACGTACATCTAGTATTTAGTGATATTCATTGTCGCGCTTCCCTCAAACTGAAGGCTTACTGAAATACCCGCCTTTGATCTTCTCCAACCAATGCTATAGGCCTAATACAATACATAGACAGACCTTTGATCTTCTCACTTGTAGAGGTTCGACATTAATGAGAGAAATATAACAATAATGTAAGAATCGAAACATTAATGTACATTAATTTACTATTTTGGTGTGACTGCGAAAGATAGGGCCATATTTCTAAACCAGGAAGATATCCCAAAAAAATGGTACAACATCCAGGCAGACCTTCCGGAACCCCTGCCGCCTCCTTTGGATCCGGAGACGCACCAGCCAGTGAATCCTGAAAAGCTAACGAGGATTTTTGCCAAGGAACTTGTCCTCCAAGAAGTATCCAGGGAAAGGTATATAGACATACCTGAGGAAGTTCTTGAGGCATATAGATGGCTACCGAGGCCGTCACCTCTTTACAGGGCTTACG
>JAJZYX010000008.1 GCA_021797855.1 Thermoplasmata archaeon
AATCCTTGCATTGATAATGCTAGCATTTTCGTTGTTCAACGGTTATGTCAAGATAATCATTTTGAGCTTTGTAGATGGCATCTTGACTCTTGTTGCCGGGATATCCGGCATACTCTTCTTATTCAGCTACATGAGCAACAATTTCCTTTCATTTTCAATGTCCATAGCCTTTGTCGGTGTGATTCTCACGGATTTCTCAATCGCCTATTACAGTTCCAGAGATAATCCCGGCAAATCTGGTCATGGTATTGATCCGCTAAGTATATTGAAGAACAGGTATGCAAAGGGTGAAATATCGAAAGAACAGTACGATAAGATGAGGGAGGATTTGGGGAAATGATGGCAATGGAGGAGTTTTTGAGGTAAAATAATGCAGGTCTTTATGTCCCATAGCAAAGACGACCAGAACGGGAGAGATTTCTTTGATAAACTGTTCAGTTCCACTGAACACAGGGCATTTTGGTACTCCTGGGAAGGGCCTAAGCCTCCTCACGCTAAATCTATAAGAGATGCTATTGAAGGATCGGCATCCGTCTTCGTGATATTATCGAAACCGATGGAGAAACCTTATACTAGATCTTGGGTTGGATACGAGGTAGGGATAGCGAGCGGATTAAATAAAAATGTATGGGTATTTGAACCAGCATGGATTAAACCAGATTTTGTTGATGTTCCAGTTCCTTTTTTAACAGGCTATATACAGTATCCACAGAAAATTGATAAAAAGACAATATTCCCTTACATCTCATTGGTAGAAAGTGCAGGAACCGCCATTCCAAAAGATCCTGATCCTAAAAGCCTCCCACTTTTTAAATTAGTTACTTGCCCTAATAAAGACTGTAGGGCCCAATACTATAGATTTGTCTTTGGAGGAAATTACAAGTGTCCGGTATGTAGGGGAGGAATTATCCCAGGAGAAATGCAGAAACCCGAGACTAAAGCAACTCCAGCTCCTCCATCAATTCATCCGCCCTCTCGCTCGACACCTTCGTGATCACAAAGCTCATGTTGTCCTTCAAGAATTCAAAGTACTCATCAATGGTCTTTGAAACCTCACGGCCCTTCATCATGATCTTGTAGTCAATGTCCCACTGGTCCTTTCTTCCTGTTATGTATTCCTTCTTGAATCCGTTATTCTTCATTCTCCTCTCCCTCTCTCCTGATCGCTTCAAGAGCTTCCTCCAAATTCCTTTGGCCAAGTTCCATTAAGCCATCCTTCCATACCAGAATAGTCTGTTGATTTTTAATGTTGCAGTTCACTGAGATCATTCCCCGGAAACTTCGTCTCCATCCCGGTTATGTATTGTTGAAACGTTCTCCCTGAAATCCAGTTCTTGCTTCAAATTGATGCGGCTCAGCTTCTTCATTCTCCCGTTTACCAGCTTGTCAAATTCCCTGTCTAGTTCGTTGTTTTTCATGCACATCACATACCAAAATTCAGGGTTGGATATTTGAAATTTATAGCTTGTTTAGAGAAATGAATAAAATGAAAAAATGAATTCAGAGTTTAGATCTCATTTAAGGAGTGGTGTTTGCAACGATGGAATTGTAGGTCATAAGCAATAGCAGATAATTGAAGGACTCTGTTATTGACCACAAATCAGATAAAGCGTCTTTTAAGTGTCTTTTGCAATGTAAAATCACAGAGTCATTTGACCACATAAGGAATCAAACACCTCCTTCAGAGCTATCACTTGAACATAATTTCTGTTGTGCTTCAGTCTATATCCAACACCTGGCAGATAACCTTTGAAAGAGATGTCTACCTCCTTTGCTACGCTAAAATAGCCAGTAGGGAGGTCTTCATCTTTGGTTGCTTCCCAAACGATGGCTAGATTCATGTCCTCGAAGATTTGCTTCCTAGAATAGTCAGATTCGCAGAGATCTGCGGTAGACTTTTTGAATTCCACTGTAAGTAAGTCCCCTTCATTGATCGAACTCAATCCCACATCACCTGAGCTCAGTATGCCATCGTATATTGTATGGTCGCTTAGCCGTATTACTTTATAGTATGGTACGTGCCCTTTAGCCATCATGAAGAAAAAAGTCTGAATTATGTCTTCCTCAGTTTCTGGTAAGGTCAAACGTCCCAAGTATTTTGATCTCATCTCTGCTACATCCTGTTGTGTTCTTGGGACTTTAGTGAGTTCTTCGGTCTTATCGAACCGTTTACCTTGGACGGTTTGGTCGCGGTCTTCTTGTTGAGCAACTAATAAAGATGCAAGTTGATGAAGTGTGCGCCATAAATCTTTTCCAAGTTGATTGTACAATCCCTTAGACCGGGGGGGAAGGTTTCGTTTACCATAACCTAGTGGTTCGTTGACATCCAAAATAAAATGAACAGACGGTAGATAGCCAAGCTCCGCTCCTGTGATCTCTAGTGCTATGTCCGTAGGCAGCCCATTAACAGAAAGTGCAAATGTTGCTTTGTGTGCGAGTTTCTGCTTAAGAAAAGGCCTAGATGCGATAAAGAGAATGCCGCCATTTACTCGCTCCAAGGCCGTAGAGTTATTATCAATTACATTTCTGTCCTCTTCAATTATGTTTGGAGCTGAACTAGGACTCTGTGGATCGTCACTTTTACGCTTCCTAACCTTGCCTAGCAGAGAAACAACATCGTCATGGGTGAGTTTTGCATAGAAAACTGTAGGTGTCTGATATTGGGTACCTGCCTCAAGAATTGATTTGTAATTTGAAACTATAGTTGGACGTTCTTTCACAGGGAGTTTAGCAATGAGCTTTGAAAAATCGACATACTCAACTTGGTCTATCTCATCAAAAGTATCTCCATTAGAAAGTATTTGCATCCCCTGAATCCTAACGCTTTCGGCCCCCTGCTTATCACAGATCAGCTTCAATTCGAACTTTATAGGAGGTAATCTCGAATCGCCAAGTAGTCTGGAAACACACCCCAGATAACTATATTTCTTAAGATAGTAGATGAGAACCCTCATCCATTTGAATGGGGGATAATTATTATCCTTATCAATAATTCTCCCAGAATTATCTACATTGGTATTGTCTAATCCTGCTTGTTCGAAAAACTCCTTTGCACGATCCCTCAAGAAATCAGCGACACTATAATCATTAAGTTGAAATTCGAGTTTAGTTCCTGAAGGCTCCCCTGAAGGGGTCTCAATTGGCCATTCAACAGTGCTAGGAAATGATGGATCGGCATATCTGCTGAAACCTTCAAGGGATGCTTCCCACTTCGACGCTCCATAAACTGTGCTGATCTTGAAGTAGTTCGAAGTGAATACAGTTGATTTTATTCCAACGCCCTGAGACCCTTTTAGCAAACGTCTTATGTCTGGCGCATTGACTCGTTTAGTTCCACTACCCAAGTAAAGAAAGTCTGGGAACTTATCGATTGGCACCCCCTTGCCATTGTCCTTGACGATGACCTTATTTGACCCAATGTAGAGTTCAAGAGTAATCTTACGTTCTTGTCCATTATTATAAAAAGAGCCATCTGTGTTCAAAAATGAATCGATAGCATTTTGAATCGGTTCCTGTATCAACCTCCACTCGGGAGGGTAAGTTTCAATTGTGTTTTTTATTAACACCTCAACGAGTTCCTTGTTTAGTTGCCACAAGCTCATTCTCTGACGATTTGAAGTCTGATCTGCCATTTTAATCAGTATTTTATAACACCAAGTATAATTTAATCATTTCTCAGAAACAATTCAAAACTTTGAATTGGAATATTCCCACTAGTTTGACAGGCAGCTGCTTAGAATTTCCACCAGTACCCGCACAGCCATCTCTTCCTCCCATTCTCGGTCAGAGGATTGGCATAGTCGATGGTCCTGTTCGGCTTCCCGAAAATATCCTCCATCCCCTCGTCATAGAACGACAGGTTTAGCAGGTAGCTTCCCTGGTGCTCATCCATTGCCTTCTTCAGGTCTATCAGGTCCTTCAGCTTGAAGCTGTGTCTGTATTTCTTGCCGGATGAGATGTATGGCGGGTCCAGATAATAGAACACCTTCGGCTTGCTGTATTTCTTCATCAATGCCCTGAAGTCCATATTCTCGATCGTCCAGTCCTTTACGTAGAGGAAATTCTCTATGTGGAATTTTGGGACCCCTTTATGGCCCTTGAACCTCCTGCCGAATGTAGAGCCGTCTCCCATGAATGAATATGTTTGAAGGTAGAACACCTTGAACGCAGTATCCAAATCGGACCTGAAATTATGATGCCTCATCAGGAAGAAAGCGTCATGATCCTGGAAGGCTACCCTCAGCCTCCTGGAGAGCTCCAGGCTCTTCCTCCTATTCTGCAGGACCTTGAAAGTGACGTAGAGATCCCTGTCAAGGTCGTTGTAGACCTTAAGCTTCTTCCATTCGTCCGGTATATTCAGCAGTACCTTTGCAGATCCACCGAAGACATCCACCACCACGTCGAAGGAGCCCCTATGCTCTCCCATTACCTCCAATATATCCCGCAGCTGGTTGAACTTGCCTCCATAGTATGGGAAGAGGGACCTCATGTTATTGTCGAACAAGCAATCATTTTCTCGCGTATAACCATTATTGCCGAATGAGAAATCATTAAGCACCTCTTTCTCATTACTAAACAATGGATCCTCTGAAGGTCCTGGAGAAGCAGTCGGGTTTCCTGAGGTTATTAGCCTACCTTTCGGACAAGAAGGAGAAGGCCCTCACGGAGATACTGGACGAGACGGATATCCCGGTGCACCAGCTGTATTCGAGTATCTCTAAAGCGAAGGAACTGGACCTGGTCAAGACTAGGATGGACAGCAAGAAGTATCCACCCAGGAATATGGTATCACTGACAGCCAAGGGAAAGAAGTTCTCTAAGAAGCTAGAGGAATTGATGAAGATACTGGAAAATGATTAGGGACGTTCGAAAAATAATAATACCGTCCTAGAAATTCAGGAGGCATGGGGGGAGTTGTTGGGGGGTATTTCAAATTGAAGGTTCATGCGGAACGCTTCGATGAACAATTAGATTATTCAAATTTCAGGAGAACTCGTAAAGGTAAAAGTCCTGAGAAGAGGAAGGAATAAGAATAAGTTAAACAAGATTTAGCATTTCCTGTTAAGAGAGAGTTGCCCTTCAAAAGCTCCTCCTAAATCTTTTGGGGGGCGAGTCATCTTTCAGATCACTCCGAAATAATAAAAGGAGTTACCAGATATGCACCGACAGTCCTTATTTTATCGGCATTAAACGAGAAGGTTTAACGAACTATCTAAACCACAATTCTTTCTATAATAATACGTCTTGAAACTCAATCATGGTAATCGTCTAGAACCCCCTCCCCTGTTACATAGCTCTGGGTGGGAATAGAATCAAAAATATCTTTGGTGCTTGCCCCTTTCTCCTTCATATCGTAGAATCGAGACTCGCTCAATAAAACATATTTCCATACATAGCTCCCTCTTAAGTTAAGAGGAAGGTTGTTAATATTTCTTATGAAGTCGAGAGTAGCTTTCCTTTTACTTACAACATTATATGAATTCATATCTTTCTCGGCCTTTGTCTCTACAATGTAAATAGTCTCGCCTATTCGCACCAAGAAATCAGGGAAATACTTGGCTAGTATGCCATCTTCTCTAAGATACAAAATACCGACAAATGGATGGTTATTCCTATCGATCTTGATAAAACTATCAACCTTGGAATCCCTATCTATAAACTCAGTGAAATTACGTTCGAGACCTCCCATATTGGACGGGTAGGGTAGCCTGTCATAAATGCACTTTGAAACGCTGAGCGAATACTCTTCCCTTACTCTGATCTCCTTTACTTCTGAGAAGTATCTTCTTTGTACTACCGCTTCCTCGGTGTTTATAGTGTTGATAGCATTGAATACGGATTCTCCTATGTTTTTCAATATATGTGCCAATAAGTCTCGTTCCGACATAATGAGAATGCGCCAGTTGTTGTCGTTCAACGGGTCAAAATCGACGCCAAAGAGTCGATGTCTTATATATTGATCCAATGCCTCTGCTATAGAAGCCTCCTCTATCTGGATCATGGGATAATAGTCATCCCTGCCAATTCTCTTACGCCTGTACGATGTCATGATTCCATTTACCATCTTTGAAAGGAAGGAATTGTAATTTTTGGCTGTGAAAATATCGCCTGTCACTTCGTATTCCCCAAACCGCACACCTTTTGTTGCTTCTTCACTGTAGAATTTCTCCGAGTTTGAGCCAACCAAAGACTTGAGTTTTTCTAGCGGAGTCTGATACTTCTCAAGCCTTTCTATCTCTATGTTCAGTTTGCTCAGCGTCTCTTCCCTGTCCCTTATTATAACTGGCCAAAATAGGTCATAGCTCTCATAGTCGGGTTTCAAGGGAACACTCAGAAGGTCTCCAACAGCTCTACGGGGAAGGGAAGTATCGGAGGCTATTACATCGCCTAGTTCATCCTCATAGAAGTGTAGGAAAGCAGGATGTTCTACAATACTTAAAATATCAATATAGTTGTCAGGTTCTTGCTTCTTTTGCAATAACTTTACCCTGTTCTCCTTTCGCATCTCCTCGTACTTTGGGTCTCCTCTCCACATCAACCTCAGTCCTCTTCCAACAATTTGCTCCACTAGGATGTTCGATGACGATGCCCTTAGAGGAACAATGACACAGATATTGTTAACGTCAAATCCTTCCCTTAGCATCAATACTGACACTATAATTTTTGGTTTTTCATAGCGATCAATGTTGAACACTTTATCTTTTATGTCTTCCCATTCCTCTTCCGTTACATAATTTCCTCGTCTCTTAATGCCTGTGTGTATCTGCACAATGTCATCATCGGCATAACCTTCCTGTTTGAGGAAGTCAACTATTTGAGGGACTATATGAGTATTTTCAGCCAATACGAGCATCTTAGGATGCATATTTTTGTCCAATTTCGTGAATTGCTCTTCCAGTAATCTCAGCTTTGAGATCCCTGCTCTCAGCATGGCCCTCTGACCATTTGAAATTGCATATTCCCCGCTTCCAACCTTCTCAGAAGAGAAATCCAGCGGTATGGATGTTATCTCCTTCCTCTTATCCATAGCCACTATTTTGACCAACCCTTCCTGTATAGCCTTCTCTACGCCGAAGTCAGTGATTATGTGTGGGAAATAGTGCTTTGTCTTTCTATTTCCACTACCTGTAACATTGTATGGTGTTGCCGTAAAGTCAAGCTCAATGAACACCTTTTTCCGCTCTGAAATTTGGTCAATGGATTTCTGCCACTCTTTCTCATATTCTTCTTCGCCTGATATGTATTCTCCCAGATGATGTGCCTCGTCATTAATTACTACAAGCGATTCCAGTTTAGCAAGAAAATTTAGAGGCATATTTTTCAAGAAGTTATTATCAAGCTCATCAAGGCTGTGACCCGCCCCAGTGGAAGGCGTTAAAGGAAGGATGTCCTCAACTATTTCCCAAGGTTCATCGCCGCCGTTTTCAGAAGAAAATGATTCATCTGTCATAATCTGGTGCCAGTTCATCAATCCTATGAAGCCATTACCAGTGACTTTCCTTCCAACTTCCTCCCTCTCAGCAACGTTGTTCTGCACAAATCCTAGAACTTCGTCTTCATAAGCCGACGGTAGAAACAGGTCCTTATGCAACGAGAAGTCGGAGGAATTAAAATCCCTCTTCCTTTCCTTCATCCCATTCCCATTTTCCCCCAGAGACTCACGACCCTTGAACGCATTCAACAATCTATCATACACAATTATGCCTGGCGTAATGATTAAGAAATTATTGGAATATCTTCCAGAGGGTTCAGGCTCGTGCAAATAATTCAGAACCTGCCAGATCAATAATGCTATCATAACCCACGTTTTGCCCGTACTCGTTGCCATCTTCATGCAGTATTTTGGATAGCTATACTTGCCATCCTTTATGACTGAGTTATCCATCTGCTCCAGCAATGTAGCATCTATCGCTTTGTAAACCTGGCTTATGTTCTTAGCTCTTAAAATTTCGTGGATATAAACTGTGTTTAGTATAGCTTGCCATTGTGCGATGTTGAAATTGTCCTTCCTGTCGGAATAAGGACCACTAGGGTCCCAAAAATCTATGAGTTCCCTTGTCACAGGCGTTAATTTATCCAGAAAGGATTTCTTGTCATTCCATTCCTTCATTACGGTGTTGGTTAGGGCAGACGCAAGCTTTAGCGGAATGTCCTTTGTTCCAATTGCCTTAGGATACGCCATTAAGTAACCACCTTCGTTACCACGCTCTCAAAACCAAATATATCTACCGCTTTTATACAGACTTTCCTTGGCCCCATCACTTTCGGAAGAGATAGGACGACCGCCCTGTCCACTTTAAGCGAGTCGTGATTTTCTCTGTAGTCTTGCCAGATGCTCCTGAAGGTTTTATCATCATAGTCCGGATCTATGCTCCAGTATTCAATCAAAGACAGAGGGTCTTCATCGATAAGCTTATCCAGCTTCTTTTTGTCTTCATCGTCAAGTGGAAGAGCTTCAGGTGACAGCAGTACATAATTTTCCAGTTCCACCTTCAAGGTTTCTATAGAATCCTGTGAACTCTCTCTTTTGATAGGTCTCACGGTAAGATACTGCAACGATGAAAAACGTATTTGACCAGTTTTAATAAGCTGTTCGTAGCTTGACTTCCTCCTTAATTTTTCGAGAAGGTCAGATGGTATGACAAGCAATTCCAGCTTCTTCTTATCTAAGTCCACGCTGAAATCCCTCAGGATATCATTAATCTTAGGGTCAAAATTCCAGCCTAATATTACTACCTTCTCCCATCCACCGACGAAGTTATCCCTCATTTCAACAGCTCTTCTTATTGTAGCTCTACCAGTTATCTTATTAGGGGAATCAACAAATACCAGAATTTTCCCCTCCTTCTTGTATCCAAGATTTGAGGGAGTTCCCTCTTCTTGAGGGAACAAGGTAGCGCCATACAGCCTAAGGATTACTTGGGCCAAGTCGCCCACACGCTTGAATTGTGATCTTTCAAACTGTTCTTTCTGGTAGTCTCCAATTGATTGGTATAGAAACGGTTTTGAATCTTGGTCAATAAGACGTTTTCTAGATATCATTATTGCAGGTTTCCCAATATCGCACATAATCCATTTTCTTCCAAGCTTTTCTGCTACTGCTCCCGTAGTACCCGAGCCTGCGAAGAAATCGGCAACAACCGAATCTTTATTTGAAGATATCTCTATAACTCTCTTAAGAAGTTTTTCTGGTTTTTCTGTATCGTATCTAGCCCCACCTTTCATTGTTCCAACATCTTGCCAGATGCTCTGTATAGCCATGCCTTCCATTTCATCTAGAAACTTTATGTGGCATCTACTCGATGCTTTACCGTCCTTCAACAATATTTCGCCATTTTTTAACATTTCATCTAATTTTTCTTTAGAATATCTCCAGCCCGTTGAAGGAGTGAATCCATACCATTCGAACATCCTAGAAGGAGTGTATTTTGGTGCTGTAGTATTCTCCAATTTGAAGTATCTACCTGCTTTGCCCTCACTCTGTGCTGCGGGTATAACAGAGCCGTTATCCAACATAAAATACGAATATTCCGCTAATGCAGATTCAGATGGCTTTATTTTCTTTTGATTAAATATGTAATTAGCACCCTTTTTATATAATAGAATGGTTTGGTGAATTTTTCCATAACTTCCCTTTACATTATTTTTAGGGTCTGTAGACTGCCATATTATTTCATTTACGAAGTTTCTCCTGTCAAATATACTATCCATAATTACTTTTACATAATGACTTACGTGCCAATCGAGATGCACATAAATACTACCGCTATCACTCAGTAGTTCATACATAAGGTATAAGCTAGGAACAATTGTCTCAAGATAAGATTTTGTTCCATCTTTCCACATATCCGAGTAAGCGAACTGTTCTATAACCGACGGTTTTTGTTCAACGTCCGCAGAGGGAAGGTGTATTTTTGTTCTATAGTCTGCCTTGCTGTCAAAAGGCGGGTCAATATAAATCAGATCTATTTTCCCTCTCATTGACGGAAGCCCAGATTCAGGGTCTCCAGCTAAGAGTGCTTGCATTACGTACAGGTTATCCCCATAAATCAATCTATTGATAAAATTTCCTTTAGAAGAAATATCGTTGGTCTTAGTTGGAAGCTTAGAATCAGGTTGAGCTTTAGATGGGATAACAAACTCGTTAGTTTGTAGAGTCATTCTTTCTTTTGAAATATCAGAAAGTATTCTTTCGGCTTCCCTTTTTCCCTTTTCAACTATCCTAGGAAGCTCCGCTATTAAAGAAACTGACTCTACTGAATTTTTCTCCTTATCTAGATCGGCGCTTACGTCCTTCTTTGCTATATTGTTCAAAGTCGTTTCTCCGATTTCTAACTGGTTTGGATCTTTCGTCATCTTTGTAATTATTCTGCAGTTAGATATAAAGGTATGCAGACTTGACAGAACCACAACCAAAAAACTTTAAGATACTTTACACGGTAAACAGGGCCGGGGAAAATTTAGAAGTGACGCTTCTTAGGGTATGTAATCATAAACAAGTATATGGAAAAGATTAAAAATTAGACCCACCCCTCAACAAACTCCCTCATCTCTTTTTTGCCTTGATAAAGGAATCGGGTCTCAAGATAATGCCTGACTTTCATACAGTGCTAAGTTAACTGCAATGCGATTGGCATGAGATTTAAAAGGAGAACGTTGATAAATAGATTCTATCAATTTATCGGTAATGTACTTCCTCGAGACCTCAAGGTTATCTCCGTAATACAGCCTGTTCATTCAGACGATATTTTCATTTAGAATTTCAAGATCATACCTGAGAATAAAAAATATTTCAGATATTATTGGTAGTTATTCCATTGTCAACGATATCTAAATCCTCTTGAAATTCTGACTTTAAGATCCTGCTATCAGCTCCGTTCAATGGTGGTTTTTCATGATGTTCCTGCTCGAATCGTCTCAATAAATTATATTCTTCTATCTTGATTCTATCTGAGCTAATTTTTTTCCAAAAGAATTCGGAATCGTGTCCATATTCCTTGACAAATCGGTGTATTTTCCTATTAGTCCATTGTGTCCTTCCGGGATTATAATATTGATTAAATCTACGTTTGAGATTTTTCGAACTACCTATGTAAACTATGTCTGTTTCTCCCTTGATTCTAGAGAATGGCTTACCCGATTTCAAGCGTAGAAAGTAGACCCCAGGCTCTTCTGGAGCTGATTTAAAGGCTGAATCAAAATCGGCATATTCCTCGAATCCTCTAAGGTCAGCAGACTTCATAAATTAATAGAGTCAGATGGGAATTAAAATCTTTTATATTATCCCTCTAGGGTTTTGCGCAATCATGAGAGTGTTCACAGATAAGCTGCAATTCAAAAAGACTATTCTTTAACTTTAGATAACTGTATAGAGAAGGGGGGGCCAAGAGAGGTGCGGTATTCAGTAATGTACTAGACATAACTGAATTATTTTGTTGTTTTGGGAGTCTTAAATCTTAATGCGATAATATATATAGATTCAAATAATGATTAATTGTGCCCAAAAAGCACTACCCTCATAAGCCAGAGCCACCAAAGCCAAAGTTATCAAAGAAATGGATAGCAGTAATTTTGGCGATAATTGTACTCATTCCTATAATCGCATTATGGAGGAATCGACCGGAGGAAGTTCATTAAGGAAACTTAGGGAGCAACTGTACAGGGCGAGTGTACTAGGCAGAGAATACGCAGTTACGCTTATTGTCCTCATTAAGGTCAGGAACGGAATAGTACACGGACGGATAGTTTCTCCTTTGGCTTTAAAAGAAGCTTATGAGTTGTCAAAGGTTTTAATAAGAGAACTGAGTGAAGACATTACAAAAATGAAATCACTCTGACTTATTTAAGCTAGGGTGATCCTTCTTCAGCACAATCGCTCTTAGGGAAATGCCTTTTAGAAATTTATTAGCAAAACATTGGAAATATTAGTAGGGTAGATATCCTATTAAAATTCACTATGACTAAATTTCCGGTGACTGGCAAAGAGACGGAACAGTACGATCTTGGTAAAGAATAGATTAGATGCCGGAGATATATGGCTCTTTATTTTCTGTTGATCCTGAAACTCTTCCTTTTTATGGTATTTTCAAAATTTTCAATCTTTAATTCCAGGGATTTCAAAGGTCCCTTCTTCTGTTGCCTAATTTTCCTACTTTCATCATCTTCCAAGGCCTTTTCGATATTCTTCTTCCTGGTCTTTTTAACGTACTTCAACTGCCTTCTCTTTTCCTCCTTCTTTACCTCCCTCTTCCAGTTACTCATCTGTCTTCACCTAATGACCTAAGAAATAATGCGAACATTGAGAGGTAGAGTTTGAAGACAAGTTTCTCCTATACTTCAAATATTCGAATTTCTCTCTTTTAGTTTAGCACCAATAATTTCCAGATAAACTTTCCTGTCTATTTTTGGTTAGACCACAGTATGCTCGTTTCGTTTTTGTTCTCAAGAATCGTCCGGGAAGGAGGAAAGATAATTTCTATGCGATTTTAATAAGGATAATATGGCAACCAATCTGAATGAGGTTTTCAAGGTTGCAGACACAATGGATGCGATAGCTTTTTCAAAACTACTTACAAAAGACGTGAGGTTCAGATTTTCAAACAACGATGTGTGGACAGGGAGGGGAGCTGTTATTTCGGGATTGAATTATCTATTTTCCAGAATAATCGGCCTCAAGCATAACATCACAGGGGTCTATTCGAACAACGAAGGGTATGCAGTAGAAGCATTGGCTAAGTACACCATGAAAGATGCCAAAGCGATTACCCTACCAGTGGTGAGCGTTCTAAAATATGAAGGGAACCTGATAAAGGATTACAGGATATACATGGACATATCACCTGTTATGAATTATGCAGTCGGATAATTAAGGGTCAATTGGTCAAATCTTTTTAGACCTAAATCGTTACTTCTACAATGGCAACATCCTTGAGCATTGTTTTGGGAGCACTCGTAGCTTCCATCATCCTAATCATAGTAATCACTCTGCTGTACGAGAGAAGGGTTTCGAGGCTCAGAATCCAAATTGAGGGCGAAAGGCTAAACATGCAGAAAACAGCCCAGGACCTTGCCCAGAAACTCTTCAGTCAGTGGAGTGACGCCAGCCTGCGGTCGATTGAAGCAAAGATAACGGAGACGATAAAGAGGGACTACGAGGTGCAGCTAGAATCTTGGAAGAAGCAGGAAGAAAAGAAGATCAGGGAAGATGCGGTACAGAAATCAATCAACACCCTCCTTGGAAAGATAGGCGAGGAATTCTCCCCTGTTTTGCTGTCCAACAGGTTTGGAATAAATCTGAAAGATTTCAGGCACCTGGGCACCCCGGTGGACTTCATTGCCTTCAAGGGACTAAGCGACGATTCTGAGAATGTTGAAATCCTGTTCCTGGAAATAAAGAGCGGGAAGAACTCCAGCTTGGTGGAGAGGGAAAGGAAGGTTAGGGATGCGGTGGCGAGCGGAAGGGTGGCATATGAGGTAGTGAATATAAACGATATAGTTGGAGCATTCAAGGAAGAAGTGGGGAAATTAAGTCAGGATGTCCTTTAGAGACGATTGTGGATGAGGAAATGGAAAATTAGGCTAGTCCACTTGGCGGTAACCAGCGGTAGAGTCGTCGTAATAGGTGAGGCTCCAAATGGAAGGGGCATCTATGGAAAATGGGAGCATATAGCTGCTGTTGAATTGAATTAAGGCCGATTCATTTGTTCCGTAAGATAGGTTGTACATCGACCCGTTGAATCTGTATCCTACCATCTGGGTGGAATTCATTGCAGAAGTTTCCATCTGGGTGTAGGCCGCGTAAAACGGGGAACCATCATAAGCCACACTTGTGTTCCAGTACCTGTACTGATTGTTCACGCTGTAATCTACAACCTGAAACTCAATCAGGCCAGCTTGCTGGTCGTACTGGATGGTTAAGCCAAGGACCGTGCCATTCGGTGTCTGGAAGCCGGGCATGAAATCAGGGCTTGGATGATTGCTGAAGTACACAGCAATCGCATTGTTGTTAGCAACGTACCAGGGGGCGATTTTCCCGTTGGGGTCCAGGTCTATCCCAAGCTGGAAGAAGCCCTTGGAGGTCTGATGCTCCGCCCCGTAGAGATTCATCACGTTTATCTGGAAGCTCAGAGTCGAATAGCGAACAACGGACCAGTTATACAGGATAAAATTGGCATGAAGCACGTAGAATGGATTCAGCAGCTTCACCACCGCTCCGGACCCCTGACCGTATCCTTCCATGTTATTGTATCCGGGGAGAAATACGGACATCCTGTAGGTTGAGAAAATGATGTTGGTAAAGTATGTGGTTCCGTTAGATGAAGCTAACTCTATTCCATCATATGAATACCCGATTGGAGCACTTATGTTTGCAAATACGTAGCTGGTATTGTCGACAAATAACTGAAGTCGCCACCCGGAACCGGATGAGTTGCTGTAGTTGAACAAATTTCCGCTCACAAGAGTCCAGGTACTTGCACCGTTCAGATTCCTGGATGTCTCGCTTGCTATGGCGCCATCTAATGCAAAAGTGCTAACATTTACTCTGCCTTCGATGATGGATATTGATGCCACATACCCTCCGTTAGAACCGGTGATCTCAAATATCCCCTTGCTGCCATTCGCATCAACGGCAAATTGGAATGACACTGCGCTATCGCCCTTTATCACATTCTTCCCCGAAAAGACGGAGGTCCCCCCGGGCACCGAGAGGGAGGGCTCCCCGTAATAACTGGGGTCGCTGGTTATGGAGGGGTTCGACGTTCCACTAACTATGGACCACCCGTAGTCCAGATAGCTCCCTCCGTTTGCAAAATTTGATACAAATGCAAAACTGCCGTTATTGCCAGATATTTGATATGTATCTTGGGATGAGACGGCCGAAGGATGGGTGTTCTTTACTTCCACCCCTACAAATGTTGCCGAAGAAGCGAGTACTATTATGGAAAGGATGATCACGAGGGTGTTCCTTGGCAGCACATAAAAGTTTAAACTAAATTTAAGATAAACATTTCGGTTAAAGGATGGACAGGAAAAGGACCTTATATTTCAACCATCCAATGGTAGGCATAAATCAGCAGAAAGGTCCTTCTACTCAATCAGGATTTCAATTTCGTCGTTTTCGTCCTTCTTGACCTTTATATCTCCTGTGTAACCGCACCTCTTGCAAACGAACGGTACTCTCACGAAGCATCTGTAAGTAATTGCTGCCGGCTCCTCTATAGTGAAATTCTTGTACCCGCAGCGGGGGCAGGAGACCAGCAGCGTTTTCATAAAAAAAGGAAAAAAAGTTTAGGCTCTCGCCTTGGCGAAATCGACGAGGTGCCCGCCTATTGCGGTAGTTCCGACGTATAGAGTCAGTATGGCAACTCCGAAGAATGCTATCGCGGCAAGAATTGCGACTACCTTTACCGCCTTCTTGTTTGGTAGTACTACGAGGGGCGCAACCAGCATTCCCCCAATTCCGGCCCCAAGGTACATCAGCAGAAGCACCAGCGGGCTTGAAGTCATCCCCAGTTTGTACCCGTCAACGCCGTACACTATTCCGAAGATGCCGGCGAAGAATGCGAATACGCCGGTGAAACTGAGGGAAACGTGCTTTATAATCATTAATCCCGTAATAATAGAAACCAATCCCAGGAAGACAAGGGGGTCACCGAACAGCTCTCCGTAAGCTACTGTGAACGGGCTTGGTACTATTATGCTGTACAGCATCCCGTAGATCATCGAATAAACCCCCGCCCCTATCAGGAAGTAGGCGAAACCTGTGTTCACTTCCGTGTTGTTCTTGTCCAGCAGAAACCTATAGATTGCGTAACTCCCGAATCCAAAAAACATGATTCCCACTATAAAGAGGTTCGCAGCCAATGGGTCTGTCATCAACCATGCCATTTTAGGTCACCATTTCAAAATTACATCGCCGTATATCACGTATCACGCTCCAGAATTCACAAATGTGAGCAAGTGAACACATTTATACTCACTAGTATTCCCAATACAGGATGGCAAGACTCAATATCTCCCTGACGAACGAGATGGCCAAGAGGATTCAGGATTCTGCAGACGAGGATGGGAAAACTATAAGCTCGCTGATAACGGAATCAGTGGACCTGTATCTTCACCTCAAAAAGATGGGCCTCTCAAGAAACCAGCTGATGAAGCTGATGAAATTCCTGGAAGTTATAAAATCGGTGGATGCGGTCCCGGTCCCAAGCCTACTGCTAGATACCACCCTCAATCTCGCATTAACAAGCTCAGAGGAGAAGATTTTTGATGTTTGGTGCGAAACTGGAAGGATAGCTGGTGAATTGATAAAGAGCATAGTTCCTGACATAACGCAGCTATCCAATGAATTCAAGGATTATGCAACATTTACCCCCCTCTCGAAGCTGGAGCTGAAGGCGGACGGTAAGGAAGTTGAACTAATTCTCATGGGGACGGGTTACAGCATGGGGTCAGCGAAGGTTACCGCAAGCGCACTAAGGTGCTTCCTGCAGGTATACGGGGTAACGAATCTTAGCGAATCAATTTCTGAAGGTTTCGTGAAGGTGAAGGGAATGCTCAAGGAAGGAGCGGATGTCGCCAAAGAGGAATGACAGGTACAATTGTTTCTTAAATCAATAAGATACTGCGGATAGACTATATGGGAGAAAAATAATGGCTGAGGTCCGGAAGGAGTTGGGGGAGAGTTTCTCATATGACGATGAAGGATTCAGGATGAGCACTCCAGTGATTATAGCTAACTACAAGGCCAAAAGGCTGAAGTCCAGGGATATTGCGGACCTTGGCGCTGGCATAGGTGTGCAGGCGCTGAACTTTGCTCTGTTTTCTGACAGGGTAATCGCGGTGGAAAGGGATGCCGCGAGGATAGAATACCTCAGGAAGAATGCAGCTATTATGGGTGCTGGAAACCTGGAGATAATCCATGGAGATTCACTGGATAGGGAGACGGTAAAAAAGATAGGGAAAGTGGAGACTGTTCACTCCGACCCCTCCAGGTCAAAGGCAGGGGAAAGGTGGAGTTTTGAAGACCTGTCTCCAAACCCCTTGAGCATAGTGAAGGCATACAACTGCGACAAATTTTCCTTCGATCTTCCCGCGACATTCCCTCAGGAGGATATTCCCGGGGACTGGGAGGTAGAGTACATCTCTCTCTTCGGCGAATTGAAGCGGCTAAGCACTTACGGAGGGAGCGCAAGGATTTTTCACAAGAGCGCAGTAGCCCTTCCCGAGGAGGAAAGGGTAACAGGAGGGGGGGAGAGCCACTCGAAAGGGGAATTAGTGAGGAAAGTTCCGTTGGGTCTTATATATGACTTGGACGGCTCGTTGTCAAGGGCAGGGCTCGTGCTGGATTTTATCCACGAAAAAGATGGGCTTTTCCTTATCCATGAGGACAGGCAGAACGTCTTTCTCACTTCCGAGGTTCAAATGAGAAGCGCGTTCCTGAGAAAGTGCTACCGGATTGTGGATTCAGCGAGAAGTATGAATGAAGTGAAGTCCCTCCTGAGAAAACATAGAGCCGGAAAGGTGGTGATAAGGAGGTCCATGGACCCAAAGAGGTACTACGATGAAAAGAGGCGGCTGGAGGAAGATCTCGTTGGGGGCAAAATATTGTATCTTTTTGAATTCAGCGGCATCTTTTACTTGGCAGAAAGGATGAAGGATGGGAGTGAATTCAAACAGCTGAAAGCTAAGTTATAATAAGGGAGAGCATTCATAAAGTGATGGATGCAGATTTCGATTTTGCGATTGTTGGGGCTGGCAGCACGGGAACCAGCATCGCCTACTATCTTAGAAGATTTGGCACGCGGGTCCTTCTCCTGGACCAGAGGGGAATCGCCGGGGGGAACACCTCAAAATCCAGCGCCCTGATAAGAACCCACTACAGCAATGAGCTCATTGCTGCCATGGCCAAGTACTCTTTTGATGTGATATCAAACTTTGATTCGATCGGCTTCTCAGGTTTTCACCAACCCGGGATGTTCTTCCCGTTCGACGAGGATTACAGGGAAACTGCGATGGAGAACGTTGAGATGCTCAGGCGGCTGGGAATAGAGGAGGTGGAGATTCCTCCCGAGAACATAAGGACCTATTTCCCTGGGACCAAACTCGACGGATTTGACTACGTAATATTTGAGCCACACAGCGGTTATGCGGACCCTGTGGCAGTTTCAAACTCATTTGCTGAGGCAGCAAGGAAAGAGGGTGTGAAGATTGTGCCAGGAAAGGAGGTCAATAGGGTAGAATCCGGCAGGGGTGGAAACAAACTGCACATGGGAGACGGGTCGACGATATCCTCAAAGAAGGTGATCCTTGCAACCAATGTCTGGACCAATAAGCTTCTAGGGGACTCAGGAGTTTCCCGGGACAGGCTCCTTCCAATTACAGCATCCCTCCACTCCGTCATATACCTCAGAAGGCCAGAACTTTACCAGGGGGAGAAACCAATACTGTGGGACCCTCCGAATCTTGCATACTATAAGATGGAAGGTACCTCCCTTCTCGCTCTTGGTAGCCTTGATCCGGAAATAGACAACAGGCCGGTGGATATCTATAGCAACCTTCCAGAGGCAGCAGAATACGATTACATAGAGGACTACGTAGCCAGATTGATTGACAGGATACCTGGAATGGGTGGGGCAACAGTCGTATCGTCTGTCACTGGGCTTTACGACATGACGCCAGACGGTCAGGCAATAATATCCCCACTTGACTATCTGGGATTTGACGATGTTTATGTCTGCGCCGGCCTCAGCGGACATGGTTTCAAGTTGTCGCCTGCATATGGACTTATAACATCAGAAATGGTGACAGGAATAGACCCAGAAAGGGCAAGGTTTGACTGGAGGAATTTCAGTCCTGCCCGCTTCAGGGAAGGGAGACTGTTGGCTTCCCGCTACAGTAAGATAGGGACAATTTACTGATGCCGCTGCAAACCACTCAATGATCGGATCACAACATTCATTGAAGGAATTGGGAATAGATGAACATCGCCACTGCAAGATCTTCAATGCCTACACCTATAGACTTGAAGTAGGCCCCATCTCTATGCCCTTTACGGTTGATCTTTGCATCTCCTGCAACCAGCCCCGCAAGCTCGTTAATATCCTCCCTTCTCAGGCAGCCTGAGGACAAGACATCCACGATCTCCCCGGTAGCTACGGAGGTCTCTTCGAGAGAGTCGACGGCGACAACCTTGGAGGCGCATATCACTGATTTGTCCACCTCTCGCATCGATGGCGTGTAGCTTCCAATGGAGTTGACGTAGCATCTCTCATCCACGTACTCCGAATTGATGACAGGGTGATCTGAGGTAGTTGCGGTCAATAGTATGTCTGCCTCCCTGAAATCTCCTCCGACCGTCTCTGGAGTGGACGTCTCAAGACCCAGCTTGTCCTCTATTTCCCTGGAGAGTAAAGTCTGTTTTTGAATGTTGGTGTCGTATATAATGACCCTCTTAATGGACCTGACCTGGGAGATTGCATTGATCTGTTCAGAGGCCTGGTACCCTGCCCCGATGCACCCCAGCACCCTGGAATCTTTCCTTGAGAGGATCTCTGTAGCGAGTGCAGAAGCGGCAGCAGTCCTTATCCGAGTCAGCTTCCTTCCTGGGAATAAAGCTAGAATTTCTGAGCTCCTTGTGGAGAAGAGTGAGACCAAAAAATCAATTTTTCCGCCGTAGAAGTACTGCTTTACAGCACCCATTTCCCTTTCCTGGTCGATCCCCCCCATAAGGTCCAGTATCCCTTCGCTCGTCTCGAGCCTCTTCCTGTACAGGTTCTTGGACGTACCGTTCCTTAAGCCAAGGAACTGCTTCCTAAGCTCTTCCGCCAGGACTCTGTAGTCCTGGCTATCCGGGATGTCAGCCTCGCTAATGATCCTCATATCCCCAGGCTTACTTTGCAGATGTCACCGACATTTCGACGTCGGCCCTGTACTCAGGGACCTCCAGTTTCTTCTTTAGGCCAGAGATTATCCCGAGGGGGAAGAACACTGCGAGGGAAACCACCACGGTTATGGCAGTCGCATCGTAGAAAGAAATTAGGTTTAGAGCTCCATCGCTGCCAATGTAAGTCATGAACAGCAGGAATGCTATGTAAAAGATGTACCACAGGGAATTCGGGAAATTTTTCAGGTCTCTCTTCCAGGTCCCCCTAACGGCAGGCAGGATGAGTCCGAACAGTATGACTGCACCAAGGAGGATGAGAACTGCATAATAGACCGTAATCCATCCGCTCCAGAATATGATGAGTGCCGCAGAGGCAAATCCAATGGGTGCGATGACGTATCCTCCAGGCATTCTCCATCTTGTCTCTCCCTGCCTCCTCGAAACCACAAGGGCTACTGGATTCACGGAGAACCCAAGGTATCCTGCAACGACAGCATCTTCAATGAGCGTGTATATGTTCGGGAGAGGAGCGGCAAGGAACGCTAGGAATGCTCCAACTGCAGCCATAATAATGATTGCCCAGTATGGGATCACGAATCTTTTGTGAAGGAATTTTGTTATTCTCGGCATTATCTGTGTCCTGCTCATGGCGTATATTATCCTTGAACCGCCGCCCAGGTAAATGTACCCTACCACAAAGGGGCCGATCACACCGACTATCAGGGTGAGAACAAGAAGGAATCCTGCGTTGTAGTCGTGCGACATAGTTATGAAGGGATTTCCAGATATGGATGATACCGCTGCCCAGTTTCCTGGAGTAATCCCGAGTTTTGCCCAGTCTATCCCCCCTACGAACACGAGGTCGAACAGGAGGTAGATTAGAAGTTGACCCACTACCACTATCACTATGGCGAGGGGCAACCGCTTGTAATTCTTCGCCTCTTCTGCATAGTCAGGAAGCACCCTGATGCCCCCGAAAGCGAACATCGCAAATGGCGTTGCGGCAAAGATTCCGGCTGCACCGAACGGGGCTACCCCCCCGTAGATGGAAAAGTTGACTGCGTGGAAGACGACTGCTGCAAGGCCAAAAGCCACGGCCAGATAGAAGATGAGCTTAACGATTCCTATGTAGAATGTGGATTTGCCAAAGGCTTTAGTACCAAAGTAATTGAACGGTATCATTATCAGAAGGAGGAGAACAGCAAGAGCAGCACCTGCTAAAGTTGGAAAACCGCTGGCTGTCACGAGCGAGGGGTAGAAGATAGTCAGGCCGTATACGATGGCGAAAGCTTCTATGGGTGCGATGAAGAGATACCAGATCAGGTCAGCAAAGGAATTAATTAGGTTTGTAAACCAACCGTGCGTATACAGCGCATATCTTGAGGGTCCCCCTGCCTCAGGATAAGTCGCAGATAGCTCCACGTAAGTGAGCCCAATAAAAAGATAGAAAATTCCGCCGAGCAGCCAGGATAGCACACTTGCGGGTCCGGCTATACCCGTCATAGCCGCACTGGAAAAGAGAACTCCCGTACCCACTGCTCCAACGATTCCAAGTATCACAAGGTCGGCGAACGACAGCTCCTTCTTAAGATGCAGATTTTCTGACACAGATAAAATTAATTCTGTAGTACTTAAACATTTTGAGGCAGCTAATATACGAGGGCCGCCGATCAATCGCATGAATTTGTTGGTGGAGTGCCGGACGTATAGAGGAGAAGGCAAAGCATGATGAAGGGAGTTGACACAGATGACAACCTTTGAAAAGGTTAAATGATATGGAAAGTTAACCACCTATGAAGCCAAGGGATATGCCTATAAGGGAACTGATTGAAAAGCTGAAGGAGGAGCATGCTGCCCTCCCAGGGATAATTGACGACGCCGTGATCACATACAAAACGGGCAACCTCAGCGGTGCCTTTCCGGTGATAGCTGAAGTCAGGGAAACATTGTCACAGCACATAATAGACGAGGAGGGAACGCTTCTGAAATTCCTGATAGAGAAGATTGGGAAGGGGTCATCCGAGCCCTACATCAAGATACTGCAGGATCACCCGAAGATCATGAAACTGGTGGAGCAGTCGGTGGAATCCACCTACACCGGATGGACAGAAACCGAGACCGATCTGAACTTGCTTAAAGAGGCTCTCGCCAATCACCACAAGCAGGAAGAAGAGGAGCTCTATCCCAAGGTCATCTCCCTCCTGTGATCTTTTGAATTATCATTACAGTTTTCAACTGAAAATTACGCAAAAATGCTGTGGGATGTGATTACCCTCCGGTAGCCCATAGGCATATTTTTATACGGCTTCACCATTTTGAAAGGCACCTTGAGGTGAACAGATTGCCTAATGGACTAATGGGTGGAAAACAAGTCAGGATCAACAGGGACAAGTTACGATGGTCGGACAGGGACTACAAGAGAAGAGTACTACGGCTGAAGATAAAGAGTGACCCTCTGGAGGGGGCACCTCAGGCGAGGGGAATAGTTATAGAAAAAGTTGGAATCGAGGCTAAGCAGCCTAATTCCGCCATACGGAAGTGTGTCAAGATTCAGCTGATAAAGAACGGCAGGCAGCTTACTGCCTTTGCACCCGGTGACGGGGCGATAAACTTCATCGATGAACATGATGAGGTTGTGGTGGAAGGCATAGGGGGGAGAATGGGAAGGTCCAAGGGAGATATTCCAGGTGTGAGATATAAGGTGATTAAGGTCAACAACGTTGCCCTCAAGGAACTTGTAAAGGGAAGAAAGGAGAAGCCGGTCAGGTGATGGCGATGGCAGGCATTCTTGTTTTTGAGAAATGGAACAGCGAGGGAATTACAATAGTGGACCCGGGACTTACGAAATACATATCCCTGAAACCGACAGCGACTCTCCACAGCGGTGGGAAACATGCCAATAAGTTCATGGGAAAGGCTGGAATGAATGTGGTGGAGAGGCTTATTAACAATCTGATGAGGACGGTAAGGTGGACAGGGAAGAAGCAAAGCGCATATAGGACGGTGAAGACTGCTTTCGAGATAATAGAGAGCAAGACGAAGGAGAACCCCATACAGGTCTATGTGAATGCGATCCAGAACGCCGGTCCTAGGGAGGAGATTACGAGGCTCAAGTACGGCGGGATAGCTGTTCCGAAGTCTGTCGACACCAGTTCTTCCAGAAGGCTGGACCTTGCAATAAGGAACATTTCTTTCGGGGCAAGGCAGACTGCGAAGAAGACAAAAAAGAACATGAGCGAGGCTCTTGCAGAGGAGATAATTGCAGCGGCAAAGAACGATCCCAACTGCTATTCCATCAAGGAAAAGGACGACAAGGAAAGGCAAGCGGCTTCAGCCAGGTGATTTTAAATGGGAAGGAAAGAAGACAACATTCAGAAGGCATCCGAAATAATGAAGGACATAAACAGGATCAGAAACATAGGGATAGCCGCACACATAGACCACGGAAAGACAACGCTCTCAGACAATCTGATTGCCGGGGCGGGAATGATGAGCGAGGAGCTCGCGGGGAAACAGCTCGTCCTGGATTTCGACGAGCAGGAGCAGGCAAGGGGGATAACAATCAATGCAGCCTCTGCCTCGATGGTTCATGATGTGGAAGGGACTACGTACCTGGTGAACCTGATAGACACCCCCGGGCACGTTGACTTTGGTGGGGATGTGACGCGGGCTATGAGGGCTGTAGATGGAGCGGTCATAGTGGTTGACTCTGTGGAAGGTCCCATGCCTCAGACGGAGACCGTCATAAGGCAAGCCCTGAGGGAAAAGGTCAAGCCAATCCTATTCATTAACAAGGTAGACAGGCTCATAAACGAGCTGAAGCTCGGTCCTGAAGACATGATGAAGAGGTTCGTCAAGATAATCACGGAGGTTAACAGGCTTCTTAAGAGGTACTCCCCGGAGGAGTTCAAGGACTCCTGGCAGGTCAATGTGGAGAACGGGTCTGTAATTTTCGGATCCGCATTCAACAACTGGGCAGTTTCCACTAAATATACCCCCAAGTCCTCAGTAGGGTTCAAGGAGGTTTACCAGTACCTTGCTGCAGGTGATCAGAAAACTCTCGCGAAGCGGTCACCCCTACACAAGGTACTTCTTGATGCGGTAGTTCATCACCTTCCATCACCAAAGGTGGCCCAGGTTTACAGAATCCCCCAGATTTGGAAAGGGGACATAAATTCGGAAGTTGGGAAGGCTATGATAACGTGCGATTCTAACGGTCCTGTGATGATGATGGTCACGAAGATCATCGTTGATGAACATGCGGGAGAAGTTGCGGTAGGAAGGCTGTTCAGCGGAAAACTCCAGAAGGGGGTGGAACTTTACATCTCGGGCCAGGGGGACAAGAAGTACAAGGTCCAGCAGCTTGCGATGATGGTTGGACCTGACAGGATCCCTGTTGACGAAATGGATGCGGGAAACATTCCAGCGGTGGTAGGACTTAAGGATGCGGTCGCTGGCTCCACTGTCTCAAACATCAGCAACATGGAAGTATTTGAACCGATGGTTCACTATTCGGAACCAGTGGTCACGGTCGCTATCGAGGCGAAGCACACTAAGGACTTGCCGAGATTGATAGAAGTCCTTAGGACGATAGCAAAGGCCGACCCAAGTATCGAGGTCGAGATCAACCAGGAGACTGGGGAGCATCTGATGTCAGGGATGGGGGAGCTTCATCTGGACGTTACCCTTTACAGGATAAGGAACGATCACAAGGTGGAGGTGGAAACTTCTGACCCTATCGTCGTATACAGGGAAACCGTGCAGGGCAGGGGCGGTCCATTTGAAGGTAAATCACCTAACAAACACAACAGGTTCTACATAGAGGTGGAACCCCTCGAAAAGGCTGTCGTGGAATCCATACTGAAGGGGGACATAGCGCAGACAGACAGGATAAAGGATAAGAAGACACTCATAGCCACCCTGCAGGAACTCGGGATGGACAGAGACGAAGCCAAGGGAATCGAGGCGATTCACGGACCAAACATCCTGCTGGACATGACAAAGGGTATACAATACCTCAATGAAACGATGGAACTTGTAAAGGAGGCATTCGTGGAGGCAATGGACAGGGGACCTCTTGCGAACGAGAGGGTCTACGGAGTGAAGGTGAAACTGGTGGATGCAAAGCTCCACGAGGACAGCATCCACAGGGGTCCTGCACAGGTCATACCTGCAGTGAGGAACGCGATATACGGTGCAATGTGTCTTGCCAACAGGATCCTTCTGGAACCTGTACAGAAGGTTTTCGTTGACACCCCGCTGGAGGAGTCAGGTTCCGTAACAAGGGAATTCCAGCAAAGGAGGGGAATAATCACCGAGATGGAACAGGAGGGGGAGCAGTCAAAGATAACTGCGCTTGTTCCGGTTCCTGAGATGTTCGGCTTTGCATCTGCAATCAGGGGAGCAACAGGAGGGAGGGTGCTGTGGTCGACAGAAAACCACGGGCACCAGGTTGTTCCGAAAGACCTTCAGGCGCAGGTAGTAGCAAAAATTAGGGAAAGAAAGGGGTTAAAGCCAGAGCCATACGATGCCAAGTATTACGCCGATCTCTAGTAATCCCTCAAACAGATGCCGGGGTAATGGACCCGGCCCCCATTTTTTTCCTTCATTCTCGCTTCTTCACTCAAGAGGGTAGGACTTAACCAAGATGCGTAATGTATTCTCTATCGGTATTCATAGCGGTTGCCGTCTCCCTTGCATCTCTACATATGATCGCACCTGACCACTGGCTCCCCCTCACGGCCCTATCGATCAAGAGAAAGTACGGGAAGGGGAGAGTATTCCTATTTTCAATTTCCCTAGGTTTCCTGCATGGGCTTACGTCGGTTGCGCTCTCCATCCTAGCACTTTTCCTCGGCGTAAAGCTGTTCGGTCCGGAAGCGCTGAAGGAGATATCCATCCTGATTCTAGCGGCTGTTGCAGTCTACATGCTGGCAGTGGCTTTGCGCGAGGGGAACGGGTCAAGGAAAATCGAGAACACCTCTCTGATTGTCAGCGTTCTTCCCGACCCTGTACTTCTGCCCATCGTAGTGGCATCATACGCCCTAAGCTTACAGGCCCTAGCAATAGTTTCCGTCGCATTTGTCCTTGCAACTATTCTTTCTCTCGGGGCGGTTATGGGAGCGATAATGGCCGGGATAGGTCGATCTCTATACCGCCTGAAGCCGACGGAAATTGATTTCATCGTCATAGGGGCGTTGGTTGTGACTGCAGTATACATATACCTATTCGGGTGAGACTGGCTGAAGCTTCAAGAGCACCTCCAAATTCTCCGCCGAGAGGTCGGATGTTCAACGGAGAGTGACCGACACAACAAAAGATTTATACGGAGATAAAATAGGCGGTAGCTAGGTACAAATATGGAGGTACAATAGTATGGCTACGCAAAAACCACATCTGAATCTCGTAACCATTGGTCACGTAGATCATGGTAAATCGACAACGGTAGGCAGACTTCTGTTTGAGCACGGGGAAATACCTGCCCACATTATAGAGGAATACAAGAAGGAAGCCGAGGAGAAAGGAAAGGCAACTTTTGAGTTTGCATGGGTTATGGACAGACTGAAGGAAGAGAGGGAGAGAGGTGTAACGATAGACGTCGCTCACAGGAAGTTTGAGACCGACAAGTACTACTTCACGCTCATAGACGCACCCGGCCACAGGGACTTTGTGAAGAATATGATAACAGGGACAAGCCAGGCAGATGCAGCCCTGCTGGTTGTATCTGCCAGGGACGGGGAAGGTGTTATGGCACAGACGAGGGAGCACGTATTCCTTGCCAGAACGCTTGGAGTACCGCAGATGATCGTCCTGATCAACAAGATGGACGCGACTCAGCCTCCGTACTCCCAAAAGAGGTTCGAGGAGGTCAAGAAGCAGATAGAACAGCTCCTTCTTTCAGTTGGATACAAGAACGTTCCAGTTGTCCCGACTTCAGGCTACAAGGGGGACAATATCATGAAGAAGAGCCCCAACCTGCCCTGGTGGACAGGGCCTACGCTCCTCGATTTACTCAACCAACTAACGATTCCCCCCAAGCCGACCGACAAGCCCCTGAGGCTGCCGGTTCAGGATGTGTACTCAATTACAGGCATAGGTACTGTCCCAGTGGGAAGGGTTGAGACAGGGGTTATGAAGGTAGGGGACAACATAATCTTTGAACCCTCACATAAGGTAGGGGAAGTAAAATCGATAGAGGAGCATCACGAGCAGATACAGCAGGCTGAGCCGGGAGACAACGTTGGGTTCAATGTAAGAGGGATAGCGAAGACGGACATCAGGAGAGGCGACGTCGCAGGACATGTGTCAAACCCGCCGACGGTGGTTTCCAGCTTTACGGGCCAGATAGTAGTCCTCAACCATCCTTCCATAATTGCTCCAGGATACACTCCCGTTTTCCACGCGCACACCGCTCAGGTGGCCTGCACAATCACGGAGATCATAAAGACCATTGACCCGAGGCAGGGGACGACAAAGGAGGAGCACCCCCAGCATATTCAGACAGGTGATGCGGCAATAGTAAAGATTGTCCCGTCCAAACCAATGGTCATAGAGAAAATGTCGGAATTCCCCCCGATGGCAAGGTTCGCGGTAAGGGATATGGGGCAGACTGTCGCCGCAGGCCAGTGCATCGACCTGGAAAAGAAATCTCAGTAGTGGATGTAGATGCCTTCCTACCGAATGAAGATATCACTGTCAGGAACTGACGTAAAGAAAGTGGACAACGTTTGCAGCGAGATTAAACAGCTGGCAGGAAGGACTGGGGTGGAGATGAAGGGCCCGATTCCGCTGCTTACAAAGAGACTGGTAGTGCCGATAAGAAAGGCACCAAACGGTGCCGGTACTGCCACATGGGACAGATGGGAGATGAGGGTCCACAGAAGGCTCATCTATATCGACGCAGACGAGAGGACTATCAGGCAGGTGATGAGGATACAGCTGCCTGACGGGATAAACATAGAAGTGAAACTGCAGTCATAACTCCTCCTCTTATTTTTATACCCAGGGCTTAGCTGCCTTTTCATCCAGCTTGCCAAATTCGGTACAATCCCAATTCTTCGACTTCTGCATTCAACAGATTTGCCCGGGAAATCAAAAAAGAACGGACCTATAGGATTCTGACATCCTCTCCTCGCTAAAGCATAGGAGGTTCCTGCTTTAACGATACGTAGCTAATACCTTCATGACTCAGGTATCCCGCCAGAGGTATCTCCACAGGCGTGAATTCGGGAATGCCCTTCCCTATTTTTATGAGACCTATATTGCGGATATTTATTGCAGCATTAAGGTCCCTGTCCATCTCAAGACCGCACAAATCACAGTGATACGTCCCATCGGACAGCTTCAGGTCTTTCTTGATGTTCCCGCATCTAGAGCATATCTTCGAGGACTGTTCATATCTTCCTATCTCTATGAGGTTTGCGTTTCTCCATTCCATCTTGTGCCTGAGCATCTGCTTGAACTGATACCATCTCTGATCCGCTATGCCCTTTGCAAGATTGTGGTTCTGTGCCATTCCCTGTATGTTCAAATCCTCGGCCACAACGGTATCGTAATGCTTGGCTATCGCAGTGGATACCTTGTGGTTGAAATCTGTCCTTGCATCCCTTATCCTCTGGTACAACTTCTGAAGCTTAACCATCTGTTTTCTCCTGTTATTCGACCCTTTCTTTCTTCTTGACAACCTTCTGTGTTCTCTCTTGAGTTTCTTTTCAAATTTCCTATATACATTCAGTGGTTCGACCTGCACACCATCAGATGTGGTGAGAAATGATTTTATTCCCATGTCAATGCCTATGATGCCATCTCCTTTGGGCATTTCCTCATCCCTCTCATACAGTATGGAAGCGTAATATCTATGCACATCCCTTATTATGACTATTTGTTTTACATCCTTTGGAATAGGAGATTTGTCCTTGAATTTAATTTCCCTCTTAAACTTGGGAAGTCTTATTTCTGATTTGCTGAACGAGAAATGCTGTGGTACAATGAAATACTGATTTCCTTTCCTTGATTTGAATTTTGGATATTGTGCATTATGTTTGAAAAATGCCCTGAATGCTGTATCGAGCTTCATCAGGGATTGTTGTAACGATTGGGAGTTAATCTCAGTCAGCCATACATATTGCTTCTTGAGGGCTGTCAGCCCTTTTAATGCATCGAACTTTGATAATGCCTTTCCATTATTGTGATATTCTTTCGTCCTCTTCTCAAGGAAGTAGTTCCAGACGAATCTCGTAGAACCGAAATGTTTCTCGATTAGTATTCTTTGTTCTTCGTCTGGATATATCCTGACCTTGAGGGTTTTAATCACTTATATAAAATTGAATATTAAGATAAATAACTCTTCATTAAGGGGAGTCAGTGTATCTCCTCCCTAAGGGTCGGAGTTTACCTGCTTCCCACAAACCCCCAATTTCTCTATAAAGTCATGAATATTTTATGCCTATGCCTGAAAATGTTGGATTCCCCAAGTTTGGATGTGCTATATCGAACACGGAAGTGGAATACGACTCAGAGGTAGAGACGTTCTTTACTGAACTAGCGTCTCTGGAGTCTGATCTGGGCCTGCTGCTCATAAAGGATGTGGAGTGGAAGGAGAATTATAAGAAATTTCTGGGATATCTCTCCGATCTTGAGACTTCAATTATCTTCAAGAGGGGTGCCCCGACCGTTGACTTTTTCAAGGGGCTTCTGGAAGGCGAGGTCCCGCAGGATGAAGTGACGGATGTCCTGCTGCGGGCGAGAGATGAGCTTCCTGCTACGCTGATCAGGGCACAGGCAAAGGCGAGGGACGTTATGACTCTCTACGTGAGAATGTCCAAGATACCGCGTTTCAAAGAGGGTTTCACTGTTGAGAGATTCGGCGGTCTTTTATATCTCAGAAGGGCGTTGATAAGGCGCGCCGTTGCAAAGTCTAAGGAATGATTGTGCGACTATCTCCAAAGTCTCATTTCTTTTTATTTTCCCTGTTTATCGCGAGAACCATGGAGACGAGAATGATGGCACCCCCTACAATCATCAGAACAGAGACAGGAAAATTGAAGAATAGCGTGGAAACGACAACTGCGGACACGGGCTCGATCACCAGAATCAGGGCAGATATGTAGGCACTAGTGCTCTTGATAGCAACACTCATGAGCCATATAGCCATCGTAGAACCAAGGATGGCGTTGAACAATACCGAGAAAAGTACGTAACCGTTCGTCAGAGTGTCAGCCTTCATAACTGAAGAAGGATCGAAAACGAGACTGAGCACTGCCACTTCCGCAAGTTGGAAGAACGTGAACACAAGGGGATTGCCCTTGACAAGGTACTTCTCTGTGAGAACCATCTGCATCGCATAGCTGAATGCGGTGCCAACGGTCAGAATGTTTCCTATAGCCTCCCCTGACGTTGAGGATACGGTCATAAGCGCCATTCCTACGAATGCGGACAGCGCCAGGGAGATCTTGACCGCATCGAACCGGCTTTTCAGTACGAATATTGAGAGGATGGGAGTAAGGACGATGTAAATTCCAGTTATCAGACCAGACATCGAGGGGGAGGTATAGTTCAGACCTATAGTCTGGGTCACATATCCGACGAAGAGGGGTATTCCTACCAGGGAGCCATAGATTGCATCCCTCCTGTTTATCTGTCTCAGGACGAAAGGAAGCATGACCAAGGTCGCGACAAGAAACCTGTAGAACAGGAAGGAAATGGGGTCTATGTAACCAAGTGAAACCTTAATTATTGGAAAGGTGGTTCCCCAGACTACAGCAACGAATACAAGACCGGCATATGAGAGCTTCCTGTCCACTACGCCGAAGCATCATTAACGAGAAATGCTTTGCGTTCTCTGGCAATCTGGGCTTAGGAGATGA
Organism: Thermoplasmata archaeon; assembly: GCA_021797855.1. Lineage (GTDB taxonomy): Archaea > Thermoplasmatota > Thermoplasmata > Thermoplasmatales. The sequence continues at coordinate 30,751 of JAJZYX010000008.1, forward strand.
GTAGTTTTTTATTCGTGATGTTGTTGCAGAGTAAATGCAATTGAGGACCCTGATCATACTACTGATCGCACTGGTGATCGTAGTTCCCGTAGCCTCATACGGTGCATACCAGTACATGCAGCCCCGGCTTGACGTTATAAAGCAGGGGGATAACGTCTCTCTCTGGTACTACGGCTACATAGTCGTAGACGGGACCCCCCTTGTTTTTGACACGAACATGGCAAGCGTGGCTAACAACAACACCTCGTATCCAAAGGCTCCTGATTTCAACTACCATCCACCATTCAAGCCTCTGAACGATACAGTGGGCTCAGGGTCCATGATAAAGGGGTTCGATGACGGGCTCATAGGCATGGCAAAGGGGCAGTCAGGGGTCATTACGGTCCCGCCGTCCCTGGGTTATGGCCTCGAAAATTCAAGCAAGATCACGAAACACAGCATCAACGGAACCGTCCCAGCATATCAGACGATGAACTACACCTCTTTCAGGGCGGAATTCGGAGTCTTCCCAGACCAGGGAATGACCATAAGGAGTCCGGTTTACGGATGGAATATCTACGTTATGAGCTTCAACGGGTGGTACGCGGTCATCCAGAATGAACCTGTGGTGGGGGGCCAGTATTTCCCATACAATTCAACTAAGGCATTCAGCATAGTGGTGGAAAATATCACTGGAACCGGAAATAATACCACTATCAGCTACTACACAAGCGTTGCAAACGGTACCATGATATCCTCAAGCCTATACGTCAGTGAAGTGTCGGGAGGGTATTACTACTTGAACGGCAATCCCTATCTGGCCGGAAAGACACTCTACTTCTACGTCCAGATAATCACCGTAAAGCCCTGATGATTCGCTATTCTAGGGAGTAGTATTGACAGTATTTCCTTTCGTTGGGACATCGAAGGGAGGGAGATGGGATATCGCTTAATGGGTTATTGTGAATTTGTACCCGTACTGGATTATGCCCTCTTTGCCCTCCGTCCTTACCTTCCTGAGGGTGGCAGAAACCTTTGTCCCGATCTTGACCTCGCCTGGTGAGCAATCCACGATCTGCCCGGTGACAAACGGCCCTTCCTTCATCCTGATCAGGGCTATCACGTACGGTACCTGCATTTTAAACTGCTCCAGGCCGTCGTGCACCACAGTGAAGGAATATATTTCCCCTTCACCGGACATCTCCTCCTCCCTCATGGCACCTACCGATTCCCTTCTGCAGGAAGGGCATATGACCCTAGGGGGGAAATAGAGAGTGTCGCACTTCCCGCACCTTGTTCCAACGAGCCTGTATCTGTGCCTGGACTCCCTCCAGAACCTTGGTACTTCACTCATCCTAATCAACCCCTATGATGGTGGAAACTGACGTAGTCCCAAGACCACCCATGTTGTGTATCAGGAAATTCCTCGGATCCTTGACCTGCCTCTCCCCAGCCTTCCCACGCAATTGTAAAGTTGCCTCCACAGCTTGATAGAGTCCGCTTGTGCCGAGCGGATTACCGTGTGCCTTGAGGCCCCCGGATACGTTGAGTGGAGAGGACGAGTTGTAGTAGAAATCGTTTCCCTCCGTCATCCTCACGCCCTGCTTACCAAAAATCTCTTCCACCTGAATGAGGGTGGCAATGCTGTATGAATCGTGAAGCTCAAATGCATCTATCTTCCCGAGATCTAGATTTGCCAGCCTCAAGGCATCCTTGGTGCTCTTGGCGACAGCCTTGAACTGATCTATCTTTTTCCTGTCGTGCAGTGAAAGGAAATCGTTGGCCGCTGAACTGGACTTTATCCTTATCGGGTTCGGGGATTCCCTTATCTTTTTCTGGTCAGAAGATATCACCAGCGCAGAAGCACCGTCGCTAATGGGTGCGTTGTCAAAGACGGTCAGAGGCTCAGCCACCGGAGACGCGTTTATGACGTCTTCAATCTTAATCGCGTTTCTGAAATGCGACGTTTCATTCATGGACGCGTGTTTGTGTGATATCACTGGGAATACTGCATAATTCTCCCGTTTCGCAGATCCTTCGTACTCATGCCTTCTTGCTATCAGGGCAGCTATTGAGCATTCAGTGGCCCCGAAGAAGGTTTCCCACTCTGCATCCAGAGAACCCCCTATAATCTCATTCGCGACTTCGGACGGGACGTCGGTCATCTTTTCCACACCACCGACTACAACCGTGTTGTACTGGCCGGATTTTACGGCGAGATAGGCCTGCATGAGTGCAGCTCCCCCGCTTGCGGAACCCGCCTCTATCCTGATAGAGGGAATGTTCAGCTCGGTGATGCCTGAATAATCTGCTATCAGCGCGGCTATCTGCTCCTGGTCAACGAACTGCCCCCCACTGGTATTTGCTCCGTAAAGAGCGTCCACATCCTCTGCATAGATACCCGCATCCATTATCGCCTTCAGACCAGCTTCAGACGCCAGCTCCCTTAGGCTCGAATCCCAGAGCTCCCCGAACTTTGTTGTGCCTACTCCAAGGATGTATACGTCCCTCATTGCATCAAGCCCCCCTCATGATGATCTTCCCTCTGAATTTCACGTACGTCGCATAATCAATCCATATGGGGTTGTTTACCTGTTCCATTACCCCCTTCGCCCTCTCGCGCCTGAATGTTTTTATCCTATCGTTCACAGTTATATCAAAAACATCAGAGCCAGCTCCGCTCCCGAACGCCACAGCCAGTATCCTATCCCCGCTTTCTGCCTTGTCAAGTATCGCAGATAGCCCTATGATCATCGAGCTTGAGTATGTATTCCCTATGTAGGGTGTAAGAAGGCCATCCTTCACCTGTTCGTCCTTGAATCCTAGCATCTTTGCAGCCCTAGTCGGGAACTTCCCGTTTGGCTGGTGGAATACGGCATAATCGTAATCCCCAGGCTTAGTTTTCTGTCGTTCCATCATCTTCTTCGCTCCCGTCAGGACGTGCTTGAAGTACGCAGGCTCACCCGTGAATCTTCCCCCATGACTGGGGTACTTTTCTCCCTCCCTCCGCCAGAAATCTGGTGTATCGGTGGTGAACGACAGCGTGGCGTTGAAGTCTGCGAATCCGTTCCTGCCTATGAGAATCGCCGTTCCTCCTGCAGAAGCTGAGTACTCCAGGGCATCTCCAGGGGCTCCTTGGGATGTGTCTGCCCCTATCGCAATCCCGTTTTCTATCTGACCGCTGTCGACCATGGCCATCACGTTCTGCACGGCGGCAGTTCCGGCCTTGCAGGCAAATTCGTAATCAGCAGAGTGGATGTCGTACGACAGCCCTAGGGCTTCCACAAGGATTGAGGAAGTTGGCTTGACAGCGTATGGATGACTCTCAGATCCGACATATATGGCTCCAATCTTCTTCCTGTCGACATCACTTCTCTTTAGCGTATTCTTCGCAGCTTCGGCAGAAATGGTGAGAACATCTTCATCAGGTCCTGGGACTGATTTGCTGTAAATGAACAGACCGCTCTTTATGTTCTCTGGATTTTCCCCCCATTCCTTCGCTATCTCCTCCGCCTTTATTCTATATCTTGGAATGTATGACCCGTAGGATACTATTGAACTCATTGTGTTCAGCACACAATTTTATCACTTATTTAGCCTTTGCCGATATCAGTATACGTCAATTGTCTAATTCATATCAAGAGCGCGCCGATTCTTGCAACAAAATTTGGGACTAACCTCGGATAGAGTCCTACCGACGTTTCTATTGTTCCACACTTTTCCAAAGCATTTTCAATTGATACGATCTCAGATTTTGAAAGACTGATTGAATTGGAAGCGACAATTTCTGATACCTGCTTCCTGGTCCTGAAACCGGGTATGGGAATTACTCCGAGGAATTTTTCATATGCCAGCGCAATTTGGGTCGGCGTCATCCTCCTTCCTTCAGAAATATATCGCATAACCTCGAGGAGGGGGGCGAATCTGGTGAAATTTGCCTCTGAAAATAGTCTGTTAATCCTCCTGACTGCCCCCTTAGGTCTGTTTCCGTGCGAATAGTTGCCGGAGAGGAATCCCTGCGCCAACGGGCTCCAGGCGATCAATTTGATGTCATTCATCTTCATAAATTCCTGAAGATCATGGCTGGGCCTCTCAACAAGATTGAATTTTATCTGGTTGCTCACTACTTTTCTATACTTCATTGATTCGTTTGCCTTCTTGATAGTTTTGATTGAAAAGTTTGAGACACCTATGTGATTGATCAGACCTTCATCAGCTAAGTTTTCCAGTTCTCTGAAAAGTTCAGGTATGCTGGTATAGATGCTAGGCTCCCAGTGAACCTGGTACAAATCTATGTAATCAAGTTTCAGTCTCCTTAGGCTCATCGTTAATCTTTTCCTAACCATTCTGGAGGAAGAATTGAATCCTGCAAGTTTCGTTGCCACGAAGTATTGTTTTCTGTCGAATTCCTGAAGGGCATTTCCGACAAGCGTTTCCGATCTTCCCATTCCGTAGACCTCAGCAGTATCTATGAAGTTGAGTCCATTTCTGATCCCAATTCTGAGTGATTCGACAAGTTCATCTCCGTTGTAATCCGGTCCCCACCCTTTCAGACCCAACTGCCATGTGCCAAGACCTATCCTTGAGATCGTACTGTTGTCAAAAATGCCCTTCTCCACCTTTCATGATATTGAGAACGGATTAATCGTTTTCTGTTTTTGGAAATTACATAAGCCTTGGACGGCACGGTAGGACAGATGCAATTCAATAATCTCAACTTCACCGTGCCAACTCATATTTGAGGTTGCTTTGAGATAAACAGAAACGAGGTAGTTTGTTCAAAGTATTATATTCGTGAAATTCATCTGACATCGTGCGGGTCTACTACGAGTTCCCAATGACAGATCAACCTGAGGATGCTTTCGAAAAGCTTTACGAAAGCATTGACGATACCACCATCTGGAAGGGACACATTGCAATAAAGAAGATAGACCAGAATTATAGGGAATCTATACTTGCGTTCAGGAACAAGAGGCAGTTGGAATGGGTAGGAAAGAGAAAAGATGACCTCTCCATCATAATCAAGTATGGCAAGGGACCACTCAAGGGATTCCAGACATTCCAAGTCTACCAGGATAAGATACTGATAAGATTGGACCTTAAGATGAGGGGATTTTGGTTCCCGTTCACGAAACTTGCTGTCTCTCACATTCTAGAGGGGGACATAAATGCGCTAAGGAGACTTTTTCCTCCTACTCCCCTTCAAGAAAACATTATATAAAGTCAGTCAATACGACGCAAAGCCCCGATAGTGTAGTGGCCTATCATCCGAGTCTGTCGAGCTCGGGACACGGGTTCAAATCCCGTTCGGGGCGTGGGATTCATAGCAGGTTCGCCTCCCCTAGAAAAAAGTCCGGCTTCT
>JAJZYX010000009.1 GCA_021797855.1 Thermoplasmata archaeon
GTAACGGCTTCCGAATACGCCTTGCTCCCCCCTTCTTCAAATATGAGGAGTACTGCATCCCGAGTGATCTGGGTTCCGAAACTTGTCCTGAAAGGCTTAAGAAGTGGGATGGAAATCTTGCTGTAGCTTAGCATGAGAGTTGTATGTGGTTCGACAACTAAAATTTTTGTCGTTCCTATGGCAGAAATTTTTTTACCTGAGGGTACCCCTCAGCGCGCTAACTATTGAAGTAATGTCCTCCGTGGAGGTTAACCCTATGAATAAGTCCTCCAGACTTTTTTCCTTGAGGAGTTCAGAAGTTTTCCCCTGGGCAACGATCTTTCCTGCCTTCATAATTGCGATCTCTTCGCACACATTCTCAGCAATCTCCAGTATGTGTGTCGAGAAGACCACAGTCATCCCATCATTAACGAGACTCCTAAGAAGGTCTCTAAATATCTTTGCTGACTGCGGGTCAAGTCCGTTTATGCTTTCGTCTAGTATCAGTATCTTCGGGGCGTGTATCAGTGCGGCTATTATTGAGACCTTCTGTTTAGTTCCGAATGACAGGCTTCCTATGAACTGGTCGTTGTATTCTTCCATCCCGAAAGCTCTGGTCAGGTCATCGGCACGCCTCTCTGCAATGTCCTTCTGAATCCCCCTAATGGAGCCTATGAAGCTGAAATATTCATAGGGGGTAAGACTTTCATACAAGTATGGGGTCTCGGGAACATAACCGACTATTTTCCTTACACCAATCTGGTCAACTCTTGCATCTATCCCCTCAACGAACACGGACCCCCTTTCGAATTGTGATATACCAGCCATGACCTTCAGAAGAGTAGTCTTCCCGGACCCGTTCGGTCCCAGGATTCCGAATACCTGACCACCCTTTATTTCCAATGAAAAGTCAGACAGTACTTCCTTCTCTCCGTAGAATTTGCTGAGAGAGATGATCTTTATTGACACACTAGATTAGGCCTAATGTATTCATTATCTTTTCTAATCACGAGGAGAGTTACGGGCCTCTCCAGGGAATATAGATAGTTAGGGCCGTCATGTTTAATCTGTAACCAGCGCATGAATCTACTCCTTGAAATTGGGGGGTGAAGATATTATTGTCTCATTCACGCCCGTGAGAACTTAAATATGAAGGGGAAATATTCTTGAAGATGGTTTCAACCAGATTCAAGGAAATAGTCCCGTCTCCTACTGTGTCACTGAACAATAAATTTTCAGAGCTGAAGGAGAAGGGGGAGAATGCTATATCATTCGGCGTCGGAGAACCGGACGCAACGACCCCTGAGGACGTTATCGAATTCGCTGCCCGGAAAGCGAAGGAAGGGAAGACTCACTACACATCCTCTATGGGTATAAAGGAGCTGAGAGTTAGAATTGCAGAGAAATACAGCAGGATGACGAACAAGGATATTGCGCAGGATGATGTGATAATAACCCCTGCGAAATTTGCACTCAACATGGCCGTGCAAGCGGTAATAGAGCCTGGAGAGAGGGTCCTCATTCAGGACCCGAGTTTCGTTTCATACACTGAGATAATTAAGATTGCCGGAGGGGTCCCCGTTTACTTCCCCTCAAGAGAGGACGGAAGCCCAGATATTGAGGCAGTGAAGGAACTTATAGATCATCGTACAAGGATGATCATGATCAACTCGCCCTCTAACCCTCACGGGTGGGTCGCTTCAAAGGAGGATATGAGGGCAATAACAGATGTTGCATTGGACAAAGACCTATACGTGGCATCGGACGAGATATACGAAATGATAATATACGAAGGTACTCACATATCCCCTCTCTCATATCCAGGGATGGAGGAAAGGACGTTCGTAATAAACGGTTTCTCAAAAAGTCATGCAATGACGGGCTGGAGGCTCGGGTATTTAATTTCTCCTCCAGGGTTCACGCATTATATAGACGCGTTCCAGCAGCAGACGATTACCTGCGCTCCGTCTATATCACAATATGCTGCGCTTAGGGCAATGGATAATACCGAATTCCCGGAAAAGATGAGGTTGACATTCAAAAGGAGAAGGGATCTACTCTATTCCATTCTGTCAAAAAGCAGCGGACTCGAGATTAAAAAGCCAGCAGGAACATTTTACTCATTCCCAAGGTTAAGAAACGGAATGTCAGGTGAAGAATTTTCCGTCAAGCTTCTTGAAGAGAAGAGGGTACTGGTCACCCCTGGGTCAGGATTCGGTCCCTCCGGGGTTGATCGGGTGAGGATCTCGTTTGCCCTATCGGAAGACAATCTAGAAGAGGGCGCAAGGAGAATAGTAGAATTTCTAGGTTGATGCGGGGAAGGTTGGGTCGTATTGTCTGTTGACGGAAACCCACCAGACGCCTCAATTTTTATACAAAATTTCCGATGGATAATAGGATTTAGCTGGAGCCTAGAGGGAAGAGTTCACTGCCAGCCCTATTTCCTCTTCTTCCTGTAGGCGGTGTATTTCATCTGATCGAATTCAAGAATGTGCCTTATCTTCTTGGATATGAGGTATTTGCTTATGTCCTCGGATACATCCCTGACGTACGTCTCTGGTAGGGGTGCAAGTATAGTAATCTCCCTTTTGCCGAGAGGAAATATCATCCTGAGCTTCCCTTCCCTGGTATAACCTTCTGGCTTCCTGTTGTTTTTTACGTCCAGCATGTTGAGCATGATAATCACGTCCCTGTGGTCCGGCTCGTCCTCCATCTCATTTGTTTCCTTGAAGAAAAGTTCCATCATGCCCCTGAAACTCTTCTCTAGTTGCTTCCATTCGAAATTCTGAGGGAAAATTATGTGTCCGCTCCAGTTCTTCATATGCACCTACTTTGCTTTCTGTTTCTTCTTGACGGTCATAGGTATTGCATCATTCTCAAATTCTATCATTGCAATCTTGAGAGGATCTATGACATCCTTAGGGATTTCGATGAGAATGGGAGCGCCCATGGATATCTGGAGAGCCCTGGCCCCTACGATTCTTGCCTTTTCATATTTAGAGTATCTCCTATTTGACATCAAACCACCCGGTGAATACCTCATAATACTTGAAGCTGTCACAATAGCCCCGTTCTAGTTATAGCCTTCTCCCTATTAAATTTGTTATCTTGTCGAGGAAACTTTTGTCCTGGTTGGTGAACGGGTCCGTGAAATCGCTGTCTATATCAATCTCCCCGATGACCTTACCATCCCTGAAGATTGGTGCGACTATCTCAGACTTCGTTTCAGGGAAGCAAGCGATATACCTGGGATCCTTTGAGACATCCGGAACTATGACCGTCAGTTCTTCTTTCGCAGCAAGGCCACAAATGCCATCGCCAATCTTAATCCTCTTATGTTCCGTCTCTTTGGGCCCGGAAAAAGTACGGAGAACCAGGTCGTTTCCTTCCACCATATATATTCCGACCCAGTTGTAGTGGGCAACATTCTTATTCAGGAATCTCACCGTGAAGGAAGCTGCATCATCCTCTTCCGTTTTCAGCTCATTCTCAAACTTAGCAATCAGAGAAGTGAAGTCTGTTTTCCTCACGACACCTAATTTTTACCTGTTATAAGAAAGTTAGTGGTTTTGGGGGAAGCAATGGCACTGTATAAGCACACTGGTGACGTATAGTAGAGCTTTAGCATTGGATATGAAATCCCAGAACTGGTGAAAGTTTTTATCCATCACGTCCCTAATCGAATGATGTTATACCTCGTCTCCATTGACAAGATAAAAGGTGACGACAAGGAATATCAGGTGAATCAGGATGAATTCATCAGAATCTACCTAGATATCCTCCAGAAAGGGGAGGGAACATACAACGGGGAAGAGGTAATCCTGTCCCCTTCCTTCAAAAAAAAGCAGGTCAACTTCGGGCTTCTCAAAGAAAGTCTCAGGACGCTGAATAGGAAACTCCTCACTACGAAGCTGACGGAGGATCAGCTGATTGAAAAGATCATATCCACATTGGATGAAATGGAAAGATTCGAGAATTACCTGGAACAGAAGGTCGATGAAACTTCGATTTTTATGAAATATGCGACATCCGCAAAAGGCGATTTCTCAGACAAAATTGCGGGGATGCTTGCAGAAGTCAGAGGTTTTGTAAAGGAGTTGGAGAAGACACTGGATGAATATGTGGAAAGAAATTCACCAAATCTGAAGAAGATCGTCGGATACAAGGTTGCCGCAAGGCTTCTGAAGTCATTTGGAGGAATCAGGAATCTTGCACTTAGCTCCGCCAGTACTGTGCAAATTATAGGTGCTGAGAAGGCGTTCTTTAGGTTCAGGAAGGGTAGAGGGACACCACCCAAACACGGTATCATATATGAAATCCCTGACATCTATAGGGCGCCAGCTAAGAAAGCAGGTAAAATATCTAGGGCTTATTCCAATGCCATAGTCAAAGCAGCGCGAGCAGATTTTGCGGGAATAGTCTCGGACTCCGACGAAAAACTAAGAAAGAGGATTGAAGAGATAAGAAAATCAAGCAAAAAGCAGGAATCCTGAGTTTTGTGGTTGATGCAAAAATAAGGGAGAAAGGGTTACTTTCCTCTTCTCCTCCTTGCCAGGAATGCGATTGACCCAGCAACCAGAATGACAACAGTTATCCCTATTACAACTATGTCTTGAACTGGGAACGTTGTACCTGACCCAGAGACAATTGCAAGAAGATTCGATGAAGTGGCTTCTGCGTCACCGGTAGTAGTGACAGCGGCACTGGGATCGATTCTCAACTTCAGCGTGTATATGCTTCCGTTATCGTTAATAGTTGAATTTACAGTGTAATTTGTTGTTGTGTTGTAGTAAAATGTAGTTGTGTTGGAGTTACTGTCGTACACCCTAACCCAGCTCGTCAGAGGCACGCCAAACACGTGAAAATTCACGGTGCTGTATGTTGCAACATTTGAGTTGAACCCAGATTGATCAAAGAACAATCCAAGATTTATTCCTCCTGCTCCTGAATTGCCATCCCCGAGGCTCAGGTCTCCGAGCTCATTCACGTCCATCTTGCTGGTGATATCGGCATTAACAGTTACGTTGAGGAATGGGACTCTCACGGCTAGATTGCCATGGAATGTGCTTTCAAGCTTTCCTTGAACCCCGAAGGCTCTCCAAGACATGTCGATGACTGTTGTGTTGCTGCCAGTTTTCTTGGTTACGTTTGTAATCGTAAGATGGAGCGTCATGTTTCTATAGACCGTAAGATTTGTTTGGTTTGCAAACGCATGTACATGGTAGGAAATGGTTGCATTTACCACGTGAATTATAGTTTGATTTGATGTTGAGTTGGTAGATGCATTTATGGTCCCTGAGGACGTGTTTCCTGCTATCTTAACTTGGTTCATGTCCTGCTGCAACTCCTGCCTTGTCGTTCCGTTGACATAGGAAGTGGCATTAAGCCACATGACGGTCCCGTTGAGCTGTTTAGATGCATTGCTTCCTGCAGGGTAGGTGTAATAGAGCACGTAGTTGCTGGTTGTGTTAACGTTTGCCACGTTCGTCTGGGAGTCTATTGTTGCGTGCATTGTTGTGGCGGAGCTCAGAGGCAGAGCCATCATGGCAATTATTGCTGCCAACGCTAGTACTGTCAAAGACTTCATAAACTTTTGACCTCAAGATAATTTAACTAATTGTTGGTACAACTTTCAAAAATTAATACAATTTTGGAACGCCACTGGGCAACTTCCGGTTTTAAAACCCATAACAAGAGAAAGCGAAAATTCCTCCTGATAAATAGAAATTGAAGGCAGTCTTCTTCCCTGATAAGTTAAAGTAGTCATTTTCCATCTTCATAGGCGATAGCATGGAACCAGTTCTACAGGTGGCCCTAGATTTTGAGAATCTCCATCGAGCGCTGCAGGTAGCAAAGGAAGCAGTTGAAGGTGGGGCGGACTGGATAGAGGTGGGGACTCCCCTAATCAAGAGCGAGGGGATGAATGCAGTAAGAGAAATAAAGAAGAATTTTCCGAACAAGGTAATTGTAGCTGACATGAAAACAGCTGACGTCGGGGGATTCGAGACAGAGCTTGCAGCCAAGAGCGGTGCGCAAATAGTAACCATACTTGGAATAAGCGACGATCCTACGATAACGGAAGCGGTAAAAGCAGGAAAGAAGTACGGGGCAGAGATAATGATAGATCTCCTCCAGATCGAGAACGTAGAGGAAAGGGTCAAACGTCTTGAAAAACTGGGGGTGAAGTATTTCTGTGAGCACGTAGGCATAGACATGCAGATGATTGGAAAGAACCCGATGAAGATACTTGAGCGCGTTGTTGCGTCGACTAAACTGCCCGTTGCCGTGGCGGGCGGCCTCAACAAGGAATCCATACCAGAAGTTGTGAAGAGAGGAGCTTCTATAATAATCGTTGGAGGTGCAATAACCAAAGCACCCAACGTTACAGAGGAAACAGCAGCAATTAAGAGAGTGATGGCAACCGGAGTTGCAGAGCACTCCGAACTTTACAAGAAATATTCGAAAGATGAGATAATCGAAGCCCTCTCAAAGGTGTCGTCATCAAACGTCTCAGATGCTATGCACAGAGGAGGCGCGATTCACGGTATTGTTCCAAGGGTGAACCCTGGGACAAAGATCGTCGGAAGGGCTCTGACAGTGAAGACAGTGAACGGGGACTGGGCGAAGCCTGTTGAGGCTATAGACAGGGCAAGAGAGGGGGATATCATAGTAATAGATGCAGATGGAGGTGAAGATGCAGTCTGGGGTGAACTTGCGTCATGGAGCTGTGTGACCAAAAAGGTGAAGGGGGTTGTAATCTGGGGTGCGATCAGGGACCTAGATGCCATCATGAAGATTCCGTTCCCCGCATTCTCCAGGTATGTCTCCTCGAACGCCGGGGATCCTAAGGGCTTCGGCGAGATTGGCAGCGAGATTGAGATTAACGGGATAAAAATACGAACAGGAGACTACATCATCGCCGACTACTCAGGCGTTGTTGTGATACCTGAAGAGGAGGCGTTGGAAGTGACCAATAGAGCAATCGATGTTGCGGAAAGGGAGAATAGAGTGAGGGAGGAGATAAAGAGGGGGAGTACTCTTTCGTCTGTCCAGAAACTTGAGAAATGGGAGAAGGTTGGCTGATTGGGCCCCCCGGATTGTTTTCCCTGTATATGGCCTCATAATATGTGAGGTTGTACCCTTCATTTCCCAGGTAAGTCCAGTTGAGTTCGAAGAGGTAGGAAGTGCTGTTTCCGTTGACCGAACTGTTCTCAAACACTAGTTTGAAGGGTTGCTTGAAGAACTTGGTGAACGCAGACCCGTTAACTTGGATAGGGGGCTGATTGGGATTGAGGGAGCTGTTGAAGCCCCACACCCCGTATCTAAGCATGTAGGTGTTGAGGAATACGTACCCAATGGGAGGGTATGACCCATTGTCACCGGTTATTTCATTGGTGGCATTTGTCCAGCTGGTTGAATTCCACAGGGTTGATATGTTGTTGAACGGGGAATAGAATCCGTAGGAATAGAGAAGTATCCCGATCTGGTGGTCTGTGGCCACAGAAAGGTTCCTGTTGCCCACCTCCGCGAGATACTGAATGGTAGCGTTATCCTGGAGAGTAATTGCCTCCGTGTGCGAAGGTACAAATTCAGAAACCATCGGGTAACTAGCCACTCCCATTAATAACACCAACGATACCGCAGCGATGACTATTACGTTTTCCAGCGGTCTCCTTGCGGACAAAGTTACCCGCCTCATCGTACTTACAGCTTTTCCCTTTGGGATTGTGACGACCGTTAAGCCAGCAGGGGTGTTAATGGCAATGGGGGTGCTCACATGCTGGGTACCGGTGTACTGCCGCTCTATTGTTCGCTTTCCCTGCCTCCTTTCATTACGGAAGTACCTGTACCAGTTTATTAGAACGTACCCGGCAATTACGCTAAACGGTTCAGAAAGGTATTCTATGTTCCTGGCAGGTATCAAAACTGTATTTCTAGAGGCGAAGCTATACAGAAGGGAAAGCACAATTGCCATACTCCAGCCGAGGATTTCGAATACGTTGTTTTCAGCGAGAAAATATTTGATTCCTATGACGGAGACTGAAATGAAAATGATGAATGGAAGCGAGATGAAGATTGCGTAGGCGGTGATGTACCCGGGCACAAATCCCGTTGCCCTGAGTATGAAGAACGATACAACGAGTAGAAATACCGCCAAGAATACAAGCCAAACATCCCTCCTAGGTGCAATCTCCAGCTTCAGTTTTGAAATGACACCAATGGCATATCTTCTTAAGGTAGTGGAGTCGACTCTCCTTAGGATATAGAACATGCACAGAACCAAGGCATAGAAAAGGGACAGAACTGCACCGTATCCAAGGCCATGTATTGCCCTGGAGAAGAAGAGAACCATGTTTGGCACCCGGAGAAGAAGATACGCCATCATCAACGTTCCAGAGAGCTCTATTATCATCATGTCGGAGAGAATCTTGTCCTTCCACTTGGTGCTGAAGAGATTTACTCCGAAGACCATTCCTATGATTGAAATCAGGAAGAAGTAAGTTGAAAGTTGGTGGGACAGGACGAGCAGGACGATAGAAAATGAAAGGGGGATGAGGAATACCCTCTTCCTGTGGTAAGCGAGGAAGAAGTAGATCGATAGCAGGAGGAAAAAGTGACCGGTTGTGAGGTAATTCGGCTGGGATGTCTGGTACAGTTGGATTGGGCTAACCACAAGCAGGAAGGCTGCGAGGGAGGATGTTATCCTGTCAAGGCCAGCTTCCCTTGAGATGAGGTAGAGCAGGAAAGGTGTGAGCCCCCCAAGGATGGGTATGGAATAGTCAAGGGATGTGCTGATGGGGAGACCGGTTACGTAGTGAACAGCATCAACAATCAAGTAAGTGACCGGGAAATACTGATACCCGTCAGACCCCCAAGGGGAATTCGGGGGGTATGCCAACGACTTGCTGCTTAGAAAGGCCTGGCTGAGGTAATAATAGATACCGTAATCGTTACCCCAAGCATAATAGAGGATGTTAGGGATGAGTCTTATCGCTATTCCAGCTATGATGATGGCGGAAATTGCAATGATCTCCTCCCTCTTTAACTTCATTCCTTCCTTTAAATACTACGGCAATTTCTATTTTATCTTTTGCTTGGAGGAAGGGTAATTTGTGTATTTTTATATATCTGTAGTAGATTCCTCACCAACAATGTTCAACCTCTTCGCGATAGCTTTCGGGATCAGGGGGGTGGCCGAGAGTTGAAGATAGGATTCGTGGCAAAACCAGAGTGCCCGAAGTGCACTGATTTAATTAGATTCCTAACAGCTTATCTCAAGGACAATGGTAACGATTTCCTCCTTGAGTCTGGGACTGCCAGGGAGATGAAGATGGACGGAGCGAAGGTTGAGAAGATGGACGTTGACGCCATAATAACCGTTGGGGGGGATGGCACGGCACTCTGGACACTTCAGAAGACAAATATCCCGATACTTCCCATAAACGTTGGGAGCCTGGCGTTCCTTTCGGAGGTAGACTCCTCAGGCGCCATAAACTGCATCAACAGGCTCCTTAGGGGGGAATACCGCGTGGAGGAAAGGGCGAGGATAAAGACAACTGTTAATTCAAGGAGGCTCCCTGATTCCTTGAACGAGGCGGTTCTCAAAACCATGATAATGTCGAAGATAAGGTGGTTTGGAGTGTATCTGGACAACGATTTCATTCACAATATCAGGGCCGATGGGATAATAATAGCCACGCCCACGGGGTCCACTTCTTATTCCTTAAGCGTTGGAGGTCCGATACTTGATCCGAAGGTGAAGGGTTTCATCATCTCGTACATGGCCCCATTCAGCCTTAGCGCAAGGAGCATGGTCGTGCCATCACAGTCAACGATAAGAGTGGTAGCCCTCGACAAGGGAAAGAACATCATGCTCACTCTCGACGGTCAGGAGGGTATAGAGGTAGGCTTCCACGACGAGATGTTCTTCACTGAGAGCGAGCACCCTGCTAAGTTCATAAGGTTCAACTCCGATTTTTACAAGAATGCAAGGGAGAAAATGGGATGAAGATAAGGAGAGGTGTAATCGAACTCGTCATGGAAAGTAGCAAGGACTCCCTGCCAAATGAATTTGCCGCACTCCTCAAGGCAAAGAGGGATGTGATTTATGAAATTGCCCTCCTCCCGGGAACAATATCAGGGGACAGAAGTGCGATAATGCAGCTATGGGCAAGGCCTCTGGACCTCGGTTACGTAGGAACGGTTCATTCTCATCCATCGGGGGTAATTTACCCGAGCGACGAAGACAGGAGCCTTTACTCTAAATTTGGGAACATTCATATCATAGTTGGGTATCCCTTCAACTTGTATTCATGGAGGGCCTTCAATAACGAGGGCTCGGAGATAACACTGGAAATGGTTCAATGATAAGGATCACAGATGGCAGGTACATCAGGAATGTTTACGGAACAGCGGTCGTGGCGGACATATTCAGGGCGACCTCAAACATTGTCGTTATGATCATGAAGGGGGCTGCCGAAGTAATTCCTGTTGACAACGTAAGTGATGCTTATGCGCTCAAGGAAAAGGGTTACATCCTCTTCGGGGAGGACAACCTTGAGCCAATAAAGGGTTTCGATTACGGTAACTCACCTACGGAAACGTTCAGTCTGGATCTTGAGGGAGCAAAGGTTGCTATCAAGACAACTAACGGGTCTGCAACGATTATCAGGGCTGGTGAAGGGGCGCTGATCGGTTCTTTCCTCAACATCAATTCACTTTCAAGGTACCTGAGGAACAAGGAGGTTCACATATTCCCCGCAAACCTTAAGAACGGAGTTTCAACAGAAGACAACGAGTTCGCCTATGCTCTTACGAAGAAAATTCTCGAACCAGGCTCCAATATAGAGGTCAACCTGCTTCGTGCAAAGAACGGAAACGGCAGCGCGCTCCTTAAGAAGTTCAACCTAGAGAAAGATATAGATTTCTGTCTTCAGGTAGACTTTACCGATGTTATCCCCATTTACCGTCAGGGAAGGATAGTGAAGCTGCAGTGACTACTTTGATTTCTCCCTGAGAAATATCAGAATACCTGCTATTACAACCAAGGAGGCTACGATGTAATCGATGTAGAAACCGAATCTCACAACTATAATCCCGGTTAGTGCAGAACCTATCACTGCACCGAAGCTCTGGACAGCGTTGTATGTCCCGGCAACCCTCCCTCTTTCCTCTGGCTTGGAAAGGTTCGATACTAGCGTCCCTGTTCCGACCGATATGAAAGCCCACAGTGCCCCAAGAAGGGAATATATGAGGAGAAGGCCGACGAACAAGAGCGGTTTGAAGGAGACAAATGCAACAAGCGCCACTGTCGAGGGGAATATGACTATTCTTGAAATTATCGCAATCATTGCCACCTTCCTGTTGCCATATTTTGTGCACGTCAGCCCAGAGAATCCGAAGGTGATTGCGCCCAGAAGGTAGTTGCCAAGGTAGATGAGGAAGTATACCGACGACGATACCCCCAAGTTTGCTGTAAGCATTATGGGGAACTCAACGAAGAAAAGCTGGAACCCGGTCATCATTATTAGGAATCCAACTATGATGTATTTGAGATCCTTCTCGAGTTCCCTGAAGTGAAAGTTGAAATGAATGATCTGGGATGGGAGGTATCTGACCCTTTCTATAACCCTGAATGTTCTTAACGGGACCTCGTCCCTCACCACCTTCTTCTTGCTTTCTTGAATATAGAGGTGGCCAAGGATGGCTGATAGGACGTAGAACACGAAGGACACCAGATACAGATACCTTAGAACATAGGGTTTGGGGAATGCGCCAGTGAAAGCAGCTGAAAACAGTACCCCTGCAATGTTTCCGTAGCTGTTGTACTGGGAGAATTTGGATATTTTCATCGACCAGTCTTTCCTTTCCGTCAGTTCCATTATTAGGACGGAGGAGACCGGAGTGACCGCGCTTCCGAAGAACCCGGAAAGGAACGACACCCCTATAAAATACTCGATGTTGAACGAAATGGAATACATCAGTGCCGTGACTGCTAGGGATATGAAGCCTATGTAGATGAATATCTTTCTCTTTCCAAGCCTGTCAGAGAGATTCCCCCAGAAGAAGAGGCCTATGATTGTTGCAATGGATGACACTATGACGAAAGCAGAATATTCAACCGCCCCGCCGGCCAGAAGCTCTGTAATGAACAATGGCGCCAGCGGGCCGGTTATTCCTGCTGACGTATTCATCGGGAAATATGAAAGAAACCATCTGTCCCTTCCAGGGGGGTTGTTCATTCTTGGGTAATTTCTTGCAGTTATTTGTATTTAAACATAGATCGTATTTTAACTAGATATTTGCGTCTTGATTACCAAAGAACGGAGACTGCTGAACTCTTCGCCGCGTCTCGTCAACGAATCAACGATTGACGAGATTGCTGATTTCTACTCAAAATACGAAGCAATTCCCTGTCCTGTCAATTTGAAATGGAGGTATATAGAATAGCTGATGCATCATACTGCAACTCTTCTCTCTTTATGCGCTCATTAAGCATCTCTTATTCGCAGTCCTTTTCCCAGTCCACCTCGCGGAGGGCTGAAATGCCTCCCCTGAGGTAAATGCCAGCGATCCAGTTGGCACACGCCACTGCCTTCTTCATCTCCATCCCTCTGTATAGTGCTGAGTACAGGCCGGCCCGGAAAGCGTCTCCCGCTCCGAGGGAGGAAACCTTCCCTATTCTCTCGGTTGGGATGAGCTCCTCCCTGTATATTGCCCCCCTCTCACCCAGAGTAACAATCGTTTTCTCATAGTCTATCCTTGCGAAGGATGAAAGGTAGTTGAACTCGTGTTCATTCAGCACCACAATATCTGCGATTCTCAACGCTTCCGAAAGCAGCTCCCTCTTCCATCTGTACTCTATTTCCTGACCCGGATCAAAAACATTGATGCTTGAGCTCTTCCTCATCAGTTTCAATATCCATTCCGGGTTTGATGTGGCAAAATGGCAGTACTTCGTGTTGATTTCGTAATCCTTGCCTGGATGGTTCATCGGTCCCTGGTACATATAAGCTATCTGGTTCGTACCCGAGTCGACAATGTAGCAGATAGGCCCCTCCTCGTCGACGGTTTCAAGGTTCAGTTCTATATATTCACCCTTGAGCTGAGCCAGCAGGTCTTCGGGAAAGTTTCTGGAGATTCTTGATATCAGGGTGACAGGAGTTGAGAGCGCTGCCGAAAATCTTGCTATATTAGCCCCCGTTCCCCCAAGCCTTTTATCAACTGAACGTACCTGCTCACTTCCAAACGTGGGTATGCGTTTGACGTCAAGAACCACATCTACGTTGATATGGCCAACAACGGTCAGGAAGCTCATTAAACTATTTACCAGCCCCTGCCCTGTATCTTCTCGGATGCCTCCATCTTCTCTACATCCCTTCCTTTCATCCCGGAAAGGCCCTTGCTCATCTCCACCATTACTGATGGGTCATCCCATGCTGCAGTAGCCTGAACTATTGCGGAAGCCATCTTGCGTGGATTCGCACTCTTGAATATTCCACTTCCAACGAATATTCCGTCTACGCCGTGTTCCATCATCAGGACGGCATCGGCAGGGGTCGCAACCCCCCCGGCCGCGAAGTTCACTACCGGTAGCCTCTTTGCCCTCTTAATCTCCCTCAGAACCTCATGGATTCCAGCCTTTATCTCCCCGTACGTGTAGTTTCCGAATATCACGTCATTGTCTGTGACAACCTCCCTCCCGTAGAGTCCTCCCCTAACTTCCCTTATGAGGTTTTCGTAACTCTTTGAAATGTTTAGCGTCATCTCCCAGAGCTCGTTCTCGTCAGCTAGCACTACCTCCTTGATTCCCTGGTTCACCATTCTCACGTGCCTCACAGCCTCGATTATGTCTCCTGTACCTGCCTCCCCTTTAGTCCTGATCATGGCTGCACCCTCCCAGATCCTTCTCACTGCTTCCCCAAGATTCCTGGCGCCGCAGACAAACGGAATGGATATTTCTTTCTTGTAGACGTGGAAGTACGGATCAGCCGGCGTGAGGACCTCAGACTCATCGATCATATCTATTCCAAGATTCTCCAGGGCCTTTGCCTCCGCGAGGTGCCCAATCCTCACCTTTGCCATCACCGGAATGGTCACAGCGTCCACGATTTCCTTTATCTTCAGGGGGTCTGCCATCCTTGCAACTCCTCCTTCTGCCCTTATATCCGCCGGAACTCTCTCCAAGGCCATGACTGAAATTGCACCGGCCTCCTCAGCAATCTTCGCCTGGTCGGCGTTGGTCACATCCATGATTACGCCCCCCTTTGTCATGTGGGCAAATCCCTTTTTGAGAAGGTCTGTACCATACTTAACATTGATTTCAGCTGCCATACTATACCTATTACAATCTTCAAAATATATGTTTCCAAATTTGAGGAAGGTTATACCAAAAAGGAAATGACGAGAAGGATATGCTGAGATTACCAAGTCATCGGGTGGGCGACGCGCTCCTTTCTCTTCCCTAGGAACGAAAGTTTAATGTCTGTCCAAAGATAATGAATCATGAAACTCATCAGGAAGGGGAAGGTCAAGGAAGTTTATGACCTCGGAGAAAAGCTGCTTTTTATCTTCACGGATCAAATTTCAGTTTTCGACAAGGTGATACCTTCCCTCGTCCCGGACAAGGGTGAGTCGCTTGCAAGGACATCAAACTACTGGTTCGAGATAGCTTCCAGAATTAACATACCCAATCACCTCCTGGAATTCAGGAACAAGAAGGAGATGGTAGTTAGGAAGTTCAAAATCATAGAGAGTGGAGCGACCAAAGATATGAAAAACTACCTTATCCCACTAGAGTTCATAGTAAGGTACTATGTGGCCGGCTCTCTGCTGGATAGGATCGAGAAAGGCAAAACCAAATTTCAGGACCTCGGATTCAGAAGCCCACCCAAGCACGGGGATAAGATACCTGAACCACTCTTTGAGATGACCACCAAGTTCGAAAAGACTGATAGGCTGCTTGACCTAAAAGAGGCGATGCAGATAGGCGGGCTAGGGAAGGAGGATGTGGAAAATATAGGGGAGATGATCTTCAAGATGGATGGAGAGATCAATAGGACCACCCTCGCAAGGGGTCTTATACACGCCGATGGAAAAAAGGAATTTGCCCTAGACGAAGAAAGGCGACCTGTTCTTGTTGACACCTTCGGGACTGCTGACGAGGATAGGTTCTGGGAGGCAGAAGAGTACGAAAAGAATGGAAATCTAGTGGAAAGAAGCAAGGAATTTGTGAGGCAGTACTACCGAAGAATCGGATATTACCAACTCCTGACAGAGGCCAGAAGCAAGGGGATTGAAGAACCTCCAATACCCGCCCTTCCACCCGAAATGATTTCAGAGACTTCAAAATTGTACAGGAACCTATTTGAAAGGATTACAGGGCAGAAGTGGTAGGGGAAAGAAATTCCCGTAGACGAATATTATGGGAAGGGGATCTGAACCTGTCCCCTTCTGGCAGAGAAATGATGCCACGTGAGGCAGTCAAAAGACACGGAGCAGATGAAATGAGGTCAAATATCAACGCATAATTGTCAGATTCTTATAAAAGAATAAATAAAATGAATGACTTTTGCTCGGTGGGCGGAGGTTGCCGAGCTAGGTCAAAGGTGCCAGATTGAGGGTCTGGTTCCGTAGGGATCCGAGGGTTCAAATCCCTCCCTCCGCATTCTGGTAAAGACGTGGCAAGTTTGCAGACGAACCTGTGTTAGGCATCAAGTTGTTCCGGTCATTTATCTTTGATAGTTCAAAATGAGGCGCACGTAATTGCGACAGGGTCCCAAAGGAATCTGTCCAGATGCTCGATCTATTGATCGATCCGTAGAAATCAATCTCAATCAGCAGTAGAAACCTCTGTTATGCCGGAGAATGATGGTGACATTCTCAAGTCAGGTGAAGTTGCCGTATAGGCAAAGGATATAGCTTCCACAGACCGGACCCATCCATCGAACCTGGGGCGTGCTGCATACTACTCATCAAAGGGGATGTGATTATGTTCTAGAAGAATTTGGCTCTAGACATCGTCCAGCTTGAATTAAGGCATGAAGCGGTGGCTTCACAGGTGATAGCCGCAGATGGTGCCTCCAAAACACTTTCTTCCGATCAGGTTAACTGAATGATGGAAATGCTCGTCACGTCGATCCCGCTATTAGGGATCAGCAAGCTTGAAAAACACTGCGATAACCGCAGCCTTTCTAGTTTCCTCTATGTCCAACTATACGGAAGGAAGTGCGAAGACAGTAAAAGGCAGCGGGTTCCTTCGATCCTTAGTCACCGAATCCACAAATGGAATGCCCCGAAAAGGTTGTCACGAAGGAGGCATAACACTTACTGTGGAACATTTATTTTATGGAAATTCACAAAGAGGAAGCGTTTAATCGACCTAAAGGTGCTTAGTCTGCGTAACAGATAAGGTTTTATAAGATATTCTTTACGCTCTATCACATGAAAAGTTCTGTAATTTCTGATAGGAACCTATTTGCTCCCTCTGAAATGTCCAAAATACAGATGCTTAAGAACGACGATCTTCTAGACTTTATTTCTCATTTTATACAACTGATGGAGCCGTCATCAGTTTTTATTGTGACCGATTCCCAACAAGATTACGAATACGTGAGGAGAAAGGCAATTGAACTCGGTGAAGAGAGATCGCTCTCCTTTCTTAATCACACCTACCACTTTGACAACTATTACGACCAGGCAAGGGACAAGGAGAACACAAAGGTCCTCACCACCCATGGCGAGAAACTTCCTTTCATCAATACCGCCGACCGTAATGAGGCGATAAAGGAAATTGAGGGGTTAATGAAGGGCATAATGAGGGGGAGGACCATGCTGATAGGATTCTTTTCCCTGGGCCCGCGAGAGTCACCCCTCTCCATAAAGGGAGTCCAGATCACAGATTCCTACTACGTTATGCACAGCGAGATGATCCTCTACAGGAGAGACTACGATTACTTCGTCAAGCACCCCCAAGCTACTTTCTTGAAGTTTGTTCACAGCCAGGGAGAAGTTGATTCCAGAAAGGTTAGCAAAAATTTGAAGGAGAGGAGGGTCTATTTCGATCTTGAGGGGAATACATCACTTTCGGTGAATACCCAATATGCGGGTAATACGGTCGGTCTCAAGAAACTCGCCTTCAGGATCACTATTGCAAACGCCCTGAGGGAGGGGTGGCTTTCAGAGCATATGTTCCTCATGGGCGTAAACGGGAAAGGGAACAGGGTTTCATATTTTACGGGTGCATTTCCATCCGGATGCGGCAAAACCTCAACCTGCACGATTCCATCTGAAAGACTTGTTGGGGATGATCTAGTATTCATAAAGAATGACAATGGTATCGCGAAGGCCATAAATGTTGAGAGCGGAGTGTTTGGGATCATTGACGGCGTTAACGCAGTTGATGACGTTACCATCTGGGAAGCAATTCACAGCGATAACGAGGTGATATTCTCAAATGTTCTCGTCAGCGAGGGGAAGCCATACTGGAACGGCATGGGTACTCCTATTCCGGACAAAGGGGAGAATCACAGTGGGGAATGGAGAAGGGGAAACAAGGATGCAGAAGGGAAGGAGATAACTCCGTCGCACAAGAATGCCAGATTCACAGTCAGTCTGGATGCGTTCAGGACTTTGGACAAGCGAGCGCTTGAGGAAAAGAATGGTGTTCCTGTAAAAGGAATTATATACGGAGGAAGGGATAGTGACACCTGGCCACCTGTATGCGAGTCTCTCAATTGGAATCACGGCGTGATAAACAAGGGAGCAAGCATAGAATCCGAGACAACGGCAGCTAGCCTTGGAAAAACTGGTGTGAGAACTTTCAACGCTATGTCAATAATGGAGTTCCTGTCCGTTGACCTGGGGAAATACCTGAATAACTACCTCGAGTTTGGGTCGAAACTAAAGAGCAAGCCAAGGATATTTGCAGTGAACTACTTCCTGTCAGAGGGAGGGAAATACCTGAATGAAAAGACGGACAAAGTTGTCTGGCTGAAGTGGATGGAAAAGAGGGTACATGGTGAAGCGGATGCAATACTAACTCCCATTGGTTACGTTCCGAGGTTTGCGGACCTCGTCCAACTGTTCAGAGAGATGCTTGGGAAGGAGTACACCAGGGGGGAATACGAAAAGCAGTTCAAGGTAAGGATATCGAAGCTGATTCAAAAAGACGAGAGGATCAAGGAAATTTATTCTGGCATCAGCACAACCCCCAGAGATGTTATTGAGGAACTGGATGCAGAAATAGGCCGGCTCAGAGAATTTTCGAAGAAATATGGAGAAGAAGTATCCCCATTTTCACTCCAAGAGGAATCAATTTGAACATGGAAGCAAGTCGGGATGGGACTTTTCCATTGAATTGCAATAGGTCCAGATATATAACCACGTAAGAAATGGAATTAAAGATTAAGAATCTGGGGTGATAGATGAAGAATAACGAATTCATCTTCGGAGAGGTATCTGGAAGCCCAGTGGAGATAGGAACCTGGATTGGAAAAAACTTTAGCAGGAAGCTCCGGAGGACGATAGACAGTTTCAACTTTATCTTCAATCATGACTTTGGCAAAACTTGGCAATGGTTGATTGATTTCTCCCTCACCAATTTCCAGAAATTAATTGACATAGAAATCATGGAGGAGATGGAGGGTATCGTCAAGGGATACAACTCAGTTGCGAGTGATAGGATAAGATACGAAGACATACTTGCTCTAAACGTCATGTTCGATGCGGAAAGTTTCCTTACGCAGAAGGAAGGGGCAGCCAATGGGTCCTGTACTTCCTTCATATCAACCGGCGATTTCACATCGGACCGGGATGTGATTCTTGCCCACTCCACCTGGTGGAGATATTTCACGGCAGTGAACTTCGACCTCATTCTAAAGGTAGTTCCGGACAATGGGTACAGTTTTGTAATGCAGACGGCCCCGGGGCTTGTTTTCAGCGGCACGGATTTCTACTACAACGAAAAGGGGATCATGGCGAGCGAAACAACACTCGATGGGATCAACACTTACAGCACGAATGGTATACCGATATTTCAGAGGCTGAGGCTCGCAATCCAGCATTCAGATTCCATCTATAGTTTCTCCAAAAGGATCATAGAAGGTAATACTGGTGGGTACTCGAACGATTACCTGATGGGGGATGCAAGAGAAAAGGAGATCGGTCTGCTGGAAATTGCAACTCATAACCACGTATTATCGAAGAAGAACAACGGTTACTTTATTTCCAGCAATATGGTGCAGTTCGATGAGGTCAGAAGAGAATCAAATATAAAATATGATAATTCAATCAACTCAGATAACGCACGGCTTTTCAGGCTAAAGGAACTGATGGAGGATGAGGTTCTGACCATAGACAGGTGCAAACGGATCCTGGCAGATCACTTAGACTACTCACTGGGTCAGGACAGGCCGGGGAAGAACTCGATCTGTGGTCACAGGGAAGAGGAACCAAACGTTGATGTATTTGATCGGAAAGGTCCTTACTACCCTATTGGCTCCATAGACGGGAAAATTGTTACGGGAAAAGGGGCACTCTCTGGCATTTCCCACATAAAGTGGGGAAAACCCTGTTCAGGCGTTTTTGAAAGTTCTGCATTTCTGGCTTCTCATTCAGAATACGCTTGGACGGAACAGTTTCTCGAAGATGTAGGGTCAGAAGAGTGGAAGATTGTATCTCATGGATGGAAAAGATAGTTAAGCTCCATGGTGATTAGTTGCATAAATTGAGACCGCATATCTTAAAAGAACTCATATAATAAATGCGCATTGTAAATTGTGAACATAGAGGATATCATTTACGAGCAAAAGGGATCGTTATATCTGGACGGTAAGAACCTGCCTGGACTGGCAAAGAAGTACGGTACTCCCATTATAGTCTATTCAAAGAGGAAAATTCAGGAGAATGTGGGGAAGCTAAGGAAGGCCTTTTCTGGTGGCAGAACCTCTATACACTTCTCCATCAAATCAAACTACAACCCCTTCATACTTCGCATGCTTCAGGGGATGAATGTTGGGGTAGACGCAGCTACCCCTAATGAGGTAGCGCTAGCACTCAAAGTAGGTTTCCCCGCGGAGAAGATAATAGCCACGCCTAACAACATGTCCAGGGAAGACCTTCTTTCAATAACAAGACAGGGGGTGGTACTGAACTTTGATGATATTTCTCAGATGAAATTATTGGGTGATGATTTACCGGAAGTGGTTTCTTTCAGGATAAATCCCGGTATAGGGAGAGGGCAGTTCAAGGGGATAAAAACCGGAGGGAGGGGGAGCAAGTTTGGGATTCCCCCCGAGGTGGCAGTGAAAGCGTATAGAATGGCGAAGAGGAAAGGGGTTAAAAGGTTCGGAATCCATATGATGACAGGGTCCAACGTTCTTGATCCTTCGTTCTTCGATCGATCTTCCTATCTGTTTTTCAGGATTGCAGACAGAATCGCCAGGGAGAATGGAATAGAATTTGAGTTCCTCGACATTGGCGGAGGATTTGGAGTACCTTACAATATTGAGGATAAGGAACTAGACGTAGACGAAGTCGGTCATTACATTCTCCGCAATTTCAGCAAGTTCAGCTCCAAAGGGCAGTTCCGGGACAGTCAGCTTATACTTGAGCCTGGCAGGTTCATAATTGCGAACGCAGGAGTGCTGCTCGCATCGGTGACGGGGATAAAGAGGTACGATAATGTGCTTGTGGGAATGGACGTGAGCATGAACACTCTAATTAGAATTCCACTCTATGGGGCAGTTCACCCGGTGTTTGTTGCAAACAGGACTTCAGATTCAAGGAAGGTATCAGTCAATCTAGTGGGACAGGTCTGTGAGAACACGGACATCCTCTTCAGGTCAATATCCCTTCCCAGGTTGGAAGTAGGCGATACAATTGCGATTCTCAATTGCGGGGCTTACGTCACTTCAATGTCTTCGAATTACAACCTCCTTGCCCGTCCGATGGAGATAATGATCGATGGTAGCAAGGAAAGGGTTATAAGAAGAAGGGAGACAGTCGAAGACATCCTCCAATCTTTTGAAAATGTTTAACTTCCAACTGAAAACTTTGAAGGAAAATAGACTATAAAAATAAGAAAAATGATAAAAGGAAATAATTGCAGTCAGGTGTAAGTGAGGTAATCGTACATTAGTATTCCGCCAAACATGACGTTTTCCTGATAGGACGTGATCGAGGTGGGTGAAATATGCGAGTTTACCACCCAGTATCCGCTAATTGAGTAGAGGTAGACGTCGACCGTCATGTTGACCAGCTCCTCATTCATTTCGTGGAAATATTTGAGCGCAAGCGTAGTGTTGCTCGTACTGCTGGCAATTGCATACATCTGGTCCATAGCGGTCAGGTTGTTGTACTGCTCAACCATTCCTGGCAGGCCGCTCACGGGATTTGAGGAGTTGTTGAACCAGGAAGGATAGAATCCTTGGGGTCCCATGAAGAAACTGTTGATGCTGGGATAAGCTATCGGTCCCATGTAGTCAGTCGGATACGGATAATCTGGTTCCCAGAGAGCTTGAAGGATTGGAGCAGGGTTCTGTGTCGGAACCTCCCAAGCTGTCACCTCGTTGTTTGGACTCGGCTCAACAGGGAACGTTGCACCCGGTATTATCTGTTGAAGGTCTTGACCCCACGTTGTGGCCCCTTCCACGTCCACAGGGTCCGCGGTATAAACTGCTATCGGAATGCTCAGCGGCGCTCCCCGATAGAGGACGTCGCCGGCCGTGATCCCCCCAGCTGTCACCGATGCTATTGTCAAACCCTCCGCTGCAAAGTAAGGGGAGTTGACGAAGGCCGTCCAGTTCTGTTCGGCATACGTCATGTTGAACTGAGGCAGCGAGACGCCAGCAGCAAGTAAGCTTGCGTTATTCTGGTAACCCAACATGCCGTAAGGCAGAGCTCCAGCGTAGCCAGTTCCGAACGTAGTGTTGTATACCTTATTTCCGACCTGTTCAGCTAGATAATATGGGTAGTTGTAGGCGTCGGCAAATGCCCTTCTGACCTGTATTGAATCAAAGAAAGTCTGCGGAACATTGGCCGTAGGGAAAACGGAAGAGAGGAGAGTTTCGTTTATGTTCGCATTTAGCTGGTACCAATATATACCTATAGTTGGGAACGTGTAAACGTCAACGATGCCGGATTTCTGAAGGCTCTGAACTGCGTACCAGTCACTCGTCGGGAAGAACGCAGCTGCCCCTGCAAACCCTGACTTCAGTTGAAGGTACTGTGTGGACTCTTCTCCTATATATTCAAGTACCACCCGCCCAATTGAAGGTCTGGGCATCCATCCGTTCCCTGGGGGGTTGTAGTTAGGGTTTGCAACCAGGACGACTTCAGATGCAGGAATAGTGTAATCAATCATGTAGGGCCCGCTTGACATGATGTTGTTTACCAAGTAACTGATGTAGTCTCCAGCATTCCCGTGCGCCTGGTAGGCCAAGAAGTCAGATGCATTCCACCCTATGCCACCTCCGTGTTGCTGCGCCCACGAAGCATCTATGATCCACCCTCCACTGACCTGCCCGAGGATTTCATATACCAGGGAAGGTGACATCGGATTCTGGAAGTGGAACGTCACATTGTTAGTTGCGTTGTCCCAGGTTATATTCTGGGTAAGATTCCAGAATGTGTTCGAAGTATAGTAATTTCCTGGCAGCAGGTACTGGGCCTGGATCCATCCAGGAGTTCCAGGGCTTCCTGCATCAAAGAGGAGTGTCCTGTAGAATGAGAAGGCTACATCCCATCCGGTAACGTGAGTTCCGTCCGCAAATGTGGCGTTTGACCTGATGTGGAACGTATAGTTCTCGTAAGGTTTTATTTGCACCTTGTAGCTTCCAGAGTATCCCGCTATGGATGGGTTGACGGTTACAGTGTAATTGTTCCAGTTTGTATTGATTCCTCCATTCGCAGTTGTTGGAAGATAGGCAGCAAGGTAGGGGAAGAATCCGCTGGAGCTTGTTCCGTTGTAACCCACCAGTGTTGCCATCGTGTTAGCATCTATTTCGAAATTCTGTATGCCGTAGGCAATCGCTGGATCAATTGTCACGTACCCGCCTGTAGTGGCCTCTGCGTTAACAAATGTCGTTCCAGCAGCAGATGTGGTGGAATATTCTGCTGCACTTGAGAATACTGGGATATCTTCGTAGTAGGCAGTGTTATAAACCCCTAGGGAGGTATTCACCATTCCTGTTGTTGAATTGACTTCAGCCGTAAAAGTGTCCAGTTCAAGCTGGTAGTAACCTGATGAGAGCGTTATGTTGAAGAGTGCAGTGCTCAAAGGAAGCTCATAAAGACCTGATGAACTGTTGAAATAATAAGGAAGCACTGCACTTCCAACCACAGATCCATTGAGCGAAACAGTTAGGGATTGCGACACCACCTGATAGCTGCTGTTTGCTGGAGGCGTAAAGTACCCGATCAGGAGCGAGAGGGAGGTACCTGGCTTGTAAATCCAGCTGTTATTGACAACCGGTTGGGCCGAAGATGATTGTATTGCGATGTTTCCGTACGACTCGTTTTGCGGAAGAGCAGATGCGGCTTCATTCACGCCGACAGGTATAATCTGTCCATTCCCTGAGAATGTGGAGCTTGGATAGCTCACTGTGTAGTAGATGTAGTATGACCCGGGGGAGGAATATGTGTGGGAAACGTTAACGTAATCTGATCCCGAGTAAGGTATCACCTGAGGCGACCCATCCCCCCAGTTAATTGTCAGGCTGTTGAACTTACCATTCGTCTTGATAGATAGGTTGTAGGGCTCATTGTACTGTGCAATCGCATTTGCCGAAACTATTTGTGCCGAAGTTCCCACGGGAGTTGATTGCTGGGGATGATAAAACGCCAGAACTCCGAGTGCGGCAACTATCACGACTAAAACAACGATAATTGCATACCACTTTGTGTCTGAGGGGCGCTTCCTCTCCGGAGAAATCTGCGCAGGGGAATTCGGCCGTTGGTCATCTTTTCCAATTTCTGTCATCTCTTGTTCCTCCAAAATTCCAACATTCAACGGTCACCTGAATTTAAGACTTTCTAAAATTTTTGATTTGAATTTGGTAGTAATTATCATGTCAGAGCGTTGATTCATGCAGTCTTGGCGCTTGTCAGAGAGAGAAGTGGATGTGACTCACTGAATTCACCACCTTTTCCTCGATGGACTGGAGGCGAATCCAACCCCTCTTACTGGGGTGTTGACTCCTGATTTGTATTCGACACCGCCGTCAAAAGGCTGACTCGCGATGGAGTGGAAACCGTCCAAGTCCGTATAAATCACATTTGATAGAGACGAGGCTACTGACAGAGATGCCGCTATTGCCAATTTGCTTTCCACCATGCATCCAACCATCGCATCGATTCCATAGGATTGCGCCGTGACAAGGGTCTTGAATGCCCTCCTTATCCCCCCGCTCTTTGTTAGCTTTACGTTGACGAGGTCTGCGCTCTCCGATAGAATTGATTCTATGACATCGAATGGCTCGCCTATGGACTCATCAAGCATGATCGGAATCCCGCTCTGCCTCCTCAAGAGGCCGATCTCATTCAAGTTGTGCCTTTCCATCGGTTGTTCAAAAAACAGAGCGCCCTCGTCTGCAAGGACCTTAGCAACCTTAAGTGCATCCCTTAATTTGAATCCTTGATTTGCATCCGCATAGAATTTCCTGCCGTCCAGATGTTCTGAAACTGCCTTAATTCTCATCACGTCTAAGTCCGCGTTCCCTCCTACTTTCACTTTCACTATCCTTACATTCATCTTCTTTAACTCTCTCAGTGACCTGAGGCTGTCTTCAACCGAGCCGAGTCCTATTGTCAGACTTGTCTCCCTCTGTGTCAGGCCTCCTCCGAGTAATTCAGTTACATGAATCCCGTAAGTTTTGCCTACAAGGTCATGAAGAGCCATGTCTATTGCATTCTTAGCAGTCGGATTTGAATAGACGGAGCGATACACATCTTCTAAAAAAGCCTCAATCCCGTCGTAACGCCTCCCCTTTAAGTGCCTTAGTATCTGAACTGAAGTTTCGAAGACTCCTGCGGGGACTTCACCAGTTATTTCCTGAATTGTTGACCCCTCGCCAAATCCAGAGTGATCTTCCGAGATCAACTCTACTATTGTCCCTTCGTAATCGTAAACTGTTCCAAGAGAAATCCTGAATGGAGTTGTGAGAGGAATTTTCAGCAGATTTACTTTAGCTTTTCGGACGGTAACATCCCCTACCCTTACGTCCAGGTCCACAACTTCCCTTCTAGAGACAGACATTTTTCCACCAAGTTCTTTTAACTCAAGTAGTTAGTCTGCGACCTTATTTAGTCTTTTACGGGTTCTACCGATGGAGCCTAATTTATGAACCACTCATGGAGAAATTCTATTTGTGGAGATTAATTAGTCGCAAAGGAAATGCTTATAATCTGTCTCGCCTAACTCAAAGAGGTGACTTATAAATGAGCGATAAAACTATCTCTGGCGAAGCTCAATCTGTCCAGACCCTGAGAAAGGATGCGGTGAAGTTCTGGGGACTCGTGTTTTATGCGGTTTCCATAATTTTCCCTGCTGGAGCATTCGCTGTTACTGGCGTAACCGCGATGGTCTTCGGTGGCGTTACCGCTCCACTCGCTTTCCTAATAGCTGGGGCAACCCTGTTTCTGGCCATAATTGCGGTCTATGTTTTCAGTGAGAAGGTCGCAAATGCAGGTGGATACTTCAAATTTGTAGAGGCAGCAACTCAGAATAAGTACATCTCTAAGAGTGTAGGTTTCTGGCATCTGTTCTGGGTTGTTGGTGACATAGTGGGTGCAAGTATCGTCGTAGGCTGGTTTGTATATGTTAGTCTTATAGCCCTCTTCAATTATACCCTTCCATTCTATGCCGTCGTGCTTCTGAGCCTCATAGTTCCGGTATTGTATCTTGTGATTGGCTACCTTGGGATAAGAATCGCAACCAGGACTGCCCTCTTTATCGGCCTCATGCAGATTGTTTTCTTCGTCATTCTTGGAAGTGGGCTTCTCATTCTGAGCCACAACCATAGTCTCGCGGCGTTCAACATTGCCAACTCCACCAACGGACTGTACGGGTTCTTCCTGGCAATGGTTATAGGGGCGTTCTTGGCGTACGGAGGGTACGGGTCAGTTGTCTCCCTTGGGGAAGAGGCTCATCTCCCTAAGACTAGCCTAAAGAAGGCGATAGTTGCTGCGCTGCTGATAATGGTTGCTTTCGACACATTCGTCGTTTACTCCATAGTAGCCTCTTCAGGTGCGAATTTCAGTACAGTAGTGGGCTCATTCGCGCCTGGGATATATCTGGCACAACAGTATATGGGAATAGACGTAGCATTCCTTGCATTCCTGATAGTCATCTTCGCTCAGATATCCTCACCTGTGATTTTCGGTAATAGCGGGGCAAGAACCATTTTCGCATTGGCAAGGGACGGCGTATTTCCGAAAAGCCTCGCAAAGGTGCACAGGAAGTATCAAAGTCCTCATATTGCAACCATATGGCTCTTCATAGTTCTTGTGGTGGGAATTCTAGCAACTCTGGCCGGATTCGTTAGTGCATTGGGGGTATCAAACGGATTGTTCTATGGATTCTCAGCCTGGTTCACCGCGATCACTGTTTTCACGCTGCTGTACCACATCATAACGAACCAATCTCTTGCATTCTTCCTCAAAAGAATTAAAACGAAGATCAACGTACCTTTCCACATAATTGGGCCAGCGATAGCAAGCATCATAATGGCTATAGCTATCTACTACTCTCTCGCAGGTCTTTCTGGGCCCCTTCTGGTAGCAGACTTCATGATCGTTGTCTGGATCGTGCTTGGCATAATAATTATCTACGCAAGAAGGAACTATCTTAAAGTTGACACCGTGGAAGAATTGACGAAGTGATAGAAGGTTAGAAAATGGTAACTCCGGAATTCAAGCAGATCAGGGGTAGGATAAGGACCGTCGGAAAATACACCGTGGATATACGTAGAAAGGAATATTTGGATTTCTCCGGGGCCGCAATGGCCGTGGGTCATAATTTCGTAACCCCTTCTGATCTTACTTCTCCCGTGTCATTCCTTGTGTTCAGGAATTCCTACACGGAGCGATTGATGGGGAAGCTCAAGACCATGTCTGGATTCAGCAATGTTGCTTTCGCAACGTCTGGAACGGAGGCTTGTGACGCTGCCCTCCAAATGAATTATGGGAAAGCCTACATATCGTTCGAAGGTGCATACCACGGTCTTGACTACATCACTTATCTGGTCTCTAACGGAACAGGAATTGACAGGAAGAACGGCATAGTTCACCTTAAATTTCCAAACTCGGAGGTAAGTGAGGAATATGCAATTCAAGAGAACGAGAGAATTCTGAAAAAGGCTTCCAGGGTATTAGATACGGAAGGAGGTACAGTAATCACGGAATTAGTGCAATCTGACGGGGGAATCAACGTCATGGGAAAGCAGTTTGCCAGCTCGCTAAAAGAGATGGTCAGGGATTTTAATTTGAGACTGATCGTCGACGAAGTTTATACTGCCCTCGGTAGGTCAGGGGAAATGTTCCTTTACAAGAGCTATGGGTTGAGACCAAATTCTGTTTGCCTGGGAAAGGCCCTTGGAGCTGGGCTTCCACTAGGGGCAGTGTTGTACAACGGAGACTATCCTCTCTACAAGAATAATGTGGTAAGCATGCAGGCAGCCACCATGTTTACCGCAAGGGTAGCGCTGAAGGTTTTGAGTAGGATCACGGAAGAGGAAGTGCGATATGTTCGCGAAATGGGGAAAGAAATTATTGAAAGGTTACAAGAAATCAGGAACGAAAGAATAAAGGAGGTCAGGGGAAGAGGATTCATGATAGGGGTGGAATTCGTTGATTCTAGAGGGAAACCTGATCCAGAATATTCACTGAAAATGAGAAATAGGATTGCAAAGAAGGGTGTGGTTTGTACCCTTGTCGGAGCAAAAAACAATGTTCTAAAGATAACTCCTCCGGTTACGATTCCTCGAAGAATGTTGGAAAGAGGAGTATCAATAATTGCAGATGAACTTAAGGCCACGCAGGAGTTTAAAGGGAGAAGATTACATTGAAATGAGGAATAGAATGACCCCTCAGCAGTCACTTATGATGCATTGTAACTGGTATTCCTACCTAACGAATAGGTCCAACAGTCCCTAGGTTTTAGTGGAAGTTTGGATCACCTAGGTGGATATGCTCTGTGCCTCACTACACAAGGAATAGCGGGGATGCTAGCTTGTCAAAACTTCGTAAGCTAGCGTTGAATCTTTCTTGTTCAAAATGAGTATTGTTTCGTTGGAGCACGAAATAAGCTGAAGAATATTGATCCCCCTTGCAAAGAGTTTATGAGTTATTCTCATTACAAACCCAGGCGTTTTCTCTATTTCCTTTGAAGAGAAAATGTGTATCATGCTGACGTCTCTATCTATCGCAATATTCGATGTGGCGGATGGAATTCTACTCTCGATTTCGTCTATGATGTACACAATACTATCATGAAGATGAGTTGCAGATATGTACTTCATAGCCAACGGAGTTTTGGAGGTAAGTACGCAGATCTTGTCTTGCAGAGAGATTTTGCTCTTCTTCAGAAGGTCGTCGGCCCTTGTTTTCCCTGGTTCTTCATCTAACTTACTCTTTACCCTGTTCAATGCGGCCCTTACTGAAATTGGATTAAGACCTTTTTTTTCTTTCAAAACGAGGTCTGCTAATTTACTAATATTTACTATTCCTGTTTTCAGGGAAAGCATATAATCTGGATTCTCAAGGAGGAATCTTACTACCCTGCTTTCAACAGTATCCTTCACTGTTTTCGAATTTCTCATGGAATTACATGATTAATGTATATTTTAACATTTGTATATAAGAAAAATTAAAATTCATATCTAAAATGATTATTTTGGTCATTATTCTAATATATTAATGGTAGATCCTTGGTTATGAAGGAAAGGGTACTCCTATTGTATTCTGGAGGTTTGGATACTTCCGTCATGATAAAATGGCTGCAGGAACAACAGAATCTTGACGTGTTGACTTTGACACTAGATGTAGGCCAGGAAAAGAATGACCTGGAAAGAATTGCTGAAAAGGCAAGGAAACTAGGTGCAGTGAAGACAATTACGGAGGATGTTAAGGATAAGTTCGCTAACGAGTTCGTTTCACAGGGAATAATGAATAACGGTCTCTATATGGATAAGTACCCTCTTTCCACGAGTCTAGCAAGACCTCTAATGGCTATGGAAGCTGTGAAGTTTGCAGAGCAGAATGATTGCGACATCATAGCCCATGGATCAACAGGGAAAGGGAACGACCAGGTAAGATTCGAAGTCTCTATAAGGGCGTTGAATGAAGACCTCACGGTCATCGCACCGGTAAGGGAAATGAACATGAACAGGGACGAGGAAATAGAGTATGCGAAAGTTAAGAACATCGAAATACCCAACGGTGGAAAATACTCTGTGGATGAAAACTTATGGGGAAGGTCAGTTGAAGGATCGAACATTGAATCCATAGATGAAGGAATTCCGGAGGATGCTTATAAGTGGGTCCTGCCTGTTGAGAAGTCATTAGACATTCCGGTTGATATATTAATTACATACAGCGAGGGATTACCGGTTGAGCTGAACGGAAGAAAGATTCCGTTGAAGGATTTAATTGCGGAACTGAATTATATCGCAGGCCAAAGCGGTGTGGGAGCTATAGATATGATTGAGGACAGAGTTGTCGGAATAAAGAGTCACGAATTCTATGAGTGTCCTGCTGCCGTCACAATTATAAATGGGCATAAATATCTAGAATCTCTAGTACTGACGAAGAGAGAAAACCAACTTAAGAAGTTGATGGACCAACAGTTTGCGGATATGGTTTACAGCGGTCTCTGGTTTGACCCTCTGATGGATCACATAAAGAAGTTCCAACAAAGTATTAACGGCGCAGTAAATGGGAAGGTTAAACTGAAGTTATACAAAGGGAATATAATCCCATTAGGTGCTGAAAGCGCGAATTCCCTTTATGACTTTTCCAAGTCGACATATGGAAAGAACCAGACATTTGATCAGAGCAAGGCTCCAGGTTTCATATACATATTCGGAAGTCAAACAATTGCAGCCAAAAAGGCAAGGAAGAGACATTTGGAAGAGATGGTAATGAAAGAGTGACCTCATGGTGAAAATATGGAGCGGCGGAGCATCTAAGGAGGGGGGTATAGACCTCTCCGACGTAATGACCAGTGAGGACGCGAAGATAGATTCCATCCTTCTCGACTATGAATTAACCTCTCTCATCGCTTATCATTTGCAACTCAGAAATGAATCTATAATCCCTTTGAAGGATAGTGACTCTATACTAGCTGGATTGGTTTCTATGCTTGGAAAGAAGACCAAACTGGATCCAGCTCTTGAAGACGTGCATGGATTTGTAGAGAATTACCTCAAGAAGAAGGGTGGGAACGCATACAAGAATCTCCGAGTTTTCCTTTCAAGGAACGAGCAGAGTCATACAAACATAAGGTCTTTCTACATTGATCATCTCCTGAGGGTCTCTAAAAATCTCATCTCCATTTCGGAGTTAATGCATGTTCGCAAGGGAAAATCCAAGGGAGAGATGCCGGGTTATACACACAACCAACAGGCAATGCCAGTAACAGTTTCAAGTTATTTTGACTACTTATCAAGGACATTCTTGGATGTGTCACTCGAAGCCATTAAGCAATGTGATGAACTTATGGAAACGTCACCATTAGGCTACGGATCGGGTTTCGGCTCACTTTCACCAGTAGATTTTAATGCCATTGCAAAGAATCTAGGGTTCAAATCAAAAACAAGAAATCCTATGGCTGGGGCCTTTCACCGGGGATTTGACGATCTTAATGTTTCGGTCTTTTTGCTGAAAGTAATGGTCCTTCTCTCCAGAATATCTCAGGATTTCATAATCTTTAGTAGTGGGAAATCACCATTCGCAACACTGCCTTCAGGATTTACTACTGGGAGCTCGCTTATGCCGAACAAGAAGAATCCAGACTTCCTAGAAATGGTTCAGGGGTATGCATCGGAGGCAGTTGGTCGTTTAGTCTCAACTTCTGGGATTCTATTGAACAAACATTCCGGGTACCACAGGGAATTCCAGATATCAAAGGATGGAACTATTGAATATATGATCCTGGCAGAGAAGCTTCTAGATCACTTTCGCGCTTTCCTGCTCAAAGTTGGGCTTGATGAAGAGAAGGCCAGGGAATCAATGGAAAATTCCGTAAACGCCACCGCGGAGGCATATTCAATCTTCAAATCAGGAAAATCGTGGAAAGACTCATACGCACTCGCCGGGGAGAAAGTAAGAAGAGGCATTCCTCTTGATTATCATAGACCTCAGGAGTACGACTCCGTAAGCAATACAGACATCTTATTGGCAAAAAGTGAGAGGGGAAAAATACTTCGTTCTTGGAGTAAACCAAGGAAGGAAACGATAAACAAAGCTAAGCTCATAATATCAGGAAGTAGAGCCGGAGGGAGACAATCGAAAGGGAGGTACGCTTAAAAATCATGATATGCGAAATGTGAAAAACTTAAATCTTTCATTCTCCCCGCGAGCTTGCACTTTTACGTGGATGTCAATGCATTATAACAAAATGCACAAATAGCGTGGATAGATTTTTTAGGGTGATAGAGGCCGTGGCTTTCGTACCTAATTCCCCTACCCTTATAGGCAATCTAGGTATTGACCACTCTAAAACTGTGACTGCACTTCAATCTATTGGGGAGTCCCTTGCCGACAAGATTGATGCTGTCGTTGTCATGACTCCACATTTCCAGACTTTTGGTTCATTTCAATTGGTTTCATCGAATAAGCTAAAACAGATATACGATTTCTACGGATTCCCGAAAGAATTCTACAACGTGAGGTATGAACCACCTGGAGACCCAGATCTCGCCGGTCAAATAGTCAGCCTAGCAGAGAATGCTGAAATTCCAATTTCCCAAACCACTGACTGGGGCTTAGATCATGGGGCGTGGTCACCGCTTTTCCACATATTCAGAGGGTCAAACGTTCCGGTAGTACCCGTTTCGATATCACCGGATTTGGGTAAGGGGGCGCACAGGTCACTGGGTGCAATGATGAGGTCTAGCTCCATAAGCAAGAGGCTCCTTCTCATTTCTTCCGGCTCCCTAATACATCGTCTCGACCTTTTTCAGGCAGGGAGTAAATCTCTCCCCCCTGAAGCTGGAGAATACCTAAATCTTTGTCTGACATCATTCCAAAGGGGAAGCTGGGATGCAATTAGAAATGCACCAAAGGAATTCTTCAATGCAGCTGCTCCAGAAGGTTATAATCTTCCTTTAAATTTTATCGAAGGTGCTGTGGGAGAGAGGTTCAGGGCAACGGTCATGAGTAATGAGATGGAATTCAATGTAGCCTCCATGACCACCGTGGTCTTCAACAGTCTGTAATTTGTTCTTACCCACAAAGGTGGATTTTGAACTGGCTCCTCTTTATTGGGGAATATAAAAAAGGTTTTTCTAGCCATCTCGCGGATACTACACCAATAAGCATACGTAATCCAGTCGCACATTTTCCAGATGATAAGAACCCATTTCCCTCACCCTTTGTATGTACCTCGCTGTTCCACGGATGGCGGAGCTTATTTATTTTGACTGTTTGTCCACCGTAACCCTCAGAACTTTCTTGTCTATCTTTCCAGTGCTAGTCATGGGCATATTTTCCACCAAGATAAAGCGATCAGGTATCCACCATCCCTTGATCAGTCCCTTCGATGCGAGTTCCGTGAGATAAGTTTTTATCGTTTCATCTGGGACAGGTTTTCCTGTACTTGTACGGTAGATCGCCACGGGTCTCTCAACCCATTTATCATCGTGCATTCCTATTACAGCTACATCTACGATCTCACCTATACCAGAAATATAATACTCAAGAAGTCCGCTTGGAATGAATTCTCCTCCGCTTTTGATGAGGTCCTTTATTCTATCTCTTATTCTTATCTTTCCCTCATCCGTAAACTCTGCAGAGTCACCTGGGTAGAACCAGCCGTTCCTGTATGCCGTCTCCTCTGGCATATTAAAATACCCATCGGGTATCCAGGGGGCCTTGAACTTCAGCTCGTTATTCTCCCCTTCTATTCCAAAATCCGTAAATATAAGGGGCGTGATGGAATTGACTGCATCTGCGTTCCTGCGGGAAAAATCATCTGTCACATTTGAGTTCCCGATTCCTGCCGCAAGTCCATCTGTAAAACCGTATATTCCTGTCAGTTCTATGTGATGCTCAGAAGCGAAGTTGAGTATGCCAGAAGGGATGGCTGATCCCCCGATGAGTATCTTCATGTGATCGAGGGAATCCCTTTCTGCGGCTGTCAGGGCATTGAACATCGTTGGAACCATGCTCATCCACGTCACTTTGTTTTTCCTTATGTTTTCAGCAGCCCCTTTTGGGTCAAATCTTCCACCTAAGATATAGTTTGAGCCAAGGAGAGTGGAGATGAAGATGGTCCCCCATGACCATAGATGGAAGAAAGGAATCAGAGAGAATACAGTGTCGACAGATGTAAGCCTCGCAGGTCCCGGAAATGCAGAGAGATTTGTTTCCATGGCCCACGTGGTCAACACGATATCCCTGTGCCTGTATTTAACGCCTTTGGGCTTCCCGGTTGTACCGCTGGAGAAGAGCACTGAAGCAGCACGATTCTCATCCAGCACCGGAAGTTCAATTCCTTCATGGGACGAATGCTCGTACTCCTGAATAACTTTGCCGGATTCTCTAACATCCTCACTTTTGATATGACCAGAACTAGATACAGCCACGGCCAGTTTCTCAAAATCTCTGGAATATAAAAGATGAGTGCTACCGGCCTCTTTCATCGATGAGATAACCTGTGCTGGTGGCTGCCTCACGTCAACGGGATGTATGATATTTCCGGAGAGAGGTATTGCGTATATTAGCGAGGCGAAATCTATCGTATTCCAGTCCATTACTGATATAGTCCTTTTTTCCCCAACGTCTCTATGCAATTTGTCAGCTATTCTTATAATCCTTTCATAAAATTCCCTGTAACTTATGCTTTCCCTGCCATCAGTTAGCTCCCCCGTATTCCTCGACCGGACGGTCTTCAAAAATAACTTTTCCAGAGTCAGTCCGTGATTGTTAAGCTGTGGATAAGACATAATAAGCATATCCCTGAAATTGTATATCAGTTTTTGCAGATATTTAAATTGTCAGGCCTAAGATTAGCATTCTCGCAAGTTCCTATGGATTTACATCCTTTCTATGGGCCATCTTGAGGTTGAACATAGGTTCTGTTTACGAACACTAACGGGCCCGAGGGGATTCTACCCCCCTAGGGGTACGGGCTCATCACTTAAATTATAGACGATGAATATTAAATAATTTTCTGATCCTGATATTTTACATTCATATAGCAATGTCGTAACAGAGGATGTATCCTTAAGTTTGCGCAACTTTAGTGGCACTACGTCAAGCGAGCAAAAGTTTTTTCATTAATCAGCATTATAGTATTGTGTCTGTGCAAATTAAAGATGATTTTCAACAAGTTATGCAGGAGAATTTGTTTCATTCAAAACGACGCGAACTGCTCATTGAAATTCAAAAACAGCTCGGAAAAAAATTGGAAGAAAGTTTAGCAGTAGCTTCTTACATAGCCAATACTTCGGATCCAGCTATAGCACCCCTTACAATGATGAGCCTTTCCCATATTATGCATTTTGAAGATATTGTCAAAACTGCTAAAAATGGTGATCAAAACAAACTTGCCTTGATCCTAGAAACTTATGGTGGCGAGTCTGATTTTCCAGAGGAGGCTCTAAAAAGAATACACACATATTTTGATGAATTCTATGTCGTGGCTGTAAATATATGTAAATCCGCAGGCACACTGTTATCTCTTTTGTCCAATAAACTGATAGCAATTAAATCTGCAAGCTTTGGGCCAGTTGATCCTCAATTATTGATAAGTGGCCCGCAAGGAAACCAATCAATAGCAGCTAGAAGTGTAAAGGAAACTATGGAAAACACAATACAGGATTTTATCGATCACAAAATAAAGAACATACCTTCGCAGTTTAAACCTAGCTTGATAGCGGCCATCCTAACCTCACAAAACTACCTCCTTTATCAAAATTCACTGGACGCGCTCGCCCAAACAGAGAAAGTCATAGATAATTATCTTAAACCAAGAACTAAAATAAATACGACCAAGTTAAAGCAAGAACTCTTAACAACGCCTCTTTCTCACGCACAGGGTGTTTCAATTGACGACCTCAATAAACTGGGCATAGATACAATTTCCTTAGAACCAAATGATAACCTAGCGAGACTTATTATAGAATATCATAGACGTGCTATGAGAGCCTTAGTCATGGAGGTACAAGGTAACAACGCTGTTGGAACATTATTATTTGAAAATGAAAATAGAAGTTTACAAATTAACGTTAAGGTTCAACAGGCCCGATGAAATCAGTTTACCAGTTTCTAACTACTTCGATTCTGACAACAGGTTCTGATGCGAACCCAGGCATTATCTTAGTCGGGTTCGACAGTATAGACTGTAAGATGGGGTCAATTAACATGTTGGCTGATTTTTTTTTCTTTTCAGTAGTCATGTATGTTAATCAATCTAACAAAGATAAACATTTCTTTTATGATTGCTGTATTTACAGTTCTTTAGGTATGTGTGACCTCTTTATTCAAACCTGGTAATAATATACTTTAAGTTTGATTACATTCTCTATGCTGGATGGCGAAGAAATCTTATCCCAAGGGTATGACAGAAATGGAGTGGAAGAGGAAGCAGGGAATGGAGCTTCTCAGGATGGGAACAAAACAGGCA
>JAJZYX010000016.1 GCA_021797855.1 Thermoplasmata archaeon
ATGTTTCGCTAGTTATCGGGGCAAACGATGTAGTTAATCCTGCGGCCCGTATACAAGGTACCACCTTATACGGGATGCCGATACTTGATGTAGACAAATCGAAGAATGTCATTGTCCTTAAGAGGGGTGCAGGAAAAGGGTTTGCTGGAATAGAGAACGATCTCTTCTACATGGACAAGACTAAAATGCTGTATGGAGATGCGCAGGAGTCATTATCAAAGATAATACAGGAGCTGAAGAAGCTTTGAGGGGTGACGGAATGATTATTCACTTCTACCGGAAAACGCAGAGAACCTATGGAACACCGTAGGGACACTCAGGGTTACGGGTTGAACCTGCCAAAGCTCCTTTGGCCAGGAGGGAAGAGGCTGGCGTTATCAATAGTCTTCAACTATGGAGAGGGGAGCTGATTTTCTAACCTATTTGGAGGATTCATTTGA
This sequence comes from Thermoplasmata archaeon, assembly GCA_021797855.1. Lineage (GTDB taxonomy): Archaea > Thermoplasmatota > Thermoplasmata > Thermoplasmatales. The sequence goes on from JAJZYX010000016.1 coordinate 441, forward strand.
CACTTTGCATAGGGGTCAGCTCATACCTCAAGGATGATGTCAGCAAGCTTCTACATAAGGATAATAGGCATGCCTGGCAGATTTCCTGCCCTTGAAATATTTCTCAAGTACGTAAAGAGCAAACAGAACATACAGATCGCAACGAGGGAAGAAATAGCTAGATTCTATTTGGAAAAATTTGCCTGATTTTTTACTACTTTTTGGCACATATTTCCTAGCGAAAAAAAATGTTGATTGATATATATAGATTGAAAGGAGGAATGCGTAAATACCAGAATGTTTAACTAATTGCTAAAGATAATTTCTCATGTCTTCTGAACAGTCCAGGATTCTGATAATAGGATTTGGAACGGTTGGGCAAGGGTTCTTTGAATTATTTGCAAAGAAAAGGAAATCTCTGGGACTTGAGAACGTCTCAATAAGTGAAATTATTGACATGAAGTATGGTCACATAACAAATCCAACTGATGATGTGATAAATCAACTAAAATCAGGAAGGACCTTCCCCAAGAAGGACGTGATGGATGTGATTAAGGAGTCTGATGCAAACATAGTTTGTGAATTCACATGGCTTAATCTCAAGACAGCGGAACCTGCCTATTCCCACATTAAAGAGTCACTTGAAATGGGAAAGCACGTTATCACGACCAATAAGGGTCCTTCCGCCTTGAAGTACAAAGAGTTAATAGAACTAGCAAATAGGAAAGGCGTGAAATTCCTGATGAAGGGGACTGTAATGGCGGGAACTCCGTCCTACAATCTTCTGGATCTTCTCCCTGGAGCAGAGGTAAAAAGCGTTAGAGGAATAATGAACGGGACAACCAACTACATTCTTTCATCAATGGAGCAGGGGAAGAGCTTTGACCTTGCACTTAAAGAGGCCCAAGATCTGGGATATGCAGAGGCAGATCCAACCAATGACGTGGATGGTTTTGATGCCGCTTCAAAGATTACGATCATTTCGCACATTCTTGGATGGAAACATGAATTCAGCGATGTCAAGATAGAGGGTATAAGAAACGTCACGCCAGAACAGGCAAGGGACAAGACCAAATTGATTGCATATGCAGACAGAACTAAGATATACGTGAGACCGACGAAACTTTCTAAAGACGACATTCTAGCATATGTGACTGGGGTAACAAACGCCATTGAAATTGATACCGACACCATGGGTAAGGTCTACAGTATGGGACCAGGCGCCGGAAGGATCCAAACTGCACAAGCTGCAATGACTGATCTAATGACAATTATGAAGGGATCATGATTTAAGGCATTCCCCTGTTTCATCTTCTTTTCTATTCAACCCTTTACTAGTTTTTGCTAAAATAAGTGCAAGGAATGTTTCCCTACCCACAAGAACGAGTGCCATTTAGCATCCAGCGGCTGCATGGATTTTTATTATAGATTTGATTGTTAATGCGAGAGCTGATGGACGAAATGGATAATCATTCTGAAAAGCAAAGAACAAGTCACAAAAATGGAATTTCTCTTTCAGAAAGAGCAGCTAACATTGACGATGAAGTGTTTAAACTTGCGCTGGGTCTGCCTAAGGACGTGATACCGCTTACAGCTGGGGAACCTGATTTTCCCACCGCTGACTTCGTAAACCTTGCGGCAAAGAAGGCAATGGATTCTAATTTCACCCATTACACAGCATCAAACGGCATATTGCCTCTAAGGGAAGCAATTTCAAGGAAACTTAAGGAAGATAACAATCTGAGCTACGACCCTGATGAAATTATCGTATCGCCTGGAAGTTCACCCTCAATATTCCTCCTACTGTTTGCACTTGCAGATAAGGGAGACGAGGTCCTAATTCCTGATCCCGCTTGGTTCCACTATCCTATCCTGACAGGATTGGCAGGGGCAAAGGCTGTAAGGGTACCCCAGCGGAGGGACGAAGGATTCAGGCTTGCTCCAGAAGATATCGAGAGGAAAGTAACGGATAAGACGAGGCTGATGATAATAAATTCACCTTCCAACCCTACGGGTCACGTTCTTTCCAGAGAAGAGCTTGAGGGTATCGCGGGCGTCGCAGAGAGGCACGACCTGATTGTTGTATCAGATGAAATTTATGAGAAGATACTTTACGATAACCACAGACACATCAGCATGGCGTCCATTTCAGGCATGAGGGACCGGACAGTAACAGTTAACGGTCTGTCGAAGGGCTACGCTATGATGGGGTGGAGAATAGGTTTCGCGGCATCCAATGCGGAACTAACGGGAAAGATGAGGTCGCTGCTAGGTTATACGCTTGTTTGCGCCGGAAGCGTTGCACAACACGCAGCAATAGAAGCACTTACGAGTCAAAAGTCGAAGGAATATGTGAAAACAATGGTAGCAACGTGGACTAGAAGGAGGAAGATGGTGTTGAGGTATGTGGATGAATACAAGGACGTTATGAGGATAGCTCCGCCTGAGGGAGCATTTTACGGCTGGATAGACGTTTCTCCTTCCGGGATGAAAGGCAAGGAAGTCTCAACAGGACTCCTTAAGGAGTACAAGGTAGGAGTAATGCCGGGCTATCTATTTGGTGAATCTGGTAAAGACTACATCAGGATATCCTACGCCACTTCAGATGATGTTGTGGAAGAGGGGATGAAGAGGCTGGGTAAATTCCTGAGAGAGCATAAGAAATAGGGAAGGAAGAAGGGAACAGTTAGGCAGTATTGAACCAAAACTTATATACACCTGCACAGTTCATACGCAGTGAGGCAAATGGCTGAAATTGTAAATAACCTCGATTTAAGCATAGTGAGAGATACAAAGAAAAAGGTGGAGGCAGACGGCGGTCACTTTCCACTTGAGAAACACATAGAAGGGGAGTTTCACTTTGATGGAAGCCCGATGTTTACTGCCACCTTGTCATCTAACATGGCGACATTTGCAATGGGAGTGGACGAACCATCTGTTCTAGGAGGAAGGGGCGTCTACGCAAGTCCACTCAACTACCTGATGCTTGGCGTTCTGTCCTGTTACGCCTCAACTATTGTGCTTACAGCTTCACTAAAGGGAGTGAAACTCAGCAAGCTAAAACTAAAGGGACACCTTTTCTACGATGTGGGTCCGATGCTGCAACCAAGTGACTTCCCGCTGGCAAAGGAACTTAAGATTGAAGTTGAAGCGGACAAGGATATAAGGGACATAATCAAGAACTCCAGCAGATGCCCAGCATTTTACATAGTTTCGCACGGAGTGAAAACTGAGGTCACCCAGATCTAGGATTTTCCCCCTCTCAGGTACTGGTCGTTTCCAGACAGCCAGTCTTCCCTTATGGGACTGAAGATATCCATGTCTATTGTATCTTCAATAGCAGTAGCCTTGTGAGGCTTATTCGATGGAATGACGAGTACTTCTCCCTCTTTGACAGTTATCTTCTTGCCATCTATTTCGAACAACAGCTCGCCCTTTACTATCCAGGTGAGTTGCTCGCTCTCGTGATGGTGCTCAGGCACGACAACTCCTTTCTTGAGTATTACCTCAGCGACCATCGCCTTATCCCCATAAATTAGTTTCCTGGAAAGTCCTTTAGATAATGGCTCTGACTTTACATCATTCCATGATAACTTTTTTAATTCCACCATGTGATTGCAACATCTATTCGTATTAAGAAGTTTTCGTAATTGGTCTGATAAATTTGTTAACTCAATCCCGAATTCGTTGAGAAAATTGAAAACAGGGGAAATGTAATTTACTCCACTTATTCAGCGTAGCATCTTCCCGCTATATCAACAACGAACCAGGGACCCACAATCCACGGTAGTTGTTGACCTAACGTTTAAGAACAAGCATAAATTGAAAGGATCTTGCTTCCATTGTTCGTCTAGATTAAACAACAAAGGTAACAAGGGAGGGCAGAAGGACGATGCTTATCAAAATATCGTCAATGGGTTCGGTAAAGTTTCCGGAATACGGCCTTTGCGAATTGGCCACTTTCCTTTGCCCTTGATTTTAAAGACGCCGATAATCTTCCTACATTCACTTCCTGAATATGGCAAGCTTAATTTCAGTCATTTCCTCGATTGCAAATCTAATCCCTTCTCTTCCCAGGCCGCTCAGCTTCATGCCACCAAACGGCATCACGTCCACTCTAAAATCAGAAGTATCGTTTATGAGAACAGACCCGAAATCTAGCATCTGGATTGCCCTCATAGCAAGATCAAGATTGTGTGTATATATTCCAGCCTGTAGTCCATAAGGAACGTCGTTTGCCATAGTGATTGCCTCTTCAAAGTTGTTTACAGGCTGTAGAATTGAGACAGGCCCAAAAATTTCATTGTGCCAGAGTCCAAGTTCGTGTTTAACGTTTCTTATGAGAGTAGGGTAGTAGAATCTGCCATCCCTCTTTCCGCCAACAAGGACTTCGGCTCCATTTGATACGGCATCGCTGACTGCCTTCTCTACCCGTATGGCCTCTCCCTCAGCTATCATTGGTCCTACGTCAGTTGATTCATCCAGTGGATTCCCAACCTTGAGTTTTGCCACCCTTTCCACTAGCATGTTAGAGAGGTTATGGTAAACATCCTTGTGAATTAGAATTCTCTGAGAATGTATGCAATTCTGACCCTGTGATTCCATTGCTGCGTCAACTATTGCTTCAGCTGCAACGTCCAGGTCTGCGTCATTCCATACTATCACCGGGGAATTACTCCCTAGTTCCATGGAATACTTCTTGATTCCTGCTTTCCTGATCAGCCTGTCTGCTGCTTCCACCCCTCCAGTGAAAGTGACCTTTTTGATGTTATCAGAGTTTAGGAAGAAATTTGTAACCTCCCCTCCACCGGACGCTATTACTGTCTGCATTGCATTCTCAGGAAGTCCGCTCTTATCCAGTAATTCATTTAGCATGAAACCTGAGTATGGTGTAAGAGATGCAGGTTTATTAATTATGGAATTTCCAGCGGCTATCGCAGGTCCGACTTTGTGTGCAACGAGGTTAAGAGGATCGTTGAATGGAGTGATTGAAAAGACAGGTCCGATTGGGACTCTATTGTAATATGCAAATCGATTTCTGCCGCGGGATTCAACATCCATTGGAATGGTCTCGCCATATATCCTCTTGGACTCTTCTGCCGAGAAAAGCATCGTTATTGACGCCCTTCTCGCCTCTCCCCTTGAATATTTTATTGGCTTTCCAGCTTCATTGGAAATGATCTTGGCAAACTCTTCCCTCCTGTTTTCAAGCTCCCTTGATACTTTCAGTAATGCTTCATATCTTTCAAATGATGGAAGGTCCTTCATCACCTGGAAGGCCTTCTTTGCATCGTGCAAAACACTTTTTGCTTCATCAATGCTAGTATCCTTCAGTTCAACGTACTGTTCCCCGGAATACTTGTTCTTGACAATCATATGAAAAAGATAGTTTTATCAGAAATATATAGTATGTCCAGTTGGGAATGTGAAAAGAGCTACTGGGCTTTGTACCTCAGTCAGTCGTCCGGTTACCCTATTCAATCCAATTAAAATAAATGAAATAGTGTGCGTTCTCCTAAAATACGTCTAATGCAACTACCCTTGCCATAGCACCACTTCCACGGTATATCTTTAGGGGGAGGGCAGCAACAAGATACTTCTTTCCTTCTGTTAGCTGGTCTAACCCTGCAAGGTCCTCTATGAAGGCGATATTCTGAGCAAGGAGCTTCTTGTGTACGTTGAAGTCCGCGTGTGCATGAGGCTCAATCCCCAACGTATCAACCCCTATGACGTTTGGGTGATGTTTTATCATGAAATCAACAGTGTCGTATCCAAGTCCGGGAAAATCAAACTGAAATTCCTTCGAATATGATCTCTTCTTGTCCCAGCCGGTGTGGATCAGCACTATTTTGTGATCGTACTCACTTTTCCACTTCTTCTCTAGACGGTCCAAGGTGATTTCAGGTCCATCTAATTCAGGCCTGATAACATATCCTTCCCCCACTAGATTTGTCAAAGGTATCTCGTCCACTGTCATTGCGTTGTCGACCATGTGGTATGGGGCATCTATATGGGTTCCAGAATGCGTGGCTCCAGAAAATGTTTCAACGTTGTAGCCGTCTCTGGCCGCAGTTCCAACAGGTACTATGTTTACCAATGGGTTTGTTGGCCATATCGGCATGTAAGTTTTCAACGGAACAGACAGATCGTAGATTTTCTTGATTTCCATGGTGTTGACTATAAAGTATTCCTATTAAGTCTTTCTTTTTTGGTAATATTTCTGCTCTGCAAATGGAAGATGGATGATGAAAGAAATACTTAACTTGGCTTTGAAATAGAGGATTTCAGAATGGGAACTTCACAAATCCACCATCTATCTGAATATTCGTCCCATTTATATAAGAAGCGTCGCTCGAACAAAGGAATGATACAAGGTTTCCGATCTCCTCTGGAGTTCCGAACCTTTTTGCAGGTATTGTTTGTTTAATTGCCTCGTATGCCTGTTCAATTGAAATATTTGATTTCTCCGCATTCCTTCTTGCAATGTTCTCTAGTCTCGGCGTCATAATATACCCCTGTGATATGCTGTTGAATGTTATTCCCTTCTGTGCGTACTCTATGGAAAGTACTTTGGAAAGGCTTACGACTGTTGCCCTGAGGGATGCAGAAATGGCAAAATTCTCCAGAGGTTGTTTTGTCGTCAGAGAGGTTATGAAGACAACTCTCCCTTCCTCTCTGGTTATCATATCGGGCAGCATGCTTTTGGTCATATATACAGTGCTCTTGATGAACATATTTATGCTTGAATCCCAGTCGTCCTCTGTTATGTCTAGGAAAGGAGCGACCCTTGGGTCGCCGTAGTTTATAATGAGAAAGTCAACTTTGCCTCCCTTCTTCTTCACTTCATTTAGCATTAGCTTGACGTCATCAGGTTTGCTTAGGTCGCACGGAATAGTGGTCACTTCCTTCCCTGTCTCCCTCTTTATGTCTTCAGCGCTCTTCCTCAGCTTGTTTTCG
>JAJZYX010000017.1 GCA_021797855.1 Thermoplasmata archaeon
TTCGTATATTAGTTTCCCCTCTATTTTCTTCTCCCTTTCACCTGAAACTTTGAGTCCTCCTTTGGTGCTGAGGATCTTCACTTTTTCTTTCTTGAATCCGGGAAGGTCAAGGTAAATGTGTATCTCCTCCCCATCCTCCGAAATATCGATAGGTGGGTAGAATACCTCTGAAATCGTCTTGATTCTCTGGCCGGCCTTCTTGACTACTCCTTCAATTCCTATCTGCATGATAATAAAGACCGGCTGGACATATAAGGATTTTGTTTCACGCTGGTTAAAGACTCATACGAGAAGTTTTGAGATTTCCCTCTCCCGCGTCTCTATCCACTCCGCGTTCCTTGAACTCAGGTAAATCCTGATCGCCGGCTCCGTTCCAGATTTCCTTATGAGGATGAAACTGTCATTCTCCACCAGTCGCAATCCATCAATCTCGTCTGCCTTCATCCTGGGGTAGAGCTCCCTTAGGCGAGCCTTGATCAATTCGAAATCTGACCTGTTCTTCACTTTTATCCTCTTAAGCTTGTAATCAGGCAAAGATTTTACCAATTTTGAAAGGTCTTCCCCTCTTGTTGCAACTAGATCGAGGGCGAGAGCGACGGATAGCCCTCCGTCACCCGCGTTGAGATAGTGAGGTAGTATGACTTTACCGTTCTCCTCCCCACCCATGATTCCCTTTGCTTCCTTCAGTACCTCTGAAACTACGGGTGAGCCCACCGGCGTCCGGATTACTTTTACCCCGTGTTTTTCTGCTATCCTGTCTATAAGGAAGCTCGAGGCTACAGGGAATACCAGGTCACCCTTCCTTTTTTCAAGAATATGGTCCGCAATCAGCGCAACAAACTTGTCGCCATCCACCAGTTCGCCCCTCTCGTCGAGAAACACGGCACGATCCCCGTCCCCGTCATGTGCCACAGACATGTTAAAACCTCCCGCCCCTGCAAATGAGATGAGATATCCAATGTTCTCCTCAGTGGGCTCTGGCTCCCTTCCCGGGAAAAAACCGTCTGAATTTGCATTGACGCTAACGTATTCAGTCCCCAGCATATGAAGCAGCTTAGGGGTTGTGACATGGGTTGTGGAGTTGGCGCAATCAACAAGAATCCTAAAGCGTCTTTTCGAAATCCCCTCTCTATCTACATTCTTGATTATCTCTGCGAGATAAGGCTCGACAGCCTCCTTAGAAACGGAAACCCCTACTGCATTCCACTTTGATTTCCTGAAATCTCCGCGTAATAACAGACCTTCTATCTTGGATTCCTCTTCCTTTCCAGGATTTGTCCCGTCCCTGTCTATCACTTTGAAACCGTTGAAATCCGGAGGATTGTGAGATGCTGTTATCATCACACCTGGGATTCCGTTGATCTTACAGTATATCTGTGCTGCAGGAGTTGGTATCATGCCGAGGTCATCTACTTGCTTTCCAGTATTGAGGAGACCTGCCTCGACCACATTTTTAAGTATGGGAGAGGTTGTTCTGTTGTCGTATGCTAGGGCGACTTCTCGGTCATCGTAATAGGTCCCAACGGCCATACCCAGCTTATAACCGAGCTCGGGGGTTATACTCTCATTCAAAACTCCCCTAATACCGTTCGTCCCGAATAGAGGCATCGTACGTCATTGGAAGGTGAATACTAATATTTTACTTAGACGTACGTTTCTTGAATTCTGGGCACTAAACCCTGATCGGTTCAATTTTAGACCCACTTGACGTGTTGATCTCATCGATCCTGATGGTCCTGTTGGTTAGGTTGTAGTAATCTCTTATCACATTATCTGTAATCCTTCTCTGTTGCTCAGAATCAGCGAACACTAAAACAGAACCAGAATACTCACTTACATTGAAGATGTAATTGGAAACCTTGTACTTTTCGATAAATTTGGCTATTGTCTTCTGGGAATCGGAAAGGACACCAAGATTATAACCTAAAGATTTGGAATACTCGGAAGCAGCTGAAATGAAGGATGCAATATCGTTCTTTCTAAACGATTCCATTGCCAGTTCAAACATTTTCTCTTCTAAATCAATATGGTTCCTTATGCCGACGAACGGGAATGAAAGGGAAGATGTGCTCCTGTTCCTCATGTTAGCATCCTTGAATTTCCGGAAGTTCCTCTGGAAATTGAGAAAGTTGTGGTTTGTCTCCAGAGAATTTTCCGATATCAGTATCAGCGAGTATGGCTCGAAGCTGATAGGCTCGTTGCTGTAATTGTGGGAGATTTTATCATAAATCAGGATGTTCCCTTCTTTCCCTATCCTTCTAGTTGCAGTTTCGTGAGAATAGTTCTCCCCCTTGATCTTGTCCTGTATCTCAGAGCTAATTTGTACTAACTCAGAGGTGCTGAGATTGATTCCATTGACCTGGGCAAATGACTCTACGACAAGGTCCACGAATGCAGAATAGTAGCCTAGCGACAGGTTGTACCTGAGCTGTTCGTCTGCAAGTATGTAGGGCGAGAATGTCCACCCCCTCTGCAAGGCTATGTTCATCATCATAACTAGGGGGTCGTACCAAGCGTTGGTCAATCTGGAAGCTTTTGGCGGGAGGTCAATGAAGTTAGTGCCCTTCCACCTGACAGTCTCATTCTTCCGGACAAGGGAATGAATAGAGAGGGAAAGAGGAAATGATATAACCTTCCTTAAAGTTGAAACAGATGGAAGCCCGAATATTGTACAAATACCCGCCTCCGAGATTCTGAAGCCTCCAGAAAAGGAATTAACAACTTCTTCGTCAAACATTATTTGACAAATATTTTAAACATAAAAGTTTTCTTTGTCCATGATTGTTTCTGACGGCACTATACTGGATCTCATCCAGTCGGGCACACTGTCAATTGAGCCATTCAATCAGGAAAAACTCACTCCAAACGGATATGACTTCAGTATATCGGAGGGGGTATTCCTCAAACCAGGCGAGGGTGCCCAGGTGGAGACAGTGGAAGCTGTTTCCATACCCGGTTTCATAGGTGCGATGATGTTCCTCAGGTCTTCCTATGCCAGAAGAGGAGTGGTAGCGAGCTTTGGTTTTGTTGATGCAGGATTCAGAGGAAAGATCAGGTTCTATATCAAGAATCTGGGAAACGAAACAGTTGAGATAGTTAAGGAAAAAGGGGTATTTCAGATGATTTTCCTCAACATGGATAGGGAAGCTCTGAAAACTTATGAAATGAGGTCCGGTCACTATCAAAATCAGGGATTGAAGTGAAAGTGTTCCTTCACACGCTCTGAGTAAAACCATGGTTGTCTCCTTATCTGCGTTCCTCTACCGTTTCCTAAGTAAGGTGTTACGGGTTTGGGTTTACTAAAGCTCATTAAGTACCCGGGATCAAAGAACGCGCTAATACCCCACATTAACAACATATACAGGAAATCAGGATGTGACATTTTTGTCGATGTTTTTGGAGGATCGGGGACCGTGTTACTGAATACTCCCACGCACCAATCAGTATTCAATGACCTGAACGAGGAAATCACTAACCTTTTCAAATCCATCAAGACCAATCCGGAAGAATTCTATGACCTTATACAGAAATTTACTAGCACAAGAAGAGCGTTCCGAGAATACGGTAGAAGTTCCCGTTCAATTTACTCCCCAAAACTTACTGGTTGGGAGTCTGCCTTCCTCACATTCTACAGGTTTAACACTGGATTTGGGGGGATGGGGAGCACTTATCAAACAACAAAGGAGAAAGCCAGCTATTCCTTCGTAAAGAAGGTCGAGGCCAATTTTAAACTAATTTCAGGTAAAGTTTCTGGTTGGACTATTGAGAATTTGGATTTCCGACTGCTGTTCAGGAAATATGACAGGGAGGACGTTTTCTTTTATTTTGATCCACCGTATCAAGGAAAAAAATGGTATGAATTTGGTTTTGAACTTCGTGACGTTATGGATTTGAAGCAAATATTCTCGGAAATGAAGGGGAAGTATGTTCTCAACGTTGATTACTCCGATCTAACCTACAGGGAATTGCTCGGTGACCCAGACTTCATTGTAAGTAACTTGAATCAAAATAGGCTGAAGGCCTCAACCCCACAGTTTCGTAATTACTCATTCTATTCCAACATTTAGAGCTTTTCTATTATGTTACAGCACATCAGAAAGGATATGCTACATTTTTCGTTTAAAGGTAGGAGCAATGGGTAATTTTGAAGTCATCTTAATGTCCAGGGGCATCAAACATATATTTCGGTGTGAAAGGGCACCTCGGTTCTTTTTGCCCGTCTGGTACAATCTTTAAGATATCTCCTCCTTGATTCCATCCCATTATGTTTTGCTGTAGGGCTTCAGGGTCGCGTTATCATGACCTCCCAAAGACATGTGAACGCATATCTTTGCCTCACTCGCGAAATTCTCTGCAGGTTCGTATTCTCGATGAATTTTATCTTGCTCAAATCTTCTGTCTGCAATCTTCTTTCACTGATTATTTTGACTTCCATTTTGGAGGGATTCTGGTGTGGCTTAATTCAATTGTCTTTTGCCGCTTAAAATCTATCATGCATTAAACCCATTCTGCATATGCAGGTGCCGGGATTTGAACCCGGGCTAAAGGCTTGGAAGGCCTTTGTGCTACCAGGCTACACAACACCTGCTCTCGCATTTCCTGAATGGTAGCAATTTAATTAAGTCTTCGCAATTTGTAATTCCCAAGTGAACAAATACGTCATGCAATGAAAATGAGAATTCTCTCGGCAGGGTCTTACCATTTCCAAAGTCTCCTATTTCCTCCCTTTCCAATATCCGGAAACTAGTTATAATTTCCAGAAATTATCAGATAAATGAGGAAAAACCTGGTGATGGTGGGGCTGGTAATCTTAGTGGTTGGAATCATCATTGCTGCCGTTTCAGCAGTGGAACTGAACCAATTGGAATCTACCTCCATTAAGGGAGCAAGCAACGCCATGTTCGTAGGCCAAAATGGTGAATACCATTCTGAACTTCTTAACGTGTCCTCGGAGCAGGTGGTTTTCTTAGTTTCAAACGTTCACGCCTACCTAATCCCATCTGCTGACCTGAATACAGTAAATTCTGGCAACATCGGCAACTACGCTGTCACTCCAACTGTCCAGCAGGGAAACATTTCGACATTTTCTGGTATATCTGGAGAGTTCTACGTTGTTACATTCGCGAATAGCATGCCATCTGTATCATATGCAGTAATAGCCGGAGGAATCGCGCGACTGGCGGTTACCGGTCTCCTTCTCATTATAGGTGTACTGCTCATAATTATAGGAGCGATTATAGCGGTGATTGGAGCGGTCTTGAAACCGAAGAACATACCTAAATACCAGTTCTAAGAACCACATTCCCCTTGAAATATAATGCGTAGGATCTATCCTGAGGTAATGGACCACGGAACCTTTATATTTTGTTGATGATTGGTAGAGTGATGAGGGAATACTTCAGGGACGACGAGATACGGTCCTTCTGGAATAAGCTTCTGGAATTGAAAACAGAAGACATCTCAAGGATCAATTCCATTGATTCGAAGGACAAAACGTTGCATATCAGCTATGAGGAAATGGATCGCATAGACATGAACTTCGCCCTCCTTTTCTTAAAGTATCCCGAGGAATATCTTTCATTTTTGAAGGAGGTACTATACGGGCGAGGAGAGGGGGACCAGAGGCAGGAAGGCCTCCTATCCGAAGATTTCAAGTCCAGGAAAGACTCGAGGGTGAGAATTTCCATATCATCCAAGCTCCCCGATATCAAGAGAAACATCAGGGAACTGAGAAGCGAGGACCTGAATACTTTCCTGCAGGTTGAAGGGGTAGTGAAGAGGGTTTCAGAAGTCGTCCCAACGATTATTAATGCAGCATTCCAGTGCGGCTACTGCAAGGAGGTCAATCTATATCCGCAGAACGGTAATAGGATACTAGAACCGTTCAGGTGCGAGCACTGTGGAAAACCGAAGGAAGAAGTGAAGTTCAAGTTTATCCCGGAGAGATCGACGTATTACGATACCCAGATCATTACCATAGAGGAGAAGCCAGAGTTCCTGAGGGGAGCGGCACAGCCAGCCAGACTGGTTGTCCACCTGGAGGACGAACTGTGTGGAAAAAATAATCCTGGTGACAGGGTGTCAATAAATGGAATACTCAAGGGAAAGCAGAAATCACAAGGTACCCAGAGCCTCT
>JAJZYX010000001.1 GCA_021797855.1 Thermoplasmata archaeon
GACGAAGCTCCGCTCTACGGATATGAGGACAATTTCACTGTACTTCACGTGATAAACAATCACCTTAAGGAAATGTTTTCACCTGACCTTGAACCAGAGAAATTCAACGAAAAGGCGAGGAAGATTAGGGGACACAACATGGCAAAAGGTGCGGTGGAAATGTTGCTGTGGGACATAAATGCAAAGAGGGAAGGAAAACCTCTCCACGAATTCCTCAAGGGGAGCAGAGGGTACGCTGATGTTGGCATATCAATTGGGATGTCAACCGTCTCGGATGAACTGAAAACAATCTCCACCTCCCTGAAGCAGGGCTTCAAGAGGATCAAGGTAAAGATAGACAGAAATTACAATGTCCAGCTCATAAAAGCCATAAGGGAAAAATTCGGGGACATTCCCCTCAGCGTTGACGCAAATCAGGGTTTTACCAGAAGGGACTTGAAGATTCTCAAGAAGCTGGATGAGTTCAACCTTCTCTACATAGAACAGCCCCTCCCGTTGGAGGACATAAACGGGCATTCTATGCTAAAGAAGGAGCTTAAGACCCCCATATGCCTGGACGAAAGCATTGAATCCGTGGAATCGGCTGCAAATGCAATAGAGAGAGGGGCAGTGGACGTCATCAATATAAAGCCAGGTAGGGTAGGGGGATTCCAGAATTCCTTAGAAATTATGGAGAAGGCAAGGGAAAACGGTGTGAGCATATGGATTGGAGGAATGCTGGAAACAGGCATAGGAAGATCGTACAACATTTCCTTAGCTTCCCAGAAGCTTGTGAATATGCCCGGAGACACCTCGCCAAACAGCAGATACTTCAGGAGGGATATCACAAAAGAGGTTTTCGAGATGAAGAATGGCCGTATAACACCTTTCGATGGACCTGGCATTGGTGTCTCACTGGACTATGAGTTCCTCAGCAGCGTTCAGCTGGAGGGAGGTAGATTGCTTGATTGACCTCTCTGAGGTGGAAAAGATCTACCCCCTCATGGTTGAATACAGAAGACACATTCATGAGAATCCAGAGATTGGGATGGAGACTGTGGAGACAAAGAATTATGTGAAGAAGCTTGCAACCGATCTTGGGTTCGAGACGAGGGAAGTTGGGAACGGACTCATAGTCGATTCTGGGAAGTCTCCAAAGGTGGCACTGAGGGCAGACATGGACTCTCTTCCAATAGAGGAAGAGACTGGACTTGCATTCTCTTCCAAAGTAAAAGGCAGGATGCATGCCTGCGGACACGATCTCCATACCTCCGTTCTCATGGGGGCGATGATTTACTCCAAGAGGATGAATCTAAGGCCAGTGAGATTCATATTTCAGCCCGGCGAGGAGCTTGGACTTGGGGCCGCTGCGATGATCGAGGGGGGAGCACTGGATGGGATTTCCCACATATTCGGGTTGCACTCATGGCCGTCGCTGAACGTGGGAGAATATTCGATATGCAGGGGTAAGGCCATGGCCGCGGTGGACAGTTTCGAGATGAAGGTAAAGGGGGCTGGAGGGCATGGGGCATATCCTCATCTTGCGTACGACACCATTCTTGAGTCTGCAAGAATTATCCAGTACATCCTGACAATCCCCGCCAGGAAAATAGACCCTCAGAATTCGTCCGTGCTAAGCGTTGGTTACGTTAACGGAGGGAAAGCAAAGAACATTATTCCTGCGGAAGTTGACATCGGGGGGACGGTGAGAACCTATACAAGCGAGGACTCGGAGACGATAGAGCGGGAGCTCCTGAAACTCAGGGGGGAACACGTTGAAGTGCTGTACCACAGGGAGTTGCCTCCTTTGGTAAACGATGAAAGGTTCGCCGACATGGTTGATTCGATCGCCTCCAAATTTATGAAAAAGGTACAAGCCAAACCCACAATGGGAGGGGAGGATTTTGCATTCTATTCTATGAAAACGACAGGCGCATTTGCCTTCCTCGGTACGGGGAAAATCAAGGGGAAGGAGGTGTCGAAGCATTCAAGCGTTTTTGATGTAAACGAAGAGTCGCTGAAGTATGGTCTCATGCTCCACCTGTCTGCTCTGGAAGCTCTGATGTAGTCTAAAAAACAAGTTTTATTATATATGCCGTTATTATCAATCGTGGTCGATCCCGCATCGAATTATTTTTCCTGTAGTGATAAAGAGAGAGCTATTTTCGAGGCCGGAGTTAAACTCGGTTCAATCTATCACCAGTACACCGGAATTCCAATAAACGACAGTAACGTAGATTTCCTTGAAAGGGCAATCGAGAAGGCAGTTTCTGCCCAACCTTTCGTTAGTTCGGTCAAGGTCAGCATTGACAGGAGGAAGGTTGGCAGATCCAAGCCAGCATACAGGTACAAGACGCTCCTCGGGGATATGATGGACGTCAAGCTGCGCATAAAGTATGGCAAGGCCATCGTGGAGGGGAGGATGGCTTGGGTCCAAACCATGAAATACCCACTGATGAGATTCAAGGTGCTGAAGGAATGAAAGTAAAGATATCCCTTGCAGGATTACCCGGAGTGGGTAAAACCCAGACGCTCCTCAAGACGATTGACATTCTGGAAAAGGAAGGGAATGTGGTAGGGGGGATACTGACTGAGAAAGTCATGGACGGGAAGGAAGCTGTGGGTCTCAAGGTGACGGACTGGCACAGGAAGAACTCGATAATATTCGCACACAAGAGCATAAATTCAAGAATCAGGATTGGGAAGTTCGGAGTTGATTTGAAGGCGTTCGACCAGGTCGCGATACCAGCGATAGAATGGTCAAGGGAGAATGCTGACGTCATAGTCATAGATGAAGTCGGCAAGATAGAGCAGGAGAGCAAGGCATATACCGAGGTTGTGAAAGAGGTCCTGGACCTGGACAAGATGATGATCCTTACGCTCCATAAGAAGGGGAGGAATCCCCTGCTACAGGAGATAAAGAAGAGGGACGATGTCAGGAGCCTTGAAGTTACGCAGATTAACAGGACTCTTCTCCCATACAAGATAGCACAACTCCTAAAGGGAGAGGAAGCTTGAAGATAAGGGAAGGTTCAGTTGAAATAGAGGCTCTGTCGACATATGAGAAGGGTCCGGGGAAGATCTCCTCCGGGTTTTACAACAGGACGATGCAGACTTCAAGGGACCTGACGGTCTCCTTGCTCAATGCAATGAAACCAGGACTGGCTCTAGATTCTATGGCAGGTACGGGAATAAGGGGGCTCAGGATCGCAAAGGAGACTCGATGGAAGGTTGTGCTAAACGACATTTCGAAGAAGAATGTGAGGATGCAGGAGGAGAATGCGAAGGCAAACTCGGTTGATGTGGAAATCATGAATGATGATTACTTCTGCGCAGTTTCTTCTAGGAAATGGGATTACATAGACGTAGACCCCTTTGGTTCCCCCTCTGGTCTTGTGGATGCCGCCATAATGAACCTGAAAAACAACGGCATAATTGGAGTGACGATGACAGATACAGCGAACCTCGAGGGTAGGTCCATAAACAAGGGACGCAGGATATACGGATCTGCCTCAGTCCAAGGGGTCTATTCAAAGGAGATATCCACGAGGATATTCACAAAATTCCTGATAGAAAGGGGGGCCGCCCTCGACCGGGGTGGAAGGCCTCTAATGGCACTAAGGGACGGTCATTTCATAAGGGTATTCGTGAGCTTCAGGAAGGGGAGCGGAGCGGCTGAAGCCGCACTCAATGATTTGAAGACTGTCGACGTAGCTGGCAAGAAAGTAGGACCACTCTACTTAGGTAGACTATACGACCCCGAACTTCTGAAGAGGATGGAATCATTCCCTTTTTCCGATGAAACGAAGAGAATATTCAGCAACTTCAGAAATGAGGACCTAATGTTCCTGTTCTTCATGAATTCCAAAAATGGAATGGAAGTCAAGAAGATGAAAATTGTTGAGGAGCTGCAGAAAAGGGGGCATAGTGCGGGAGGGACGAATTTCCATCCCAAGGGAATAAAATCCAATATAGACGAAGAAGGCTATAGAAACATTCTGAATTCTCTATAAAAAAGCTATATTTAAAAGAACTTATTTAATAGATGCACCTTCGGTTGTAGGCATGAAGGGATATCTCGCCTTGATGAGACCTGTCAATGCAGTGATGGCATCATTTGGGACAGTAATAGGAGGCGTGATTGCAATCGAGAACATCAGGGGGTTGCTTTATCCCAGGTTGTACCTCGCCATGTCCGTTGTCTTCCTGGTCCTCTTAGGAGGAAATATACTCAACGATTATTTTGACGCAGACATAGACAAGATAAATCACCCGAACAGACCGATCCCTTCTGGGCAGGTTTCAAGGAGGTCGGCGAAGTATCTTGCGATCGTCCTCTTTGCAGTTGGACTGGTAATCTCTATATTCACTCTCAATATTTTGCAGTTTCTTATTGCAGCTGTGGCAATATTCCTTCTGGTCACATATGAATGGAAAACCAAGGCCAGTGGACTCGTCGGAAATGTAATAATATCATTTCTTGTCGGGCTGATATTTGTCTACGGGAGTCTTTCAGTCCGGCTTACCGATGTTGTCGTGATATTCTCCGTTATGGCGTTCCTTGCCAACCTGGCAAGGGAAATTGTGAAGGACGTTGAGGATGTCAGTGGTGACGTAAACAGAACAACCCTTCCTAAGAGGATAGGGAAGGGGCTGAGCCTCATTGCCGCATCTGTTTTGATCATTCTTGCTGTCTCCCTTACCCCTATACCATACCTCTTCTTCAGATGGAATGGCTTCTACGCCCTGGTTGTTGCCCTTTCTGACGTGATCTTCCTAGTATCAGTATTCTACTTCTTCAACGACCAGACGAAGGGGCAGAATCTTATTAAGGTCGGAATGATCCTGGGCCTTGTAGCTTTCCTGGTTGGTAGCGCAATATGATTCTAGAAAACATCAAGTACGGTAGGATAAGGCATCTCACCCTCCTGGACCCAGAGAAGAGCGGGCCGGATAGGATAGAGGGCTTAATCGAGTTCATAGAGAGATCCGGGAGCGACGCTATTATGGTGGGAGGATCGACCAACACTGGTTCGAAGCTGGTTGATGACGTTGTTGTTTCAATAAAGAGATTGACGAAGAAACCGGTGATACTCTTCCCCTCGAGTCCAGAGGCTCTCTCCGCACATGCGGATGCGATCTTCTTCCTTAGTCTCCTGAATTCTGAATCTTTGAATTACGTCGTAGGTTACCAGGTCCAATCTGCAAGGCTCCTGAAAAGGAGCATGATGGAAATCATATCCGTAGCATATCTCGTATTCGAGCCCGGAATGACTGTAGGGAGGGTTGGCAAGGCAAAACTTATCGGGAGGGATGATGTATCAAAAGCACTGGACTACGCCTCGGCAGCGGAACTTATGGGGTTCCAGGCAATATATCTTGAAGCGGGCTCCGGCGCGCCGAAGAGCATTGATCCTGACCTCGTTAAAGCGGTTTGCGACGACGTCACTATCCCTGTGATTGTTGGAGGGGGGATAAGGGAGCCGTACACCGCAAAAAAGATGCTGTTTGCAGGTGCGGCTGCGGTTGTCACTGGAACCATAGCAGAGAGCGACCCCTCCGCCCTGGGGAAAATTGTTAGCGCAATAAAGAGCTAGGATTCAGATTCTATCTTTTGCAGGTTCAGTTTTGCCTTGTTGTTTGACGGATCAAGGGAGAGCGCTTTCTCAAGATCAGCCACCGCTGTGGCGTTATCCCCCTTTGACATGTAAGCCAGCCCTCTGTTGACATAGTAGTCAGCGTTCTGAGGATTGAGTCTTATGGATTGATCGTAATTCTTTATCGCCTCATCATATTCGTGAAGGTAGAAGTACGCATTGCCGAGATTTACAAAGCCGTCCAGATAAAGTTCGTCCAGTTCTATGCATTTTTTGAGATACTCCACAGCCTTCCTGTAGTCACCCCTTTCCAGGTAAACACTCCCTATGTTGAAATACAGGTCCTGGTCATCCTCCTTCTCCTTGACAAGTTGCTCAAAGATCTCCAGTGCCTTGTCGTACTTCCCGGAGTGGAAATAGGTGACCGCAAGGTTGAACCTGGTTTCATAATCCGTTCCATCAATCTCTAGAGCCTTTTGGAAGTTCTCTATGGCCTCCCTGTACTTCTTCAGAGTAAGGTACCTTGATCCCCTCTCGAAGTATATCTCCGCGCTTACTTCCCTCTCAGCCTGCTTGTTTTCGTCCTTATTTTCTTTAGTCACTCTAAAGTCCATTGCACTGTCCAATTAAAGAAATAAATAAAATATTTGTCAGGATGCTCAGGACATTTCCCTGAGTACCTGTTCAACCTTTTCTGAAAATATGCTTATATCTTCCTCCTGCAATATAAGCGGCGGCCTCAGCCTGATTGTCCTCTCGGATGCCTTAAGCACGACAACTCCCTTCGCATAGAGTCTGTCGAAGAACTCGTCCCTGGTTTTTCCGTCCCTGAAATCTATTGCGTCCATGACCCCTCTGCCCCTCGGGTTGTTAACAATGTTCGGGAATTTGTTGTTCATCTCCTCCAGGAACTCCACTATTATCTTCCCCATCCTCTCTGCGTTCCGCAGAAGGTCGTATTTCTTCATTATCTCTATAATCTTAGTTGCTCTTACCATGTCCGCCAGATTTCCTCCCCAGGTGGAGTTTATCCTGCTGGAGACTTTGAAGACATTCTCTTCGACTTCGTCAATCTTGCTTCCTGCCATTATCCCGCAGATCTGAGATTTCTTTCCGAATGCGAGGATGTCAGGCTCTATTCCAAAGTGTTGATGGGCCCACCATTTACCTGTGACACCCATCCCTGACTGAACCTCGTCCACTATGAATAGTGCATCATTTTCGTGCACAACCTCAATCGCCCTCTCGAAGAACTCCTTTCGGAAGTGGTTATCCCCGGCCTCTCCCTGTATTGGCTCCATTATGAATGCGGCCACATCATTCTTGTATTTTCGGAATGCGGCCTGCATTTCCCTTATGCTCTTCTCCTCAAGTTTCTCCACTTCCTCTATGCTCTTCTCCGTCATCGGGAACCTGATCTTCGGGTTCGTTATCCTGGGCCAGTCGAACTTGGGGAAGTACATAATTTTCCTCGGGTCGTATGTGTTCGTCAGGCTTAGCGTATATCCGCTCCTTCCGTGGAATGCCTCCTTCAGATGGATGATCTTGCTCCCCTTTTCCCCCTTCACACCCTCCTCAATGTTCTTCCTTACTTTCCAGTCGAAAGCCGCCTTGAGAGCGTTCTCCACAGCGAGTGCCCCTCCATCTATGAAGAAGTAGTGCTTCATGTATTCTGGCCCAGTCTCTGAAGCGAAAGTTTCCACAAATTTTGCCATCTCTGGCGTATAGATATCGGAATTCGTGACCTTGGTTATCGCAGCCCACTTTAAATCCTCGAGGAATTCCTCGTCAAACATATCCGGGTGGTTCATTCCAACTGCATTTGAGGCAAAGAAACCAAAGAAATCCAGAAACTCCTTGTTCGTCGTCAGATCATAGAGCTTCATACCCTTGCTCCTCCTGAGGTCGAGAATAAGGGGGAGACCATCTGCAAGCATGTGAGATGAAATAACATTCTTGACTTTCTCAGCGTTCAATAACTCTTCATTAATCATAGAACAAAATTAAAGGCAAAGATATATATTTTTCTTACTTTTAAAATTATCTATATATATAAATAAAACAACCTATTTAATAATATAATCACAAGGCACAAGTCTCATCTCCTCATTGAGAACTTTTGAAAGGTTCTTGACCATGATTTGAAGAAATTCCCCTTCATCAACTTCTCTGCCAATTTCCCTGCTGACGGATGTCATTACACCTGGGTCCATGTCGCAGGGACTAATCTTGAAAAACTTCGAGAGGTCCGTGTTGAGATTCACCGCTATGCCATGAAGCGTGGAGAATCCTTTGACAGCGAAGCCGATAGAGCATATCTTCCTTCCGTCCACCCATACCCCTGTCTCCTTGTACAGTCGCCCCTCCCCCTTCAGGCCGTAAAACGACAGGGTCTCTATCAAGGCTGACTGCACCTTCTCTATGAGGTCCCTTACGTTAATTCCTCTTTCCTTCAGGTTGATGATGAAGTAGAAGACCAGCTGTCCCTTGCCGTGATATGTGAGATTTCCTCCCCTCTCCACCCTGATTATTGGTACCGAATAATTGGAAAGGCTTGAAGGATCGAAATGAATCCCGCCAGTATAGGTATCGGGATGTTCGGTGGCTATTATTACGTCCCCAATCAGTCCATTATTCCTCATTTCGTTCAACTTTCTCTGCATCTGGAGGCATTGATCGTATTCCATCGGAATACACTTCAGGAAGGGGATCATGATTACATTTACATGAAATCTTCGCGGGAATAAATTATTGTTCCTGTGGATTTGGACGGTGGCATTACTTCTTACCCACACCTTTACGATAGGCCTTTACCGCCCCAGCAAGCTGTTGCAGTCCCTTTTCCAGCAATGATCTGGGGCAGGCTATGTTCACCCTCTCGAATCCCGCTCCACCAGTTCTGAATTGATCTCCCCCTACAAATGCTACCTTTGCCACTTTCAGGAGGAATTCTTGCAGTTTTTCTGGATCTCCTTCAACTGCCCTGAAATCCATCCAGACCATATAAGTTCCCTCCGGCTCAACGATCTTCACCTCAGGTATATTCCTCTTGATAAAATCCTTCAGGAAATCGAGATTCCCCTTCAGGTATTCAAGGAGGTCGTCCAGCCATTCCTCGCATTCATCGTACGCCACCTGTACCGCCAACTGTGCGAATGAGTTTGGTAAGTCTGGCCCAATTTTAGAAATTGAATTTTTGAAATCTTTCCTAATCCTTGGGTTGGGTATTATGATGTTGGATATCTGAAGGCCGGCCAGGTTGAATGTCTTGGAGGCTGATGTGCAAGTGATTGAGTTGTCTGAAAATTCGCGTGATATGGATGCGAAGTTAGTGAACGAAACCCCGGGATACCTTATGTCGGAGTGTATTTCGTCCGAAATGACGATAAGTCCGTTTCCCATGCATATTTTTCCTATGCGAGTTAGTTCGTTCCTCGTCCAGATCCTCCCAAGCGGATTGTGGGGAGAACATATTATCATCATTTTGGCCTTGGGGTCGTTGGCTTTGAGTTCAAGATCATAGAAATCAATTTCGTAATGGCCATCAACGAGTTTTAGAGGATTCTCAAGAACAACCCTCCCATTAGCCTCAATGATATTGAAGAATGGGTAATAGACGGGAGGTTGAACGATAATCTTGTCACCTGGGTGGGTGAAGGCCATTATCGCATGGGATATTGCAGGTATCACACCAGGCGTAAAGACAATCCAGTCCTCCTTTAAATTCCAACTGTATCTTCTTCTGTACCAGTGGATAACGGAGCTGTAGTATTTTCTGCTCATTGCCGTATAGCCAAATATCCCATGCCTGGCCCTTGATACCATAGCTTCCACTACTGGCTCCGGAGATCTGAAATCCATGTCCGCCACCCACATAGGAAGGACATCGTCGTAACCAAAGTGTTCCTTCAAGGAGTCCCATTTCTCGGAAGAAGTATTCCTGCGATCCGTTACCTCATCGAAGTCATATTTCCCCTTCTCTCTGCTAACCATTGGATGATTGAATTGGAGTGTCATATATCCTAATTTCGGTGAAATGCTCCCTTAAAAAGGAGACGTCCGTTCTCGCCTTTACACCCCGGCCTTCTTCCCTTATTTCCGAGGGCGGAATTGGATGTGTTCTCCTGTGACAGTGGCAACGTATGTGCAACCGCCCGAAACTTGATAATATCTTTATATCCAAAACATCTTTAGGTCTTACTCACCGGTGATATATTGGCTCAAGAGAAAGGTAAGAACGAGAATATAAAATACATTGTGAGACTTGCTAACACGAATCTAGATGGAACTAGACAGGCGGTTTACGCCCTCTCAAACATAAGAGGAATTGGTTATAGGACTGCTGAAATCCTGCTCAAGAAGATGAACATCCCTTTGAATGCGAAACTTGGAGAAATCGAGGACGATAAGATAGACCAGATTAAGGAGGCAATAGACAAGGGGTATGCGGAGCTGTATCCACCGTGGACCCTCAACCATCAAAGAGACATTCAGACAGGAAAAGATCTTCTAAAGGTCGGACCTGATCTTGGGGTTGCAGTTCAGGATGATATAAACAGGATGAAGAGAACAAGAAGTTACAAGGGAATTAGGCACGAGAAAGGGAAGAAGGTCAGGGGGCAGAGAACGAGGTCTAATGGCAGAAAGGGGCTCGCGGTGGGAGTTATAAAGAAGAGAGAGGGGCAGGCAGAGGGGGCAGCTCCAGCACCGGCAGCCGCAGAGGAAACCAAGAAGTGATGATCTATGGGAGATCCTAAGAAGATAAGGAAGAAGTACGAAACTCCGAGGCATCCATTTGAGGGGGAGAGGATCAAGGCTGAGAACAAGCTTGTTGCAGCTTATGGACTCAAGAACAAGAGGGAACTTTGGAAGGCTGAATCCGAACTCAGGAAATACAGAACAAACGCAAGAGATATCCAGGCAAGCTTGAGACTTGGAGACCAGAGGGCGTTGGAAAGAATAAAGAGCATGATTGGAAGGCTCTCAAGATACGGGATACTTACCGAAAATGCTACAGCGGACGACATTCTAGCCCTCAATGTCCAGTCGTTTCTGGAGAGAAGACTTCAGACCATCGTACTGAGAAAGGGACTTGCGAAGACACCTGGCATGGCGAGGCAATTGATTGTCCACGGTCACATCCTGGTGGGGGATAGGAAAGTGACGATACCAGGATACAAGGTACTTAAGAGCGAGGAGGAATCAATTAATTATGCACCCAGTTCACCGTTCAACAACGAACTTCATCCAATGAGGATGGTTGGCGAGAGGAAAGAGGGGGAGGTACCTGCAACTGGTGAAGAGAATAAGGAGGAATCATAATGGGTAAGTTAGGAGTAGTCAACATTTATGCATCCCAGAACAACACAGTCATAACAGTGACGGATATAACCGGAGCCGAGACGCTCGCCAAGGCGTCAGGCGGCATGGTTGTTAAAGCGGACAGGGACGAGAGTTCGCCATACGCAGCTATGAAGGAGATAGACCTCATAGTGGAAAAGCTCAGGGAGAAGGATATAACGGATGTTGTTATAAAGATAAGGGCCCCTGGAGGAGCAAAAAGCCACAATCCTGGACCCGGAGCGCAGGCTGCGGTCAGGGCTCTCGCCAGGGCAGGGATAAAGATCTCGAGGATAGAAGATTCTACACCCATTCCCCACGACGGAACGAAGAAGAAAGGGGGGAAGAGGGGAAGAAGAGTATGACGGAAAGCATTAAGATTCTGGAAGAGGGTGGCAACTTTATCAGGTTCGAAGTCAACGACGTGTCTCCAGCGTATGCCAACCTCCTGAGGAGGACACTCATCAACGACATTCCAAAACTTGCCATATCAAAGGTCAACTTCCATCACGGAGAGATAAGACAGGAAGGGGACAAGGTGTATTCCTCCCTCACATCATTGTTTGACGAGGTTATAGCCTCAAGGCTCGGTATGATCCCCCTTCCCACTGACCTCAAGATGAACGAGAGGGAGACGTGCAGCTGTGGCGGTGCTGGCTGCTCTCTATGCACAGTGAACTACAGCATCTTCGTAGTGGGACCAAAGAAGGTCACCAGCGGAGACCTAATTGCGGTCGGGGACTCGAAGATGTCGCCGATCGACAAGGACATCCCGATAGTGGAACTCAACGAGAGGCAGGCCATGATGCTGGATGCAGAAGCCTACATGGGCAGGGCCAGGGAGCATGCAAGATTTCAGACCACAAGCGGAGTTTCATACAGATACGGCAGAGAGCTTAAAGTATCGGCAAGGGAACCGGAGCTTGATGAGATAATAAAGAACTCCCCGAAGAACGTCCTCAGGAAAAACGACAAGGAAGTCGTTTTCACGGCAGATTTCCCGTCCAAGTACCTAAGCAAGCTATACAGAATGGACTCGCTAGAAGTGAAGGAGGACGAGAGAAGATTTATATTCTATTTTGAAACTGATGGCAGCCTCACGCCGAGACAGGTCCTTGATTATGCCCTCTCTCGAATAAGGGATAGACTGTCAGGAATTGTCGAGAACGTGCCAGGCGAATGATATTAGCGGGTGAATGAGATGGTGCTCGACTCCCTGGCCAAGAGCCTTCGGGAAGCTTTGAAGAGGATCAATAGGAGTTCTCTTGTAGATGACAGGCTCGTTGAAGAGATAGTCAAGGAGATGCAGAGGGCTCTTCTAATGGCAGACGTGGACGTGGCACTCACTCTTGAGATAACGAACAACGTAGAAAAGAGGGCGAAGGAAGAACCCGTTCCAAAGAATTCCAACCCAAGGAACCATCTTATCAAGATCATATACGAAGAACTGCTAAAGATTCTCGGCAAGCCAAGGGAATTCCACGTCAAGCCGGCTACGATAATGCTTGTGGGGTTATACGGGCAGGGAAAGACAACCAGCGCCGGGAAGATTGCAAAGTTTTACATGAAGCACGGATACAAGGTTGTCCTCATTGCCGCCGACACGCAGAGACTCGGAGCGTACGAGCAGCTGGAGCAGGTGGCGTCATCCGTGGGTGCAAGCTTCTTCGGCATATACGGAGAAAAGGACAGCAGGAAGGTGGTGAGGGAAGGAATAGAGAAATTCAAGGAATGGGACGTGAAGATTGTAGATACCAGCGGAAGAAATGCAATTGATGAATCCCTTGCCAGGGAGATATCGGAGATAAATGAGATCAGCAGGCCGTCTGAGGTAATTCTCATACTAGACGCAAGCACCGGACAGCAGGCCGGCAAGCAGGCCAAGGCATTCAACGATTCTGTGAAGATAACTGGAGTATTCATAACGAAGCTCGACGGTACTGCCAAGGGGGGTGGGGCCCTGAGTGCAGTCGCATCTACCGGGGCACCAATACTCTTCATAGGTACAGGGGAGCACATGGATGACATGGAATACTTCAACCCTGCAAGATTCCTCTCCAGGCTTCTGGGCATGGGGGATTTCGAAACCCTCATGGCTGCGGCAAAGGATTTCCAGAAAGGGATGGATGAAGAATCCCTGGAAAAGATGGTGCAGGGGAAATTCACGCTCAAGGAGATGTACGACGTCTGGGATCAGATGAACAAGCCAGGACTGTTCAAGAAGCTTTTCGAATCACTTCCGATGGCGCCTGGAGGGATAAGAAAGGATATTGACGACAAGTTCTTCGATGAGTCAGAAAACAAACTGAAAAAATATAAGGTCATCATGGATTCAATGACTTACTACGAGATGGAAAATCCAGAGGAGATCAAGGGCTCAAGGGTTGAGAGAATAGCGAACGGATCCGGATACACGACATCGGACGTGAAGGAGCTACTGAGGGACTACAAGAGGGTCAAGGACATGGTCAAGAACATCAAGGGCAACAGGAAGATACTGAGCCTGATGAAGAAGCAGTTCAAAAGCGGGAATTTACCGGAAGACCTTGCCAATATGCCTCAATAATCTGGCATCTAAAATTTCCCTTGCAGGTGCATTCTTATCAGACGCTGATAAGTCTCTCCGTTCCTCTTGGCCTGTTCCGCAACAGATTCGTCGCATCTTATGATTCTTGCTGGGGAACCGACTGCGAGGCAGTTTTTGCCTATCACTTTTCCAGAAGTGACTATTGAGCCAGCGCCAATCACCGCACCTTCTTCGACCACAGATCCTGACAGAAGTATGCTTCCCATGCCTATCAGCGCATTGTCCCCTACTTTGGCACCGTGGACAATAGCACCGTGACCAACCGAAACATTCTCCCCCAGTTCCGTCCTGTAATCATGATCAGCGTGAATCACCACGTTATCCTGAACGTTTGAACATTTCCCCACGACTATGGAGTTCTGATCTCCCCTGAGTACCGCACCGAAGAATATGCCTGCGTTATCTCCTATGGTCACGTCCCCTATTATTGTAGCGCTGCGCGCAATGAAAACGTCCTTCCCCACTTTCACATTTCCTTAAGATTAAAGTGTATTTATCGATTTCTTCCCCTTCACAGGTCACAAGGTATAACGTCTACGCATTCAAGTTAAACGGCGTATAGTTTTTCCTCATCACTCTTCTTTTTCACGATTATGTGGATGTCTTCTCCGCAATACGGACAGAGACCTTCGGGAGTCACCCTGTTCTTGGTTATCTGGAATCCAAATCTCCTGATCAGCTCCCTCCCGCAGTTGGGGCAGTAGGTGTTCTCCAGGGGATGGCCCGGTACGTTCCCTATGTAGACAAATTTAAGACCCTCATCCTTGGCGATGGAATGATGTTTCTCAAGCGTCTCCACTGGAGTCACGGGGACATCGTTCATCAGGTAGTCAGGATGAAATCGTGTAAAGTGCAGTGGGACGTTGGGCCCAAGGTTCTCATATATCCACCTCGCTAGTTTTCTTGCGTCATCTTCGTTGTCCCCCATACCCTTAACTGGGACAACCAGGTCGGTTATTTCCGTGTATATTCCCACCTCTTTCAATCTCTTAAGGGTGCTAAAAACGGGGGAATAAGTCGTAATGCCTATATACTTCCTCGCAAACTGGTCGTTCGCATTTCCCTTAAAATCAACACTCATGGCATCTACGAATTCCTTCAGGTACCGAATCGACTCTTCCGTCTCATAACCGTTACTCACAAAGGTGCTGAACAGACCTTTTTTCTTAGCCAGAATGCCTATGTCGTGAGCGTACTCTGCAAATATAGAAGGCTCGTTGTAGGTGTATGATATCCCGTCTGAACCGCTTTCCATGGCCAGCCTTACCACATCCTCAGGTTCAAGGTGTTCTCCGGACGTATCTCTCCTCTGTGATATGTCGTAATTTTGGCAGTACTTGCACATCCAGGAACAACCATGGGTAGATAGGGACAGAACCCTTCCTCCGGGAAGGTAATGGTAGAGCGGCTTCTTCTCTATAGGGTCGACCGCAATAGCCGCTACCTTACCATAGACCATGAGGTATAGGACGCCTCCTATATTCTTTCTCACGCCGCAGAAGCCGGTCTGCCCGTCATTCAATAGGCAGTATCGACTGCAAGCGGTGCAACGTACTTTGCCCTGCTCCTCCCTGTACAGAAAGGCCCCTTTCATTGAGATCACATAAGAAATTAGAA
Source organism: Thermoplasmata archaeon (assembly GCA_021797855.1). GTDB lineage: Archaea > Thermoplasmatota > Thermoplasmata > Thermoplasmatales. The sequence goes on from JAJZYX010000001.1 coordinate 15,121, forward strand.
CTTAGCACTTTCTATTCTCTTTCCGCTACTTAAAGAGGCCAGAAGATCTTGAGTAGCTCAACGACTACCCCGAATATCACTGCGATGTATAAAACCAACTTCGGGTCGAAAATCGGACCCCTGTCCTCCTCCTCGTCAAAGTACCGTATGAGACCAGCAGCTGACTGGAATCCAGAACCTTTCTTGTCGTCGGGCAACGATTCGTTATGGCAACAGGTCGTTTAAATCTTTCTTTGGAGTTAATGATGAGAATTCTTCAACGATGCTATGAAAAAGATAAAATTCCAAAAGTTGTTATTTAGGTGCCCTAAAGGTCAAGGTAGGGGCAAAAATGAAATACGACGATGTAGCTTTTCTTAAGTTTGTAAGACGCTTCAAGTTTGAACCGGCAGAAAAAATCTACCTAATGATAGGAGATCAGAAGTTCGCTTGGGGTGACGGGTATCCGGAAGGGGTACCTAGTTGTGTAATAACAAACCATCGAATTCTGGCAATAGCTTACTGGAGTGGTTTTTTGAATAGAGTTGAAGCGGACGGCGAAACACGATTAGAAGATATTCTTTTCCTTGAAGCGGAAAGACGGGATAACTCTTATTATCTATATGTGAACGGCAAGTTAATGGAAGGGTATTCCGAAAGTCATCCTACAGGTCTAGATATAACCTCTTATAAATTGGAGCAACTCATCATCGCTAGGAGGAAAGAGTTGGGCCTGCCATCCATAACAATAAAGAAGTCAGTTAGACAAACAGATTCCAAGAAATCTGGCGGAGAATCACAAGTGGTAGTCAAGGAAATTGTGAAAGAGATTGTAAAAATCCCTTGCAAATACTGTGGAAACCTTAATGAAATGACAGCTTCTAAATGCCAAACCTGTGGTGCACCTGTAAATTGAAGAGGATTCAATACAATTTTAATATCATCCTTTGCGTGTAGCTAGCACCTATTACCCTTAACCCTTTACTTACCAGACAAGTAATCTGCACTTAGACATGACCAATAAAAATTTTCTAATCGGGTGAGAAGCGGTATTATACAAGCTCCTGAATTGAACCTGTTACCAACAAAAATATAAAGTACGAGCCGAAGATATTTCTACCCAGATGTTATATGAGGGGAAGGGGAATTAAATGATGCATGACCTAAATCTTATGGTAGCAGGCCCCCAAGGTAGCGGAATCAATTTCACGTCTGATAGTTTTGCAAAGCTCATGACGAGGGAAGGGTATCACGTCTTTACGAACGCAGAGCTCTTCTCGACGATAAAGGGGGAACACTCATACTTCAGGGTGAGAGTCTGCAAGGATATGATACGGAGCTACTCCAAGAGGATAGATATTCTAATCCCACTGGATGCGAAGAGCGTACTCCTGCACACCAAGGAGTTATCCAAGGACGGTGCAATCATCTACGAAAACAATATAGACGACGAAAGACATGAGGAAATTCCATACAAGAACATTCTTCAAAGTGTGGCCACAAAATTCGGCAAGTCACTCTCTGACCTGAACGTGATGAAGAACACGGTTGCACTGGCAGGTGCGACCAGAATGATAGGCCTCGACAAGGAGAAGCTAAAGAAAGTAATTTCTGAAAATTTCTCCTCCAGACCGAAAATAGCGGAAATGAATAATTCCATCGTGGATGAAGTGTATGCGGAATTTTCGCCCAAGAGGTCCTTCGACCTTGAGCCGACCACCTACAAGAAGAGGATGCTTATAAACACCACTCACGCGGTGGGAATGGGGAAAGTGGCTGCTGGTTTGAAATTCCAATCATATTACCCCATTACGCCTGCGAGTGATGAGTCTAACTACCTGGAGAGGATAATGGGGACATATGACTTTGTCGTAGAACAGACAGAAGACGAGATTGCCGCAATAAACATGGCAATCGCAGCCGCCAACACTGGACTGAGGTCAGCAACCAGTACATCCGGACCCGGCTTCTCACTTATGGTTGAAGCGCTTTCCTATGCGGGAATGACTGAAACTCCTGTAGTCATATTCTTCTACCAGAGGGCAGGTCCAGCCACTGGAATGCCTACTAGGCATGAACAGGGGGATCTGAAATACGCCCTAAGCGCGGGACATGGGGAGTTTCCCAGGGTAGTCATCGCCCCTGGAGACCACAAGGAGGCTTTCTACGATACCACAGAGGCGTTCAATATAGCAGAGACCTATCAGTTACCAGTAATAGTGCTTCTTGACAAGGCAATGGCAATGAGCAACTATACTGTGGACCCATTTGACCTTTCAAAGGTCACGATAAAGAGGGGAAAGCTTATCCTGAAGGAAACGAGCGATTATCTCAGGTACAGATTCACTGACGACGGTATTTCCCCAAGATCAGTACCTGGGGTCAAGGGTGGCCTGGTAACTATTGCGGGCGACGAGCACGATGAAGACGGCCACATATTCACAGAAGATGCTGACAACAGGATAAGGATGATGGAGAAAAGAATGAGAAAGCTGGATTCCGTTGTAAGGGACCTCCCACCAGACATGAAATTCAAGTTCTATGGAGACCGGGACAATAAGAAGGTTGTACTTTCTTGGGGATCGGCCAAGGGGCCAATATTGGATGCCATGGAAAAGGTGAAAGATGTGTCGTTACTGCAAATCAGGATGATGGAGCCTTTCCCTGCAGAAGAGGTCTTAAAGATCCTTGCAGGAAAGACCATAATAGATGTAGAACAGAATTACAGCGGTCAGCTTGCAGACCTCTTGAAGGAAAAGACGGGGTTATCGGTAAGCTCAAGGGTGGTAAAGTTCAACGGAAGACCAATAGCTTACGAGGAGATGGTAGAAGTTCTATCCAAACCCCAGCCGGCAAAGAGGGAGGTGCTGAACTATGCTTAATGTCACAAGCCCCCCACAGAAACCGCAGAGTTACAGGACCAATGTTGAGATAGACTGGTGCCCTGGGTGTGGAGACTTCGGCATTCTGAATGCCCTAGTTCTCGCGCTTCAGGAGCTGAAGATTCCAAATGAGAATATAGTGCTTACAGGCGGAATAGGATGCAGTTCTAAGATTCCTCATTACGTGAATGTCAATACCTTCCACACACTCCACGGCAGGTCGCTTGCCCAGGCACAGGCTGTCAAGATAGCAAATCCTAAACTAGAGGTTATATCCGCGTCCGGTGACGGTGACGGATTGGGAATAGGCTCAGCTCACTTTGTTGCCGCCGGTAGGAGGAACGTGGATTTGACGTATATACTGTTCGATAACGGAGTATACGGACTTACCAAGGGGCAGGCATCACCAACCCTTCCATACGGAGAGATGCCCAAGAGCATAGAAACGGAAAATCTCAAATTCCCTGTTAACCCACTGTTCCTCGGGTTGGCATCTGGCTTCACATTCGTCGCCAGAAGCTATTCTTACAACATAAAGCACCTTAAGGAGACCCTGATAAGGGCAATAAAGCACAGAGGATTAGCAATGGTTGATGTCATGCAGCCCTGTGTGACGTACAACGACATAAACACCAAGGAATTCTACGATCCTAGGCTGTATGATATCGAGAAAGAAGGGTGGGACCCGGTTGCAGCCAACGAAAAGGAGTACAAGGAAAAAATACCGCAGGCTGTCCTCAAATCACTGGAGTGGGGTGACAGGATACCGATGGGTGTCTTCATTGAATACCAAACTGAAACGTACGACCAGAAGCTACAGAAGCTTGTACCAGACTACGGAAAGAGAAACTACGTAATGGAACCCATTGATTCCTCAGGTAAGCCTATCAACGACGTCACAAACTTGATGGATTCCTTCTGCTGACGTTCCATTCCAGTAGCCTAGGTACTATGTGCGTTCTCAGAAAATCCTTGTGCAGGCCAGCTAACACGGGCCACTGAAATCTAACAACGATAACAGAGGGAGTGTGGGCCCTTAAACCATAAACGGGATTACTTTTCAGAATAAGGTGGTCGGATGATGAAAATTTGGCCGCCAGTTTAAAACATGAATTAAAAGGTGCAGTTCCAAGCAACTTTACTACGCATCTGAAAATAGCGGGGGATGGATTTGAACCATCGGTCTACGGGTTATGAGCCCGTCGGGATACCCTGGCTACCCCACCCCGCTTCTTTCACGCTATGCTGCGAGCCTATTTATGCTTTTACAGTTCTGTTCAGTAGAAATTTCTCTAAACAATTAAGCTCTGGAAAATCAGGAGCAAAATCCTCCAAATCGAATTAGCCGGAAGACTTGATATAAATTTGGTGCGACTTTTTTCAGATTTAAATCCATGTTGTATTTTATACTAAATCATTATTCACAGATGTGAAATCAAAGAACATACTTGTGACTGGCGGAGCTGGGTTCATAGGAAGCAATCTTGTAGATAAGCTCAGAAGGGATAATGATGTGGTAATTCTTGACAACCTTCATACCGGAAAGAAAGAGAACATAGCTGCCGCAATAGAGGAAGGGGTTAAGTTTGTCAAAGGTGACTCCAAGAACATTGCGAAAATGAAAGAAGATTTCGATTTCGTATTTCATCTAGGCATATACTCAGCTTCACCCATGTACAGGGAAAATCCGAACCTCGTGGGGGAAGTAGTCGAAGGCATGACAAACATTCTTGAATACTGCAAAGCATCAGGGACGCCTTTAGTATTTGCATCCACCTCCTCTATCTATAACGGCATTGAGCCTCCCCACCGGGAAGATGTTGTTCCAGGGGTAACTGACTTCTATACTGAGGCGAGAATCGCCTGCGAAAGACTTGGAAAATTGTATTCCGATCTGTTCGAAGTCAACGTATCGGCAATGAGGTTCTTTTCCGTTTATGGCTACAACGACATAGGGAAGGGGAAATACGCCAACCTGATCACACAGTTTATGGAATCCATGATCAAGGGGAAGAAGCCAGTCATATACGGGAACGGAGAGCAAAAGAGGGACTTCATATTCGTGACAGATGTCGTCGATGCGCTTTTAAAGGCTACCGCAACTAGTGGGTTCAACATATACAACGTTGGAACAGGAAAGAGCTATACACTCAACGATGCGGTAAAGAAACTTCAAGAAGTCACAGGGAAAAGAATTAGTCCGAAGTATGTGAAGATGCCTGTGAAGAATTACGTTATGACAACGCTTGCCGACACGTCAAAAGCGAGAAAAGAAATAGGATTCTCTGCTAAAATAAGTCTTGACGAAGGTATGAGGAAACTCTACTCCAGCATCACTGCTAAGATCTAATTCATTTGAGCATCCGTGTTTCGTGGGCTCCTTCCTGGGTAATTCGTGCGAGTATAACCGTTGTGAATCAATGGAATCTAATAATGCGTTTAATTGCAAATGATAGGTAGTGCCGGGGCTGGGATTTGAACCCAGGGCCTCCGGATTTCTCCGGTTAATTAATCATTACTCCCTATGAGTCCGGCGCTATTCCTGCTAAGCCACCCCGGCTTCAGACTCTTCCTCTTCTTCCACCGGCTCTTCCTCGGGTTTCTCTTCTTCCCTTGTGATCTCCTTAGTAGGCTCAAAAATACTGGAACTTCTGATCTCGATTTTCCTCGCCGGGTAGATAACTTTGATCTGGTCGTATAAATCGTTGTATATCTGCGGGGAAAACATGTAGACCACAAACTGGCTTATGGGTTGTTCCCTTGCTTTTGCTTTCAGAAATTCAGCTATCTTATTTCTTATTCCTGTTTCCACATTGTTTATTACTTTCCTATCCACAACAACCAGAGGCTTTATCCTGATGTATTTATTGTCAGACGTTACAGCATCAACAACCAAATCTATACGTGTCTTTCTCCTTCTGATCATCCTTCTGATGTAGTCCTGGTTTATTTCATGCCCCTCGAATTCCGTATACGCCTTGTCCCCCTCAGTTTTCGTGACCCTGAAGAAGAGTTTTACGTGGCTTTGCTTGTAATCTCCCGTTATATCTGACAGTGATGCTTCCGATACCCTTCCTATCATATCTGCCGGAGAGGGAGCTGGAGAACTTCCTATTTCTTTCTTGCCAAATGAGTCCGTTGCAAGTATCGTGTACCAGCTCTTGGACTTCCATTTATCTTTCACTTTCTTTGCGGCCACTCTGCTTGTTTTCTCCTTAGCCAAACACTACCATCTCTTCTATCGGCAACGTTTGAGTTAATAAATACTTTTTTGAATTAGCAGGCTTCATTTTTCCATGGGACCCCGTGGATATCCACACCTCATCGATTCTACATCTTACGGTTCCAATTAAGCCCATTGTCTCCTAATTCAGCATTGCAGGTGTCCTTGGAGACAATATCGCTTCGCCAAACATGTTTAGGATTATGAGAGGAGAAATAGTATAGATGGACTAGGGGCGTTTAATAGTCTTAGTTATAAATACGGATTGTATATCACTTCCAAGATGGTATTAGTCAGGTTTGAAGCCAGAAAGCTGGTAGAACTGAGCGGTCTCCCTGAAGAGAAGCTTATCAGCGTGCCTTGGCTTCTCGGAGGTGAGGCGCGCAAAGAGAATGGGGACATCATCATGGAATTCAATCCGGATAGACCGGATCTATATTCAATTCAGGGTGTTACAAGGGCAATAAGGACTTTTGAAGGACTTGAGCATTTTTCCCGGATCGCAATCAGCAACGAGGATTTTTTCGTAAAATCAGAGCCACCAAAGTACAGACCTTTTTTCACCGTGGGTATAGTCAGAGGTGTGAGAGTGAGGGGGCTGCTGCCAGAGATTATTGATTTCCAGGAAAAGCTTCACCTGACAATCGGTAGAAACAGAAAATTGTCGTCTATTGGTCTTCATGATCTCAAGAAAGTGAAGTTTCCGATCACCTACAAGGAGGTGGATAGGGACCAGATGTTTATCCCTCTTGGCGAATCCTCACAGGCGAGGATCAGTGAATTCATGAAATATAGCAAGAAGGCCATCGAGTACGGGAATCTAGTGGGGGATAACATCCCAGCGTTAATAGACTCGGAAGGGCAGATTTTCTCCCTTCCGCCCATATTGAACTCTTCGTTGACAACAGTAACGGATGATACAGAAGATATCTTAGTGGATGTTGAAGGAACCTCCCCCGGTGCAGTGGAAAAAACTATTCTTCTCATGCTTACAGCGCTCTCCTACCCTTCTGGAAGCATATCCACCTTAAAGCTTAATGACTCGATCGCTCCTAAGATAGAACACCAGCAAGTGAATATTTCAAAAAATTCCATTAAGAGGATGCTTGGTTACAATCTTTCGGACGAGGAAATCAAGACCTCTTTGGATAAAATGGGCTATGGAACGGATGGATTGAAGGTCACGATTCCACCATACAGGACTGACGTCCTTGGGGAGGTGGACATACTTGAAGACGTATTCAAGGGTCTTGGGTACAACAATATAAAGAGAAAGAGGGAAGAGTTCCTTAGCTACGGCAGGTCAAATCCTCTGAGAGCATTTGAGACCAAACTGAGAGGCCTCCTCGTAGGGTATAACCTTACAGAAACAGTAAGTAGTGTCCTTGTGAACAGTAGATTAATTGAGAGCTATGGAATAAATGATGAAATGATTGAGATACTGAACCCAGTCAGTCAGGAACAGGATTCTGTGCGCACCAGGATATCCCCATCGTTGATGCAGACCTTTGCTAACAATTTCAGAAATCCGTACCCACAGAGGATCTTTGAAATAGGAAGCGTCTACCGCGAAGGGAAGGAAAGGGATATTCTTGGAATTGCGATTGCAGATAGGACAGCCTCTTTCTCTGAAATTAAGGGAGTATTCGTTGGTCTTCTGGAGGACCTAGGTATAGGGAAATATGATATCGTGAGAACGGAGGAAGCTATGTACGTTCCCGGACGCGTGGCAGGTATAGAAGCAAACGGTAAAAGACTGGGGTTCTTCGGAGAAGTCCATCCAAAGATCCTCAAAAACATAGGGATAAAGATGCCAGTTGCAATGGGAGAGCTCGACATCCAAGAGGTTATGCTTTGATACCTGAAAGAATACCCACTGTACCGGACTCCAAAGAGATCATCGAGAGGAGTTTCAAGGAGACGAAAAAAGTACAAGACATATATCTACCTAATTTTCTAAACAAAGTCAAATCCCTGTCCATTCAGAAAGTCAAGATGATGGAATCTGTCGCAAGAAGATCGCTTGGAAGGGTATATGACGGATTCCCGAAATTTGATGATCTTGACAGATTCGAGAGGGACCTACTGTTCATTCTTGTCAATGGGCGCGAGTACGAAAGGTCACTCAACAATTTGAGATGGGCAAGAGCAAAGATCGTTGAACTTGCTACAAACTCGATTAGAGGGATAAAGAAGGCGTCTGACCTCAATTCTATAGGGAGGTTCAGGTCTTCATTCTACGGCAGATTCTCTTCTGTGATAGAGGACGTTGATGAATCGCTCTCCTTTTTGAGGGAGTCAAGAGAAGCCCTAAAAAAGATCCCGCAGATAAACAGGGATATGAAAATAGTGATCATCGCGGGTTTCCCTAACGTTGGCAAATCTTCCCTCATCTCAAAGCTAACCAACCTGACCCCAGAAATAGCTGTTTACCCGTTCACTACGAAGAAGATCAACGTAGGCATAATGAAGATGGGGAATGGCCTCTATGAAGTGCTGGATGTCCCGGGTATTCTTAATAGAAGGAATCACAACGCAATAGAAAGGGTTGCTCTTGCTGCACTTGACAATATCGGCGATGTTGTTCTGTGCCTAGTGGACCCATCTGAGGAATGCGGTTATAGACTGGAAGACCAGGTCAGACTGTGCCAAACCCTAAAGGAGAGCGGAAAGAACGTTCTGGTAGTTGAGAATAAAGTTGATCTGGAAAGAACTTCTAGTAACAACCTGAAAATTTCTTGCGCAACAGGAGAAGGACTGGACATTCTTAGGAAGAAGATGGAGGAATATGTTTATGCGAGACAAGCTAAAGGCAATAGCGTCCTTCAACGCCCTTGAGCATGAAGGAAAGGCAGACCTGAATTCTGTGATCTCTAGGATAGTCGCACTCTTCCCTGAAGAAAGGAAGAATATGAAAGTACTTATACCCCTGGTTAGAGAAATAATAGATGAGGTAAACTCTCTTTCAAAGGCGGAGATGAAATCTATAGTTGAGAAGGAGTTCCCAGAATGGCTTCAGAACACGCCAAAGGAGACTGAAAAAAGGCTTCCGGACCTCCCAAATGTTGAAAAGAATGGGGTAATTATGAGGATGGCCCCTTCACCCTCCGGTCCTCTCCACATCGGTCATGCCCGCATGGCGATTCTCAATGATGAATATCTCAGGAGATATGGAGGGAAACTGATTCTCAGGATAGAGGACACAAACCCTGCTAATATAGAGCCTGACGCATACCAAATGATCCAGGACGACCTGAAGTGGCTTGATGTGAAATATACGGACGTTGTAGTACAGTCTGAAAGATTCCAGATTTATTACGATGAGATGAAGAAACTCATAGAAATTGGGAAGGGGTATGTTGCAACGACCCCCACTGAGGAGTTCAAATCTAGGAAACAGAGGGGCATTCCTGTAATTGAGAGGGAGCAGACACCTGAGGAAAATTTGGAACGCTGGGATAAGATGGTTTCAGGGGAGTATGAGAAAGGCGAAGCATATGCGGTGGTGAAAACAGACCTCTCCCACCCAAATCCAGCAATCAGGGATTTCATTGCATTCAGGATAATAGACATTCCACATCCCCTGGTTGGGGATAAATTCAGTGTATACCCGATGATGAACTTCTCTGTTGCTATAGATGACCATTATCTTGGCTTGACCCACGTGATCAGAGGAAAGGATCATACTGCCAACACGGAGAAGCAGAAGTACATATTCGCCTACAGAGGCTGGAAGCTCCCCTACTACCTGCATTATGGAAAGGTGTCGATAGAGAACTCAATCCTCAAGACCTCCCTTATCAAGAAAGGGATCAGGAATGGAGAGTTTTCTGGATGGGATGACCCAAGGCTGGGCACTCTACTGGCGCTTAAGAAGAGAGGAATCAACCCCCTATCGATAAGGAAGTATTACGTGGAGTCAGGAATAGGAAGCGTTGATACCACATTCTCTTGGGAAATACTTTATTCATTTAACAGGAAAATTATAGACCCGGTGTCTCCCAGGCACTTCTTCGTCAACAATCCTGTGAGTCTGAGATTTGATTTCGATGGAGCCCTCAAAGCTGAAATACCTTTGTTTCCGACCAGTTCAAAACAGTCTGACCGCAAATACAGGGAATACGTGGTGAAAAGAGGATCGATAATCATCACGTCCGACGATTATCAAAAGAATATTGGGGGGTTGGTGAGACTGAAGGACCTAGGATACTTCAAGATAAATGAGGATTCAATTGAATTTGTGGGGGCTGAGATGACAGAGGATGTGCAGAAATGGAATCCCAGCAGGCCGCTGGGGAAGGTTCCAATAATCCACTGGCTGTATCAGAATTTTGTGCCTTTCAAGGTGTTCAGGCCAGACGGAAAAATAGATGAGGGATTACTTGAAAGGAACGCTTTAGATTATATGGAAATAGTCAACCAGTTCGAACGGTACGGATACGTGAATATCATAAACGAGAAAGAGGGTTACTTTACCCACCCATGAGCTTCTTTGCGTGTAAATTTGCCTTATACCGAGCTTAATTTATCACTCGGAGGCAGAAACGGATACGAACGTCGGGAACCTCTTAAGAATTATGACATCTCCAACTGCCCTGACCCATCTGTACGGAACGAGAACTGCTACCCCATCTTCTACCAGGCCGTCGTTTGTTCTCTCCACGTACAACCCGTAAATAGTTTGAGCTTCAAAATCTACAACCACGTCATTCACTGTACCAAGCCTGTACCCTTTGTCGCTGAAAATCTCGAGTCCAATGAGATTGGTGACGTCAGTCTCCATATTTTATCCGTTTAATATTTATAGCGAGTATTTAATCTTTCCAGCCCCATCGAGTATAACTCTTCTCTCACATTAAGAACTCAGCTGGAATCTATTCACGTTCGAACAACTGCAGGTAGTGGTAGGGAATATCGACATCCTTCTTCAGTCTGAATCCTATTGTTTTCATATGTTCTACAACCTCTCCCTTTTCAAGCCTTTCGCCGATAGGTGGACCGAATCCAAAATCCTCCTTCGTGAAATCGAGGTTGGCTATGTATTTTCCAGTGATTTTAGAGAGGTTATCCAGCACATTGATCTTGCATAGGTGAACAAGATCGTGATAGACATGTGCCATAAAGACAATGTCGTAATTGCCCTCGTGGAAATTACAGAAGTCCTTTATGATAGTTCTTATCCCAGCCTTGTTCAACTCACTGAAATTGTAATCATGGGCGTCTAGAAGTGTTACGGTAGCACCCCTTGCAGCAATCTTTAGTGAGTAGTAGCCATCGGCCCCTCCGACGTCAAGTACGCTCATCCCTTTCCTAATATCGAGGAAATTTATCACAGCCTCATCATCTATCTCGAAAGGCCTTTTCCCATGAAATCTTCTAACATGCGAATGATTGTCGGCCATAATCATCGGTGATTATAAGGTACCATATTACGGTATCTCATTCCCTTGAACATCAAAATGAAAAAATATAAAAAATAAAAAGATCACTTAGGGGACTTCTTCACCGTGAGGAACCAGTCCTTCACCACGAGATTCTTGTCCTTCATCCTTTCCTTGGCCAACTGTAGGGTTGCAGGTTGCGGGACTATGACGTCGTCCCCTGGATTCCAGTTTGCGGGTGTCGCTATCATGAAGGAATCGACGTAAATGAGAGAATCCAATACCCTCAGTATCTCGTCGATGTTTCTTCCTGTGCTGGCTGGATAATAGATCAGCGCTCTGACCACTCCCTCAGGATCGATGAAAAATACGGCCCTGACTGTACTCGTTGCGCTAGCCCTTTCATGTATTAGGCCGTAGAGGTGAGCGACGTTCATATTCAGGTCTGCAATCACGGGGAACTTCACTTCCACTCCGTAAATCTTTTCCATCTGCAGCAGCCATGCTATGTGCGAATATACGGAATCAATGCTCAGACCTATGAGCTGAGCGTTCCTCTTCTCGAATTCTTCGTACCTCTTCGCGAATTCTATGAACTCTGTGGTGCAAACTGGAGTGAAGTCAGCAGGGTGAGAAAAAAGTATCACCCACTTCCCCTTGTAGTCCTTCAGCGATATTGGCCCCTTGGATGAGTTCGCCTGAAAATCTGGTGCTCTGTCCCCAATTTTTGGTATTGTTGACGTCTCAACTACCGATTCTGCCATGCCTTTCTATTTGGGCTCAAACTAAAAGTTTTTTGTTTGGGCAAACGTGAAATGGGCTTAGTCTCACTTTAACTGCTTCTTATCCTCTGATTCTTCCCCAATATATCCGCTCTCCGGAGACCACAAGGCTGACCTCTCCTTTTCCCAATTTCTTACGACCCTGTAGTATACAGCGGCACCTATAACTTGGAGCGCCCCTCCTACAAGCAATGGTGATGGGAGATAAGATTCCATAAGGTATCCTGACAGACCGGAAGTGCTTTGTGACGCTCGGGTGGCGATACCCTGGAGGCTTGATGCTGTTCCATAGTCTTCGCTCCCTATTCCTCTAACGTTTATTGCGGTCCTCATAGGCGTTCCCATGCCGGCGACTGCACTCCTCACGGCGTAAAAGGAGAATGCAACTACCCCTATCGGAGAAAAGGCCATCAGAACTAGAAGCAAGCCTTGGAATAAGCGAGTCACGGATGAGACCGTTATTGCTCTTATCTTTGCGGAATTGAGATATCGGCCGGAAAGATAGGATCCGAGAGCTGTTGCAGCATAGGCAGCAGTGAATACTTCACCCACAAGAGAGACTGAAATGTGAAACCTCAGTTCAAACCAGAGAGGGAGTAAGGGGGAGAATAATCCAATGGCCGAGCCGTTTATGAGATTTGGCCAAAGTATTCTCAAAAGATAAGAGAGGCTCTCCCTCTTCATCATCACACTCGTCTTCTTTGGTCTCCTCCTCTCCTTTATGAATAGCAATGATGCAAGAGATAGCAAGAGGACGACAAATGAAACTCCGAAGAGAAATCGGAAGGTGCCTATCGTACCGAAATATGGAGTGAGATATCCGTGCGAGACAAGGAAAAGACTTCCAATTATTGATGAAAGGGAAGCCACCACACTCATCTTTGCTATCCGAGATACCCTGTTAATCTCATCTGGCCAGTTGCTAGCTACGAACGCTGTCGTTCCAGGTGAAAATGCACCTCTCATTCCACCTGCAGTACCTGTGATCCCGGTCATCATTGCGGAAATCGCAAGGACATAAATGTTGGTAGAGAGTGCTAATCCCGCAAGTCCTAGCAATGGGAGAGTTTCACCTATTATGAGTGCATTGGCGTATCCATATCTGTCACCCAAGGCTCCCAGGATGAGGGATAGGAACATATTGAACAGTACGATCGGAATGAATAGTAACCCTATGAACACTGCACTGTATCCAAGTTCACTCAGATAAAGAGAGAAGGCAAGTGTAACAAATATTAGAGAGATGCTTCTTGCAGACCTGGAAATTAGTAGAAACTTGAAGGATGAATCTATCTTTTCCTGTGATTCGGTGAACATGAAAATCCCTATTTCGTTATGATATTAATGCTTGTATGACCTGGCATGCAGGGTCCGGACAAAAATTCAGATGGAAAGGAGGATGAAATTTATTTGCGATAGGTTAAGCCATTTAGAATAGCTGTTCTGTCTTGATTAATCCCTTGAACCCACAACTAATTATTTTTGTATATCCATCAACCAGGTAGTACACAGGAACCTCGACAGGTTCCGAATGTATGAACTTCTCGTCAAATGCGACAACATGGTAAAATTGCGAGAGCAGAGACTCAAAAGACGAGAAAATAACCTGAAACAGAATCAAATGATTCCAGGACAGGACTGCGAAGCAAATGTGGATATTTATTTCTGTTGATCCGCCCTCAGAGGGTTCCCCTTCCCCTTTATCCCGAGGCTATCCGCACCACCAGCCTTTTCCCCTCCGTTATTCCCCCGATCCCTTATCCCTTTAAGCCAGTTAGCTAAGCCGCGGCTAGAGGGACCACTATTATAACTTCATTTTTTGATCCAGGATCGCCTTTGCAAGAATTACCTCAGTACCTGATAGCCCCACCGAAAGGAACATTGTTACGTCTTCGCTGGAAATCCTGCCGGGATGCTTCCCACATATTATTTCACTAAGATCCATAATCTTCTTTCCAGCCATTATATGTGGTGGCTCGTAATTCTCCAGTTGTGCAGGAGAGTCTGTAGCCAATGAAGTGCAAAGTTCCGCCACGGCAGGGTCTATTTCGCTGTTTCCTATCGACTTCGGTCCGACTGCAACTATGTGGGCACCTCTCCTGACGTGCCGCGGGGCAAATAAAGGAGAGCTGCTCCTGGTAGCAGTAATGATTACATCGGACATTGCAGCCACTTCTCCCGCACTTCCCAATTCATGTATTGGCACATCTGTGTGATTGCTTAGCCGACTCGCGAAGGAATGAAGGTGATCAGGGTTTCTTGAATGAGCATATATGGACGAGAAATTTCTGACCTTGAGGGCAGCCAGGGTCTGGTGAAAAGCCTGCACACCCGACCCAATTATTCCAAGGGATTTTGCATCGCTGTTGGACATGTATTTTATAGATAGTGCCCCAATTGAGGCCGTTCTGTATGCGCCAAGAAGAGAACCTTCGACAATTCCATAAAGATGTCCTGAAACAGAATCATACACAATCGTCATCTGCCGATCCTCAGGAAATGTTGTGTAGACCCTGAAGCCTGAAACATGCTGTTTACTGCTGCCTCCTGCGGTGAATACGAGCTGGCCGTCGCTTAATTTTGCATGCAGCCTGGGCGGACTTTCAAGCGTTCCCTGGCAACGCTCAATGAAACATTGTTCCAGGATGGATAGGCTTTTTACTATTCCAAATTGGGCCACATCAGCTTCATTTGCCATTGAAATCATTATTGAGGATTCGTTAAACACAGGCATAAGGTCACCTTATCTCTTTTATCTCCCATTCGGTTCCACCTGGAAGAACAAAATGCTGCCAGCAGTTTCCGTTGTCGCATTCTTTTGTTCCCAAGAGTTGGACCCCTATTTTCCTCAGTTCTTCAGTGCCAGCATCTATATTTTCAACGGCGAAACCACAGACTATAGAATCCTTCTTCGTACTGGCCATATATATTTCCAGTAAGCTACCATCACCAAGTGAGAAGTATAGATAATCCTTCCCCTCAGCGTCAGGTTCCTTACCGAGCATAGCAGAAAATATCTTTCTCGCATCGTTAAACTTCTTTCTGCTTCCAGTCTTCAAACCAATCCACGCGATTCCCTTTACGTTCACGTCTGTATTGAACGAAGGGTAAATATTTATCAATTCCTATTTGTAAAATTTGTAAACTTATTTGTTAAGTTTGTAAGTGATTTATTAAGTAACCACATTCCCCGTACCATTTCCCTCCACACCCAAGGACGCAGTCTGCCGGTCAGTCCATCCACTAAATATCATTGAATTGATTAACAAATTTTGCTTAACATTGAAATTGGAAACGCATATACCTAATTCTATATGCGAGTGCCGGGATTCGGACCCGGGTTAAAAGCTTGGGAAGCTTTTGTGCTACCGCTACACTACACTCGCAGCAAGCAAGAGAATTTCTTTAGATATTTCAAATTATCTTGGGTGGTTAGAAGTAGATTTTCAATATTTTCTTGCCTTTTCGATTATATCTGCAAAATACTTTTATCCTCTCAATCATGCACTGCTGATATTAATGGTTGTTACGACAACTGACGCACTATTTGCCATTGCCGCTTCAATAACGATGGCAGGTGGCCTGATAGGTACAGGTATTGCACAGAGTGGAATAGGTGCATCAGGTATGGGAGTTATTGCAGAGAAGCCTGAAAAATTCGGACAGGTCCTCTTCTTCTTTGTTATCCCGGAAACCCTATGGATAGTCGGGTTTGTTCTTGGACTGATCCTGCTCCTCCACATCTTCTGATGACATGGGATTAGAAGAGATACTTTCAAGGATAGAAAGCGATACGAACAGAGAGGTAGAGGAGATCCTCTCCAGTGCAGAAAGACAGGCGAAGAGTATAGTAGACGAGGCCAAATCAAAGAGTGTCTCCATTGCACAATCATATGAAAAGAGGGCGATAGAAGATGCTGAGACCCACCGAAAGGAAAGCATATCTTCTGCGACCCTGGAAAGCAGAATAGAGTACGAGAAGGCGGTTGAAGAAGTGGAAAGAAGATATAATGAAGTGCTGTTGGAGAAAATCAGGGAATTTACTGCCTCTGACGATTACCTTTCATTCATGATAAAGAGAATCCAGGATTCATGCTTCAAACTCGGCGAAAATTCAGTTGTATACGTTCTTGAGAGGGATGCACCAAAGCTGAAATCAGCAAAACTCCCAGCTGAGATCAAGGTAGATTCTATTGACCCGATTGGAGGATTCGTTGCAACATCTGGGGACGGCAAGCTGATAATTGACGGCACTTTTTCACAGATGCTGAGAAAAAAGAAGGAAGAGTTCGCACGCATAATACGGAACTACGTCAGGTGATCAGTTGACATACATCTTTGGTCTCTCATACGGCACTCTGAAGGTAAAGAAAACTGAGTTCCTCAAGAGGCACGATTTTGAGGAAATGTTGAGAATGACATCGCCATCTGACTTCCTGTCTTACCTTGGTGGCCATGGTTACGAATCCGACATCTCATCGAACTCCACACACTACTCTGGATTTGATCTGGTTGAAGCATCAAACAATTTCCATCTTGCAAGAATGAACAGGACCGCAATCTCCGTCACCCCACGGGAAGGGAGGGACGTTGTGGCAGCGTACCTGACCAAATGGGATATTCAGAATATTAAGACTATACTGGTATCCAAGAATCTTAACCTGAAGGTAGAGGAGACGGAGATGTACCTTATTTCTGAGAGCAATGTACCGCTTGGAATCTTTGCAGGATTGCTGAGCTACAGCGACTACAAGAACCTTCTGGGAATGGTCCGCGTGGAGGACATAATAACTTACCTCCTCAGATACGGGTATGGGAAGGCCCTGCTGTCTTATCTGGAAGACTACAGGAAAAGCAGCGACCTGACATCTCTCCTACTGTCACTCGATCTCTATTATTACGGCATGATGAAGGATAAGTTCCGCTTCTATTCCGGAACCGAGGGGCCCATTTACAGGTTCATCAGGGGAAACATCGATATAAAGAACATAATGACAATACTGAAATTCAAGGAGTTTGCCGGAGATGAGGAAGTAAAGAACTACCTGCTACCCGGTGGGACATTTTCGGAACAACATCTTGAAGAGCTTGTGAAGAGCAGCTCCGTTGAAGAGGTCATTCAGAAGCTAAAGTGGTTTGCTGACTTGTCCAAGGGTCTTGATTTCTACAAGAAGAGAGGATCTCTAGCAGGAATTGAAGGAGGGCTTAACAGGGGCCTCTACAGAGAGTTCATAGAAATACTAGACATGAGCGCTCTGTCCATTAACAACGTCTTGGCCTATGTTCTTAGAGCTGAAGCCGAATGGATGGACGTAAGGAACATAGCACTTGGAAGGTATTACAACATAGACGAGGAAACTATCAGGATGATATCGATGAACATGGGGTGAAATGACGTGGATGCGAAGAGCAAATTTGGAAGGATTGCATTCTTAGGCGAACGAGAGCTCTCTATCGGGTTTAAACTCGTAGGGGTCGAGGATGTGTTTGCAGTCGAAAAAGAGATGTTTGCCCCAAAATTAAGGGAACTGTACAGCTCTGGAAAATTTGGTTTGATACTTGCCTCCAACTCCTTCATCTCCACGCTTGACAGGAAGTTCCTGGGTTTAGTTACGACTAGCGTAATGCCCTTGGTCGTATTCGTACCTGTGTCTGCCGTGGCAGAAGAGGAGGGAGTTTCAGAAATGGCAAGGAGAATACTTGGAATAAGAATTGATCTAGGAGGATTGTGAGATGGGAAAGATAGTGAGAATTGCCGGACCGGTCGTGATTGCCGAAGGAGTGGAACGGGCAAAAATGTACGACGTGGTAAGAGTGGGTGAGATGGGACTTGTAGGGGAAATAATAAGGATGGAAGGGGATAGGGCCACCATCCAAGTATACGAAGATACGAGCGGCATAAAACCTGGGGAGAAGGTTGAGTCTACACAAAAGCCCCTTTCCGTATTTTTGTCCCCCGGAATTCTGGGTTCAATATACGACGGTATCCAGAGACCTCTGGACGTGATAAGAGCCCAGGGAGGGGATTTCATACGCAGAGGTCTCTATCCTGACCCAGTCGACATGAAGAAGCAGTGGGAATTCCTACCTTCGGTGGAAAAAGGTAAGGAGGTTTCTGAGGGGGATATCCTAGGTGTGGTGCACGAGACCTCAATCATAGACCACAGGATAATGGTTCCTCCTGGGATGAAGGGGAAAGTCACGAGCATCTCGGAGGGGAAATTCCGTGCAACTGATGTTGTAGCCACTCTAAACCATAGCGTAAAGAGCCTGGAAGTTCAACTGGGGCAATACTGGCCGGTCCGATCTCCAAGGCCTGTTCTGAGTAAACTCCCCCCAAGGATACCCCTCATTACCGGGCAGAGAGTTATAGACACATTCTTCCCCGTGGCAAAAGGAGGGACGGTGGCAGTGCCTGGACCATTCGGCTCAGGGAAATGTGTCACTGGAGATACACCCGTACTTCTTGATGACGGCACGACTATCAAGATAGAGCAACTGTACGAGACAAGTTTAAAAAAGGGTAGGAAAACGATAGGAATTGACGAGGAATATGTGGAGTTGGATGAGCCGTTAGGGGTGTTTTCCTATTATGAAGGAAAGGTCGTCAGGAGCGAGGCAAATCTGGTGTATAAGGGTAAGAGCGACAGGGTTTTAAGGATTGTTACTGAGACAGGGAGGGAAGTAAGAGTCACACCAGTTCACAGGCTATTCAGGGTAAGACCCGATGGAGGCGTAGAAGAGACTGCCTCCATGGATCTTTTGGTGGGGGACTCGATCCTTGCCGTCAGGAACGGTTCCTCTGGCTCAAATTCCGATTCCGCTGCCTCTCTTTACGCAGCACTGGACGAGGTATTTGCAGACCCGATAAGGGAAATAGAGGTTCAGGAAGGGGGCTTCGAGGTTTTCGACATCTCAGTTCCAAATTATGGATTCAATTTCATCGGGGGTTATGGAGGGTTGGTGCTTCACAATACTGTGGTTCAGCACCAGCTTGCCAAATGGGCAGATTCGGAGGTTGTGGTATACGTCGGATGTGGTGAGAGGGGAAATGAGATGACTGAAATACTCACGACTTTTCCTGAGCTGAAAGACCCGAAATCCGGCAAACCGCTTATGGAGAGAACTACCCTCATCGCAAACACGTCGAACATGCCCGTAGCCGCCAGAGAAGCAAGCATCTATACCGGAGTCACCCTCGCAGAATATTTCAGGGACATGGGCTACAATGTCGCGCTGATGGCTGACAGCACTTCCAGATGGGCGGAGGCACTGAGGGAAATATCCGGAAGACTTGAAGAGATGCCGGGAGAGGAGGGATACCCAGCCTACCTGGGAAGGAGAATCGCCGAATTCTATGAGAGGGCAGGGAATGTTACTACCCTCGCATCGTCGAGCAGAACGGGATCGGTCACGATCATAGGTGCTGTTTCCCCGCCGGGTGGGGATACTTCTGAACCCGTATCACAGAATACCTTGAGGGTAACAAGGGTGTTCTGGGGATTGGACGCATCCCTCGCACAGAGGAGACACTTCCCGTCTGTGAACTGGCTGACCAGCTACTCGCTGTACTCGGAAGAACTCAACAAGTGGTTTGAAGGCAATGTCAACAAGCACTGGAGTACCACGCACTCAAACGCCATGAAAATTCTGCAGGAAGAAAGCGAGCTTCAGGAGGTGGCACAGCTTGTTGGATACGATGCCCTCCCTGAGAACGAGAAGGAGGTTTTGGACATTGCAAGGTCCATCAGAGAGGACTTCCTCCAGCAAAGCGCTTTTGACGAGGTGGATACTTACTGTTCCCTAAAGAAGCAGTATTTCATGCTAGAATCAATCCTCAAGATGGATGAGCTTGAGAAGTATGCAGTATCGAAAGGAGTTACCGTATCAGAACTCCAGGGAATGGCCTTCAGGGAAAAGGTTTCCAGGTTCAAGGAAGTTAAGGAAGACCAGGTGGACTCCTATTACACGGAGCTGATAGACGCTATGGAGAAGGAAATAAGAGGGAGGGCTGATAAGTGATGACGACAGATATCAGATACAAAACGGTGACGAAAATAGCAGGTCCCCTCATGTTCGTCGAGAGGGTTGACAATGTGGGATATAACGAGCTCGTGGAAATTGTTCTTCCGGATGGAGAACGAAGGACTGGCCAGGTTCTAGAGACTGCAAAAGGGATAGCCATAGTGCAGGTATTTGGCCAGACTACTGGATTAAACGTTGAGGGAACTTCTGTTAGATTCCTGGGGGAAACTGCCAGAATAGCTGTTTCCGACGAGATGATAGGAAGGGTGTTCAACGGTCTAGGGGAACCTAAAGACGGGATGGATCCTATCATTTCCGCCGAAAAGGTCGAAGTTGTCGGAAGTGCGATAAATCCTTACTCGCGAGAAGAACCGTCGGAATTCATAGAAACAGGCATTTCAACGATAGACGGGATGAACACCCTCGTTAGGGGTCAGAAACTCCCCCTTTTCTCTGGTTCGGGCCTTCCGCACAACAGGGTCGCTGCGCAGATAGCCAGGCAGGCCAAAGTCCTTAGCTCATCGGAAAGTTTCTCGATAGTATTCGGGGCAATGGGAATCACATCAGAGGAGGCCAATTTCTTCATAGAGGAATTCAAGAGCACCGGCGCTCTTCTGAGGTCTGTCCTATTCCTCAACCTCGCATCAGACCCCTCAATGGAGAGGATACTCCTCCCGCGCGTCGCACTAACAACTGCGGAATACCTCGCTTACGAGAGGGGGATGCATGTCCTGGTGATTCTTACTGACATATCCACCTATGCTGAAGCCCTAAGAGAGGTATCGGCGGCCAGAGAGGAGGTGCCAGGCAGGAGAGGCTATCCTGGATACCTTTACACTGACCTTTCAACAATTTACGAAAGGGCAGGGAAGATCAGGGGCAGGAAGGGTTCGATAACACAGCTCCCAATCCTAACGATGCCTTCTGACGATATGACACATCCTATCCCCGACCTTACAGGGTACATCACAGAGGGCCAGATTTTCCTGAGCAGGGATATCCACAGAAGAGGCATTTATCCACCAATTAACGTCCTTCCCTCCCTATCTAGACTAATGAACCAAGGCATTGGAAAGGGGAGGACCAGGGATGATCACAGGGGTGTTGCTGATCAGCTATATTCAGCATACGGTAGAGGGATGGACCTGAGAAGTTTGAGCGCAATCGTAGGAAAGGAGGCGCTGGGGAGGGAAGATACCCAGTTCCTGGACTTCGCAAACATGTTTGAGGAAAGGTATGTGAACCAGGGGTACACCGAAGACAGGTCTATAGAAAAGACGCTCGACCTTGGATGGGAACTTCTCTCATATCTTCCTGAAAGGGAAATGAAGAGGGTCAAGAGGGAACAGATAGAGAAGTACGGGAAATGGGGGAAGAAAGTTGGCGCAGTCTGAGATCAGACCTACAAGGATGGAACTTCTCAAAACAAAGTCAAGGATAAGATTGGCGAAGAGAGGACTGGAGTTGCTGAAGCTCAAGAGGTCGTCCCTCATACTCGAGTTCTTCAAACTTGCAAAAGACGTTAAAGGGATGAGAGCTGATCTGACAGCTCTGGTGCAGAAGGCGATGATGACCGAGAGGCTGGCAGAACTAACCGCAGGGAGACTAATGATTGAAAATATCGCCTTTTTCCAGCCAAACGTTGAGGTAGGAATAATGTCAAAGAACGTTATGGGCGTAAGGATACCTGAAGTGAGCGTGAGAGAGGGGACATCCTTCATGAACAAGCTGTATGAAATGGTATCTCTCCCGACATCCCTGATGGCCTCCAGGGAAGAATTCAAGGCACTTCTCAATTCACTTTTAATCATTGCTGAGAAAGAGATTTCTCTGAGGAAATTGCTGCAGGAAATCGACAGAACCAAGAGAAGGACTAATTCCATAGAGAATGTCCTGATTCCTAAACTGAACGAAACTGCCGGGTACATAAGATTAAGGCTGGATGAAATCGACAGGGAGACATTCATTACCCTGAAAATGATAAAGGATAAGATGACCGAAGAGGGGGTTTAAATGTTGACCTATGGAAGTGGACCTAGGAAAGGAATGTTCTCTAACAAAGAAAGCAGGAGATTTTTCCGCATTGGGGTGGGTCTTCTGCTCGGAAACCTTCTGTCAGCGATAGGGATATTGCTGTATGTCTTTATGGGAAAAGAATGACCGCAGATATAGAAATTCTGAAGAAGATAAAGGAAAAGGAAGTCGAATCTAAGAGAAGGATAGAAGAAGCCAGGCTCCAGGCGAATAAGATCATAGAGGCCGCGAAAAATCAAGCGGACATGATCCTATCGGAGGCCGAGATGAAAGGCAACGAATTTTACAAGGATTACGTAGAAAGGGAAGCAGAAAAGACAAAACGGGAGACTGAGGAGATAAGGAAGAAGTATAGGGAGCTGTCATCCCGCATAAAGAGGGAGATTTCTCCTGACATTGTCGGAGAGCTACTGAAAAAATTCAAGGAATGAGGTTCTGAAATGCTGTCCCCTGTGAAGATGCAGAGAGTCAGGTTAATATCCTCCGAGCGCAACGAGGAGATCATACTCTCAGCGCTTCACGACATGGGGATATTCCAGATAGAGCCTGTCTCCATGAGCAATGAAATGTTGAGAACCCTAAAGCCTGGGGAGTCTTACCTCAAACTCAGCGAGCTTTCCAGGCAAGTCAAGGGTCTGGAAACGTCACTTATTCCGGTGGAGGACGGGAGGAGGACATTTTTCAAGGATGTAAATGACCTCGTCAGTGCGGCTGAGGCCATATCGATTTATGGTGAGGTAAAGGAGCTGAAGGCAAAGGAGATTGAACTGGAATCACGGGAGAAACTGCTGAGAGACAAAATTTCTGCGCTGGAGAAGATGTCATTCTACAGTGACGACATCAGGTACCTGAATGGGGACACAATCTCATCGTTCATCGTATTCAACGATCCTGAAATCCTCGCGAACGTCAGTAACATAGACAGGGTCCACCTGATCAGGGGAGACTTCCACTTTATCGCAGTGATCCCTAAGGAAATGGAAAAGGAATTTGCTGAGAGGATAAAGGATTACGAGTCAGAGATATCGGCGGTGCCAGTTGATGAGGGCACGATTTCTGAGATAATCTCAAAAGCCAGGAATGAGCTGAAGATAATTGATGAGGAAAAGGCCAGGGTCAGAGGCAGAATTCTCGAGATATCCAAGGAAAATTTCGCGAGGGTCGCTGCCATCAGGGAACAACTGGACATAGAGCTCAAGAAGATAGATGTCGTCTCCAAGATATCAGGGACAGAGAAATCCCTGGTACTCGAAGGATGGATACCAAGCTCGGAATTCGACGTTATGTCCAATGTGCTCTCCAGTCTCACAAACAATGAAATCGTCATTGAAAGGATAAAGGTCGATGAGATACCGCCCACTGCACTGAAGAATCCTAAGCGTGTGAAGTTGTTTGAGTTCTTCATAAGATTCTACTCCTTGCCGCAGTCAGTGGAGATAGACCCAACTCTGGTCTTTGCGTTCGTCTTTCCCATATTTTTCGGTTTCATGATAGGTGATGTGGGGTACGGTTTGGCAATCCTTCTCATTTCCCTCTGGATTATCCACAGAGTGGACCACCCTCCCAAAAAATCTCACATCCCGAGATTTCTGTCAAAATTCATCTCGAGCCTGATGAGCCTGAGAAGCCTCAAAACACTGGCGAGGGCCATGATCCCAGGCTCCATAATCGCTATTGGACTTGGAGTGATATTTGATGGCTATTTCGGTTTCACCCTGCCCTATCCTCATTTCGATCCCCTCAGCTCGCTCGGGATTAGAAAACTACTCCTGTTCTCTGGTTACGCCGGAGTAGCAATGGTGAGCATAGGACTTGTATTCGGTATCCTCGTAAATTCAGCAAGGGGGCACAAGAAAGAGGCCATAGGCAAGCTTGGATGGATGATGGTTTCATATGGCATAGTTATCTTGGGTCTTGAAATCATAAAGTTGGGAAGCTTCACT
The DNA here is from genome assembly GCA_021797855.1 of Thermoplasmata archaeon. Lineage (GTDB taxonomy): Archaea > Thermoplasmatota > Thermoplasmata > Thermoplasmatales. The sequence continues at coordinate 39,370 of JAJZYX010000001.1, forward strand.
CTCATCAACCCTGTTTCCAACCATCTTGCGCTGGTAGGTTTTGTGCTGCTATTTGCGGGGTTGGGAATAGTCATTTACACGGAAAGAGTCCAGGCCCTCCTCGAGGTTACGACAATCATAAGTCACATACTTTCTTACACGAGGCTTGTTGGCATCCTTCTGTCGTCCCTTGTCCTTGCGCTCGTTTTTGACACAATATTCCTCAATTCGCTAGGGCATTCCATATTCCTGACCATATTCGGGATAGTGGTTCTGATCATTGGGCAAATACTGGGGCTCGTGATAGCGGTGTTCGAGCCAGGCATCCAAGGCGCGAGACTGATCTACGTGGAATTCTTCAGCAAATTCTTCTCCGGCAATGGGAAGGAGTTCAGGCCATTTTCCTCCCCTAGGAACTATACCATCAAGCAGTTTTCTCTTGAACCCCTCTCGCAGAAAGAGAAGAAATGAATGTAGGGGAGCATTACATTTTTAAACTCGGCTTGATAATGATTATTGAAACGTCACATGCATCGTATTGAGACGACTAGTCCTAACAGTTTAATCGGATTACTGGAAATTTTGGAGGATATCGGTAAGTCGACAGACATAGCGAAACTTGATGACTCGCTGGATGAGGAAAGGACGACTCTGATGAACCTTCTAGATGATGCAGAAGGCTTGAAGCTCATAACGGTCTCGAACGGTGACGCCACCCTGACAGAACTGGGGAAGAAATTTCTGGAATCTAACATAGAGGAGAGGAAGAATATACTGAAAAACCAGCTCAAGGAGGTGGAGCCGTTTCATTCCCTCATCAACTATTTCAAATCCCTGAAAACTAGGGAATTACCAAAGGAAGATGCAGCGCGTTTTCTCACTGAAGCATTCCCCCCAGGGGAAAATGACGACACAATGAGGCTGATTCTAAACTGGGGCAGGTTCACGAAACTGTTCAGCTACGACAGCGACGTTGGTTTGATAGTCTACCGTGACTAATCAGATGACATGAGTTTTACAACGCTGTCCACTACGGCGTAAAATTCTTCGCTCCTTGTGTTTCTGGGCCTCGGCAACTCGACCTTGATTTCTCCGAGAACAATTGCAGGTCTCGGGCTTAGCACCACTATCTTATCGCTCATCTGTACTGCCTCGTCCACGTTGTGAGTGACCATGAGTATGGTGTCAGGGGGGAGCGATGGCGACTCCCAGAGATCCAGAAGCTCTTCCCTGAGGGCCTGAGCGGTGAATACGTCCAGAGCTGCAAAAGGCTCATCGAGGAGCAAAAGATCGGGTCCCGTCGCAAGGGCCCTTGCTATAGAAACCCTCTGTTTCATCCCGCCTGAAAGTTCCCTTGGATACGCCTCTTCAAAACCATCGATGCCAACTATCTTGATGAATTTCTTCGCAGTCTCATGTATGTAGTTTTCATCGTTGGAGATTGCCTCTAGAGCGATTTCGACATTCTTTTGGACATCCAACCAGGGGAAAAGAGCTGAATTTTGGAATACAACTGAAAATTTCAACTTGGTTGGGTCAAAGGGTTTCCCTCCCAGTGTCACCGTTCCATAAGTGGGCTTCAGGAGACCGAGGAGTATCTTGATGATCGTGGACTTCCCGCACCCGGAGGGACCTATTATTGACACGAACTGGTTGCTCTGGACCGAGAAGGATACATCCTTAAGGGAGAGCAGTTTCTTTCCGTTGGAATCGTATTCGACCCCTATCCCCTTAAGCTCCAAGAGGTCCATCACAGCCACAGTCAATAATGTTATAAAGCCTTGACTAAAGGGGCACCTCCTCCCGAATAGACCCGGAGGCATTCAAGAAGTAGGGGCAACACCCCATCCTATTTGCTTCCCTAAAATAGAAAGAATCGGTCCCGCTTGGGAAAAGGATTTCTATGCTCGAATGATTGGGTGAGAGGCCATGGTAAGCTTTGCCCTCATACTGCTCATTCTTGAGGCCACCGGGGTAACGTTCTTGAGATTATGGATTCTGATGGGGATTTCGATACTTATTGCACTGGCTTTCGGAATACTAGCTGCAAGGGTGAGGATTGCAGAACTCATAATCATCCCCATTGTCGACGTTCTGGAGGCTGTCCCCGTCGTATCATTCTTTCCTATAGTACTTGTTTTCTTCCTGAAGGATGTCGGTGGTCCGCTCGGAACAGAATTGGCAGTTGACGTACTAATCATTACTGCGCTGATCTGGAATATAATAATAGGGGTTTACCAGGCCATTCTTCACATACCGGTTGAACTCATAGAATCCAGCATAGCCTTCAAGATGACCCTCTGGAAGAGGGTAAGATACCTGTACTTACCGTCAAGCTACCAGAAAATTGTGGCAAACATAATGCCAAGTTTCGCCAGTGGACTGTTCTACATTACCTTCGCAGAGGTGATACAGCTTGGTTCCCAAAACTATCACGTCTTCGGAATAGGGCAGGTTGCAGTTCTTCTTGCCAGCAGGCAGGACCTTGTTGGAACCCTGATATTGATTGCAGTGATGGTAGTTGCAATCATTCTAAACTCCTTCTTCATCATAAATCCATTGGTGAGGAGCAGTGAAAGATACACTTTTGAGATGGAAGGTGGAACAAAAACGGAGAGGAAGGCAAGAAGACGAAGCGTCCTTTTGACCTCCATTTCTCAGCGGACCACACAGGTCGCCGGTTCAGTAACGAATCTTGTTGCTTCCGTAGGGAAGGTTGCATCTAGACTGCAGACTTCTGATCGCTTTGACCGGAGGCGGGAGTATTCTAAACGCGCTCTAAATATTTTAATCGGGTCTTCCCTCATCCTGATCCTTGTAATCGCCGTATACGTTATTGCGCAGACGGGATTCGCCGCCGCCTTTTCTCTCTATTTCGTCAAACCCTCTTTCCTGATTGATGCGAGCATAGGGACCGGCTATGACCTCATAAGAATTGGGATAGTATATGTGATCTCCCTTGCCACCATGGTACCCCTGGCCTTGATCGCGGGAAGGAAGAGACGGGAAGGTGACCTGGTTAACAGCACAATGCAGGTTCTCTACTCCATACCCGCTCCTATATTCTATCCCCTCATTCTTGTATATCTTACCCCCTTTCTAATGAAAGGGTTGTCCTTTGAGGTGTCTCTTAACATAGAGGTCCTCATCATTACGTACCTCTCGGCAGCCTCCTACATCTTCTTCAACGTATTCGGTGCCGCTAGAGGTATCCCCTCGGAATTCGAGATGCTGGCCACAACCCTCAAGCTTGACAAGGTGAAGAGGTTGAAGTATATGACAATCCCCGCGGTGATCCCTGCTCTCATAACCGGGTCGATGTCTGCAATCGGAAGCTACTGGGCAGGATTGATGGTAGCTGAATATCAGAAACTTCCGAGCGGCACTTATACTGTCACCTTCGGACTGATGAAGATGATAGACGAGGCCATTGCAAACGGGAATCTTCCACTCACGGACGCCATAGACATTTTCATGATTATAGTAATCATTGTGATCAGCTACGTTATCTGGATAAGGCTGTTTGACTACTCCAGGAAGAGATTCTCGCTGTAGCAGTACTGCTTGATAAGGTAACAATTCCAGAGATAGTTATCTTCAGAAATAAAACAAGGATTAATAGAGGGTTGTGGATGCTGAAGGCAATGAAGAATGAAGAGGAATTCAAGAGAAGTCCGTACCTTGAGGAACACAACTCAGACCCGGTTAGATGGAACCTTTGGGGGGAAGAGGCATTCAGTCTCGCCAAAAGGGAAGATAAGCCACTTTTCATCACCATAGGCTATTCCACCTGTCACTGGTGCCACGTTATGCAAAGGGAGTCGTTCCAAGATGAGGAAATCTCAAAGATATTGAACGAGGAATACGTGCCGGTTGTCGTTGACAGGGAAGAGAGACCCGACGTGGATTCATTCTATATGGGGGTGTCACAAATGATGAACGGGAGCGGAGGATGGCCGCTAAATGTCATAGCGATGCCAGACGGACGGCCGTTCCAGGTCTTCACTTATTTGCCGGCAAGGGAGCCAGGAGGAAACGGGGGAATGGAGGGAATCCTGAAGGCAATTTCAGAAATCTGGAAATCTGAAAGAGGTAGGATAATAGAGGCCGCAGACCAGATATCTTCTATAATCCTGAGCCCAGAGAAGGCTGTGGAAGGTGAAATAGGCCTGGATGAGGCCGTCCAAACACTCCAGAGCATCTACGACCGGAAGAACGGAGGGTTTGGAGACCAGCCTAAGTTTCCTAACTTCCCCTACATACTCTTCTTGATGAATTACATGCATGCAAAGAGGACGAGGAATATTTCCTATATCGTGGAGAAGACCCTAAGGAACATGAGAAATGGAGGCATATTCGACCAGATAGGCTACGGGTTCCACAGGTACTCGACTGACGCGGAGTGGAAGGTACCGCATTTCGAGAAAATGCTCTACGACCAGGCGATGGCCATTCAAACCTACACCCAGTACTACAGGTTGTCAGGAGATAGAGCTTTCCTTGAGATAGCCGGGGAAGTTGCGGATTTCGTTAAAAGGGAGATGAGAACTTCAGACGGACTCTACTTAAGCGGATTGGATGCCGACTTCAATGGAAGCGAAGGGGAATATTACACGTGGACTGACCAGCAGCTCTCAGAGAGTTTCGATGCTGAAGCGAGGAAAATGATAGAAGAGAGTTATTACCTTGACAGGGACCCGGAGAACAGGATTGTGCTCAGAAGGAGGGAGATTTTCAATGTTTCCCCTGAGAAGGTAAAGGTCTTGAGGGAGCTAAACAGAAAGATGCTGCAGGTGAGAGAGAAGCGTGGGTCGCCAAAACGCGACGATAAGGCAATACTTTGCTGGAACTCCATGCTCCTCTCTTCCCTCTTGTCCTACTCGGTCTCCAATCACAAGGAAGGATTCGATGAAATAATCGCCACTTCGGAGAAATTGATGAAGATGTTCTCAGGCGACGGGGTGATGTACAGGACGGTTAGAGATGGGATGCGAGGAGTGGAGGCTCTGCTGGAGGACTACGCATACTACTCTTCCCTCATGATAGACCTTTATGAATTTACCGGCGAAAAGAGGTATCTCTCGGAGGCGATAGAGAAGACCAATACAATCAGAGAAAGATTCTTTGACGCAAACGGGGGAGGTTTCTTCACAAGCAGCGAAGGGAAGTTCAGAGGGGTCTTCAAGAACAGGGACAGGCTGGACATCATCTACCCATCCGGAGAGTCTGTACTCTTCATGGTTCTTGAGAAACTTTACCTTATAACAGGCGTTGAAGACTTCAGGGAATTGTCAAATTCCATTCTCCAGTCAAGGAGGAACGAAATTATAAGGAATCCTCTCTCCTCCGTGTTCATGCTGTCATCCGTTATGTTCAAGGGGAGGCTGAAGAAGATCGAGGTCCCTCCGGAGATGATGAAGGAGTTTCTTGATCGGGTTGGGATGAAGTTCTTTCCAAACGTCATTTCAGTACCGGGAGAAGGCAGGCTGCAGATTTGTGACGAAAAATCGTGCCAGTATAGCGGAAGCAGCTTGGACGATGCTATGGAATTCCTTTCCAGGAGGGAGAATTGACTGGTGGAGTAGTGTCATTACTTCTGCTTCTCGAATAAGTTTCATAAAAGTTTCAAGAGGTAGGTACTCCATTACACATTTTCATATAGAATATTATATTTATTCGACAAGAAAGAATAGCAAATATGCGCTGATACACAGAGCGAAGGCATAGGCACTGCAAAGATTTTAATGGTGGTTTCTGATTAGCTCGAATAATCGGTGGACTTGATGGATGCAACGAGCAGAATTAAGACTCTAACGGATATCGCGAAGGACATGAGCGTAGAGTCGAAGACCGGTATTGCACTCACACTGGCCTTCTTCTTCTCCCTCTTCCTAAGTTTGTACTTCGTGATCGGACCCGCAGTGAAAGCGGATTTCGCCGTCTCAGGTGGATCCGATGCGTATTACAATATGAGAATAGTCTCGTACATCCTTTCGACCCATCATCAGCTGCTCTTTGATCCGAGCCTGAACTACCCGATTGGTCTTGAGAATCCAAGACCACCATTCTTCATGTGGTTCGCAGTGATGCTAGGCTACGCCTTCTCACCACTGCTTGGGGGAGTATACAACTCAACCATGACCATGTTCCTGGCATCAACCGCGATTGGGGGGGCGTTCATAGTATTCCCGACGTACTTCCTCGGGAAGGAGCTCTTCGACAGGAAGGTAGGGATAATAGCAGCAGTGCTCGTCGCAATGTCTCCTTTGACACTGATGAAGAGCATAGCGACAATAGGACTGTTCGATATATTCACAGCCCTTTTCGGTCTAATGTTCATCTACTTCTTCCTGAGGTCGGTAAATACCTTCAGATACGAAGACAACGGTAAGTCATTCGTTGGAAACATAGTTCCGTCAATGAAAGCTAATCCCATATCAGTTATTTACGGTCTTCTTGCCGGTGTTTCCCTCGCGGCATCAATGCTGACCTGGGTTGGTTCAATTGCGCTGATTCTCATACTCGTAGGATCTGCGGTAGTACAAACTGCAATCTTTGCAATAAAGAGGAAAAGCGCATTATCCATACTTGTAGCAAATCTCCTCTTCGGTTCCGGTTTTCTCATATCTTTCCCGTGGTATTACGTGGCGGGCTTCATTCCGGTAAGATTCGAATATCCTCTTATTCTGTGGGTTGCCCTTCTAGCGGTGACAGTATACTTCCTCATTCTCCAGAAGAGACCGTGGCTCCTCTCCCTTGGGCTGTTCATCCTTTTCGCCGTAGCAGGAGTCCTTCTCCTTTACAAGGTAGACAGACAGCTCATTTACTCCATCCTTTCCGGCCAGCACTACTTCATCAAGAACAAGATATACGATACCATAGCAGAAGCCCAGGCCCTTCCGCTTGGCGAAGACCTTCTGGAATTTGGCGCTTTCACGTTCTTCGCCTCATTCATCGGTCTGGCCTACATGGTCTATAAATGGGTCAAGACAGCGACCTTCAATATGACCATAGCGGTGCTTTACTTCGGAGGGATAATAATAATAAGTATGATTGCCTCAAAATTCCTCTACTTTGGAGCAACAGCCGCATCGATCCTGACTGCATACATCATAGTCAGGGCCTTTGAGCTTCTGCAGTTCAGGGAGGCGATAGAAAAGTCCAGGGGGAGATCAATAAAGACTGCTCTTAGGAGAGAGTTGAGGTTTGCCCACTATGCGACAATACTCATAGTAGTCTTCCTCCTAATCGTTCCAACCACGTTCTACGCAGTCGATTCGGCGATACCCTACAACAATAAGACAACTTACGACAGGCAGTTGTACAATGACACCCCCGCTTTCCTGAGGCCTGCCAATTACACCCCTCCTTACTACCTTGGAGCCTTCGGAGCAAGTCTTGCGACACCAAACCAGCCGCTGAACACTGCACTTTCGTGGTTTGCAAATCAGGATGCTCAGCTTGCACCGTCGCAGCGTCCTGCGTTCATGTCATGGTGGGACTATGGGTTCCAGACCCTGGAGCAGGGCAACCATCCAGTAATGGCAGATAACTTCCAGGACGGAATATATCCGGCTGCGCAACTCCTCCTGGCCCAGAACGAGAGTGAAATGATTGCAGTAATGATTACAAGGATGCTGGACAACTATTCCGTAAATGGCAACTTCAACTCATCAGCGGTAATACCCCTACTAGTCCAGTATCTTGGACAGAAGGGTGCAGATACCGTCATGAGCTACGAAACCAACTCGAAGAACTATATCTCCCTCATCTCGGAGAATCCAAGCTTCTTTGGCCCGACTCAGGACGTACAGGTAGGGGATGCAAAGTACATCCTGATAGAGCACTATATCGCAAACCTATACCCTCTCAGCACTATAATAAACCTCTATTCTGCAATAGAGCATCAACTGAACAAGTACATGAGTTATATCTCCATAAATTCAGGCCTGTTCCCGTTCAACGGGACTAACACAGGCATATTCTACGCTCCTTCTTACCTTGGGGATTTCCCGTTCGTGAATGCATCCGGTGAGATCATCCCCACAGCCTTCTATACGATTAACGTTACCGACACCTCAGGAAATACGTACCCACTGCAGAACTTCCCGCCCGGAGACACGCCTGTGAGCTACAGCATACACTACACCCCTGCGTTCTACAACACCACGATATACAGGGGCTTCATAGGCTACCCCCCAAGCGTGGTGGGAGCTAGCAGCGGGATACCGGGGTTCTCCTCTAACCTTACCTCATATCCTGCAATGCAGGGATGGGGCATGCCAAACTTTGAGGTGGTATACAAGACCGTGCTCTGGAATCCCTATACCGACTATCAGAATCATACTACCGCTTGGAAGCCGGTCTCTCTTGAACAGGGATATTACTACCTCTCGAAGCACGACGGGACTGTTGACCTATTCCCGCCGTCGTCAGTTCTTGCCAATGACGTGATATTCCTGCAGTACTACCCAGGGGCAATTATAGAGGGGAAGGTCACGACTACCAGCGGTCAACCGGTGGAGGGTGTGAGGGTAACTCTCACGGACCAGTACGGAATCCCCCACCAGACCGTATTGACCAATGCTTCCGGGTACTACTCCCTTTATGCAGTAGCAGGAAACGATACAGTGACTTATTCTACCGGTTCAATGAATCCTCTCTACATGCTTGGGAACAAGACCCTTGGGTATTACAACGTAACAATCTCGGAGGCCCAGGCAAACAGGGAGAGCTACAACAATTATGGAATGCCCACGTGGAACATCACTCACAACCTAGTTCTTAATTCAACGCAGATCAACGGAATAATGTATCTTAACATTGCGAGGAGGCCGACGTTCTCTATCGCGGATCAGCCCATATCGGGAACAATCACCTACTACAATTCCACCTATAACATTTCATATATCACTCACACGCTGCAGAATGGAAGCTATCAACTTTCCAACGTCCTCCCCTACAGCTACGAGATATCTGCAAACGTTTACGGGCAGACATACAGAAACGTCACTTCCATCACAGTATCGTCCGGCTTTGTCTCAAAGGACGTGCCGCTCCAGTTCGGAATAATGAATGCTAGCCTAGCCAAAGGGAATCAGCTATCGCAAGGGGCAGGAATATCGTTCAGCAGGGGGAACTTCTCTATTTCGTATAACCTGACACAGCCGGACCAGACGTACTATTTGCCGACTGGCATCTACAATGTCAGCGCACATAGCGGAGGGAGATGGGACAACTTCACAGCTCAGCTGACTAATAACAGCACTGCGAATCTGAACCTCTCTTTCCAGAGGATGTTCACGGTCACATTTGTAACGCAGATCAACGGATTTCCAGTAAGCGCACTGGTCACGATAAATAACGGCACAAATTCAGCGGGTAGCACACAGACAATACAGACAGATTCCCGAGGGGTCGGTTATTTCAGTGCTCCGATATCAACAGATATCGTCTATACCGACGTCCTTTACAACGGAAGATATTATGCAGCCTCGGAGATCGTAAACATATCCAGTACCATGAGCGTACCCCTCAACCTAGAGCCCGCCTACCTGGTCTCAGGTCAATATAAGGTCAATAACGTCGGACAGAACAATACAAAGATTGGAATAGTCGGAAATGGCACTTACGTGAAGCTGTTCGGAAACAAAACTGGTTACTTCTCAGTCTACCTCCCTGCCGGTGAATACAAAGTAGTGACATATTCGCACTTCAACTTCTCCCTTTACGTAGCAGCTATGCAGTTCACAGTGAACAATCATGACCTTTACCTCAATCTGAACGGGATTCCCGGTAGCCAGATAAATGGTACCGTTTCGTACAACAATTTACCCGTCACCGGGCTTGTTACTTCCCAGATGAACGGCGCCCCATATTATGACACGTTCACAACAGGGAAAGGGGCGTACAGCATATTCGTTCAAAAGGGTCTATCTCCCGGGACCTTGAATTTCGTATCCCCGGGTTACTCAATATCATCCTCAACTCCAACAAAGATAGAACTGAAAATCCTGCCAGTGACAGTTTCATTAGAAGCCAACTATTCAGGGAACGTACCAATCAGGCTCTACGTAAATGGCACTTATGACTATATAGTATCTGGCACGCACTTCTTCAATTTTTCTGCACTCCCCGGCAATTACACCCTTTCTTTCTCTCATCCTGGCACGGCAATTCAAAGTACTATGAACAGCATTGAAGTTATTCCGGCGGAGATGGGACAGTCCTTCACCGCCAATATGAGGGTAATGGCCAAACTCACGGTGGAACCTGTCAAAAAGATATTCGTGTTCCACGACGGGAATCTGGTATCCACAGGCCTAAATTCCACCCTCCCTATAGGGAATTACACTATTTATGGATACAGTGGCAGCAGTGCCGCACTGGCAAAAGTGAATCTCACTGAAAACTCGGTCGTCGCCCTCAACCTGAGCGCCGCATACAACGTAACCATATACACATCCCCCTCGGCGTCTGTGCTGATAGGGTCGCAGTACGGCAATATATCCTGGGAGAACTCCATCCTCCTGCCCCAGGGGCACTACACCTTCACTCTTCTGAAGAAAATCAATTCCACGTACGAGTATTATGCCTCTTCCACGTTGTACGTCTCATCCCCGCAGCAGTTAAGGCTAAACGGTCTTCCAACAGAGACAGTTGAGAATGTAAGGATAGCCTTCTATAGTGGAAATTCCCCGCTGTCATCCGGCACTTACTTCATTCAGGGAACAAAGAACTATACCGGAACATTCAGCACAAACATCATACAGCTGCCGATAGGGAATTACTCGATATATGCTACATCAAGCAACCTCGCCTACCTGGGATCGTTCGAGGTCACTTCATCTGGAGCTGACCTCAATCTAACCCTCCAGAGAGCGTACCCTCTGAACTATGGTACCTACCTCAATAACACTTCCTACGCAGGAATGGTCGCCATCAAGGGTGCAGTGAAGTACTACCTACAGCCGTCGGGTGTGATCATGCTTCCCAATGGTACTTACACCTTTTCCGCATATACCAATTTCACATACTACGGCTACCTGGACAATTACACCCTCAACCAGACGGTCAAGGTAAACGGAGTCAGCTCCGGCACGCTATTATTCAAGATAGTTCCCATAGAAGAGGCGACGTTCTATGCAGAAGCTGGCAGTCCAGTACTGGCGAACAACCAGTCCATCACATTCCCAATGCTGATAACCAGCAAATCCAACATACCTCTCAACTTCACCATAGGGAATTCATCATCTTTTTACGTAAACGGTTCAAGTATACGCCTACTCCCATACTCATCAGGCGAAACCAACGTGACGATCAAGGTTCCTGCCCACCAGTCTGCAGGAAATAACACGGTCTACGTCAGGGTCTACTACGGACAGACATACTATAACGTTGCGGTAAACGTGACGGTACCTTCTCGTGAGGACGTTACTGCAGTTGTGAAGAATAACACTGGGAAGATAGTAGGGAACCTGCTGGAGATACCAATGACAATCTTCAACAGAGGGAATGTGAAGGGAAAAGTGAATGTCACAATAATGAACGCTGCGGAACTCAGCTCCAACGGCATAACAATCAAGTTCGGTAATGCCACCTATTATTCCACGAACATAGGATCGTTTTCAAACAACACAACTTACCTCACAGTGAATTCCAGTGGAATAGGGATGGTTGACGGAAGCATAGTATCGGTGCTCATAAGCTACGGGAACACGACGAAGATCGTCAGCTTTGCCCTTGAAACACCACAGCTCTCGGTGAGCAAGGGTGAGGGTATCGGTCATGGAATCTCCATTTATTCGCCGCTTACGCAGGACTATTACATCTACGCATTCTCTTTCTTCATCGTGCTTGCGATGATTCTGGTGATGCTCATATTCAGAAGGAGGTTCAGGGCATGAGAGAGAGGGCAATATACGCTTCTATAGCCATCGTGCTGACCGCCATCTTCGTCCTGGGCTCAATGGCAGGGGCAGACGGGAGCAGCACCTCCTACGGCCCGGTCAGCGTCACAGGTCCATCTGCCGTGGCCATTAACTCCACATTCAACTACACGGTAAATGTACAGCAGATCTTTTCGAACTACTCGGTTGTGATGATCCTGTCAGGGTACAACCTCACAGGCGCTTCCCCAGTTTCCCCGGTTTACAAAACAGGGGAGCAGTCCGGCTCCAACACTTTCTCCCTCAGGGCACCGAGCGTTGCAACTACCCTCTTCATATTATTCCAGGTCATAGGGAATATGACGAACCATGCAAAGTACTATTACAACCTCACGGCAAAGGTACTGGTCAAGCAGTTCACGATCCTCAAGGCGACTATTAAGAATCCGACCGAATTTTCCATAAGCGCTATTAATGTCACTTTCAAGGTGAATGGGAAATACGCTGGAAGCGAGCTCGTAAACCTGTCCAAGAATTCGACGAAGAATCTCACGTACAAATGGGTCTCCGGACAGCTTCCTGCAGGTGTGTATACGGTTTCCATATATGTCAACAGCAGCGTTGTGAAGCTCGAGGGAGGCAACTCTTACACCTTCCAGATCCAGTCCGGGAACCCGTACGTCATTTACATCTACATTGGCATCCTTGCATTCTTCACGATAATTGTCGTAGTGCTTTTCATAGCTAGCTACTATGCCAGAAAGAGGAGACCAAAGTGGAAGAAGTGATCAGAGGATATTGTTGCTGAGGGCTATGTTTATCGCGGAGTCGTAGTCCTCTCCCCTCTTTATTGTCTTGGAGCTCCCCCTCTCGTCCACCACCTGAAGCTTGAAGTCCCTCAGATTCCTGATAATCTGGTTCCTGTACCCCCTGTCGCCATTTCCTACCTTAACCAGGAAGCTGCGGTATTGACACTCCCTGCTGACCTTAGAGACGTATTCCCTTATGGCGTTTACGTCGTATATACTTCTCCTGTCGATGACTACGTCGTCTGCAAGGGTGGCAATTCCCGGGGCCGGGCCTGGGTCAATACCTACTACTATTCTCTCCGAACCCTTTGACTTGATGAGTTGCCTCAACCTAAATTCTTCTGCCCCGTCCGTCCTGTATACGTTATTGCCTTTCAACTCCATGTCCGTGAAAACAACGTCAAATCCCATAATGTTGTCATCAGCCTTTAGAGATGCAAAGGGCTCGTTCATTTCCTTAAGAAGAGTCAGCAGCCTGTTGTACACCCTGAAATCCCTTGCGAGGACCCCTAACTTCAATGCCTATGCATTACAATTTAATAAAAATAATTTACCGATATGCATACGAAACTTCCCATTCACGACACATAGTCGGCTCTTTTCTCCTTCGCTATCTCCTCGAGCTTGTCCGACGTTTCTATGTAGATTATGTCTATCATGTTGACGAGGTAATTCTTATCTCTGTCTGAAATATAGAGGAGCGGCTGGATTGTGTCAGAAAGACCTCTGAAGACACCTTCGAGGACCTTGGATTCATTTCCGGATCTCAGATACACCTTTACGTTCGATCCCTCCTTAAGGCTAAAGACGGGAAATTCCTTCATCGCTCCTGATCAACCTCCACTTATTAACCTATTTGACGACAAGGACAGCACACTCTGAGTTCGCTGCCACCCTCTGGCTCACAGACCCCAGGAATACCCCCCTAAGGAAGCCCCTTCTCCTGTTTCCTATTACTATCAGGTCAGGGTTTATCGATCCCGCAAGGTCGAGTATTTCCCTTGCTGGATCACCCTGTTTCAAATAGGTCTTAACGTTCATCACACCATTGGAAACTGAATAGTCCTTAGCGTGATTTAAAATGGTCTCTGCCCTTTCCTTGAGGGTCGCGAGCCTTTCGACAATCGTAAGATCCCCCGTCGGATTCTCCCCCGTCACATACTGGACCGGATAAGGGACTACCATAACGATGTCAAGTTCTAGGTTGGATTCGACTTTGGCCAAGCTTATGCCCATGTCAAGGGCTCTCATTGAGGGTTTTGTACCGTCAATGGCAACCAGTATCTTGGACAAGGGCAGGACGCCCCTAGTCTTTCCTTCCATACAGAATGATAATCAGCAATCGTATAAAATATTGCTGACGTGTAACCTATATATAAACAATAATCATCTTCCCGGGAAATGGACATGGACCTTATTCTGGACAGAATCGAAGGAATGGTTGCCCCTCATATTGCAATATGGGACGACCCTTTCAGAATACTAATAACCGGGATTATGTCCACGAGGACAAAGGACGAAGTCACCGACCGGGCTAGTCTCCGCCTTTTCTGCGAATACCCTACTGTCCAGAAACTTGCAAAGGCATCACCAAGGGAGATAGAGAAGATCATAAAGCCTGTGGGTTTCTACAAGAACAAATCGAAGGACATCGTCTCGACATCCAGAATCATAATGACAGAACACGAGGGGAAGGTACCGACAACGATGAAAAAACTGCTGGAGCTTCCTGGTGTAGGAAGGAAGGTTGCAAACATAGTGTTATCGGAAGGCGTTGGAAAGGATGGATTGGCGGTTGACACTCACGTTCAGAGGATCTCATTCAGGCTGGGAATAACTAATTCTGAAAAGCCTGAGGAAACCGAAAGGATTCTCAAGCGCAGGATAAAGAGGGATCGTTGGAACGAGGTCAATTCATACTTCGTTGAGTTTGGTAAGAAAATATGCAAGCCTGTTCATCCACTTTGCGATATATGCAAATTGAAGGAAGACTGCAAATACTGGAGGGAAAATGAAGGTAGTAATTGACACCTCTTCCTTCTTTTACGGTTTTCAGCCGGAGGGGGGGAACCAATACATTACGACACCTTCAGTCCTGAATGAGATACGGGGAAAGAGGATGAGGAGAAGCGTAGAGATGCAGACAGAGTTGTTACAGGTTCTTGAGCCCGGGGTTCATTCGGTGGCTGAGGTGACGAAAAATGCCAATTTCACTGGAGACATTGGCCAGCTAAGCATGACTGACATTGAACTTATTGCCCTTGCACTGGAGGAGGGAGCGGAACTGCTCACTAACGATCTTGCAATACAGAACGTTTGTGCCAGGATGGGAATTGTGTACCGATCCTTTGGCGTGAAGTTAATAGATACAGAGATAGAATGGTCGTACAGGTGCATCGGATGTAAAAGGATATATGACAGGAAGCTAGAATCCTGTCCCCACTGCGGAAGCGAACTGAGGAAGTTTCCGAAGAAAAGGAAGGCTACTGGCGAATCCACCTCACTTCATAGAAGGTGAGTTCCGACTTCTTTTTGTTTTGTATCCCCAGCAAAAAGGCCTTCCTGACAGATTGAGCTATCCTGACCCTTGCAACTAGGTCCAGTGCCCTGGATTCCTTTTCCAGTTGCATTAGATATTTAGCGTGAGGGGAATGTCCGTCATATATTCTGTACGTAGAGCCATACTTAAGGGCGCTCCCGAGACTGAATCCCTTCTTACCTCCGTCCCTCTTCAGTTCCCCTTCCCTAGCATCCAGTTTCAGATGCATTCCCAGCACGATACCCCCAAGCTTGACTCTGGAAACTGAGTATAGAAGGCAGTTCCATTCAGGATCAGTTATTGCCAGAAGGGATGAACCCCTCCTACCCAGCGGGAAATGGATATGCTCATCTTCGGCGTATACTAAAACCCTCTTCCCACTTAAATACAGTTTTCCTTTCCTCATTAGAGGCTTCTTTCCCTTAGACCTGAGATAGTGAAATGCGACTGCATTCTTCCTTTCCCCCCTGGTCATCATATTTTCTATTTCTTTGAGCGTGATCCTCTTCCCGCCGTCGAAAATTTCAATCCTTTTTCTTATCAGGAGGTCTGAAGATGTCACAAGGTCAAGGGAAAGACTCTCGCCGATGTTGCGTCCCCTGAAACCTTTGTTTCGAAGTGTTGAAGCATCTGCTGCTCCATCTATCACTACCCTCCTTCGCTTCAACTTGCCCACGATCATCTTACGTTAGCACCAGATCAGAAAGATAACTCATGAACTGCTTTATGTTTTCCCCTGTTTTCGCCGAAACAGGAACTATCCTGATGTCCCTCTTGCCGACAACTTTCTTTACGTCGTCCACCCAGAATGCTGCTGAATAATGTAGGTCTGCCATGCATAGGGCGATTATAACCCTCTTGTCAGATATCATGGAAAGTATGTTCGGAAGGCTCTCAAGGTCGCCCCTGTTGTTTGAGTTCAGAGTCAGTATGTAGGCAGATTTCTTCTCTGTTGTCGGCAGGGTGTTCACCTCTTTGAAGAGAAATGAGATAGTCTCCCCATTTCCTGTTGAGTAGCTGTATTTCAAAAACTGACCAGGCACCGAGTTGCAGTTCGAAGTAGAATCAAAAACCATACGGCAAAGTAGACTGGTCTTTCCGGAGCCTTTTGGACCAACTACGAGCACTTTCGAAATGCTAAGGGATGCCTGCATTCAGGTTCGAATCTAACCTCCTATAAAATACTTGTCGAACGTCAATTTTCCGAGTTTTCAAGAACAATCTGGACAAAGGGGAACGATATTTCTCAAACCTAGGCTTTCGGAAGAAACTGAAATAGAAATATTGTACAAAAGAAAAAAAGATTCGCCGAAACTGGGGTGGCATAAAAAATTAGTTTAACCGAGCTCACTATTTCCCTTCAGGGAGCCGGGTCTTCCTAGCCACAATTGTTTCCCTATAGCCTCTAAGCATGCTCCAAATACCGATTACCCCTACAACGAGAATCACAAGGACCGTTTCAATTCCTATGGAATTGAGATTTGGTATGGGATTCCCTGTACTTAGGGCAAGCGAATCCAGTTCTGGCAGGAATATGACGAAGACCCCCATTATTGCAAAGGCGATCCCTCCAAGGTACAAAGTCCTCGCTGCAGTAGATCTGCCCACGTACTTTATCTGATCAGCACTGAGTTTCTTGACTTTCATGATGTTCGCAAAAATGGCGCCTATGACTATCTGCATTAGCATCGTCCCAAGGCCGAAAAATGTTCCTACGAGTGCGGCGTAGTAGATGTTCGGCATCTGGGGGGCAAGAATGAAGGTTATTATTGTGGAGAATCCTCCAAACCCCCAACCTGCTATGAATCCGTGGACCAAAGCCATGTTCAGTGGGACCGGCTTTACTGCATTTTCTACCTCCTGCATTGGCTGTCTCTCCGCCTTTGTAGAGTGGTGGATTTTACCACCAAAGAGTCTGTCGAGAGGAACGTGAAGGTCAGTCCCCTTGATCAGATAGTAGCCGACGATGAACATGACGAACCCTACGAGAACGTATATGTAACCGTTCAGATCGTATTTCTGGTAAATGGCAGCGAGCCCCACAAAACCGAGCGATGTTAATATGGCCCTCTGGAGTGTGAACCCTGCTGAAAAGGTGAACCCCGTCTTCATACCGCCCCTGGTGCTGTAGCTTCCCACAGAATAGCTGAATGTGATTGGCCAGGTGTGTTCGTCGGGCGTGATGCCGTGAAGAATTCCCAGTACCAAGGCAATAAACAGTATAAGATAGGCGGAAAGGCCGACAGGTGGGTTCAAGATTGTAAGTAGGTTTATCATTTCATTCCTCTTCTGGAATAGGTTTACCGTGGGGGCAAACCTTCGGATTCCCAATTTTCTTCAGTATCAGACGGGCGTCATCGGCAGGGATTATGTAATCTACCTCTGCAGCGTCGTAGCATGCAGAATTCTCTGATACCCCGCTCTGGCATAGAAGGGCTTCGTAAGTTCTGTGGACTAAGAGTATGCTCTTTGCGACCCTCATACCTGATTCCGTTAGTATGACCATGCCGTCTCTGGATTCGGCCAGTCCCTTCTTTTCTAGTCTCCTTATGACACTGAGCGCAGTCGGAGGTTTTACCTTTAGACTTACCGCGATCTGGTGAAGGCGCATTGGAAAGTCCCTGGGCGATTCCTCCTCAAGGGTTATTAGACAATCTCTTTCCCTCTTACTAATTTCATTAGGTCGATTTTTCATACATTAGTATCACACTAATGTTATTAAAGGTTTCCAACGTTTAGGAATTACTAAGAATATGGCAAAGGAGTATCATCCCTTGGTTAAACGCTTCGTTTCTACCGAAACACTATGAAAAAGGATAAAGCCGAGATGTGATTAACCACCTGAATGGCTCAAATGATGCCCAGGAAGATATTCTTCGTGAAGGGAGTGGGTACTCACAGAAGCCAGCTTGGCTCCTTCGAGAATGCCCTGAGAGACGCAGACATCGCTAAATACAACCTCGTAGAGGTTAGCTCGATATTCCCTCCTTACGCAGAGCTCGTGGACAGGGAAGAAGGGTTAAAGGAATTGAAACCCGGTCAGATCGTTTACCTGGTGCTTGCTAGAAACAGCTCAAATGAGCTCAATAGGCTTATAACAGCTTCAATCGGTTTCGCAATACCAAGGAATAGGACTATGTACGGATATCTGAGCGAGCACCACAGCTTCGGGGAAACCCCGGAAGAATCCGGTAGGTTTGCAGAAGAGCTGGCAGCGGAAATGCTAGCCTCTACTATGGGCCTGGATTCCTACCAGCTGGATGAGAATGGGAAATTCAGGCTCAACGACGCGATTCTTCTCACTAACAACGTTACGGCTTCTGCAACAGTCAAAAATGCAAACGAATGGACAACTGTCGTCGCGGCAGCGGTGATGGTTCTAGGTTAGGGTGATCAGGTTGCCTTACGATTTTAATTCCATAGAGGAGAAATGGCTGAGGAAATGGGCAGAAAACAAGATATTCGAACCAAAACCTTCGGGGAAAAAATTCCTGCTGACAGTCCCTTGGCCCTACTGCAACGGAGCGCTTCACATAGGTCACGGAAGGACCTACACGATAGGAGACATAGTTGCGAGATACAAGAGAATGAAAGGGCTTAATGTCCTTTATCCTATGGGATTCCACATATCCGGAACCCCCATACTAGCATTCAGTAAGAAAATAGAGAACGGGGATCAGGCAACTATAAGCCTATACAGGAGCTATCTCGAACTATACGGGGACGATCCATCTAAGGTCTCAGAATTTTCCGTTCCGTCTAACATAGCTGCTTACTTTTCAGAACGGATCATTAACGACTTTATGAACATGGGGTTTTCAATAGACTGGACCAGAAAATTTACGTCGGGAGAACCCATATATAACAAGTTTGTTGAATGGCAGTTCAGGACCCTACAGAAGATGAAACTGATAAAGAGGGGGGACTATCCGCTACTATACTCAGCTGAAGAAGGGAATCCAGTAGGTGAGGATGACATACTTGAGGGGGATACGGACAAAGTATCAATCGTTCAGTATACAGGGGTCTTCTTCTACGTCGGAAAAGATATTCTGCTCGCGTCTACCCTCAGACCTGAAACTTTGGACGGGGTTACGAATATCTTCCTTAACCCAGAAGCTCATTATTGCAGGGTGAATATCAAAGGGCAGTCATTCATAGTCAGCAAGAGGTCCTATGAGAAACTGAAGTATCAGAGGGACGCGGAATTCGTAGAGGACGTGGATGTGAGTGATTATTTCCACAAGAAGGCGAAAGAGCCACTTTATTCGAGGGAGATACCTATTCTTCCAGCAAAGTTTGTGGATCCAGACATAGGAACCGGAATCGATTATTCCGTTCCGGCACATTCGATATGGGACCACGTTGCTCTCCTTGACATCGGGGAGAAAGTAGACTACATAAGGGTCATCGAGCTGGAAGGGAAGGGCGTTGATATTGAAGAGATAAGGAAAAAATTCGGTATAACTGGACTGGATGACAGGGAGAAACTGTCGGAAGCAACTAAATATGTGTACGAGCAGGAATATTACCATGGAAAAATTATAAAAGGGAAGTTCAGCGGCTATAATGTCAAAGATGCGAAGGACAAGATAATCGGGGATATGATCGAGATGGGCATTGCCTTCCCGGTTTACGAAACTTCCAGAAAGGCTGAGACACGGGAGGGGAATCCTGTCATAGTCGCGGTCATAAAGAACCAGTGGTTCATAGACTATTCAATAGAGGAGTGGAAGGAGAAAGTAAGGGACCTCGTTGAGACCATGGAACTGAGACCGGACAACCTCAAGAACCAGTTTCTTCAGACAGTGGACTGGATAAGGGAGAGGCCTTGTGCGAGGAGGAGAGGACTGGGCACCGAGCTCCCGATGGAGAAGGGGTGGGTCATAGAGAGTCTCAGTGATTCCACGATTTATACCGTAGTTTATACAATCATTCCATTCCTCAGGAGGATGAAATTCGAGGAAATTGATGACGATCTGTTCGATTACATATTCTTCGGTAATGCGGACCTTTCCGGTAAATCCGATGTTACCAAGAGGGAGGCAGAGGGTGCAAGGAGGGAGTTCCTCTACTGGTACCCCGTTGACCTGAGGCACACCAGCTATCCTCACATTTCCAACCACCTGACTTTCTACCTTTTCAATCACGTTGCAATATTCCCCCGCAATGAGTGGCCCGTAGGTATATCCACAGGCGGAATGGTGATATCGGAAGGACAGAAGATGAGCAAAAGCAAGGGGAACGTTTACCCACTCCTTACTATCAAGAGAAAATACGGGGCGGACTTATTTAGGATGTACCTCGCTTCAAATGCGGACGTATGGTACGATGTCGACTGGAGGACAAGCGAGGTCGAAAATTACCTCAAGAAGCTCGAGAGGTTCTACTCCCTGCTTGAGGAGGCCAGAAGCGTGGAGGGTGAACCGGACGAAAGGGACCTCTGGCTAGTATCAAGGATGATAGACAGGATACTGAAGAGCTCAGCCAGCTACGACGCTATGAAGATAAGGGATGCCACCATAGACCTCTTCTTCAATGCACTTAACGACATCAGGGAACTGGAAAATTTCGCAGGAAAGGTAAGGACTCTCAGGGCTGTTAGAAAGTTTGCGAAGGAATGGGCCCTCAGTCTCTCCCCCGTTATGCCCTTCGTTTCCGAAGAAATCTATTCCATGTACGGAGGTAAGGGGTTTGCTTCCCTTCAACCCTATCCTGTTATGGAAAATCCCTACAAAAAGCACGAGGAGGAATGGAATTTCGTGGAGTCCTTAGTAGAGGACTTCAGGAGCATAACAAAAGTCTCGAACATGAAACCTAGGCGCCTGACGATAAGCACTGCCGAGGAGTGGAAGTGGAAACTCCTGGAGGAGTCAAAGACAAGGGACATAAGGTCCCTGATGAAGGCCGCAGACCCTGAACAGAGGGAATATCTCGCAAAGCTCGTAAAGAGGAGAGATTTCCCCTATCACGTAAGGGACGAGGATGCCGTTATCAAGAAATATGCGGACGATCTCTCCAGATACCTAAACGTCGAAATAATACTTTCAAAGGAGCCTGAGCACGCGAAGAAATCGGTACCGGGAAGACCAGCAATAATTCTTGAGTGATTTACTTCTTAAGGAACTTTTCCAGCCTAGACCTGGCGCTGGGTGTATTTAGAATTTCACCAAACATTTTTTCTTCCATTTCTGATGAATACTCATCCTGCCCGAGCAATAATTTTATTCTCCTGATGCTCTCCCTTGGTTTCTTGCTAAGGTCGATCGCAAGGTTCTCAGAGAATTTCACAGGATCATCCGAGAGGTAAGTCACAAGGCCAAGCCTGTAAGCTTCCTCCCCGTCCATTACCTTCCCCGTGAGCGCAACATATCTTGCAGCCCCCTGCCCTGCAACCTTGGATATCCTCTTCAGTCCCCCCCAGCCTGGTAGCAGTCCAAGGTTAATTTCAGTAAGTCCTATTTTCGCGTGGGGGGAAGCGACCCTCATATCACAGCTCAGCGCAAGTTCCAGTCCGCCGCCATACGCTCCACCTTCTATCGCGGCGATGGTGATCGCCTCGTAATTCTGGAGAAAATCCATGAATTCATTTCCTACCTTTGAAAATTCCATCCCTCGTTCTCCCCCTTCAGAGAGCATCACTGAGAGATCTCCTCCCGCAGAAAAGAAGCCACCTTGGCCGCTCATTATCATTACTGAAAACTCTCCGGCCGATCTCATGGCAACCTCAATCTCCTTGAGGAAGTCTGGAAAGAGAGCATTTTTCTTTTCTGGACGGTTAAGGATAAGATGGAGGATGCCTTCCCCCTTCCTTATGTTTACCAGGCCCATGTTCAGCAGTCAACCTATGACGAATTTATAGGACAGCTCTCCATCTCCCATCTTTTTCTCGGATATGGTGAGAGCCTTTCCTGCCTGGTCCAGAACCGCGGTTATATAACCGTCCGCTACCTCTAGGAAATTCTCCCCATTCTTCCTCGCAGTTATCCTCAGTATCGTAATGTGCTTTGAGACCTCATTTACCGAGGATTTCACGAAGGGTACATCAGTTATTGTACCATCCTCTAGTAAACGAATGAGCTGCTTCGGTGTTGAGAATTTTGCTATGAATTTCGTCATTTTTGCTCGATCTCCCAAGGCGTATCCCAGTTGGTTCAGTCTCGTCTTAACATCTCCTCCCAGAACAGTAGCAGCCGATTCTATGACCTTTTTGTATATTGCCTCTGAATATATTTGAGACCTTGTGATGTCTGAAAGACCTGTGAAGAGTATCGATGGTTTGTTAAGCTGGTTAAGCAGTGCCCTTATTCCGCTCATCCCCCTTCTGTCCTTCACGTACTCAATTATGAATTTCAAGTCAGAGCCGGTAGCCTCTTGCATTAATATCCCACTCAATATAAATTACTGATTATTATCCTTTCCGCATCCCCGCACTGGACTGCCACGCTGTTTTAACCCCTCCTCACCTTACAAGAAATCTTTCTCCCGGAGAAGAGTTGACCACCTCATATGTAGTCGCTTAGAGACTTGATTTCTCCTGTGAACCCGTCCATTACGAGAGCAGCAGAGGAGTAGATCGGATAGTAGGCAGTATTGACGTAAGACACTTTAATTGACTCCTCCAGTGGCCTAACCCTCTTCCTGGAGTACACTATAAAGGCATCAGTTTCGCTCTTCTCGACCACTTCAGACTCGGTAGTTTCGCTGACCCACCGCTTTGCCCTCTCCATTGATGGAAGGGGCTCCCATTTCGGCTCCAGTTCTCTATGTGCTGTGGGCCAAGAGTCCAAGACCTCGTACCCATTAATCGCTTTTGAAACCCTTCCATTGACTGCATTGACCATTGCATTTCCCTCCTTCACCACAACATTGCTCCCCTCCATAACCTTCATGGAATAGGAGAAGAAATGATACGGAATGAATATGAGGTCCGCTTTCAGTCCTATTGAGTTTGTCACCGCCTCGCCACTAACCACTGGCCTGATGTACCTCGGGTTGCTTCCTTCTTCCAGATACACGAGTATGAAATCCTTGTCTTCCTTCCTTTCCAGCGGTATATTCCTTCGTGGTGGCTTCATTGAAAGATGAAGGTCAATTAATGCCCGCCCTAGCATTTTTGCAACATCCTCCCTAACCACCGGAGTTATCCTGTGGGCTTTGCAGTACGATAGAATTTCCTTGTCCGTGGCTTCACAGAGTATGAAGAGGAATCTCTCCCCTGCAAATGAGGAGGTAGAGGAATTAAAGTCCCTGACCTTCTGAAAATCTGATGTTTCTAGAAGCATTATAACTTCTCCCGTTCCGTCTCCGTGATCGACCCATATGTATTCATCTGGGTAACCGGGATAAGTTCTATATCCCATCTTTCGAACCATCTCATCTATCAGGACCCTGATGTCCATTACGATTTGGAATAAAGTGGGGGATAATATCATTATTGCTTGGAGATACCGAAAACGTGATAACGCCCCGAACGCTCATACAGGAAGAAATTGGGTAGGAACCTGAATTTTTCACGGTCTTGACACATCATGGTAAAGGAAAATTCAGCATCCTTTTATATCATCCCGCAATATCGGAATTAGTGTGACATATGTATGAAATTAGGTTCCACGGAAGAGGTGGACAGGGTGCGGTCACAGCATCAAAAATACTCGCCATGGCTGCCTTTCTTGAGAACAAATGGGTCACTTCCTTTCCATTTTTTGGTACGGAAAGAAGAGGTGCACCAGTAACCGCCTTCACAAGAATCGATGACCAGAAGATAGAACTCCGGAGCCAGATATATGAACCGGATGCAATCATTGTCCTGGACCGATCCCTCATGAAAATCGTGAATGTTACTGAGGGATTGAAAAGCGATGGTATTTTGGTCGTGAACGGAAAGAGTGGGAACCTGGCGGAGACTTCTAGATACAGGATAGGGTTCGTGGATGCGACGAGCATTGCACTTAGAAACGGTCTCGGAGATCCCTCGCACCCTATAGTCAATACGGCAATACTGGGAGCATTTGCCAAGGTAAGCAACATTGTTTCAATAGAATCAATCAAGACCGCAACTGCTGAGATGGCACCATCAAGGAAAAAGGAGAATGTGAATGCTGTCCAGGAAGCGTACGAAGAGACGGAGTTGAATTAAAATGGTGATTGTTCCAGTAGCATATCTTCCGACATCATCAAAGGAGCTATCATCATGGAGGACTTCCAGACCGGTCATCGATTATTCAAAATGCACAAGGTGCGCCATCTGCTGGAAATTCTGCCCGGACGTTGCAATAGACCTCTCACCTGATCCCTCACTTAGTGCACCTAATGACAGGTTTAAGGCTCTTGAGGCTCCGCGGATCGATTACGACCATTGCAAGGGTTGCGGGATCTGCGCAGAGGAATGCCCATTCGACGCAATAGCGATGGTGGAGGAGGAGTAGGATGGAGTCGATACAAGCTTCAAGAAGAATCATGACTGGAAACGAGGCAGTTGCAACAGGGGTAAAACTGTCAAGAGTGAAGGTAATTTCCGCTTATCCAATCACACCACAGACAACCATAGTAGAAGAACTGGCGGAGATGGTTGCAAACGGAGAGCTTGACTCAAAATTCATAGAAGTTGAGAGCGAGCACAGTGCACTGGCATCCGTCATAGCAAGCGAGCTTTCGGGGGCCAGGTCCTTCACCGCATCGTCCTCGCACGGAATCCTCTACATGCACGAAAACCTCCACTGGGCATCTGGAATGAGGGCACCGCTGGTAATGTCCGTCGTCAACAGGGCAATTGGGCCCCCGTGGAATATCTGGAGCGAGCAGACAGACACGTTCAATCAGAGGGATACTGGATGGCTTCAGATTTATTGTGAATCAAACCAGGAAGCTATGGACAGTGTACTGCTAGGATACAAAATCGCGGAGAATAAGAGCATACTTCTCCCTGTCATGAACATGCTGGACGCTTTCACCCTCTCCCACACTTCCGAACCTGTCGAAATAAGGAGTGAAAGAACAGCCTACGATTACCTGGGGGACCTTGACCTAGACTTCAAACTAGATTTCAAGAATCCCGGAGGGTATGGATCACTCCTTGGCCCAGACGGTCCTTTCATGGAAATGAAGAAGGATATGAGAGATAGTATGTACAATTCAATCAAACTCATCAAGAGAGAGATATCGAATTTCAATGACCAGTTCGAAGCTAACCTTCCCGGACTGACTGAAAACTTCATGATGGAAGATGCGGATTACGCACTTATCACTACAGGCGCCATATCATCAACGGCCAAATACACCGTAAGGAAATTACGCGCCCAGGGACTCAAAACCGGGCTCATCAGGCTGTTCTTCTACAGACCCTTCCCCGGTGACGATATACTGAAAGCCGTTAGGGGACTCAAGGGTCTCGGGGTAGTTGAGAGGAACGTATCATACGGCCAGAGGGGTCCCACTTACGAGGATGTGGTATCCTCCCTCTATGGGAAGGCTGATGTTCCTGTCAGGAACTACGTCGTGGGCCTGGGAGGGAGAGATATCAGGGTAAAGGACTATGAAAAGATGTTTGAAAACCTAGTTGAAACCGACGGGGGGATGGAATGGATAAATGTGGGGGTGACATAGGTGCCTCTCACCTTCCCTAAAGAGGAATACATGCAAAAGGGGCACAGCGCATGCGCAGGTTGTGGGGCGACGCTCTCCATGAGGTATGTCCTCAAGGCCCTCGGCCCAAAGAGCGTTGTTTCGGTACCTGCAAGCTGCTGGGCTGTGATCCCTGGAGAATTTCCGTATACTTCCCTGAACATACCGATGCTATACACAACCTTCGCCTCCTCAGGTGCGTCTATTTCCGGGCTGAGAGAAGGACTCGATTCGCAGGGTAAGGAGGATTACAACGTCGTCGCATTCGCTGGGGACGGGGGAACTGCAGACATAGGTCTCCAGGGGCTAAGCGCTGCAATGGAGCGAGGGCATAACGTTCTTTACGTGATGTATGACAATGAGGCCTACATGAACACTGGGATACAGAGAAGCGGAAGCACTCCATACGGTGCCTGGACCACCACTACCCCAGTCGGAATCAAGAGGGACTACAAGAAGAGCAATAAAAAATTTGTCGCTGACCTAATGATTGCGCAGAATGTTCCCTACGTTGCGACTGCAACAATAGGTTTTCCGGAGGATCTTGAGAGGAAAGTCGCGACTGCCAAATTGATAAAGGGACCAAAATTTATCCAGATCCTTTCCCCGTGCCCACCTGGATGGTATTACAACTCATCGGATACGATAAAGATTTCCAGACTGGCGGTTGAGGCCAATGTATTCCCGCTGTATGAGTATAGGAACGGAAAGCTGACAGTTTACAAACCTGCAAAGACTGTTCCTCTAAGGGACTACCTCTCGCTCCAGGGCAGATTTGGCCATCTGAATGATGTTGAGATCGGGGAGATAGAAAGGGCATTGGAGGAGAGGTGGCAGTACCTGCTGAGAAGGGAGAAGGATTGAATGCCATACGATGTCCTCCTGGGTCAGGAAGGGAAGAAGGAATTTCTCCTAGGGAACGAGGCCGTCGTTAGAGGGATATACGAAGCAGGCGTTTCTGTCGCTTCAACTTATCCTGGGACGCCAAGTTCAGAGATAGGGGATATCCTTTACGTTCTCGGCAACAGGATGGGCATAAAGTTTGAATTCGCGACCAATGAGAAAGTGGCACTGGAGATTGGTGCTGCTGCCGCGTCAGGTGGCCTCAGATCATTCGTCTTCATGAAGCATGTGGGACTAAACGTTGCGATGGATTCCTTCGTTTCCCTTGCGGAATCAGGTGTCAGGGGTGGAATGGTTGTTCTTTCGGCAGATGACCCCTCCATGCATTCTTCTCAGAGCGAGCAGGACAACAGGTACATCGGGAAATTTGTGAAGAGCGTGGTTCTGGAGCCATCTAACCCGCAGGAACTGAAGGACTTCATCGTTGCGGCATTTGACCTATCAGAGTTTGCAGGGCATCCTGTCCTGGTTCGGAGCACTACGAGAATATCTCACGTTCGGGCCGTAGTGAAGTTCGGTAAACCAAGGGAAAAGAATGAATGGAACTACAGGAAGAACCCGTCCCTGGTGCTCATCCCAGAGAACGCGTACAAGGCGCAGGAATCCTTGTGGCAGAGGATAGTGAAGGTCTCAAAATCCAAATACGCCAATTATTTCAACAGGACATACGGGTCATCCGATACACTCATAATTACCTCAGGTTCTGCATACAACTACGTAGAGGAGGCACTATCAAAACTGATGAAGGAAGCAAGGATACTAAAGGTTGGGATGAGCTTCCCCCTGGATACAGAAGGTATAATGCAAGAGGTCAGAAAGGCAGAAAAGGTCGTATTCGTGGAGGAGGGAGGACCGTTCATTGAGGAGCAGGTTCTTGCAGAGTGTGCATTACAGTCTGTTAGCAAGAAATTTTATGGCAAAAGCAACGGCATGGTTCCTTATTCGTACGAAATGGATGTGGACAGGGTGGCCAGTTCACTTTCAAGGGTCTTTGAGGTGGATTACGAACCCGTCCAAAGTGCCGGAGGTGCGCCAAACAGGGAGCCGGTTCTCTGCCCGGGATGCCCTCACCGTGCAACCTATTACGTTGCGACCCTCGCGATGAGACAGAAGGGCATCAGGAGTCCGATAGCCCCTACCGATATAGGCTGCTACACGCTCGGATTCTACGACCCCTACAGACTGGGGGATTTCTGTTACTCGATGGGGTCGTCCATTGGATCTTCCAGTGGATTTTCAATGGTCGCAAAGGAAAAGGTGATAAGCTTCATAGGGGACAGTACCTTTTTCCATGCGGGAATACCTGCACTCGTAAACGCCTATCATAATAACCACAACTTCCTCCTAGTGATAATGGACAACTCCACAACGGCAATGACGGGAGGTCAACCCACACCTGAAACTTCGCCACCGTTCAATAGGGTCGACATAGAAAGTGTCGTCAGGGGGATTGGAATAAAGGACGTGTTCATAATCGATCCCTATGATCTTAAGGATTCCCTCGAGACTTTCAAGAAGGCACTGTCTAGCGAAAGGCTTTCTGTCGTAATAAGCAGGAGGGAGTGCGCACTCGAAGCCGACCGGAAGAAGCCTCTCTCAGAGCTAAAGGTGTTTCAGGTGAACCAGGACAAATGCACGAGATGCTACAACTGCATAAGGAATTTCTCCTGCGCGGCCTTCTATACCGAGGAAGGCAGGGTTAAGATCGATCCGGAGCTGTGCGATGGGTGCTCAGTGTGTTCTGAACCGCTTGTATGCCCGTTCAATGCTATAGAGGTGGTGGAATAGTGGTTTCCATCGTCTTCGCTGGTGTTGGAGGGCAGGGGGTCATAACTGTCGCGATGATCATAGGCAAGGCAGCTGTGATGGAGGAGAGGAACGCACTGATGACTGAATTGCACGGTATGGCCCAGCGCGGGGGGAGGATCTCTGTAGATGTAAGGATTGGAGACTATAGGAGTGCAATAATTCCCATTAGATCCGCAGACCTCCTTGTCG
The DNA here is from genome assembly GCA_021797855.1 of Thermoplasmata archaeon. Taxonomy (GTDB): domain Archaea; phylum Thermoplasmatota; class Thermoplasmata; order Thermoplasmatales. The sequence goes on from JAJZYX010000001.1 coordinate 68,109, forward strand.
GCTTTGAGGAGCTGGAGGCGGTCAGGAACTTAGGCAAGCTGAGGAAGGATGGTATCGTTATCCTGAACAGGCGCAGGGTACACCCTGTCTCGATGACGATAAGAAAAATGGACTATCCAGATGACCTGATAAGGGAACAACTCGAAAAATTCCAGGTTATAGATGTGGACGCTGACGGGATTGCATTCAAACTAGGGAACAAGAGGGTTGCAAATACCGTTATGATCGGTGCGTTGCATTCTACCGGTGTTCTTGGGCTCAGAGAGGAAAGCATAATAAGAGCAATCCAGGGATCGCTGCCTGATAAACTCTGGGAAGTCAACATGAAAGCGTTAGAGGAGGGGAAGAAGATCGTGCCCCTTCAAGCAGCAAGGACGAAATGAGAATCGAGGTAATAGGGGCGGGATCAATAGGGATAGTTCTTTCTTCCCTCCTGCGGAGGAAGAACGATGTGACGCTCGTTGTCAAGAAGGGTGAAGGAAATCTATACGACCGGGACTTTACTGTAAAGGAAGGGGAAAGGGAAGAGAAGTTCAAAGTAAGGATAGCTGAATCCACCGGAGCACCGGATTTAACGATAGTTGCCGTCAAATCCTACGACCTGGATGATGTTTTTGACCGTTATGACATAAGGGGCAAAGTAATGCTCATACAGAACGGGCTTTCCCACATTTCTCTTGAGAAGCCAGGTATAACGAAGATTTACGCGGTCACAACCTGGGGGGCCAAGAGGGAGTCAAGAGGGGTCGTCGAACTGACAGGAAGAGGGTATTTCAGGGTTGGAAGTGAATCTGGAAAGGTGGATATATCGTTTCTGAGGGAAGCTGGAATCAATGCAGAGTGGGTGGAGAACATAAAGGAAGAGCTGTACAGGAAGGCCGCAATAAATGCCGTCATTAACCCCCTCACCGCTCTGTTCGGGGTCAAAAACGGAGAATTGGTGGAGAATAAAAACCTCTGGAGCTTGGCCAAGGAAGTGATAGGGGAACTGGACGAGCTATTCTCCAGGCTAGGATACGATCTCCAGATAGAGAAGAATGTCCTGGAAACGTGCAAAGTGACTGGGGGCAACGTCAGCAGCATGCTTCAGGACGTTCGGAATGGGAAAAAGTCAGAGATAGATTCCATTACGGGGGAGATTATTTCGCTCGGTAACAAAAACGGGATCAGGATGAGGTTGAATGAATTTCTTTACGGGTCGATAAAATTCCTAGAATCTGTTGCACTCCACACGTGAAGAGATTATGCCAGCCGGAAAGTCACTTGCGAGGTATGCTGACAGGATACCTTCCGGTAAGGCAGCCAAGGCACAGGTTATCCTTGCCGAGGTGAGTTGCTTCTATCAAACCCTGCAGGGAGATGTATCTTAGGCTGTCAGCCCCCAATTTCGAGTTTATCTCCTCCACCGTTCTGTTTGATGCTATGAACTGGTCCTTGGTTTTCATGTCTATCCCCAGATAACACGGGAACCTTACCGGAGGGCAGGCAATACGCAGGTGAACCTCCTTTGCACCATGCTTCCGGAGCATTTTAACAATCTTCCTTGTGGTGTTACCCCTGATGATGCTGTCGTCAATCAGTACCACCCTCTTCCCGTCAATGAGTTGTTTGATAGGGTTGAGCTTAATGTCAAGTTCGCTCTCCCTGCCTGCCTGTTCAGGCATTATGAATGTCCTGTCCACATACCTGTTCTTTATCAGTGCCTCTGTAAGGGGAATACCCGATTCCTCCGCATACCCCTGTGCATGAGTTCTGGCGGAGTCTGGAACAGCAACCACGCAGTCTGCTCCCTCTACCGGGCTTTCCCTTGCCAGAATCCTGCCGAGCTCCATCCTCGTTTCGAACACGCTTCTCGAGTCAAGCAGGCTATCTGGTCTGGCAAAGTATACGTATTCAAACATGCAATGAGCCGTCTTTGCCTTGTCGTTATACATGAAGGAATCGATCTCGTTCTTCTTCAGCTCCACTATTTCTCCTGGCCTCACGTCACGAAGCATCTTACCGTTGAGCTGGTCAAAGACTACGCTTTCCGAAGCCGCACAGTATCCAAACTCAGTGGTACCTACCGCCAGCGGCCTAATGCCATTAGGGTCCCGCGCAACGAAAACTCGATGGTTAATGATTATATTTAGCGAATACGCCCCTACCAGTTTTTTGAACGTATTCTTCATGGAAAGAACAGGGTCAGACGTCTTTGACAGCTCAATCGATAGAAGTTTCAGGATGACTTCCGTGTCCGAATTCGTTGTAAAGGAATATCCCTTGCTTTCTAGTACCTTTTTTAGCTGTAGCGCGTTGACGATTTCCCCGTTGTGTCCTATAGCAATCTCATACTTCCCTATATTGGAATAGAGAGGTTGAGCATTCTCTATCGTAGATGAGCCGGCCGTGCTGTACCTGATATGCCCTATTCCGAGTCCGTTGTCTCTTTCCAGTTTAACCCCTGAAAAAACTTCATTGACAAGGCCCATGCCCTTGTAATTCCTGAGATGGTTTCCTGTGTTAATGGATATCCCGGCAGATTCCTGCCCTCTGTGTTGAATTATCCTAAGTGATTGGATGAGCCTATATCCGACGGGAACGCTCTCTGCTAGAGAAACGATCCCGCAGGATTCACCTAGACTTCGCCCAGTTGTAGCTTCTGAACCTGGAGTCCGGATATCCACAGTGCGCGCACCTTTTGTCGGTAACGTTGTAAGAGTGGTGACCGCATCTCCTGCACTTAATATGGACCTTTATCCTGTTCCTCTTCCCCATTGATGGGGTTCCTCTCATATTATATCGCCTCCGAAGGTGAAATATACACCACTACGTCCCCTCTTACCACCATTAAGGGGAAAGTCCCTTTGCTTTTGTTGTCAACAACCTCTTCCGCATTCTTTATGACCAGGTTGAGGTGTTGATCATAACCATCCAGCAATCCCCTGTATTCCCTGTTCCACTTTACCTTGACCAGCACGTACTGGTTGAGGCTACTTCCTAGGACGTTAAGAGGACGCAGTTTGCCTTCCATGAAACCACATTGTTACCTCATATTTAATTCTGATTAGAAGCAATTCCTCCTTGGAATTTGTTGATTCCCGTGCATTCCTGGAGCCATTCCATAGCCTTCCTTTTGATCGAGGTAGCCCGTCTGTAAACAACAGCAGATTTTACCATTCCCCCGTCTTCCCACATTTCCAACATATTTTTAGTCACCAATACATTGGGGTTCTAATGGCGAAAATAGGACTAATAGGAGGGTCTGTTACTGGTAAGTTGCTTGAAAACGCAGAAGTCGTCAAGCTCAGTACCCCATACGGAGAGATGTCGTCTCCCCTCGAGATTGGGAAAATTGCAGGTACTGAAGTCGTAGTCCTTTACAGACACGGAAAGGAACACAGCATCCCTCCTCATAAGATAAATTACAGGGCGAATATTTACGGACTGAAGGAAATGGGAGTAGAAAGAGTAATAGGTGTTTCTGCAGTTGGCTCCCTCCAGAAGGATATAGAACCGGGGGCAATAGCCCTTCCGGATCAGTTTTTCGATTACACAAAGGGCAGGTCGTATACATTTTACGATGGACCGAAGGTAGTGCATATATCCATGGCGGACCCATTCTGCCCGGACCTGCTTGACATATTCCACAAGACTCTAATTGAGTTGAGGATTAAGTCAAAGAAAGGGGGAACCTACGTCTGTATTGAGGGACCAAGGTTTTCTACAAGAGCAGAAAGCAGGTTCTTCAGGACAGTCGGGGATGTCATAGGGATGACACTAGTTCCGGAGATAAGCCTTGCAAGGGAAAAAGAAATGTGCTACCTCACATTAGCGACCGTAACAGATTATGATGTCTGGGCTGAAATACCAGTGAATTCAAGAGAGGTTATCAAGGTTATGAAAGAGAATGAAGAAAACATAAAGAAGGTACTGACAAATGCCATCCCGAAGATAGGGAACGTTAGGTCATGCGGCTGTGACCGTTATCTAAAGGAGGCAGGGATTTGAAGGCGAGATTTTTGGGGGGAGGGGACGAGGTCGGCCGGCTAGGAATGGTACTCTCAACTGAGCGTTACAAATTCCTTTTCGACTATGGCATGAACCCTACCAAGCCGCCAACTTTCCCAATGTTGGCTCCAAAGGTGGATGGAGTGTTTGTCACTCATTCGCACCTGGATCATGTCGGGATGCTTCCATGGCTGAATAAGAATGGAGGCGCGAATGTCTATGCAACCCCTCCCACTCTATCCGTGATACCAATATTGCTTTACGATTCGGTGAAGATTGCAAATCTTGAGGGGACGAAGCTGCCTTATGAGGAATTTGATGTGGATAGCATTATCGAAACGTTCACCCCTCTGAATTACGGGGAAGTCATGGAGTTCAAGGATCAGGAGATAACGCCCCATAACACTGGCCACCTGATCGGGAGCGCAATGTATCTCATTCAGAACGACAGAAGGGTAGTGTTCACGGGAGACATTCAGAGCATAGATACCCATCTGACATTCGGTATCAAGCCGATCGACACAGACGTGCTGATAGTTGAGAGCACCTATGCAGGCAAAGAGCACCCTCCCAGGCCATCCGTGGAGGAGAACTTCCTGTCGTCAATTCAGAAGGTTGTTGAGCAGGATGGAGTTGCTGTGGTACCTGCTTTTGCAACAGGAAGAGCCCAGGAACTGCTGATGGTTCTGGAAAACACTGACTACGAGATATGGATCGACGGAATGGCAAGAACAGTCTGCAACGTACTACTCGCCTTCCCCAAGTACATAAAAAATTTCCAGAGATACAAGAAGATGCTGAGGAGAGTTAGGCTGGTAAGAAGCAAATCAGACAGGGAAAGAGCACTTAACGGCGATGTGATAATAACCACGAGTGGTATGCTGGACGGGGGGCCAGTCCTGAACTACATCTCACAACTCAACAACCCCAAGAATGGCCTATTCCTGACGGGATATCAAGTGGAGGACACTAACGGGAGAATGCTTCTGGAAACTGGAAGTATTGATATTGCGGGAGTAGCGACAAAAGTCAACATGGACGTGCAGTTTTTCGACTTCTCTGCACACTCCGGACATAAGGAACTCGTGGATTTCATAGAGGGATCAAGGCCTGACAAGGTTGTCCTTATGCACGGTGAAAAGAGAGAGGAACTTGCAAAGAACCTGACCTCAGCGAAGGTAATTCTACCACGCAACGGAGAGGAGTTCGAAATCTGACCGTGATGCTCAGAGAGCGCTTACTGGATATACTTTTCAGGGAGGACGTAACCCAGAAGGAGCTTACCTCAAGAACAAAAGGCTCAAGATCTAGAGTTTCTGAGATTCTCGGGAAGCTGGAGGAGGAGGGGCTCATAAGGAGGAGAAGGATAGGCAAGAGGACCGTGGTTGTTTCGCTCAACCATTCCAACACTCTGAGGGTTGGGATTCTGAAGAGTTCCGAATACGCTTACGTCTTATTTGCACTTGACAAGATTCGGAAGGAGATACCTTTTAAAGTGACGGTGTACAACAACAGTCTAGAGGCACTAAAGGGCCTGATGACCGGTTCCGAGGACATAGTGGCCAGCCCGCTGATATCCGGGTACTTCTTCCATCTTATAGACAAGCAGATTAAACCAGTATCCGGAATTGCAAAGGGAGGCTCCGGTATCCTTAAGAGGAGGGACCGAGGGAAGATTGGAACCACACCGTTATCCAGGATGGATAGGGATTCAAGGGAATTCAGGAATTACAAGCAGGTGTACTTCAACAGCGTTGAAGAGATGCTTAGGTCCTACAAGAAAGGGGAAATAGACGCAGTGCAGCTCTGGGAACCTTTTGTGAGCATGAATGGGGGCATAAAGAATAATCCGTCCGGAACATGTTGCTGTCTTTTCACACACTCGAAGGAAACCCGCTCCATTCGCATTTTCCTCGGTACATACTCCAAATTGGTAAGCAGACCTCTTACCGTTAAGGAAAAGAGGAATGTCTCGAAAATGATGCACAAAATATTGGGAGTTGGGGAGAAGGGGATATTCGAAAGCCTGGATTCTTACATTTTCACTTCACTCATTAGCAGGGAGGATGTCGGAAGACAGGTTTCTGCCTTCGGCCTACCCCTGGGAAAGGAGGTGGACTCTTTTCTTGAAAGAGCTTCCGAAGTTTCCCTATGATCTCTATCCCTGGCAGGATCAGATACTTCAGAAGCTTGACGAGACCAAGAAGAGGTCTATCATACTGGAAAGCCCGACAGGATCAGGGAAGACCATTTCTGTCCTGTTTCACATAGTTTCAAAATACCCCGAAAGAAGATTGGTCTACCTGACTAGGACAAACTCTCAAGGGGAAAACCTGCTAAGGGAGGCAAGAAAGCTCGGGGTCGAAAAGGTAATGACTTTTTTTGGTAGGGGGGAGATGTGCCTCTTCAAGAAACAGGCTTCAGATATGTCCCAAGGAACTCCTGAGGAACAGAGCAATTACTGCAGGGCCCTCGTGGAAAGGAACAGAAAAGGTATGGGAGGATGCCCCTACGACACTGATTACGCCGGAGGATGGAGGAATTCTATAATGGCACAGAAAGACTTCCTTGAACTTGGAAACGAGGATCTGTGCCCTTATTACGCTCAAAAGAAGCTAGCAACAGATGCTAGGATCATAGCAACATCATACTCATACTTCCTGAACCCATTCATAAGGGACAGATTTTTGGGATGGATGGAAGAAGACCTTGGAGAGATCATACTGGTAGGGGACGAGGCTCACAATATCCCTGACCTTACCAGAAATTTGCTCACCACTAAACTGACACATCACACCCTTGCAAACTGTATGCGTGAGATTGAACAGTACGGGGACTTGTTGCTGAACAAGATCAATGTATCATACATCGTCGAATCAATAGGAGAAGCGCTTGATTCCCTTCTCAAGGAGGGGGACAGGATCGTGACAAACCATGAGGTGACGGAAGCTTACATGGACGCATTCCAGATGAATTCTCTTGAAATAGTGGACCTTCTTTCCATAATGGCAAACTACGGTCTCTCGATCAAGGAATCAAAGAGCAACGAAGGAAAATTGCCAAGGAGCTACATTTACAACACTGCAATTCTTGCAGCCAGATTGATTGAAGACAGGGACGACTTCACTGTCACCATAACACACACCGATGAACCTTCAGGTATCAGCGTTATGAACCTCCAGACCTACGACTTCCTAAAATTCTTCAATGACGCCTACAGAAGCTTCTTCATCTCAGGAACCCTCTCTCCGTTCGGCAAGTTCGTTGACGAGACCGGATTGAGGGACCCTGAGAAGATCGTAGTCAAGGCAGATTATTTGGAAAGGAACCTTAGGGTGCTATTCGTCAATGACGTAACATCAAAATACACTCAGAAGGACGAATCAAGGGAGAGGATGAACTCCTACGTGAGGGAAATCGTAGAGAAGGTGAGGAAGAATAAAATAATCTTCTGCACCTCTTATGAACAGTTATCCTCATTTCTGGAGGTGGACATGAGAGGGAGAATATACTTCGAAAGGAAAGGGATGACGAATGAGGAGTTTGAATCCCTGTTGACGAATTTTAAGGAAAGAGGGGGGAACCTTTTCGCTGTCATAAACGGGCGCATATCGGAAGGGGTTGACCTGCCGGGAAGACTCGTTGAAGTAGCTGTACTTACAGGCATCCCCTACCCTCCCCCATCTCCTGAGACATCTGCGATGGAACTGTTCTACGAAATGAAGTTCCGGAAGGGATGGGAATATGCCTACGAAGCTGTCGCATCCACCAGGATAAGGCAGGCAATAGGAAGGCTGATTAGGAGCCCAGAGGAAAAGGGGGTAGCAGTAATTTTGGACTCAAGAGCGAGAAAGTTCAAAGACAATCTTCCCAACCTCTATCTGACAAAGGACATCGTTTCTGACACAATCGAATTCCTTGGCTAATATGGTACATCCTTCACTTTCAGTTTATATCCCATTATGTTTACTGCCCTATGAATTAGAGGAGTGACTATGAGGATGGCAACGATCCCTTCCCACGGGAAAATTCTTAAGGCGTCTTGAGGAAAAAGTAGGTAAAAGAAGGCAAGGGAGAACAAGGCAAATGGATACTGATCAATGAAGAGAGACTCATCTCCAGGAGCTCTCCCGATCCTCCTCTTCACAAAAGATCCGACTAGGTCTCCAACCATCGAGAAGAAGGAGAGTGTAAAAACCATTTCCAGCGTTAACACTATCTGTCCCGAGTACACCAATTCCTTTATTCCAGACAGGAGAAATAGGTAATTAAGCACCAGCCCGATCAGAATTCCTGCAGCGGCTCCTCCCATAAATCCAGACCAGGTTTTGTGATCCCCTAGAATCCTTTTCCCCTTCCAGCTCCTTCCCCTGTCAATTATCAGATGACCCCCAGTAATGACGGCGCTTGGATTTGCAAAGAATGCAGGGATGAAGAGTATCAGTGATGAAATGAAGGATGGAATCACAACCTGCCAGAATTTGCCCTCATATAACCATTTCCCAGAAATCCCAAGGTTTTTCTATATTTCCCTATTAAGCCCTCGAGGATGGAAACTTCGAAGCCTGCTTGGATTCTTTTGCAGAACGCATTCGGACTGATACTGGGATTCCTAACCTACCTCCTCATCATGAGGGACGCGGGAGTAAGTTCCTGGGGAATATTCTCAACAGCCCTTTCCATTGGACTGATTTTTTCATTTGTATCCGACCTCGGGATAAATACAGCACACACCAGGATGATTGCCCTTGGAAAGGATAGGAACGAATACAACAATGCTTTGATAGTGCTGAAGATATTCCTTACAGCTCTATACGTTGGCTTAATATTCCTGGGAGTCTTCGTTTGGACCGCTATCCTTCACCAGAAATTCCAGTCTCCACTGGTGTACATGAGCATACTACTCCTCATACCATACTTCCTCGGTCTCCCTTACATCCAGGCAAACCGAGCTTTCTTCACAGGAACCCAGGAGGCTTTCAAGATGTCCCTTCCGGCAATAGCGGAATCTGTGGTAAGGTTCGCTGCAGTTGTCTTGCTAATTCACTTCAACGTCTTCCATTACCCTAACGCAAGATCCGGAATCCCGGAGATGGCCCTCCTTATAGCGGTATCATATTCGGTCTCGTACGTTGTGTATACGGTGCTGAGCTTTGTAATAGGAATGCCGTGGAAATTCAGGCTGCCTCACCTGGAAACCATAAGAAGTTACTTGAGGTATTCATATCCGCTGATCTGGGCGTCGATAACTAAGGCAATATCAGCCAACGTACCTCAAGTACTCGTATATATCGCGCTCGGATCATTTGATTCGGGAGGATATGCCGCAGACAACAAATTCATACTGATGATGACTGGATTCACTATGTCCGTAACGGTTCTCATACTTCCAGAACTGACATCAAGGCTCAGTTCCAACGACGATTACGGGAAGGCAATGGGTGGAACAGTGAGATATCTTACAATTTTTATAACACCCATCACAGTTTTTGCTGTGGTATTTGCCGCACCTATCCTGAACCTATGGACTTCAGGGCTGGTATCATTCACCTATCCTCTCCAGGTCATGCTTGTAGGATCTTGGTTTTGGACAATGTCAACCCCTTACTGGACGCATTTCAATGCGGTAGCGAAGACAAGAGTGTCGGGATTCCTCAATAATTTTGGATACACAATATGGATAATCCTTGACTTTGTGCTTATTCCAAAATCTCTGGCTGACGTTCGATTCGCCGGCTTGGGGATTGTAGGAGCGGCCTACGCCTACCTCATTTCCGGTGTAATCATACTTGTTGCATCTATAATAGCCCTTAGCGCAGAATTGAAGATCCCAGTGACTTACCAGTCTTTGAAGGGAGCCCTGATATCTATCCTGCTTGGCGGATTCTTCTATTTATTCCTTGGGGGGGACAGTGCCATTCATTCCATTGTGCTGATAGGCCTTTTCCTTGCTTATGCGGGTCTGTATGCCGGCTTCCTCCTTGCCTCAAAAACTATTTCTAAAGAGGAATTCTTCGATATCGTTAATATGCTCAACATTCGAAGGCTCGGGAGATACGCTGTCGAAGAGCTTAAGAACAAGTCTCAATAGGGTTTTATTTCCCTTTACGATCGAAGTGTGTGCCAGTGGAACTGATGGAACACACCGCAGATCTGAGGATTAGGGCCTGGGGAAGGTCTTTCCAGGGTACTCTTTTGGATCTCTCAAACTACGTTATGGACATGATATACGGCAGAGATATCCTGCCAGATGTATTCCTCAGCTCTTCGTTAGAGTATGAGTCGAACGATAGTTGTGTGGTCCGTCTGTTGAATGATCTGATCTACGAGTCTGAGAGAAGGGGGCTTGCAATAAGAGTGAAGAAGATAACGATATGCGAAGGTTCCATCAGGTGGGAAGCCACAGGCGAGAAAGCTGATAGAAGAAAGAGGGGGTCCATCCTAGTGAAGGCTGCTACGTATGATAGGATCAAGGTCAGCAGGGTGCCGCCAATGGTCGAAGTCACCCTTGACATTTGATTGCATACTGAAAGAGAAGAATAATTATAATACGAATTAGGAATAACTTCCCATGGCCAAAGATGACAATTTCATCTTCGAGGACTCAAAAAAACTACTCATTTCTGACGACATAATAGTCCAAGCCGTTCAGGAGCTCTATAAGGAAGAGATCAAGGAAAGGATAAAGGAAAAACTCAAGGCTAACCCGAGGATGGAGGAGGAACTAAAGGAGGCAATAACGGATTACACACGAGGGAAACTGCTTGAGGCAGGGGCGCAGGGTAAACTGCTGAAAGTAGTGGCAGAACTCGGCCTTATTTCAATGCCAGAATCTGTGAGGGACGAGCTTGTAAAGTCCGTCCTAAAGGCGATTGGACCTGAGCTTGACACGATTCTCAAAAACACTCTCTAAATGAAACTTACAGTAAACAAGGTCCTCATTCTAGTCCTGGGCCTGGCTTATCTGGTAATAGCTGTTTTGCGTAAGAGCATCTACTCGCCGGGACTAGTTGATTGGGATACAATTGCGATTCTTTCGTCGCTAATAGTAGTCAACACCGGTCTCATGTATTCTGGAGGTCTGAATTACATCGCCTACCGGATCATGAGAATGACAACTCACAGGAGGGTTCTTATGATTATTGCGGTTCTCCTGACCTCCACCATGGCCATGTTCCTGACAAATGACGTGTCCCTCCTAGTGCTTATCCCTATAACCGTAGCGATTGGTGGGTTCGCCGGCAAGAACCTGGATGACGTCATAATAATTCAGGCCATAGCCGCCAACGTGGGATCAATGCTTATGCCCTTTGGAAACCCTCAGAATATCATATTGTACCGCATCTACTCCCTCAATTTCCTTGATTTCCTCAGAACGATGGCCCCGATATACTTGTTTTCCCTAGCAATCCTTCTCTTATTCTCGGTTACCCTAAAAGATGAGAAGATTGAAAGTCAGGACACAGCTCCTAGGACCAACAGCACCTTCTTTTCTATATATGTGCTTCTCCTTCTTATCACTATAGTCGGAATGCTTACGAATGCGAGCATTTACCTGTTTATTGGAGTAATAGCGGTGTCTGCTGTTTCCCTAGTATTCCTTGAGCCGCAAACAATACTAAAAGTAGACTACGTTCTCATTGCGGTATTCATTCTGATTTTCCTGGTAATGAATTCACTCAAGCTCCTCATATCCATTCCAGTTCATGAGGGAGGTACCCAGACATTCTTTTATTCAATCCTCCTTTCCCAGTTGATATCCAATGTTCCAACAACAGTCCTGCTAGGGAAAATATCTTCCTTCCCTGTCCTATCTTACGGGGTCAATATAGGTGGAAATGGAACTGTTGTAGCATCACTTGCCAATATCATCGCACTGAGAAATCTTTCTGGTAGGAACTTCCTGAAATTCAACAAATACTCCTTCCTTTTTCTCTTAATTACGACAGCTGCTGGATTCCTGATCCTATTCAGATAAAATAAATACGAAAAAGGACATCGCAAACTATGCAAATACTGCTGAAGGGCGGCATTCTCCTGACAGATGACCACATACCAAGGAGGATGGACCTATATGTCGACGACAACAGGATCATGGAGATCGCAGAGAAGATCAGTTTGGAGGCAGAGGTAGTGATTAACTGTGAAAATCGGATAGTGGCGCCTGGCTTCGTTAACATGCATACTCATGTCTCAATGACCAATATGAGAACCCTTCTTGACGATATGCAATTTTCAAAATTCCTTGAAACAGGATTCAAATTGGATTCCATAAGAACTGATGAGGACATCTACTTCGGCGCCAAACTAGGAATCGCGGAAATGCTCAGGAAAGGAACGACGACCTTTGTCGACATGTACTATGGAGAAGATATGGTGGCAAAGGCAGTTACCGAAACAGGCATTCGCTCGTATTTGGGTTGGAGCATAGTAAACAAGAATCAAACAACACAGAAAGGTGAGCCTCTGAAGAATGCCGAGCGGTTCATCCAAGAGTACAGGGGAAAGGGTCTCATCACCCCCTTTCCAGCTCCGCATGGCATATATTCGTGCGACAGGGACGACCTGATAGCCTCCAAGGAAATGGCTGATCGCTACGGCCTGCCTTATACCATACATCTCAGCGAGAACAGGAGGGAAGTCTATGACATTGTGAAGAAGGAGAAAAAGCGGCCGGTAGAGTATCTCGACGGGATTGGATTCATTAGCAATAGGCTCATTGCAGCGCATACAATCTACGTCACCCTCAACGAGATAAAGATCATGGGGAGGCAGGGGGTGACGGCAGTCAACAATCCGGTAAGCAACATGAAGCTGGCCAATGGCAATTTTGTCCCTGCAGTAGAGATGATACAGCATGGCATAAATTTCACGATCGGAACAGACTCAGCTGCAAGTGAAAATTCCCTAGATATGATAGAGAATGCAAAAATGGCGTCGCTGTTACAGAAGAACTATCGTGAGGAAGGGGTCGTATTCCCACCGTCTCAGGTTATAGATTTCATGACGAAGAATCCGTGGAAGGCGTTGGGAGGGGACGGAGGCGAATTAAGGGAAGGTGCGCTCGCAGATATCACAATAATAGGTGGAGGAATTAGCCAGATCCCTCTTAGGAAAGATAATGCAGAGAGGATCCTGATCTATTCATCCAACGGAAATGATGTAGAGCACACAATAGTCAACGGACGCCTCCTCTACTCACAAGGGAACTTTGTCGGAATCGACATTGAACAACTGAGAAGGAAGAACGAGGAAATCTTTGACCGCTACAGTTCCCTTATCAATTCGTGAACCTTCATATTCCGCTTCCTTGCGGTCCTTGAGACTGCATCCTTGAATCCAGAAGAGTACTGGGCCGCCTTCTTGGCCCTCCACGCAATCTCGCCGTTTAATCCCACTCCTGATGCAGCAGATCGGAGGACGTACTTCCTTATCCCATCCTTGATCTTAAGATCCTTCGGTATTTTATGTGCAAGGTCGATGACATCTCCGTCGAGATAAGGGTAGATTATCCTTTTTCCGTGCATCGATGCAATCTTCCTTTCTATTGGCAGAATCTCCTCCATCACCTTTCTCAGATCTTCTGTTGAGGTGTCTGCACTCTCGTATTTTTTGTAACCAAAAAACAGTTCATCTGCCCCTTGTCCAGAGAGTAGTGTGGGTTCTTCAGCGGCAAGGGACACGAAATAGAGCGGAAGTTCAATTAGCAGCACCAGAGGAGAGTCCTCACCTGTCACTTCCTTTATCCTTGCAATCCCGTCGATAACATCTTCATCCCCTTTTTTGATAATTTTCAGGGGGAGACCGAGAAATTCAGCAGCCTTCGGCACCCATTTCGAATCGTGGGAATCGACAGTACAAGAAGAATAAAGCATCACATTGCTATTCACTACCTTTGCCAGAAGGGAGAGGAGCGAGCTGTCTGTTCCTCCTGAAAAAAGGATACCCGTAGGTCCCTTTTCCCTCGAGACTGCGGACGTAAGTGCGACAATCAGTTCTTTTTCCCATTCCATGGGTTTAAACCTAGATATTTTGGGATTTCGTTTACCTTGATGCGTAACTGTTCCCTGGTGTCTCTGTGCCTTATGGTCACTGTATCATCTTTCAACGTTTCGTAGTCAACTGTTATGCAGTAGACTATCCCAACCTCATCATACCTGGAGTACCTCTTTCCTATCGACCCTGAGTCATCGTATATGACTGTGAACTTTTGCCTAAGCAATTCCTCATAAATTTCATTGGCCTTTTGGTCAAGACCGTCTCTTGCCATCAGGGGCAGTACGGCAGCGTCGTACGGGGAAATTTCGTAGGGTATCTTGAGGAAGACGTAACCGGATTCGTCCCTCAGTCCCAGGTTATGGTCCAGAATTGCGTAGATTATCCTGTCAAGCCCGAAGGCTGGTTCTATTACAATAGGGACGAAGTTTTCGCGATCAACAGTGACTTTCTCCTCCCTTTCAATGATATAGTCCGCAAGGTCCAAAGTTCTCCCACCTGCCTCCAGTTTGGATTTGCCATCTTTTATTGCAGCAATTATCTTGGGAGATAACTCCGGGAAGTCAGCTTTGATTTTATCGTAGTCGACTTCCCTGACCTTGTTCAACATCTCCTTCCTTTGAACTACCCTCTGTGCGTAGAGATCCTTCCCGGAAGCCTTTATGTGGTTTGTCAGGTCAAATATACCACGGTGAGCTATTCCGGTTATCTCTATCCAACCCAGGTCTGTGAGAGCCTCGGCATCCCACGTCTCTGATGAGTAATGGCTCAGCTCCTCCTTCTTATGTTGCCGGAACCTGAACCTGTTAAGGTCTATACCTATCCTCGAATAGAATCTTATGGCAAGTCCCATGAAGTATGCCATTGGCTGACTTTTCACCACGCCATTCTCGTAAACATCCCTAGGTGTGGCGTGTATCTCCTTTCCTTCGTTGGTGAGGAAGGTCACCTTTAAGTTCTCCTCAGGGTCGTGAATCCACATTTCATTTTGAGGGTCAAAGAATGATTCGCATTCCATCATGTTGAATTCTCTCAGTCTGTAGAGCGCTCTCCTAGGGGATATTTCGTTCCTATACCCTCTTCCGACAGTTATGATCGCGAACGGTAGCTTTTCCCTGAAGAATCTGTAGTATTCCTTGAAGTTCACGAACATTCCCTGTGCTGTTTCAGGTCTTAGGAAGAGAGGTTCCTGCCCTTCACCCTGTTCGACCTGGAACATCAGTTTCTGTATTTTCACATCCCCAAGTTTGCCACCGCATTTTTCACATTTCATATTCAGCTCAAGAATCTTATTCTGCAACCATTCCCTGTCAACAATTGCTTCAATACCCCTTTTCTGGATGAGGTCATCAGCCCTGTATCGGTTACCGCATTCCGTACACTCCACAGAGTAATCAAAAAACCTGTCGTAGTGGCCGGACGCCTTGAGCACCTCTTGATGTGTTACAGCGGTACCGTCGAACTCGGCTATATTTCCCTCTGATAACATCATCTCCTTCCAGATTCTCACTATCCTGTCCTTGATCCTCGAGCCCAAGGGACCGTAGTCGAAAAGGCCGGATATTCCTCCATATATGCCGAAGGATTGGAAATATATCCCTCTTCTTCTAGCAACCTCCTCCTGATCGACTTTCTTCATTTTATCAATGAAGATATTATGTCAAAGTCATAAACCATTCCGCTCAGTTCGTCGTCTACGTCCCTCACGGGCAACTGAGTGAATTTGTTCTTCTTCATTATCTTAGCAGCGTCGTATGCAGAGGCCCCTTCAAATATTGAAATTGGGCTCTTGACCATTATCTTCTCAACCTCAACGTTCGGAATGTCCAGGTCTCTTATCGTGTAGTAGAATGTGTAGATATCCCTCAGGCTCTCCCAGCTCCACGCATCGTCATCCTCACCTATTCCAAGCTGAGTGGAAACAGTTTTTGAGTCCAGGTTTGCTCCGTTGAGCAGATCCCTCTCGGTCACGAGACCAGCTAGGTTACCGTTGTTGTCGAGTACTGGAAATGCCGTCACCTTTGTGAGTTTGATAACCCTCTCGACCATCTTGGCGGTGGACTTTATATGCAGGGGAATCGCTGTGCGGGAGATAAGTTTAGAGATTGGGACCTCTACCTTCTTGGAAATGACCGCATCTAGTATATCGTATGGAGTTATGATGCCAACTATCTTCTTGTTGTCAACCACTACCAGATGCCTTCTCAGTAAGCTCGTGAAAATTGTTATAGCCTTTTCTAGCGAGTCTTTTGAGGAGAGTGTCGGAAAATCGGTTCGCATCAGAAGAGAAAGTTCGTCCTCTTTCGGGTGTTCCAGAATGTCTCTCCTGGACACTATACCTGCATAGTTTCCTTTAGGATCAACGACTGGAACTGCCGCCACATCCTTGTTCGCCATTATCTTCATAGCATCAGATACTGAGGCTGGAAGTTTAAGCGTGTATGGTTTCTTGGTCATATAAGACTCGACGGTAAGGCTCATTCTTATTCCCTCAAGGGTTTCGGATTGTAAGACATTTTGATTACTTTAATTTTGTTGTCTTGTCCCGCAAACTGAAGTAGATCGGGCTAAAACTAGCTCTTCCAGGGCCTTTAACTAGCCTTTTCAGTATAATGGATGTCATTGACCTCCAATTCTATATGGAGGATACAAAAAGGATAACGCTAACAATATATAACAAGGGTTGTTATGGTTCGTTCAGCTCCGGTGGTGTAGTCCGGTCAAGCATATCGGCCTTTCGAGCCGACGACCCGGGTCCAAATCCCGGCCGGAGCATGATCATCGTTTCCAAAAAATGTAAGACAAACATTTAATATGGGCACCATATAAAAAAATGTGATTCTGGCCGGGGTATACCTGCCACTGATAGGTTATGTTCTTGGATTGTCACTAGCTGCCCCTCCTGGACCGGTGAATGCGATCATAATAAACGAATCCTCGAAGTCGATTCTCCATGGGACGAGTGTGGGTGCTGGGGCCATGACAGCAGACTTCGTCTTCATGATTGCGTTGTACTTTGGCAGGGTTGCTATACCGGCATGGGCCTTTAGATATCTTTACATCGTCGGTTCTGTAGTAATGATATACCTTGCAATCGCTGTCATCAGATCGAAGATGCCTTCCAAGACCCCCAGGGGAAATTATTTCGTTGGTCTTTCTATGGGTATCACGAACCCATTTCAGATTGTGTGGTGGGTTACAGTGGGGTTGTTCTTGGTGGAAAGGATGACGCTACTGTCAATTGTAGGATTTTTCCTTGGTCTGATAACTTGGATCATCTTGTTTCCTTATGCCATGAACAAGGTCGGCGGCAAATATTCACCATATCTCAAGGTTTTCTCATTCCTGATTCTGGTTTCCTTTGCCGCAATAATGCTTTTTTACGGCCTCAAATAGAAGCTACAATCCAAACCATTGAAATGAAATGTTTGCCATATGGGTCAGAAACTCAAAGGTTTAATATTTCATTGTTAATACTCCAACGATACCGATGCCGGCAACAGAGCAACCTAAGGACTGGTTTTCCAAACTTGATGAGCAACTCGCAAAGAAGGAGAAAGAGGTAATGAGGGAGAGCTCACTCACGACTGGCAAAAAAGCAGAGCTCAACAAGAAGATACTGACTGACCTGTGGCAAACATGGGTGAGATTCAATAAACAGAATATCCATTTCACGATCGATCCTCCGCCGAATAAGTGGCTCGAGTTCACTAGTTATCCAGAGAAATTCCAGCTCAGCAACGATTTTTTCTTCGAGAACGTCAGCGTGATTTCATTTAAGGACACTGCTGGAGAGATGGAAAGAGTAGGGGATGCTCTGAAGATAATATACAAGAAGGACGATAATGAAAGCATATCTGTCCTGTTCGAATTCTCAGAGGGGGAGAAGTACGACAGGTACACCGGCTGGCACAGGTACTTTACCCAATACATACTGTACGAAGCACCACTAAAAGCTGCTAAGATAGAGGAGATCGAAGATGTGCTGCTGAACGTCATCTCCAAGTGGTACGAGAGCCAGCTTAGAAGGAACAGAGAGCTAATAATAGATGAAATAAAGGGGAATTATAAGAAAGGTGAAACATTTATTGAGTGAGGAAGGTCAGCTGCTTTACCTTCACGGCATAGACGGTTCCTACGTTAAGGAACTGGACGTACAGGTGCTCGGATACCAGGACGGGGGCTACATTCTAGATAGGACAATAATGCATTATCAGGGGGGAGGACAACCTGGAGACAGAGGGGTCTTAGTCTCCGGAAACAAAGCCATTCCAATCTACAACGTAAGGAAAAAGGGGAAGAACGTCGTTCACTTATCTACCGTCAAATCAGATATACACGGAGGAAGGTTGATTCTAGACTGGGAGAGAAGGTACAAGATAATGAAGATGCACACCCTCCAGCACGCAATTTCTGCAGTAATTTTCAAAGACGGCTTTAATTCCGTGACAACTGAGGTTTTTCCAGGTTACGGCTATATAGAATCGGATTCACAGAGGATAAAAATCAGCAGCGATGGGTATACAATTAACCGTATCCCCAGACCTTTAAAGAGATACAGTGTGAAGAGGGATTCCATTGACCATAAGCTGCTTGCAAGGTGCAACCTTGATAAACTCCCTAAATCAATAGATGAAGTGTCGATAGTAGAAATCGAGGGATTGGATGTATGTGCGTGCGCCGGTACGCACCTGAGAAACACCTCTGAGATTGGAGAGTATTGGCTAAGAGCTCCAAGCAAAAGAATAGAATTCGGTCTCTTTTAGGGGAAGATCACTGAAAAAGTTCCGATTTTGCCAGGATTTCCATCCCGTTGGATCCAATGCTGTATGGTCTTGCCTTCCGATCGTGGTTTGTCAGCCTCATCTTCAGAACTCGAATGATACTCGTAGTCGATCCGAGGTTATCGTCGTACCTATTCTGCAACGCAATTACCCCGTCAGAAACGAACTCGGCCAGGCCGTCCCTGCTTGAGTATGGATTCGTTACACTTGATTCCGCGAGGAGGAGAGACGTGACCCCTAGGTCCCTCAGCGCGTTTGACAGGTTGATTATTACATTCCTCCTCAACACATCGCTTTCTGCGACCATGAGGATGAGTGATATGCTGTCCAAAACTATCCTCCTAGGCTTTATGTTTTCTATACTTGACTTGAAATTCCCCTCTGTCTTTAGCATTTGAACAAACTCTACAGGATCGGGATTGAGAAGGAATAGATTCCTTTCGAGGTAAGGCGTAAGGTCTTTTCTGTATGATTTTGACGCAAGAATGATACTTTCCTTTCTCTCTTCTAGCGTAAAGTAGACGACGTTTTCCCCCAGTGTGACACCCCTGTGCGCAAAGTGGATTCCCATGGTGGTCTTGCCTGC
This sequence comes from Thermoplasmata archaeon, assembly GCA_021797855.1. Taxonomy (GTDB): domain Archaea; phylum Thermoplasmatota; class Thermoplasmata; order Thermoplasmatales. The sequence goes on from JAJZYX010000001.1 coordinate 87,465, forward strand.
ACCATAACTCCCCAGGACGAGTGTTGAACTCCCTCCTGGAATCCCTCCCCCAAGCATGGTATTCAGGCCTTCCACTCCCGTATCAACTATATCCATCATTTCACCTTTGTTGTGTTGAGCACAATCATTCCAGTCTTATAATCAAATTCCGTATCAAATCTCTCAATCTTCTCCCTCTCTATAATCGGCAGCACACCTATGAATCTCGGGATGGTCATAAATCTCTTTCTCTTACTGGCCTTGTCAGAGGTGTTCCATTCGAAAAGAAGAGTGCCGTCAAATATTTCCATCAATACGTTCTCAGCCCTCCTCTCAATGATCCCTGAAGTCATTAGAACATACACAATAGAACTCCAAGTCTTGCTCACCCTCGATATTCCCCTAGATATGTCAAACATTGTCTTTTCTTCAAAATACCTGCTGGTTATTAGGTCGGTGAAAGAATCTATTATGATCAGCTTGTTCTTCCCTTCCTTTTCTAGTTCCTTTACGAATGAAGACATAAGGTTCACTTTATCCCTCATCTCGCTTCCGCCAAGCCAGGAGGCAGGTATCTGAGTCTGGGAATAATACAGCCTGGAAAAATCGAGTATTTTGATTCTTCTCCTGAGGCTTGACGCCAACCCTTCCTCTAGGGAGAGATTAATGGTGCGTGTTATCTCTTCTGCAGGTTTGGAGAAAGACACATATAGAACTCCATCTGGATACGCAACTTCATCTCCTTCTGGAACGTTCCTCATTTGCTTATCTAGAGCTCTTGAAAGATTAACCGCTGAAGTGAGGGCAAACTCAAAGTTCCCAGACCCTGGTTCTCCAAGAAGCAGTACAGAACTTCCCTCCGGTATCCCTCCCTTCATTATGCTGTCGAGAGAGGGAACAAATGTGGGAGTTTTCAACGTTGAACACCCGCCTCTTCTATTGCCCGCCTGACAGCCTCATCGCTCTCTATATCGTATTTCCACCCGTTCCTTAGTGCCTTAGTAACGTCCAGTCCCGCGTATTTCACGTCCCCTACCCATCCTGCTCCTCCCGGCCCGCCGACATAGTTAATTTTCGCGCCAGGAGAGTATCTGGATACAGTCATTTCTGCAATCTTTGCCACTGATGTAGTGCCCCTCGTGCCTAGGTTGAACAGACCGTCTTCTTTACCATGGAGCTCGATCATGCCTCGGACGCAGTCGTCTACGTATATGTACGACTTCCTCTGTGTACCGTCCCCAAGTACGTCCAGTACCTTGCTGTTAGCAGATAGCTTTGCAATGAAATCGTGGATCACTCCATGCGTCCCTCTTCTCCCTACAACATTGGCGAACCTGAAAATTGAAGACTTGAATCCGTAGTTGTTGGAGAAGCTGAATATAAAGGCTTCAGCCGCAAGTTTGGAAGCACCGTAGTGTGAGATTGGCTTAAGGGGTCCATAAATTTCGGGCGTCGGTATAACCTCAGCATTCCCGTATATGGCGCTGGTGGAGGAGAAGATGAGTTCGCTCACATCCTGACTCCTCATGGCTTCAAGCACCGAAAGTGTGGCCTGGGCATTTTCCCTAAAGTCTACAGTGCTGTCTCCAAACCCCCTCCTGACGTCCGCGTTCGCGCTGAGATGAAAGACAACCTCGGCGCCTTTCATCGCCTCCCTTAGTGATTTGGTATCATTCACATCCATTTTCTTAAACGTGAAATTCTTGGAATCTAGAAAATCGTTTAAGTTTTCCATCCTTCCAGATGAAAGATTGTCTATCCCCGTTACATGATTATCTTTTATTAGTGCTTCTACAAGGTTAGATCCAATAAACCCAGCTGCACCGGTCACCAAAATTCTTTTGCCTTTCACCGTAAGTCAATGGGAGCAAAATTTAATAATTTTCCATAGGGAAGATGGGAGTAAAGTGATTCCTGCTCCTAAAAAATTGTGCTTAGGAGCCAGCAGTTCGAATTATCTCCTTCCTGAACCTATCTATTGCATCCCTTATTTCATCGACGGATGCCTCCGTCTCGAGTGTTGTTACATCTCCAGGGATCTGGCCTAGATAAACTGCCTTGATTATTCTCCTCATTATCTTCCCGCTCCTTGTCTTTGGAAGCAGGTTTACTTGATGTATCTCGTCTGGCACGAAGAGAGGACCATAGCTATCCCTGATAAATTTCCTTATCGAATCAACAGCTGAGTCTGAGGCTGATTCTTGCTTCAGAACTATGAACGAGACGATGCTCTCCCCTTTAACTGGATGAGGTTTCCCGAACACACCAGCCTCCGCAACTATCCCAGAGGAAAGAATTGCATCCTCAACCTCTATCGTGCCAATCCTGTGGCCAGATACTTTGAGAACCTCATCCGCCCTCCCAAGAAGCCAGAAGTAACCGTCTTTATCCTTTATCGCATAATCTCCAGTGAAATAGTAGCTGCCAATCTTACCGAAGTAGAGTGACCTATACTTTTCGTCTCCTTTGTTTATACCTATCATTAGACCTGGCCATGGTTTCCTAAAGAATAGAAGACCCTTTTCCCCCTCCCCTACCTCCTTCCCGTCCTGGCCAATGATGACTGGGTCAATTCCTGGGAGCGGGAGGGTTGCTGACCCGGGCTTTAGCGGTCCTATTCCTATACCCAAAGCAGGACTTATTGCAAAACCTCCTGTCTCCGTCTGCCAGTAGGTGTCAATTATGGGGCACCGGGAGTTGCCTATCTTTTCATAGTACCACTGCCATGCAGCCGGATTTATTGGTTCCCCCACTGTCCCAAGTACACGCAATGATGAAAGGTTGTGAGCTATTGGATGCTCGTCCCCGTATTTCATCAGTGCCCTAATGGCAGTTGGGGACGTATAGAGGATGTCAACTTCATAATAGGATATGATCTTCCACATCTGATCAGGTGACGGATAGTCGAAACTCCCCTCATAGAGGACCGAGGTGAGTCCTAATATCAGAGGGGCAAAAACGATGTAGCTATGTCCCGTTATCCATCCTATGTCTGCGGCACACCACCATCTGTCGGTCTCAAGGGGATTAAAAGCCCACCTCAAAGTGTTTGCAACCCAAACTCCGTAGCCTCCATTACCGTGTATTATACCTTTAGGTTTCCCTGTGGTACCCGAGGTATAAAGAATGAATAGTGGATCGTTAGAATCCATTCGTTCCGGCTCAACCTCGTGACCGTCGTTCGTTATCTCGTGGTACCAGTAATCTCGGCCTTCTACCATGTTTATGTTCTGCCCCGTGTGTTTCACGACGATCACGGATTCCACGGTACTGATCGTTTCGAGCGCCATATCAACTGTTTCTTTGAGAGGTATCACCTTGCCTCTTCTGTACCCCCCATCTGCTGTTATTAACAGCTTGGCCCCGCAGTCATTTACCCTTTCTGCAATAGCTTCCTTGCCAAAACCTGAAAATATAACGGTGAAGACCGCACCAATCCTTGCTGCGGCAAGCATAGCCACCGGTTCCTCTATTATCATCGGCAGGTAGATCGCTATCCTGTCGCCTTTCCTGATACCCATCTCAAGCATCGCCCGGGCGAGGGCGTTAACTCTTTTGTAGAGTCCACGGTATGTTACAATCTTCTCCGCCCCGTTTTCATTAACCCAGATGTATGCCGCCTTGTTCCTTCTCCCTCCGTTCGCATGTCTGTCAACAGCGTTGTAGCATAAATTCAGCTTTCCGTTGATGTACCATCTATAGTACGGCTCGTCCCTCTTGTCAAGAATGGAGTCCCATCTGGAGTACCAGTCCAGAATCCAAGCAGCGCTGTCATAGAACTTCTCGGGGTTCTCAATTGACTCGTTGTACACACTATGGTACCTTCCAATTCCAGGATTCATGGAAGTGTTGAATGGCAAAGGATTCATTTTGTCCGTCATATTTGTTATTTGAAAATTCCGCTATAAAACTATTCTGTATCTGCTTCGCACAATTCCAGAAATTTCTCAAGTATCCTGGCAGTAAGCCCCCAGATGGTCCCTTTGCTGAATCTGAATTCGTTCCCGTGTTCCCCCTCCGTGGCTCTGACTTTGGACAGGTCCAACCACATTAAGAATTCTGATTCCTTCGATGGCACCAATTGTACTGGTTTCTGGAGGACGAAGGCGTACGCATAGACCCTGAGATTCTGTTTGTTCTTCGGAACGAAGGGTCCAAAGTGACCAAGATACCTACCGACCTCATTAAGATTAACTCCAGTCTCCTCAAGCGTCTCCCTTATGGCAGTTTCCTTAAGCAGCGCATCGTGCTTGGAAAGATGCCCGCCTGGCAGAGAAAACTGCCCTGACCACGGGTCTCCTGCCATAACGCTCCTCTTTTCTATGATCACTTTGTTATTCCTAGTGATGAGCGCTACTGCTGCATATTCATACTCTGGCTTAATTTCAATTTCATCTTCATCTTTACCTATTCCGATGGTATCAGGAATCCGCACTGACTGCTCATATAAAATGAACTACAAAATACTAGCGAATTAAGATCCTCCTGCCATTTCGAAAAATAGGACCACTTTCGTCTTAGGTTACGAAGGAACGGAAGTGGACCGATCAAAGCGGCCAGGTATTCCTTTGAAGGATGTAAGGGCAAGCCAGTATATGCTCTTAAGCACTCCAAGAACGCTATTTAGTTCTATATTGCTGAATTCATAAGATTTCCTTCCCCTTGTCTCCATCAGTTCCAAGAATACATTCTCTATGTTGGAGAATGTCAGGCTCATCACTGTGTTAACGATCGCTTTCGTGATCTTGCTGCTCATGCGCTTTGTCATTTGCGGCAGTATCTCCATCGTCAGTTCCAGGTCCTTTTTCCAGCTGACATAAAGAAGTTCCCAGTATTTGGTTGGCAGTCTCTCAAGTTCAGGAAAAGGATTTCTGCTTATCTTTGTGGATGTAATAGGGATAACCGGCAGCGGGAATACCCATGCTTTCCCACCGGAATCAAAAAGTTGTTTCACCAAATCAATACTCTGCTGTACATCCTCATCGGTTTCGTCTGGGAAACCTATAGTCATGGTATAGGCGGGTGTAATGTAGGCATCGTTGAGAATCCTTGTAGATTCTATGATGACATTCCCCCAATCCTCTGGTTTGTACGGGAATGGTTTACCTCTCATATATTTCGAAATGATCCTTGTGCTTCCACTCTCAAGACCAACGACTGGTGCCTCGCTTCTATACTTACGATACTCAGCAATGTCCGATATATCCATCACCGCCTCCGGACTTCTGAGTACCGCGGGCGATGATATATGGGGGAAGAATATCTGTTCAGCCCCCTCTTCTTTCACATTGCTGAAGAGCTTGACTACAGCCTCTCTGTTGGTTTCCAGCCTCTTAGACCCATAAAGCAATATGTCGTCTGTCAGTAACTCTATGTTCTTCTGCCCCGCATCCAGATTTATCCTCACTTCCTTTATAATGTCATCCATAGGTATCGTCCTGAAGGTTTCTGGAGTTATTGAGCAGAATTGGCAACCTCTGGGACATCCACGAGTGACCTGAACTTCACCCAGCCTTGCGGGTTTCACTATGGTAGGGATTTCCTCAACCCTTGCATCCCTTCCAACAACCTCCCTTGGAATGTCTTTCCCAGAAAGTACCTGTCTCACGTAGTCAGGTAAATCAATCTCTGCTTCTCCGTTGTATATTGTGTCTACCCAGTCGGGCCTTTCCATAGCCAGTTGCCAGGTAGCTGGTCCTCCAGCGAAGACTTTGAATTCGTATCTTTTCCTAAGCCTTGCAATTTCCTTAGACAACTCCCTGAAAAATGTTGCGTTCCATGCGGGACCTCCCCCAAAGAGCATCGTCAGTTTGAACGAGACGGGACTGAGACCGTACGGATCATGGACCGTTATGCCAACCAGCTTTGTGTCCCGGTCTATCGCCCTACCAATGGCTTCCGGTGGAACCACAACTACATCCTTTATCCCCGCTCTGAGGAGGATTGCCTCAACCTTTCGCAGTGCGTAAGGCGCCACAAAGGCTTCCCCTTGTGATGTGTACTTAATCCGGGGAGTGAAGAGCGCATCCATCATAATCTTAGGGACAATCCTATGTGGCATGCATGCTACGTATCCCAGGGTAGAGACACCGCCATAGTCAGTAAAAGAGCCGCGGTCAGCGGTAAGTACCACTTCAGTCATTATATGGTTATATTATTTATACATAAATAATCATGTACACAAAGCATGAGAAATATAACTAAACAGAGTTTTGGCGAGGCAGATCACGAAACTGTAGAAGCAATAAGAAACACCTACAGGGCCATGGACAGGAAGATAACTGCCCTCCTAGCTGTAAATGACTTGACAAGACCTCAGTTTATGGCCCTCAAGGCAGTTTCCGAAGGCGGAGCAGTTCCGATGAACAAGATCAGCGACTGCCTCTCTGTAACTCCTGGAAACGTAACAGGAATCATCGACAGACTTGTCAGAGGGGGGATGTTGAAGAGAAGTGGGAAAGAAGGGGACAGAAGGAAGATAATGATAGGAATGACGAAGAAGGGTGAAGACACCTACAGGAGAGTCCTTTCTGCTTACTCTGAATTCCTGGGTAAAGTGTTGAGTCAACTGAGCCAGACAGAACGTGAAGAATTGAAGGAACACTTGACCAAACTGGAGGAGGCTATAGAGAGTGTCAAGATTTAGCTGCCAATTTCAGGGAGAGGCTGGCAAATGAGAGCGGTTCTTATTAGACCAAGCAACAAGACTGGAAGCGCTTACCTCCAAAAATGGGGGTTCCTCCCGACCCCACTCGGTCTTCTTATTATGGCTGGTGAACTGCTCAGAATAGAAGGCACCTCAGTAAAGATAATAGATATGGAAGCGGAGAATATAACGCTCGAGGAGACTGTAGACAGGGTTCTCCATTTCCAGCCTGACCTTGTAGGAATCACCCTTCATGCCACGGCAGCACACAATAATGCAGGCACAATAGCAAGAATGGTCAAGGAAGAAAAGCCCGACACAGTCCTTGTGGCTGGGGGGCATCACGCCACATTCCTTCCAAAGGAGATTATTTCCTCTGGATTTGATATAAGCGTCCTAGGGGAAGGGGACGAGACTATCTATGAAATAGGGAAAGTTATCTCGGAGGGAGGCAGATTGGAGGATATCAAAGGGATAGTCTTCAGGAATGGAGACAGGATCATTAGAACGGCCCCCCGACCCCTGATACAGGACCTCGACAGCCTCCCTCTCCCTCCAATGGACCTGATTGAGCCGGACAAATATATCTTCAGAGTGTTCAGTGAGAAATCCAAGGTGATGTGTATAGAAACTTCCAGGGGGTGTCCGTATGCTTGCGACTTCTGCTCGGTGACTCCAACCTGGGGCAACAGATGGAGAAACAAGTCGAACGAAAGGATACTCGCGGAGATGGGACTCGCTAAAAAATTCGGATATGACTGGATTTTCTTCACAGACGATATATTTGTCGTATATCCTAATGTGAAGCACAGGGAACAACTGTTCAATCAGATAATTTCCCGTGAATTAAATATGAAATGGATTGTTCAGATGAGAGCTGATGTAACTAGCAGGAATCATGACCTGATAAAACTGGCTGCAAAGGCAGGAATGCAGGTGGCCTTCCTGGGTGTTGAATCTGGTAGTGAAGAAGTCCTGAAGAAAATGCACAAGGGGGAATTCACATCACAATCCGTGGATGCAGTCAGAACCCTCACAGAAAATGGCGTAATTGTCATAGTGGGAATGATGATAGGGGCCCCATATGAACGCCTATCCGATTTAATATCGTCCATAAGGTTTTCTAGAGCCCTGTCAAGGGCAGGGGCAGATGCCATACAGTTTTCCCTGTATACACCGCTCCCTGGCACCCGGGTGTTCGACGATGCAGTAAGGGAGAATAAACTGTTCACCCTGGATTGGGACAGATATGACATACTTACACCCGTAATGAAGACAAGGATGAATCCGGTCCTTGATCAATTAGCACAGTTCTACGGGAATTACAGCTTCTACATCTACAAGTTTGTGAGGAATAAACTGCTCGGAATCAAGGCTGTAGGTGAAGAAAAAACAAAGCTACTAAACAATTCTATGAAGTTTATTTTAAGCATGATACCTGAACATACCAAGAACATTATGACATTTCCAAAATTCCTTATAGAAACATGGAACCTATACGCAAACGGGAAGACAATGGCACCTGAAGATGTTACGAGAACTGCTGAGATAGCGGAGACTTCAGGGAAGATAATATATGACCTTGGACAAAGCAAGAACCCTTATTTCATGATCAAACAGGAGAGGTGAACCTATATGAGGAATGACTTTGAGGGCGCAGCAAAGAAACTGGTAACGTTGATGGAATCTCAATTGGAAGCAAAAAAACGTGTGAACTCAAACAAGACAATGAGCAAGTACTGGCACTATACCTTCGTAGGTTCCATTGGGTTCATGGCGCTTTCATCAATGGGAATCATCAACGGATATCTAAGATTCATAAATCTCCATTCCTATTATCAGAGTAGCATAACGGTCCCTTACCAGAACCTACTCGGTGGTTATGTTGGAATCTTCATTCTGCGCCTTCTTCCTATTCCTGACTTCATAACTCTGCCTCTGATCGGATACCTAAGTTCCGCCGGATTGTTCAATCCATTCATTGCCTTCATTGCAGCCTTAGGCGGTGCCGTGGTGCCATTTGAATATTTTGCGGGTAGGCTTGCCGCCAGACCAATACTAATGAGATCGCTCAGGGTGCTGAGAATCAGCGAAGAGAAGTTAGAAATTGCAGAAGGCTGGATACTCAAACACGGTCCATTCTCAGTTTTCGCCTCCACCTTTGTTCCATATTTCTACTCCGCTGTCGCTCTCGCAGCTGGAACACTTAGAATGAAAATCGTACCGTACTTCGTAGCTACTATTGCAGGATTTGGGATAAGGTATGCTATTCTTGAGGCAGCAGGATTTTACGGGGCGTATATACTCACTCCAGAATACGATAACTCACACAGGACGGAACTGTTGGCACTCCTGACGATCTCAATATTCCTAAGCGCTTGGTACGGAGTTGAGAATCTTAAGTTGAGGAGAACGTCAGCTACTACTCAGTGAAAATAAACTCTCAACTGATCCGAGAAATCTCCCATGAAGAAGGCTGAAGGCTTTCCACGCCATAGAAGGGGTAATTCAAGCAAACAGTGAAGGTGAGCAATAAACAAAGCAGAAGTACGGGGAGGCCTAAATATTCCTTTGATCACAGGTAGAGTGAGCCACAATGCTCACCTTGGTTGGGCTGATCCCTTTCTTCTTCAATTCATTAAGAAGCCATGATACGTCCATATCTATATCTATAACTCTGTTTTTGTCAACACAGAACACGTTTACGTGGGATTCGGTTCTTGATTCAAACCACCTCATCCCACTGACTTCAAAAGATGAAAGAATTTCATTTCTCTCTAGAGTGTCCAAGGTGCTATATACAGTTGAAAGGCTGATACTAGGCATTTTCTTCTTCAGCTCATTATAGATTTGCTCTCCAGTAAAGTGACCACCGTTTTTCATGATGTTTAATATAGCGACTCTCTGAGGAGTAACCTTGATCCTCTTATCCCTCAACTGCTGTATTGAATCGATTCTCATATACTACAAGCTATCATCTGATAATTATTTAAATTTACTAATGCCCAGGTAGGTGAGAGATAATGAAAGTGAAACTGTTATTATTTATAGCAATATTGACATAATAATCGATATTACATAGTAATTATTATTAACTAGTTATTCATAGCACTATTGGTCTTAAATGTCAGAAATAGAAAGGTACTCAAAGAGCGTGCGAGATTGGTGGCCCCGCAGGTTGGACCTAAGAATACTACGGCAAAACTCTGAAAAATCTAACCCTCTGGGGGTTGGTTTTGACTACAGAAAGGAATTCCAAAGTCTAAATTTATTTGAAGTGAAAGAGGACTTAAGGAAAATTCTGACCTCATCCCAGGACTGGTGGCCGGCAGATTTCGGAAACTATGGTCCCCTTTTTATCAGGATGGCGTGGCATGCCGCCGGGACTTACAGGATTGGCGATGGTCGAGGAGGTGCTGGGTCTGCTCAGCAGAGATTTCCTCCAGTGAATAGCTGGCCTGACAACATTCTTCTGGATAGGGCTAGAAGGCTATTATGGCCGGTGAAGCAGAAATATGGGAGAAAAATTTCCTGGGGAGACCTTATGATACTTGCAGGGAATGTTTCTCTTGAAAGCATGGGATTGAAGACATTCGGTTTCGGTGGAGGGCGGATCGACGTATATGAGCCAGACGAATCAGTATACTGGGGAAGTGAAACGGGTTGGCTGGAAGATAAGAGATACTCAGAAGAAAGAAAACTGGAGAATCCCCTTGCTGCAGTTGAGATGGGTCTCATTTATGTGAATCCTGAGGGACCGAGAGGAGAGCCAGATCCTCTCAAGGCTGCAATTGATATAAGGGAAACTTTCAGGAGGATGGCGATGAACGACGAGGAGACGGTAGCTCTAATCGCAGGTGGCCATACCTTTGGAAAAACGCATGGAGCCGCACCTGCAAAATTCGTTGGACCGGAACCTGAGGCTGCTCCCATAGAGAATCAAGGGATCGGCTGGGTAAGCAGCTACAAATCAGGAAAGGGGGATGATACCATTGGAGGAGGACCGGAGGTAACATGGACGAAAACGCCAACAAAGTGGAGTATGGGATTCCTTGAAAATTTATTCAAGTATGAATGGGTGCTTGAGAAGAGCCCTGCTGGAGCTTTCCAGTTTATTGCAAAGGATGCGGAGAGCGAGATTCCTTATGCGCACGACAGTTCCAAGAAGCGCAAGCCAACGATGCTAGTAACCGATCTTGCCCTTAGGTACGATCCATCCTACGAGAAGATATCTAAATACTTCCTCCACAACCCTGAAAAATTTGCAGATGCTTTCGCGAGGGCGTGGTTCAAGCTGACTCACAGGGACATGGGTCCAAAATCCCGATATCTTGGCCCTGAAGTCCCGAGCGAGAATCTGATTTGGCAAGACCCACTTCCAGATGTTGATTACGAGCTAATTGACGACAGGGACGTAGAAAAGCTAAAGAAGAAAATTCTGGCATCAGGGCTTACCACGCGGGAGTTGGTCTATACAGCTTGGTCTTCAGCATCTACATTCAGGGGTAGTGATAAACGGGGTGGTGCCAATGGTGCAAGAATAAGACTGAAGCCACAGAAGGACTGGAAAGCGAATGAGCCTGACCAGCTGGGGAGAGTGCTAGCCATTCTTGAACGGATACAGAGCGATTTCAATTTCGGGGCTCCAGACGGAAAGAGGGTATCAATCGCGGATATCATTGTTCTAGCAGGAAATGCTGCAATAGAAAAAGCTGCCGCGGACGGAGGATTGAGAGTAGATGTTCCTTTCCATGCAGGTAGAGTTGACGCTATCCAGGAACAGACCGACATTGAATCTTTCGAGGTTCTCGAACCAAAGTGTGACGGCTTTAGAAATCTTACTGATGGGACTAAGTGGGAAGAGTTCAGGCTAGTTGACAAGGCGAACCTTCTCACCCTAACAGTACCGGAAATGACTGTTCTTGTTGGAGGAATGAGGGCACTAGATTGTAATTATCATCACTCCAGTGTGGGAGTGCTGACAGAACATCAAGGAACCCTTAACAATGAGTTCTTTGTCAACCTCCTGGATAACAACATAAAGTGGAAGGCGGTGAATGAAGCTGAAACCCTATTTGAAGGGATTGATTCTAGGACTGGTAGATCAAGATGGACCGCTAGTCGTGTTGACTTGATCTTCGGTGCCCACTCTGAATTGAGGGCAGTTTCTGAGGTTTACGGAAGTGTCGATGGGAACGAAAAATTTGTAGGTGACTTTGTTTCTGCTTGGACCAAGGTTATGGAACTGGATAGGTTTGACCTTCACCCTTAGCCCATTTATTGGGAGAGTTAGGGGCAATGAGGCAGATTTGATTGTCTCCTCTGGTTGGGAGAGGGCCGGGACCGGGATTTGAACCCGGGTCCGGGGATCCACAGTCCCCAAGGATGCACCGCTACCCCATCCCGGCCATTATTCCTCAAATGCTTCCTTCCTAAAATATTTACCAAAGGTTGCAATTTTGATTTGTGTCATCAGATACGGCAATTTTCCTAGATTTCTCAAACACAATAACTACCGTGGAGTCTGAAAACGACTCGTTATATAAGTGGCTAGACTTCGTGGGTAAGAAATATCACATCACCACAGATATTCGCTCAATGTTTTTGACAAAGAGGATGGAGAAATTGATCGAAAGGGAAAAGAAATACAGGACCTTCATGGAGATAAATCACGAAGTGCTTTATGAATTATTTAGCGTAGAAGAGATCTATGAGGAAGAATATTACAGATTCCACGAAGAGAACCTCAAACTCAGACCTGATTTCATTGATTTTATCACCCTTGCTAGGGAAAAATTTCGGATTGTCATGGTAACGGATGCGGACAACATTTACACGGAAAGAACTCTATCCGCACTCGGAATAAAGGAATATTTTGATCATATCGTTACCGCAGAGTCCGTAATGGCACCTAAACCGGACCCAAGGATATTCAACGCTGCATTAAGATTGTCTAATAATCCTTCGCGAGTAGTCTTTATAGGCGATTCTGAGAGGAGGGATATTGAGGGGGCGAAGAGAATGAAATTCTACACCCTTAAGATGCAGGATACACCAGGCCCAACAATAGCTGATGCAACTGTCCACTGCTTCAGTGATGTTGCCAAGATAATCAATAACGGAACGTTTTACAGCGTTTCTTAAAGTGCTAAAACGCTTTTAAAGAGACCTAATTACCCTTGCGATATTCCCTATTACTTCCTCAATGTCCCCCGGCGCAACATTTCTCTCTTCTTGTACAACAACCTCCCCCTGGTTTGAACATCGACCGTCTGTTATCGTGTCTCCAGGGAATAGCTGAACAAATTTCGCAAACGTAGATATGGCCACTTCAACGGTTTTTATGTAACTGGGATTCGGGGAATACCCCTTTAGACTGGATGAGGTCTGCATATCATAATCGGTGACCTGCTTTGGGTCATATCCAATGCAGAATGCACCTGCCTTCTCGAACTTCGCCCCAAACAGAGCTCCATTTGATGGGGGGGATTTTGCAGTAAATCCTCCCTCAAGGACACTCCACGTCTGTCCCGGATCCAGGGTGAACAGAAACGCTATAATCCTATTGCCTTGGCCAAAGTCTACTATTCCTAATGGCATCGTATTCCTATCCGTCCCCCTATTCGTCAAGGGAGCAAGCTGAGTGGCCCAAGTAGAAACTCCATTTCCTATATAAATGGGAAAATATGCGTTTCCAAAGTAATAGCCAGACCTGTACAGAACCGCAGTTTCCTGGAACGCTGAGTTGTTCTTCAGGTTCCACGAAACTATACCCATGAGTTTGTTATACCATGACCAGTCAGCTGTAATGCTTGTTGAGATGCTCTCCACCTGATTTCCAAGTCCCATCGCGAACTGCCCAGAGACTTTCGGTATTGAGCCGCTTGTAATTACCATCTGATCCAAACCTATTACCCTAATTCCTGGCTTAAGATTTTTGGGAGATAGCTCCGTTGTTTCTTCCCATGCCTATTTTCGGGGCCTTTGTTAAAGTGTGCAGTACATCTGAACCACGTCGTAGTACCTTTCCCCTCTCTTCACGGCCTTCGGAAAGGTACCATATTCAACGAAACCTACTCTCTTGTATAGGTTTATTGCTCCTGTGTTCACTGAGAACACCTCCAGCTTCAGTATCTCAAATTTCCCTTTGGAGAGTTCAATTGCCCTTTTAATCATCGCCTCCCCGATGCCCCTCCCTCTATACCCTTTCCTGACGGCTATTCCTAACACTCCTGAATGTTCCAGTTCCGTTCCAGGTCTGATTCTTTCTATTTCACACAACCCCACAGCCCTTCCGTCTTCTTCCGCCACAACCGCCACAGCGTTGCCGTCAAGAACGCTCTTATACAAGCCCGTAAACCATTCAACTTCAGATGAGAAATCTGGTATCTTTTTGTAGAATGATATACCGAAGTCAGGAGTGTCCCGGAGTTCGTCGTAATACGAATAATAGTTATTTACCAGGTCGTCCAGGTCATTCCACTTTAACTCCCTTATCATCCTCCTTGTAAGATGATGGAATATAAAATATTTCAATTTAGAAATAAAGTCAGTCTTCTAACATCACAGTAATTCTTAAGTTTCCTTCAGGAATTCCTCAGTTGTGATTAATGGCATCATCCTAGACAGATTCTGAAGGCTCCTTTCGTGTGCTTCCCTATCTCTAGATGATACTGCATCCTTTATTATTATCGGAATGAACCCTAGATTCTGGCCATGTCTGGCCGATGTCTCTATTCCCATTTCAGTAGCGATTCCAGTGAAGTAAAGAATGTTAATTCCTGCATTCCGAATCATCAACTCAAAATTAGTGCCAATGAACAAACTAGCCGTGCTTTTGTTTATAACTATATCAGACTTTTCAGGATACACATCCTTAACTATGTCACCTGGCTCAAACCTACTAAATCCAGCGGCCTTTCTCAGTGGAGACTCAAATCGCTCTGGAAGAGGGGTTATCTTGGAATAGAAAATAGGGATGCCTATTTCCCTTGCCTTTTGAATGATTTTCTTCACATTTGTAATGAACTCTTCCCTATTGAAAATGGCTGAGACAAGTGCCTCCTGGACATCCCAGACGATCAAAGCACTCCTTTCTCTCTTTATCTCCCCTTTTATGTTTTGAAACATATCCTCGCATTTCCTTCTTTATCAAAAAGGCTTTGAACGGGGGTTCATCAAGAAATCGACGAAATCTCTTTTATTTGAACATAGATTACTTCCAATGAAGAAAGCTATGCTAAGTCGTCAGCGAAGAGGAGACAAGAATCTTCCATTTGTTACAACAAAGTCCGATCTTGTTGAGTCCATTTGTAACTTTATTAAGTCAAATCCTTCGGCAAACGTCTCACTTGAAAGTCTTGAGACCAAGTTCGGTGTGTCTCGATTCATTCTTCAGAAGACGTTCAAGGAGGTCATGGGAATAAGCCCTAGAAAGTATGCAGAGGAATGCAGGATACTCCTTCTAAAGAAAAATCTCAAGGATGACAGACCAATCCCTAAGGCCATATATCAGGCGGGATACAATTCGCACAGCTGGCTCTATAGGACACCTTCTTCAAAGCTTGGGATGACACCATCAAGTTACAGGAAAGGCGGCCAGGGGGCTACAATATACTATCTTACAGCAAAGTGCAAACTCGGATATGTCCTGGTTGCTGAGACGGAATATGGGATCTGCTCTTTAAGTCTTGCAGACGACGAAAATACGCTTATATCTTCCTTTCTGGAGGAGTTTCCAAAGGCAAAAATTGTTTGGTCTGAAGGTGTTAGGGAACGATTAAACTCGGTCCTCAGATACTTTGACGGACAGTGGCTAAACCTCCCTCTGGATGTAATTGGTACGGAATTCCAGAAGAGAGTTTGGTCCGCCCTTCTCGAGATTCCGTATGGAGAGACCAGGTCTTATCAGCAAGTTGCCGAAATGATTGGTTCGCCCAAGGCAGTGAGGGCAGTCGCCAATGCATGCGCCTCCAATCCCGTTCCTCTCATAATACCATGCCACCGTGTCGTGAGGAAGGATGGTGGGCTAGGCGGATATGGCCTAGGAGTTGCGAGGAAAAGGTATATCGTTCAGATGGAAAGAAAAAACTCCAAGAAGAAATGAAATTCTTTAAGAGCAGGGCACCATAATACTCATTCTTCGAGTACATAGGTTTGGGATTTAGAATGGTATTTGCCTGATTGAATGTAATATGTTGTCCGAATTGCAATAGGAAAGTCTACTTCCTTTTTTACTACATCCTATATAGCAGGTTCTTCATTTTTAAATTACACTATAGTAAGCTTCAGAGAATAAGCTTAAAAGTAAATCGGTTATGTCTTTCAGTTGGAAATAAGGACGGGCTGTTCAGGATGGAGTTACGACCAGTGGGTAGGGACTTTCTACCCAAGAGGGACTAAAGCAATCGATTTCCTAAAGATCTATTCAAAGATATTTGACATCGTGGAGATCGACTCAAGTTTTTATAGGGTTCCTGACCGTCATACTGTGGAAACATGGTCCAGCTCGGTCCCCGAAAACTTTGCGTTTACCGCGAAAATGCCTCAGACTGTGACGCACGGTCTTAGGTTAAGAAATGTATTGGATGAAGCCATAAAATTTCTTGACGTGATTGGGATCCTAGGGGACAAACTCAAGGCGGTTCTAATTCAACTTCCTCCTTCATTAACATTTAGAGAAGGTTTCCCTTACCTCAAGAGTTTGGTCGGTGATCTTCCGTCGGGGATTAGATACTCAGTGGAGATGAGACACGATTCCTGGTTTGTAGACGACACATTCTTCATGCTTAGGGACAATGGAGTTGGGCTAGCGTGGTCAGAAATCCCGTATGCTCACGTTCCACCGGTGGTCACCTCAGATATAGTTTATCTTAGGCTTGTCGGTGATAGATCGATAAGGGAGGATGAGTTTGGAAAGGTTCTGAAAGACAGGAGTGTCGAAATTGGACTATGGGCAAAGGAATTGAAGGAAAAGGAGGAAATGATAAGGCATGCATACGTTCTTAGCAACAATCACTTTCAGGGGTTTGGACCTGCAACAGTAAACCTCTTCAGAAGGATGTCAGGTCTAGATACCATAGATTGGACTTCCAGGACCGGGCAAACAAAACTTTTCTGACTAGTTACCACCTTTCTTATAGCGAAAAATACTGGAAGGTGGACATCACTTGACTTATGGTGGCAGTTGCTACAAAATCACTTGGTTGAATAATGGGCCAGCTTTTGATGAGTCGTCTTCGTTGTATGGGACTATGCCTTTAGTTGATATTTTGAAAAGGAATGGATTGGAATTATGTTCTCCTCCGTTCATTTTAATTATTGAAGCTCTCTTAATCTCCGAGTCACTGGGGTCATTATCCAGCTTTATGAGACCAGATACAAAATACTGCTCAAGACCAAAGGCAGAATTATCATTCTTGCCAATTCCGCTGGTCACCAATGTGTATGTCGTCGGTATTGATATTGAACGGAAAAATAGGTGGAGGAAATCGTTGTCAGGGATGATCAATGGGGTAACAGGATCAATAACCAGTCTGGTCACATCGAACTCTGCAACAAGAGTCTTCAGTTGATTTGTAACGGTACGGATATAGCCGATCATTGATTTATACTCGTTCGTAACCCCTGATTTGAGCTTCATAATACGATCGCTGATCTCGAGAACTTCTATTGCTCCGTTACTATAGTAATTTTTGAATCCATTTGAAAACGTTTCTACTTGGGAGATGAAATTGCGTCCTTGCCTATCTGTCAATATTATCATCCCCCTCTCACCTACCCTTGCACCTTCTGCCAAGAATTGCGAGCATACGGCGGTCTTACCAGTTCCAGGCCCGCCGGAGATCATATATACGCCCCCCTTCCTTATCAATCTCCCAACATCTTCGTCGAATTTCTTCACTCCAAGTATGGAGTTTGTCGTGCTGTCGTAATTCTTTTTGACAACTGCTATGTTGCAAACTTTAGCAAGATTCATTTCCGACTTGTTAAGTTCCCTGTCGATGGCTATGGCTTTCAGTTGAATACCGCAATCTCGAGCTATGGCATTGAATTCCATTATGTCACTTATAAGGTCTTCTGAGACGTCCTGTAGAACTGCAATTTTGTTTCTTTCATCGTCCTTTGATGTCAGAATCAGGTCGAACTTGTGTTCAATTCCTGACCTCCCCCTAAGCTTGACGTTGACGCCGTAAGTAAAGTCGTCGCCCAGAGAGAATTCCTGTGCGACTTTATACACATCCATCTGCGATTCTGACATCATTTACAGATAAACCTAATTGAGGATTTAAATGGTTTGTCTATTTAAACATTGCTGAAGAAAAAACGCAACGTTTCGTGAGACATGATTGCCCGTTCTGTGCGTCGTTCAACGGCGACCGTTTCTGTGGTAGGAAAGACAGTCTCTACTTTTTCCCCTTGTCCATCTTCCCCGATACAATGAGCCTTAACCCCTTCCAAGTTATATTATAACCAGCTTCGCGAAGTCCTTCATCTGGCGGAATCCCCATGAAATCGAGGTAATCAATCATGGCCTGATCATCTGGGTACAAGGAGTTGAGGTGAGTCATTATGTTTTCCGAAAGCTTCAGTTGCCTACCACTCACTCTATGATTCATTTCCGATGTTTCACTGCCATTTCGCTTCTCTGATTCGGTATTCGTATATCTCTGCGCCAGGTATTCCCTTATCCTAAACCAGTCTATGGTATCCTTGAAACAAATAGCCCCCTTTGGACATTTTTCCTTGCCCTCTATCAAGCAAAATACATCCGACTGAATGCCTGCGTCCCTGATCTTCCTCACCTTTAGCAGTTCATCTTCATAGTATCTGACAGGCGATACGAATATTGCAATTTCTTTCTCCCCAATTGTCATCGAATATTCTGGAGTTATGGTATTTTTGTCAATTTCAATCGGTTTAGGATTCATGTTAACGAATCTTGGAAGTTGTTCGTCATGAATCTCCTCCCTTATAATGAGGTCCGAAATAGATTCGTCAAGATGGTATGTAAATTCATCCTTCTTCTTCCTTCCTGCATTGCTTTTAAGAGATATGGATGAGTTGATCTCCCAGTCGTCTTGTGACAGGACGTAACGTACGAAGAGGGCAAGCTTAAAGCCATATCTCTCGCTCCTCTCAAATATCGATACAGGACCATTAACCCTGATTATGTGTCTATCCTCCTCCACCCTCTCCTCATAGAGCAGTCCCTTCGTCCTAATATTCCTGATGAAAGCGTTTCTGTGAGTTTTCGTTGTAACTTCAACCCAGAGTGACTTCATTATGACTGTCTCTATCTGTTCCTGGTTGAATTTTCTAGAAAGTATATCGGGTGAAACGTTGAACGGCGATACTAGAACCATATTGCTCTCTTTGTCTCCATATATTGCTTCGTCTACTTCCTGGACCGTTGTAGACATTGAAGAAGCGACGCTTTCCAGTATGGCTTTCCTCTCCTCTGGGCTCACTACTGGGTTCCTGGCTATCGAAAAAATAACCTTCCTAACTGCCTCTGAATCAAGGGAGGATGGCTTCCTGAATTCCGAGGCCCTGAACATTATGAGTGCCAAACCTCTCAGTATCTTAGGATTCTGCACTTTTAGCTCCATTGTCTTCAGTTCCTCTTCTATTTCCCCTCTTGTTTTGCCTCTACTCCTTGAGAATAGTTCAATTATTGACATGCAGTAATCGCTGTTCTCTTCTGTCAGGAACACTGACCTTAGTATTCCTTTCTTACTCTTTCTAACTGACATCAGCTGAGTCGGGAACACCCTTTCTCCTCCTCTTAGAAGTGGCAAATTCGCTGGTTCCACTTGCAACAATTTCGTAAAGTGTTGCCTTCTTGCCGGATGACGGTCTCAGGAGCCTTCCCAGTCTTTGACGGAATTGTCTCGTAGATCCTGATCCGCTTAATATTATGCCAATGGATGCGTCAGGGACGTCGACGCCTTCATCAAGGACCCTTGACGTAGCTATTGTGGTGACGTCCCCCCTCCTGAACATGTCAAGATACTCCTTCCTTTCGGGACCAGGCGTTAGGTAGGTGATGCATGGTATCAGGAATTCCTTTGAAATGAGGTATGAGGTGTTTGTGTCCTCGGAAAATATGATAGTCTTCTCCCCCCTATGTTTTGATAGTACGTACCTGACCGTGTCCACCTTGACCCTAGAGTTGAAGGCAATTGACCTTGACTTCCTCCACGCAATGAGTGCCTCCCTCCCCTCTGGATTCCATGATGACAGGATGAACCTTTCAAAGTCCCATGGCCCTCTCATCCTCATGCGATGCTTCCTGAGGTAGTTCAGGAATAACATTCTGTTACTGTTATATTCCTCCTCCTCTTCCTGCTCCAGTTCCACGGGTATCCTGATAATTTCATAGTCAGCCAGGAATTCAGTCAGTTCCTCATAACCCAGCTCGAAGACCTTCCCTCCCATAAACTGCTGTAGCCTTTCATGAAGCATGTCGGTCCTCTCATACGTTGCGGTCAGTCCCATCCTGTAAGGCGATGCGAACATCCTCGCAATCTCTACGTAACGTTCTGCAGCTAGGTGATGTACTTCATCAACTAGCAGGAATTTGAACCTGTTGCCTAGCTTCTCAGCCATTAGATATGCAGAATCGTAAGTGCTCACCGAAACATCCTTCACGTCCTTCTCCCCTCCACCTATTTGACCCACTTCAATGCTGAAAGACTTCTGCAATCTCTCCCTCCATTGCTGCACAAGCTCTATCGTAGGTGCTACGACAAGTGTTGTGGTTGATAACCTTGACATTGCCTCTATCCCTATATGAGTCTTTCCAGCGGCTGTTGGCAGGACTACTGTTCCTGAAAATGAGCTGGATGACCAGAGGTCAACAGCCCTCTTTTGATATGACCTTAGCTTCTCCTGGTGTTTAAGTTCAACCTTTCTGTCATTGAAAACGATGTCCTCCGAATCTGGGAAATCAGCCTTGAGTCGTGAATAGAGATACCCTTCTGCTCGGTATGAATGTGTTCTCCTGTCAAACGTGGCATAGGACGGGACAGAAGAAGGATCATTTATGATGATCGTTCCTGATTCATAGCTAAGACGCATTCATCCCGAATATATGTTGGATGTTATTTAAGGGTTGTTTTCCTGTATATCTCACTTGGTTTCATGATTTTAAATTCTTTAGTCATTTTGCAGATTACAGATGCTTGGCCCATAAGAACAAGAAAATTGTGGTAAATAATCAAGCGAAGCCAAAATTACCTGATAGTGACAGGTGTTGATAAGATTTCAATGATACGACATATTTCTATTTCTGTTATCGACCAAGGTATTCAGAAGAATTAACGGATACTATTTCCAAGGAGACCAGGCTTAATTCAAAGTGAGTATTAGACGTAAGTTCAGGGTAAAACAAGGACTAACATTGTCTGGAATATTATATTCCAAGAAATGTGAAAATAAAACGACTTCAATGTTCAAAAATTGAGCCACAATCATTATTAGCTTTGGGATGTGTTCATAGATATGGCACGAAAGTCGACATTAATTTTCATAGTAGTAGTGGCTGTCATACTTATTGGGGTAGGTGGGTATAGCGCATACTCATTTCTAAGCCATGGAACTCTAAATATTTCTGCTGCCGACGTACCTATAAATAGCAACGTCACATGAGTTAACATTACTTTTACATCCTTCTCCTTACACAGCAACTCTAGCGGATGGACTAATTATACAATACCCTCCAAAACTGTAAACATTTTCGGAGTATTGCTGAACAACTCTTCTTTCCTTGGTTCACTTTCCATTCCCACAGGGAAGTATACGATGATTAGGGTCCAAGTATCTGCAGTTTCAGTTGATATAGCTGGAACCAACGAGACCTTTACACTTGCCTCCCACTATGTGTTCCTAAACCATCCGTTTACAATATCTGCCCATACTACGACGCATCTGACATTGGAGTTCAATTTGAGTCAGGACCTTAACTTGAATTCAAAGATATTCACCCCATATATTGGAGTCGTAATTTCATAATTTTAATTCATTTTTTCTTGCATTCTTTTTTATTCTTATTATGCTACTAGAAAGGCAGTAGTTAAAACCCGCAAATCCTATGACATCTTCAATGGACTGGCGGGGATTTGAACCCCGGGCCTCCTCCATGCCAAGGAGGCGATCTTCCGCTGATCTACCAGCCCTGCTGAATACCTTGGTACTTCGGTGGATGACACGAGTCCCTTCATCTTGCGATAAATCTGGTGTCATCTCATGCGACCTTTCTGAATTCAACGTCGTTATTTAGCCTTTAGCTCTTTCCTTACCCTTTTCCAAGAATTCGTATAACCCCTCCTACTTAAATGAGATATATTGAGTTATGGAGATGCAAAATTCGAATGTCATTGTCTTATGCTCCTCAGTTCACACTTTAAACAATCTATTTTCCTCCACCATCATTCCACAATCTTTTGAAGAAATGACTAGATGGATCGTTATAGGATAAACAGACGGCACAGATTTATAGAGAGGGTTATTCACCCATTAGTGGGAAACTTCGTAATAGACTTCCTAAAAATGACAAAGCCGAGGGTCTGGGTGTTCCTGCTTATAACAGGAATAGCGGGTGAAGTTTTCTCCTTAAGCATCCTGAGAAGCCTGGATATACTGGGATTCATTTACGTTACTATATTTATTGCCCTTGGGCTAATGGGGGCTGAGTCCGTATCGAATTATTTCGATCTTTCCATAGACAAAAAAATGAAGAGAACTATGAACAGGCCCCTTCCCTCTGGGAAGATGAGACCTGAGGTTGCCCTTTACGGCGGCATAATTCTGGTTGGAGTCACGCTTATAATGTCTTGGTTTAGATCATTGTGGTCATTCGCATTCATGGCAACAGGCATCTTTGATTATACTATAATATACTCCCTCATCTCCAAGAAACGAACATCCTGGAACATAGTCCTGGGAGCATATTCAGGAGGTGCACCTCTCCTGGCTGGATTTTATGCCTTTTCTTCTTCCTTCAGCATCATCGCAGTGCTTATGTTTCTCACGATATTTATCTGGACGCCCCTCCATATATGGTCCCTTTCCATCAAGTACAGGGAAGACTACGCTGCTGCTTCAGTTCCAATGCTTCCCGTAACAAGATCGACGAAGGAGTCCATGAGGATTCTCTTCCCATTTGCTCTCTTGGCCGCCTTCGTCACAGTCCTTACTGGTTATGAATTCATGGCTTATTTCAAACTCTACGTCGGTATTGCAGTATTTTTGCTTTACCTTGCCCTCGCTATCTCCCTCCTGATGTCATACTTCAGGGCACTCTCAGACCCGGACAGAAATATAATGAAACTCTTCGCCTCTACGAACATGTTCATAGGAATATTTTTCGTTTTAATTGCGTTATTCTCATTATTGATACCATTTATAGGTGTATAGTCATGAAGACGTTACAGGTGTATCTTGAAGATTCCTATCTCAGGGAGCTGGATGCAAAGGTTATTTCTACCGAAAATGGGGTAGTTCTAGATAGAACAATCTTCTACGCAGCCTCAGGGGGGCAACCCTCCGATAGAGGTACGATGGTTGGTATCGCAAGATACGAAGTTTTAGATGTCTCGAAGGGCGATGAGATTTTGCATTTGACCAATCCCGTTCCATCAGCCGGCGAAAATGTCAGGTTGATGATCGACTGGGAAAGAAGGTACAAAATGATGAGACAGCACACCGCGATTCATGTTGTTTCATCAATAGCGATGAAGGAGTTCGGCGCAATGATCACTGGAAACCAGATATATGAGGATTATTCGAGGATAGATTTCAATTTCAGGGAATGGAACGCTGACATTTCAAAGATGCTTCAATATAGGGTGAACGAGGAGCTGAAAAGGGGGGTGGAGGTGACTGTCGTCTCTATGAAGAGAGAAGACATCCTCAAGATAGAGGGGGCCCTCAAAGTCAATCCTAACTTGATCCCGAACTCCGATACGCTCAGGGTGGTAAGGATAGGTGACATAGACATACAGCCTGATGGAGGCACTCACGTCAAGAACACCTCAGAAGTTGGCGAAATAAATATCTACAAGATAGAGAACAAGGGGAAGAACAACAAGAGGATGTACTTCTCGCTTCAAAGATGAAACTGTGAAAGGAACCCCTTCTCCTTTCTGAACTGTTCAAGGAGTTCCCGCTGTTTCTTCGATACCTTCTTCGGCAGGGAAATCTTTACCCTGAGGATGATGTCGCCATTTCCTCTCCCGTTCTTCCTTTGAATACCCTCACCCTTCAGCACTATTCTGTCCGCCGGCTGGGTGCCTGGTGGGATGTCCACTTCCTTCTCCCCCGTAAGAAGAGACACTCTCGTCTTCCCTCCGAGAATCGCATCTATGAAATCAATCTCAATATCCTTCTCGAGGTCGTCCCGGTCTCTCCTGAACTCCATGTAGTCAATGTTGAACCTTATCCTTAGATCCCCGGAGCCTCCTGATCTGTAGTTCCCCTTGTCCCTCAGGATGTATATCTCCTCCTCATGAATCCCAGGCGGTGGAGAAATCTCAATCTTATCCTTCTTCTTGGAGAAACCAAGACCAGAGCAGGTATGGCATACCTTCTCTGGAATTTTCCCCCGACCGTTGCATGTCCTGCAGACTTCGGTCGTCCTGAACATTATGAATCCCTGGTTTGAGGACCTCTCTACGAATCCTCTCCCTCTACACGTCGAACAGGTAACGAGCCTTTTAGTTTCTGACCCCGTTCCGTTGCAGGACTCGCATTTCATCTCCCTGAAATAATAGACCTCTATCTTCTCGTTCCTTGCAACTCTCCTTATATCTATGGGTATCTCTACATAAACGTCTGAACCCTGTGGTTCCCTCTGCTGAGTTGAAAAGCCACCGAACGGGTTTCCAAACCCTCCCCCGAAGCCAAACTGGGAAAGGATGTCTCCGAAGATGTCCTGGATATCTTGGTAGTGGTGGAATTGACTCCAATCGAATCCCCCCTGGAATTTCACACCCTCTTCGCCGAACTGGTCGAACCTGGCCCTCTTCTGATCGTCCATCAGAACTTCGTATGCCTCGCTGATTTCCTTGAACTTCTCCTCGGCCTCCTTTTTGTTCTGTGGGTTCAGATCTGGGTGGTACTTCTTGGCTAACTCCCTGTAAGCCTTTTTAATTTCGTCCTTTGAGGCGTTCCTGGCCACACCCAGTATGGCATAATAGTCCTTTCCCATTCAGATCAGAAGCTCATTGTTCCTTATTTTCTTTGTCTTCGTGTATTTCCCTCTCGCCTGGATTCGTATCTTTGGAGCCTTCATCCTGCTGCTGAGCTTGCTGTCCGTCTGTCTTCACATTCTTGTACATGTATTCCCCGATCTTCTGTATCTCCTTCGTCAGAGTATCCATCCTATCCTTGATTAAAGCTGTATCCTTCTTTTCTATAGCTTCCTTCAAGTCCTTAAGCTTCCCGTTTATGTTATCCTTGACATCCTGGGGAATCTTGTCTCCGTAATCGTTAATCGTTTTCTCAGTGGAGTATGCGAGCGCCTCAGCGTTGTTGATTGTTTCGATCTCCTCCTTCTTCTTTTTGTCCTCTTCCGCATACTTCTTCGCTTCTTCCTTCATCCTGTTTATCTCTTCCTTGCTGAGCTTAGTGCTTGAAGTGATCGTGATTCCCCTCTGTTTGTTTGTTGCAAGGTCCTTCGCTGTTACGTTCAGGATTCCATTTGAATCTATGTCGAATGTTACCTCTATCTGGGGCACGCCTCTCGGCGCTGGGGGGATACCGTCCAGCATAAATCTGCCAAGCGAGGTGTTGTCCTTTGCAAGAGGTCTCTCACCCTGTACCACAACAATTTCCACCGCCGTCTGGTTGTCAGCCGCTGTTGAGAAGATCTGGGATTTCTTTGTCGGAATCGTCGTATTTGCGGGTATGAGGGGCGTTGCTACCCCTCCGAGAGTCTCGATGCTGAGGGTAAGAGGAGTTACGTCCAGCAGAACTATCCCCTTCACCTCTCCCGCAAGAACTGCACCCTGAATAGAAGCCCCTATTGCAACGCACTCCATTGGGTCCACCCCGCTCTCCACTTTCTTTCCCATTATATCCTCTACAAATTTTTTGACGATCGGCATCCTCGTGGGTCCGCCAACCAGGATGACTTTACTAATGTCAGATGCGGAAATCTTTGCGCCTTTGAGTGCCTCCTCGATGGGCTTCCTCGCTCTCTCTATTATGGGCCTGACTAAATTCTCTAGGTCTGCCCTGGTGATGGAAATTAGAAGGTGTTTGGGACCATCAGCGCCGCTCGTAATGTATGGTAGATTGACCTCCGTTGATAGGGAAGTGGAGAGTTCGATCTTCGCCTTTTCTGCGGCATCCTTGAGTCTGATGTACGCGTTGCGGTCCTTCCTAAGGTCAATCCCATTTTCCTGCTGAAACTTCGTTGCTATGTAATTTATGAGTGCCTCATCCATGTCTGTTCCGCCAAGCTTTGTGTCCCCGGAGGTCGAAAGGACCTCATAAACACCCGAACTGAATTCCATTATTGTCACGTCCAGCGTCCCACCTCCGAGATCGAAGACCATTATCCTATGCTCCCCCTCCGTCTTGTCCAGTCCGTATGCAAGGGCCGCTGCTGTGGGTTCATTAATAATCCTCACCACTTCCAGCCCTGCAATGGCCCCTGCATCCTTTGTTGCCTGGCGCTGATTGTCGTTGAAGTAAGCCGGAACCGTTATGACGGCCTTAGTTATCTTCTCCCCTAGGTATTTCTCGGAGTCGTCCTTTATCTTTTGAAGAAGGAACGCAGACAACTGCTGGGGGGTGTATTCCTTCCCTCTTATCTTGTACTTAAAATTCTCTCCCATTTTCCTCTTAAATGCGTAAACAGTACCCTCTGGATTTGTAAGGGCCTGTCGTCTTGCTGGCTCCCCAACCAGCAGTTCTCCGTCCTTAGTGAATGCAACATAACTCGGAAAAGCTTTTCCTCCTATTGTTGTGCCTTCTGAGCTAGGAAGCACCACAGGTTTCCCCGCAATCATCACAGCTGCTTGCGAGTTGCTAGTCCCAAGGTCTATACCAAGTATTTTTTCCATTTCAATCACCCTTGTTAAGAATTACCAGTTCTGGCCTTATGACCCTGTCTCCAATCGCATATCCCTTTCTAACGACACGCTTTATCGTGTTGGCCTCTCCGCCCTCCTCCATTCCAATGGCCTCGTGTTTATTGGGGTCGAACTTGGAAGTGTCGTTAATTGTTACCAGTCCCTCCTTCTGTAGTATCCCCTCAATCTGTGTTTTTATTGCGATTATTCCTTCTTCCTTTGCGCTATCCAAGCTATCAAGTACAGGGAGGAGTTCCTTCATTATGCGTTCAGAAGCGTAATTCACGAGTTTCAGAGTCTCCTCTCCTACTTTCTTCTGGAAGTTCTCCAAGTCAGCAGTGAAACGAAGATTCTGCTCTTTCAGTTCCTGGATAATCCGGTCCTTCTCCACAATCTTCTCCTCCAATTCTTTTGCCCTCTGAGAGCACTCAGATAACGACTGTTTTAGGGACCTGTAATAGGAGACGTTTGGCACTTTCCCTAATTTAGCACTTCTATAATAATGTTATCATCAATCGGTTGTGTACTGAAATCCACGCATTAACAACGACCTACTGACGTGCTATAGGGGTTAAGCCGATCCTTTCCCATCTTCCGTCCGGCCTGTTGAGTTTAACCGTTGGGTAAAGAGACCCGATCTCCCTCGAGACATCCCGCTTCCTCAACTCTAAGATGCAATTAGCTGAGAGTTCTTGAGCTTCCAGGGCCCAAACCAAAAAGGATGGGGGGAAAGATAATCTTCATCGACGTACCTTATAAATAAAGTGATGAGAAAGGATATATGGGAAAGTCCATCATGCTTCTAAACGACAAGGGAGAAAGATGGAAGAAATGGTTGAGAAGCGAGAATTCCCGGGTGCACAGATTACAAGCCTGGCGCTGTTCGTTGTTTCATCCCTATTTGCAGTCTACCTGGCAAACATTGCCCTGCAGGTAGAGCCGTCGATATCACCGACCAGCACAACATCAGGGATAGACTACGTGCTTTATTATTTGGTTGCTGCGATTGTGTTCTCTCTCCTTCTCATCTTCCTTGCACGAAGGTACAAGCTTAACTTTCTGAAGTGGGTATTTGTTGCCGCAATAGGACTTATGGTCTTTTACATATGGAACTATCTTGGGCTTGTGATTGCCAACACATATACTGAATACTACATAATCATCTTTGCAGCACCACTTGTCATGGTTTTAGCGCTTGTGTTTGTGAGGACATGGTATGTCGTAAATATCGCTGGGTTCTTCCTTACCTCTGGCATGGCTTTTGTTCTCGGCCTGCTGTTGGGGATATGGGCGGCAGCAATATTCCTTGCCGCCTTCGCGATTTACGATTACATCTCCGTATACAAGACGAAGCATATGATTGGGCTTGCCAAGATTGCTCTTGAGAGAGACCTTCCCATGCTCTTCGTATTTCCTAGGGATATGTCAAGACCTGTAGGGAAGATAGAGATAGGAGAAGAGGGGATAGAGGGGCACGCTGCAATGGCACTTGGATTTGGAGATGTTGCATTTCCCGGAATAATGGTAGTCGCTTCCGCAGTTTATGGGATGAAAATTGGCTACTTTTACCCCTTCGTCATTCTCCCTATTGTAGGGGGAGTTGCAGGGATGGTTTACCTGATCGTTGGTAATGTGAAGAAACCTGCGCCTGGCTTGCCGTTCCTTAACACAGGGGTCATTGTCGGTACTCTTCTTTCCTATTTCCTTTACGTGGTTATCCATTAAACTCTAACAATCTCCGGAGTGTCTCCCTCGTCTACAATCCTCCCCTGAATTATTACTTTGGAATGTTTGTTGTTTCACCCTTTCCTCGATACAGCTGCTCATGCCTGTTCTCAACGCCCCTAGTTATTGAGAAGACTCCTGATACTACAAGCATCGCTGCCAGCACAAGGAAGGAGTAATGTATCCCTCTCACGAACTGAATTCCAATACCCCCAATAACGTTGGATGTACCAGCGAAAATTGCGAATGCAAGATACCTGGGTACCGCCGATGCGGCAGCAACGAACGCTATAATGAAGCTGCCGACTATACCTACGCTGCCAAGCAGTCTTGCTGTTCCAGAAGCTGCCCCCCTGAGGTTTGGGGATACGTTGGCCATTATTGCACTCAGGTTAGAAGGCCAGAAAAAGGCACCTCCCAGTCCCATTATCACCGAACCAACGATTACTGTATATATGGGAGATGTGGGAGATAGGAGAAATATGTAAAAGATCACTCCAAATGTCATAACGATTATACCTGTAGTTGCAATGAGCATCGATCCTTTCCTATCAGAAAGGCGACCCATTATTGGGGCGAAAACACCGCTTACCACGTACGCCGGAAGGAGGATAAGCGATGCGTGGAAAGGTGAAAAACCTCTCACACCTTGCAGGTACATTATTATCATGAAGGTCACGCCCATATATCCTAGGCCCTGGAATAGCGAGGCCATCAGGGAGTTTCGGAAAATCTTGTTTCTGAACATTTCGAAGTTTATTGTTGGGGCCTTAACTCTCTTCTCGATTATTACAAAAATCATTGACGCAATGATTCCTGCTACGAGGAGCGCAACATTAAGGGTTGTGAATCCGTTTGACGCGTAATCTATGCCGGAATATGAGACCAAAGCCACAGCAATCCCGAGAAAGGTCATGCCGGGAATATCTAGGACGTCCTTTACTCTCTCCTGGTCCACTATGTATCTGACCCCTAGAATTGTTGCAATTATTCCTATAGGAACGTTGATGAAGAATATGTACCTGTATCCTATGAAAGTGGTGATGAAGCCTCCGAGAAGGATGCCTAGAAGCGCACCTATGTTCCAGCTCATGGAGGTGAGCCCGTATGCACGGCCTATCCTATTTCGGGCAAATGTATCTGCTATGATCGCACCGCTGTTGGACGATATAAGAGCTCCCCCAACCGCCTGTACAGCCCTGAAAGCTATCAATTGAACGTCCGTTGATGCTATTCCACAAAGGAAAGATGAGACGGTGAATATAGCAAACCCTAAGTTGAACATCCTCGCCCTTCCGTATAAGTCACCTATCCTCCCCAACTGGGTCGAAAAGACGGCTGTCACTATCATATATATTAGAATGACCCAGATAATCGTAGATATGTTGGAGTGCAGGGCTGACGTAATTGCTGGAAATGCAAGTAGAACTATCGTTGAGTCTATTGAAGCCATCAAGCTCCCAATTACTACAACGGAAAGTATCAGGTTGTCACTTGATCTACGGGAGTTGACAGCGCCAAAGTCCATGTCGTCCTGATACCTACGGGCTTAATAGCTGTTTCATATCCTGGGCAACTAATTTCCAAATGTTGCATTGACGGGTAAGACCACTATAGCGATCTTCATTTTTAAGAAAATTCCGTGACCATATGATAAGTATTTATACAGTAATCAGGTTGTAGAGTATGAAGTGGATCACAAGAGAAAAGGCAAAAGTCGACAGGATCGCCTGCCCTTGGTTAATAAAGAAATTCGTGGACAGTGATGCCGAATTCTTCTTCGTGAGGAAGGACATCGTCCTGGAGGAAGCCGAGAAGATGAAAGCTGTGCCATTTGACGTCTCTGGGGCTGAGTTGAATCATTATACCGATCACGGTGAAGAATACGTCACATTCGACGCATTAATCAGGAAATATGGCCTCAAGGACAGAGCACTCCTTGAACTGGCGAAAATTGTTCGCGGGGCTGATTCATCAATTCCCAACCCTCCCCCTGAATCCGCGGGGCTCAAGGCTGCAGCCGTTGGTTTCAATCTTCTATCGGTAGATGACTATGAAAACATGAAATTGCAGTTTCCCCTTTATGACGCCCTTTACGAGTACTGCAGATCCAAGACAGAGAATGCAACCTGACCTTTGAATCAGACGGAACAGCAAGATCCATTCATCACAATCAGACTGGACTTGAAGGCATTCTTGCCTTAGCTTCGTTTATTATCGACACAACCTTCTGCTTGAACTGCGGGAAATCCTTTGGAGATTTTGGATAGTCTGCATATATGGAATTGAGTTCCTTCATCTTCTGGGTTGTCCATACGAGGTCCTTGAACGTCCTCAGAGCTCCAACCCCCCTTACGAGTTTTGCCACCTTAGATGTAAGGGAAAGTTCTGG
Organism: Thermoplasmata archaeon; assembly: GCA_021797855.1. Taxonomy (GTDB): domain Archaea; phylum Thermoplasmatota; class Thermoplasmata; order Thermoplasmatales. The sequence continues at coordinate 118,288 of JAJZYX010000001.1, forward strand.
TATCCTCCCGTAAGTTATCTCAACAGCTTCCTCGTAAGTAATGAAACTCCTCATCCCGTAGTCTATGTCCTGGTTGTTCATTGACTGCAGAAATATCCTGAAGACTTCCAGCCCGGCCATGCTCTTTCCGTACTGCTTAACGTAGTCGACGTTGAAATTCCATAGACCTTCAAGAGAGGTATCTGATGATTCTACCGCGACGGATGCTGCCTTTCCAGCCAGGATTCCTCCTATAAGCGCAGGGCCTATACCACCGGCGCTGAGCGGGTTGGCGGATGCCATGGAGTCTCCTACTCCTATGTAACCGGGATAGACCATCCCTTCCATCTGCCTCCTAACGCTCACACTCCAGTACCCTTCCCCATTCCTGCTGCTGTTATCCAACTGATACTGCTTGAAGAGCGGGTTCCACTTGACGTACTTTTCTATGAGGGACTTTAGATTGTCGGATTCTGAAAACTTCTTATTCCTTATTTCCAGACTCCTGTGCTGCACCCCAAGCCCTACGTTAACCCTTCCGTCCTTCTTCGGGAAGACCCAGCCGTACCCCCCTGGGGCCATCTGCTGATTCAGATGGATCAGTGCATTTTTCTTGTCATAATATCTCGTGTCATCGAATCCGTCTTCCGTCTTATAGATGAATCTCCCAGTAAGCTCCAGGTCTTCATAGTCAATCTCCTTGTCTATGTAAGGATTCTCCGGAAGCTTCCTTCTGAGCAAAGACGCTATGCCGAGAGCATCGATCGTAACCTTTCCCCTTATCCTTTCCTCCTTGCCCTCCTCATTCTTTCCGAAGACACCCTTGACCTTGTTGTCTTCTATGATCGGGCCTTCAACACTGAATTTTCCTTTGAACTCAACACCATTCTTCATCGCCATGTCGAAGAGCGCCTTTCCGAAAAGTGGCCTTTCGAGGCTGTAACCTTCCCCATCGAAAGGTAGTTTATAACTAAGATCGGGAGAAAGAGCGACAACCCCGTCCACCTTCAGACCAAGGGCCTGATTGCTGAATGTCTCTCCGAGATTCTTTTCTACGAATGTGATGTGTGACTTTGCTACTGCATCCCCGCAAACCCAACCCCATACCGTCTTCCTCCCCGGTTCTTGGGCCGAGTTCCTGTCAATTAGAAGTACGTTTTTCCCCAACTTTCCTGCCATAGCTGCAGCAGTAGCTCCGGATACCCCGGCACCTGCAACTATCACGTCATACTCATCCATGGTGGTGAAATATCACTTCCTATTAAAATGGTAGGTAGTCACGTATGAATTCTCCCCCTCGTTTATGTAAGCAGTTTGTATTCCGATGAGCCCGGGGGGATGTAAAAGATGAGGAGCGCATGCCAGGGGTTGTTCACGTTTAAAAGGACTATCCCGGAGGAATCTGTGAGGTTTGAAAAAGTGACAGAGATCTCGGCCTTCCCGTTTGGCGGTATTGTAACGTAAGTCCCGCTGCCGGACGTACCTATGTTCATAGTGCCGTTCAGGAAGAAGACGGAAGAGTTGTTGAACTTATGAATGTCAAGTTGGGCTAGGGCCCCATTGTTAACCAGCGTAAGGTTTGCGACTGGTTTGTCAGTCCAGAAAGGATTCATGTAGTTGGCAGTAATGTTCGGGTCAAGTGCAACGACCATAACTTGCCTTTCAAACGCCTTCTTAAGCGTCGAAGCGTCCACCGTAACTGAAAATTGGTAGAGACCTAGAGAGGAGCTGTTGGTAGGCCATACGGAGATGTTATAGCTCGCCTTCTCCATTGGCGAAAGGGTCTCATTGAACGGCGGGGTAGCAGAAATGCCGATGGGGGCATATATAGTAACTCCGAGGGGGATTGTGTAGTTGTTAAGGTTATCAATCGTAAGTACTAATGTGTCATTGGTAAGTGCAGGACTTCCGAATACTGAATAATAATTGCCTTCGGTAAGGGAAACTGTCGCTATGTTCGGGGAGAAATGTTCCGCGATGGGGACTGGTGAGAAGCTGATGGCAACGAGTGCTACTGCAACTATCCCAACCATAATTTCCTTCTTCCCGGGTCTGGAGATGTCGTTCAAGGGCGGAGGATGCGTTAGTCCCAATATTATGACTATGACTGCAAAGAGTATCCAAGAGAAGTAGTATATGCCGAAAAGAATGAGGATTATGACGAATGCGTAGCTCAAGTATTTAGCATTCTTCCCAAGCAGCCCCCTCGCTATGTGACCTCCGTCCAGCTGGCCGATAGGGAACAGATTTATCGCAGTTACGAGGAAGCCTACCCAGGCTGCGAATGCTACGGGATGAACACTGTGGATCTGTAGAAAGGGTATCAGATTGTAGATCAGGGGAAGGGATATCAGAGTCGTGACCTGCGAGCTCGTCACGACCACCGGTTTCTGGACCGTACCCAGCCAGGCCCCTACCACGCCAACCACTATGCTCATAACGAACCCAACAATCGGACCGGCTGCACCAATCTTTATCAACGTCTTCCTGTCCGGGAGAGGGTCCCTGAGAGAGATGAACGCCCCCATTGTTCCAAGTGGCGGCACTGGGACTGGAATGAAGAATGGGAGGGATGCAGCAACCGCATTCCTTCTTGCGACAAAGTAGTGACCAAACTCGTGCGAGGCAAGAATGATTAAGAGAGGGAGCGAGAAATAGAGGAAGCCGTCCACGTACAGAAACCAGGAGAATTTGCTTCCGAAATATCCTGCGTAGAGAATTTCACCAACGTATGTTGTTGAGGCAATCGTTGCAACGAGCAGCACTATGTTTACCCAGATTCCAAAGGGATGCGTTTTCCTCTTCTTTATCACCGATATCAAGTAATCCGAGCCCAGGTCCTTCCCCTTTACTATGACGGGAACATAACCAATGGACTTCAGGTCAGCGACAAGCTTCTTGAAATCCCCTTCAAGATTTGGTCCAACTAGAACCCTGAATTCGTAAACACCATCCTGGACCTTGACCTCACCCGAAACTGTGAAATACCTGCTAACAGCCGAGCGAATAGTCGCTAGCTCATCCACTGTGATCTGTAATCGCCTCTTCTATGTCCTTAAGACTTAGATTTTCCTTTAATACTTTTCCCTGCGCAAATGTCCTGTTACCCCCTCCTTTGGCAAACCCTTTCCTCTCCAGCCTCTGCATTATCTCTATAGCTGACACATCTGGATATGAGGAAGCGACCCTGATCCTTTCACTTGAAACCACGATGCCTAGGGAAGATGTCAGGCCTTTGGATACGCTCTCCGCTATGGATTCCCCGACCTGGAATATCCTCATTTCCCTCTTTCCGAGATTGACTCTGGAGAAATTTAGGCCTGATTCTATCGCCTTCCTTGTTTCCTCAAGCGTTCTGTTTAGGGCCTCGAACGCCTTCTCTGGGTTGTCCCCAAGGCGATCCCTTATCTCCTCGAGTTCCATACTCTGGAAGAGCGCATATTCAACTGCAGACTTCCCCGCGGCAAAATTGAATCTGATGATCCCGTCCTGGATCCTTTCGACCTTCACGATCTTTATATAGCCGACTTCTCCGGTATAGTCCAGATGAGTCCCTCCGCATCCCTCGGCGTCGACCCCTGGTATTTCCACGAGCCTCAGCCTATTTCCGTCCGGTATTCCACCCTGGTACAAGGTGAAGCCATACCTCTCCTCTGCCCTGTTCCTATCCACGAATTCCTTGTGTAGAGGAAGGTTCATCCTCACTATCTCATTTGCCCTCTCCTCTATCTTTGAAATTTCCTCCTTCGAAATGTCCCTATAGTGGGTGACGTCAATCCTGCTTACCTTCTCATCCTTCTGCGCCCCGGCCTGCCATATGTGCAAACCCAGCACATCCCTGATGGAAGATAGGAGGATGTGCGTGGCAGTGTGATTCTGCATCAGCCTTCTCCTCCTCTCTGAAGAAACGACGCCGTGGACGGTATCCCCAACAGATATTTCATTCCCGTCTTCAACTTCGTGCGCTATCACGTTTCCCACCAGCTGCACGTCCTTAACCCTTGTCAGCCTCCCTGAGACCATGAGATACCCATGATCTGCAGGCTGGCCTCCACCCTCCGGATAGAAATAAGTCCCTTCCAGAATGATTTTATTCCCTTCCACCCCCACAACCCTGCTGTTGAATTCCAATGTTCTTTCGTTATCATAGTAAAGCCTCTTCGTGTCAGGGTATATGCCTTTTAGAATGAGCCCTTTAGCTGTCGGTTCCTTCCTGATGTTTGAGAACCCCTTTGATTTGCTCAGCTTATCCGGGAACTTTATTCCGAGTGCGTCGCACCTTTCCTTCACGTATTCTACTGGCAGGCCATTCGATTCAAAGAGAATCATGACACTTTCTGCGCTGATCCCCCCTCCCTTTGCGTATTTCTTTATCAGGCCGTCCCCCTTCGCCAGGAGTTCCGCAAACCTCTCCTCCTCTAACCCTATTATGCTCCTGGCCGATGACTCCAGTCTGATATCCAGAATGTCCTTGAACCTTTCCTTCTGCTGAGCTATGAGCTCCCAAAGGCTTGTCTTCAGACCAAGCCTCTTCCTGGCCAGAAGTGCCCGTCTTATAAGCATTCTCAGGACATATCCGGCCTTTGAATTAGACGGCACAAGGCCGTCGAACAGAAGGATCGTGATTGCCCTTGTATGGTCTGCTAGTACGTATATGTCGGAAAGTTTGTCGATGCTCTCCCTCTCCCCTCTGCTAAGTGTTGAAAGAAATTTTGCTTCTGACCCATCTTCCCTTGCATAAGAATTGATGAAATCCCTCAGGAAGCTTGGTCTTTCCAGTCCCACCTCCATCATGAGATTGCGGACTATTTGTGGGTAGAGGGCCTCATAAACTGTATCCGTTCCCTGGGAAAGCCAGGTGAAGCGCTCTATCCCATAGCCTGTATCCACGATCCTGTTCTCCATCTTCCTATAGCGTATTCCATCTATTTCCACATCCCCGTCTGGCGTTTCCACCATATCCATGAACACAAGGGTAGCGACCTCCAAGCCCCTGACCATTACCTCTACAGACGAACCAGCGTTTCCTCCGCCTGCCCACGGTTTCTCCTTGAAAACTATCTCCTCCCTTTTCACCCCCAGGTGCTCGAGAAATTTGACGGATAGCTCTACCGCTTTGTCCTTCCAGTATATTTCCTTTCCGGGAAAATTGAATGATTTTGCTCCGCCCATCTCAAACACAGACAGATGCCTGCCCGTCTTCCCCACGTTATCAAGGTCCACGGTTCTGATGCACGGCTGGGAAACAACCAGTGGGTTCCCTGGAGGGGGGACCTTCCCCGAGGTGACGTGAGGCTGGAAATCATATATGCTTGCATTCACAAGATAAACATCTTCCCTCCATCTTGCAACTATCGGGTAGCGTTTGACCCGCTTGTGTCCAAGATGTTCAAAATAAGAGAGAAATTCCTCTCTCATCTCCTCCAATGAGTATTTTCTTGCGGTGGGAGGATTGCCTATGAAGGAGTACGGGTCGCACGGTATCTCCCCGCAGGTTTTCCTGGAGGGATCTATGGTCCAGAAAGCCTTTCCGCAGATCTGGCAAATCCTCCTCTCATACCCGTTCCTTGTAAAATAACCTATGACCTCCTCCCTTTCAGACACAACAGTGGAAGAATAACTATTTTAAATTCTTTGTTCTGCTAAATCTGTGCTGCTTACTCTATACAACGACAAAGAACTATTTTCCTTCTCGAACAAGGCCGGCCTCCTTTACATAAGGGACCTAGGCAACATTGACACTGGTAAATTTGACATTACACAACGGGAAGTTGAGATTGGTTCCAGGAAGTTCAGAACAAGGATGTCAACGCTCAGCGACATCTCCCTCTCCATTGAAAGGGGCCCCCAGATTGTAGTCCCGAAGGATATCAGTCAGATAGGCTTCGATCTTGACCTTCCCTTCTGTAACAAAATGCTTGAAATCGGGGGCGGGGTTGGGGGGTTCTCTATTCTCGCCGTTCACATGTTCAAAGTTAAAGTTGTAAGCTACGAAATTGACAATGAATATTTCGAGATATTCAGGAAAAATATCAGGAGATTCGAGGCGGAGGACAGGATAGAGGCAATAAACAATGACGGGAGGGAGGCAGATGTCAACGCATTCGACGCGATATTCATCGACAACCCTGAACCGTGGTCCTTCTTGGAAGCAAATTTGCAGGGCAGAAAGAAGGTATCCTCCATACTCCCGACTTACTCGCAGGCGGAGAGGTTTTCGCGTTTCCTATCAAAAAAGGGTTTTTTAGTTAGTGTCCATCAACTCATCGATGTTCCCATAAAAATCAGCGCAATGGGAATGAGACCCGAAACATCATTTCTCTACCACACGGGGTTCATCGTTTCGGGAGTGGGTGAAAATCTAGATGGATGAGTTCAAGAAAAGGGCACTGGAAAAGCAGGGCTACAAAATAGTGGGAAACCACTCAGCGGTAAAACTATGCCACTGGGTGAGGCAGGACCTTTACTACAACAGACCTTGCTACAAAAATACGTTCTACGGAATTGAAAGCCATAGGTGCGTCCAGATGACCCCATCTGTAGACTGGTGCTCCGAGAACTGCACCTTCTGCTGGAGATCGCAGGGGTGGGAGGGTGCCAAGATACCTCAGGAAGATGATGCCAAAGAGATATTGGAGGGATCGATTCAGGCACAGAGAATGCTCCTCACGGGATTCAAGGGTGATGCCAGAACGAACATGAAGAAGTGGCTCGATGCACAGCAGCCCAAGCACATGGCCATATCCCTAACGGGGGAACCGACACTTTACGGTAAACTCGACGACCTTCTGCGCGAAGCGAGGCAGAGGCACATTTCCACCTTCGTTGTTACAAACGGCACACAACCCGAAGCCCTTGAAAAGTTGAAGGTTATGCCAACACAACTCTACGTCACCGTCGCTGCACCCAACAAGAAACTCTTCGACGAGCTGCTCAATCCGGTCTACAGGGACGCGTGGGAGAGGCTGAACAGGACCCTGGAGCTCCTCCCCTCCCTGAAAACAAGGACTGTCATTCGCCACACCTTGGTCAAGGGTTTCAGCCTCGGTTACATAGAGGATTACTATAAGCTCGACAAGAAGGCTGCCCCGGATTTCGTAGAGAACAAGGGGTACGTCCACGTGGGTGGCTCGAGGGGGAGGCTCACCATTGCAAACATGCCCTCCCACGAGGAGATAAGGGATTTCTCCTTCAGGCTCAATGGGTATCTGAATTACGATTTCGGTGGGGAGAGGGAAGATTCGAGGATTGTACTCCTCAGCAAGGATAGGAGGAATAACAAAATTGATTTTTCAGCGATCTGACTGCGGACCCCTTCCTTCCTTAAGACTTTAGGCAATTTGAAATAATGTTAACTTCTCAAAAAATTTTATATCTCCTTAAACACTGAACGGACGCAATCAGCACTGATGAGATTTATGAGTTCAGGATATATTAAGCAAGAGACGGACGTTCTAATAATCGGGGCAGGAGGGGCTGGCATGAGAGCGGCTATCGCCGCATACGATTCTGGTTCCCGGGTCACGATACTTTCGAAGTCTCTGCTGGGGAAGGCACATACTGTCATGGCTGAAGGTGGGATCGCAGCTGCCCTCGCAAATGTGGACTCAAAGGACAGTTGGGAGGTCCATTTCGCTGACACCATGGAGGAAGGTGTTTACATATCGAACTACAGGATGGCAGAGATATTGGCAAAGGAAGCCCCTGACAGGGTTAGGGAGCTGGAAGAGTATGGAGCCCTCTTTGACAGAACCCCGGATGGTACCATAATGCAGAGAGCGTTCGGCGCACACACCTACAGGAGACTTTGCCATGTAGGAGACAGGACCGGCCTTGAAATTATAAGGACGCTCGAAGACCAGATACTCCACAGGGACATAAAATTCTTTGATGAATTCTATGTCACAAAACTGCTAAAGGACGGGGAGCGAGTAGTTGGAGCAATGGGAATAAAGCTAAACACTGGGGAATTCTACGTTTTCAGCTCCAAGGCCGTTATAATAGCAACAGGAGGGTGCGGTAGAATTTATAAAGTCACGTCCAACTCGTGGGAATCAACAGGTGATGGTCTCGGTCTGGCCTATGAAGTGGGTGCAGAACTGATGGATATGGAGATGATACAGTTCCACCCTACCGGAATGGTTTTCCCGCCTGGAGTCAAGGGGTTGTTAGTTACAGAGGGGGTTAGAGGTGAAGGAGGCATACTTCTCAACGCTCAGGGGGAGAGATTCATGCAGAGATACTCCCCCAAGAAACTTGAACTGGATGCGAGAGACATTGTTGCAAGGGCCAATTACGCTGAGATAATGGCAGGCAGGGGTACACCTCATGGAGGGGTGTATCTTGATATAACGCACAAGGGTGCGGACTTCATAAAGAAGAAGCTGCCAAGCATGTACAAGCAGTTCATGGACTTCGCTGGAGTCGACATAACCAAAGAGAAGATGGAAGTCGCACCCACGGTCCACTATCAGATGGGAGGTATAAGAGTGGATCCAGAGAGCACTGCCACAACCATCCCCGGTCTCTTCGCATCTGGCGAGGTAGCAAGCGGTTTGCATGGTGCCAACAGATTGGGAGGCAATTCCCTCGCAGACATACTTGTCTTTGGCAAAAGGAGCGGGGATGGGGCATCTGCGTATTCGAAGGGAGTCCCATTCGGCAGGATTGACGAGAAGGAAATAGAGGCTGAGATCGAAAGGGTAAAATCGTTCGTGGGACGGGACGGGCTCAATCCCTACACAGTAGCCGAGAGATTAGAAGAAAACATGAGCCAAAACGTTGGAATCATCAGGAATGAAGAAGGCCTCAAAAAGGCACTGTCTACCATTCAGGAGCTGAAAGAGCTGTCTAAGAAAGTGGCTGTCAATGGGAGCTTGAAATACAACAAGGGACTCCTTCAGGCACTGGAGCTGCCTTCCATGCTCATTGCAGCTGAGGCTATCGTTAGAGGAGCTCTGGAGAGAAAAGAAAGCAGAGGTGCTCATGCACGGAGCGACTATCCGAAGAAGAATCCTGAAATGAGGAAGAATATAATTTACAGAAAAGGAGTGGAAGGGATGATTCTTGAATGGAGACCAGTCCCTGAGATGCCCGAGCAGCTGAAGAAGTTGGTGAAGGAGGAGGAATACTGATGGATAGTGTGACTGTTAGCGTTTATAGGAGGGATCCAGCAACGGAGAAGGAGGGGAGGTATGTGGACTATGTGGTTCCAAGGGAGGAGGGAATGGTAGTACTTGATGCGATGAAGTACATTGAGAGGCACATCGATCCTACCCTTTCTCTCAGATGGAACTGCATGGCGGGGAAGTGTGGCTCTTGTTCAGCAGAAATAAATAATAAACCATCACTTATGTGCAAGACTAGAATAGATTCGTTAAAGGATGGAAAGATAAAGGTCTCTCCGATTGCCGCATACCCCCTTATAAAGGACCTTGCTACTGACGTATCGCAGAACTGGGACCTGCTAAAAAGGATACCCCCGTTCACTCCGAGGGAGGGGCTAGAGAGGCCTTGGAGAATCTCTCAGGTGGACATTGAGAGGTCCAAGGAATTCAAGAAGTGTATAGAGTGCTTCCTGTGCCAGGATGTCTGCCACGTGATAAGGGAGCACAAGGCAGGATACTTCGGGCCAAGGCATGTGGTCAAGGCCGCATCCCTGGACATGCATCCTCTGGATTCCCTTGACAGATCCGAATTCATGAACAAGGACGCAGGGTTAGGGTACTGCAACATCACAAAGTGCTGCACGGAGGTCTGCCCAGAGGAGATACATATTACAGACAACGCAATAATCCCCGAGAAGGAGAGGGCCGTAAATGCTCAATACGATCCCATAGCGATATTTCTGAGATCCAGGAGGAAAGGTGGGAAAAGATGAAGGCTGCAAACGAGTCTTCGTGGAAGCAGTTGATACCCCCGGAATTCCTCGAACCAAACTGGAGGTTCTGGTCCTTTGTCTTCATTTCCATTCTCGGGTCCATACTCATTGTTCTCTATACAGTCCCGGTCTATGACGGACTCACGGACCCTTTCTACACTCCCACCGTTCTTATCCTTCCTCTGGTGGTCCTCTTCAGGCTTACCTGCTACGCTTACAGAAAGGACTACCACAGGCATCTGTTCAACCACCCTAACACCTGCGCGGCTGATGTCAGACTGGACTCTGGGAAAAGAGGCTATACCGGTGAGACAGGATTCTTCAGGATAGAGAACGTGCACCGTTACTTCATGTACACAGCATGGGGGATACTACCATTCTTCTATTACGATATATACCATTCCATAGTATATACAGGCGCCATTACAGTGAGCCTAGGTACTGTAATACTGACGATAAATGCGGTTGCCGTGACAGTATACACATTCTCCTGCCACTCGGTCAGGCACCTGATCGGCGGCTACAGGGACTGCGTGAACTGCCCTGCAAACAGGAACAGCAAGAATTCGCTCTACAGATTCCAGTCGAGGCTAAACGGTCACCACGAGGCGATAGCCTGGACTAGCCTGATAATGTTCGTCTTTGTGGATTTGTTCATCAGGGGAATGGTTGCCGGCATAATTCCAAACATTGTTCTCATTCACGGGGTGTTGTGACGATATGATGAAAATTCTACCCTCAAGGTACAGGTACCCTCTCTTCTTTTTCGGAATACTCCTAATGGAAATGGCGGGCGTACTCTACAAACTCACAGACCTTGGGAAGACAGGTACAGAAGGAATAGTGATAGTGGGCTTCATCATTTTCGCTTCCTCTATTCTTGTCGCCTAACCCCTCTCCGAATGGATGGCATTCGGAGGAAATGTCTTTAGGTGTACTAAATTTAATTTAGGGCCAAAAACTGAGAATTTTTATATCGTCATGCACTCCCTAATTGGAGATCTATTTGGTCGAAATCTTCGATTACGATCTAGTTATTGTAGGGTCAGGACTTGCGGGTCTTAGGGCTGCCATCGAGGCGGCAAGAACTGGAAATGGGAAGTTGCGCATTGCGATAATCGCAAAGAACCAGCTCATGAGGCCCCATTCGATTTCCGCGGAGGGTGGTTCTGCAGCAGTGCTGTATACAGAGGAAGGGGATTCATTCGACCTCCACGCCTACGACACGATAAAGGGTTCTGATTATCTTGGTGACCAGGATGTGGTTGAATTTTTCGTCAGGCAGTGTCCTGTAGACGTACTAGAGCTTGAACACTGGGGCATACCCTGGGCAAGGAGGGAAGACGGGCGGATTGCCCAAAGACCCTTCGGCGGTCATTCATACCCCAGGGCAACCTTCGCATCCGACAGGACAGGATTCTATGAGGTGCATACCCTCTATGATACTCTGCTGAAGTATGGTAATGTGGACAAGTATCATGAGCAGTTCGTATACGATTTCATAATAGAAAACAACAGGTTCAAGGGGGTTATGGCCCTCGACATTCCCACAGGTCAGATAAGAATATTCAAGGCGAGGGCTGGAATCATCGCCACTGGTGGCTTGGGCAGGCTCTATGGATATACAACCTATTCTCACCTGGTTACAGGAGACGGGCTGGCGATCGCTCTAAGGAGAGGAATGAGGCTGAAAGATATTGAATTTATACAATTCCATCCAACCGGCCTAGTTCCTTCGGGCATACTCATAACTGAGGGCGTTAGGGGGGATGGCGGCATCCTGAGGAACGCCAAAGGTGAAAGGTTTATGGAAAAGTATGCACCCACTAAGAAGGACCTCGCCCCTAGGGACATTGTGTCCCGTAGTATGATGACAGAGATTCTTGAAGGGAGAGGGTTCAAAGGTCCGAATGGGCTTGACTACCTTTTGCTTGATTTTTCACCCATAGGTGCGGAAAAGATCAAGGAAAAGCTTTCACAGGTTAGGGAAATAGGGATGCATTACGTTGGCATAGACCCCCTCGAGTCTCCCCTCCCAGTCAGGCCGGCGGCTCACTATACTATGGGAGGGATTGATGTGACCAGGACCGGATTCACTGGGATCACAGGATTGTGGGCTGCTGGGGAGGCTGCCTGCTATTCAGTGCATGGCGCAAATAGGTTGGGGGCTAACTCCACGAGCGAGTGTATCGTCTTCGGAAAGATTGCCGGAGGGGAATCGGCCAAATGGTTGCTCAAAGACAACGGGATGATTACTCTATCAGAAGGTGAAATGAGTTCTGCGGAAGATTTCATCTCCGACGCATACAAGGACAAGGGTGACAACGACCCGTATGAAATAAAGAGGGAACTCTGGTCTACTATGGATAAGTACGCATACGTTTTCAGGAATGAGAAGGACCTCACAGAAGGGCTGAAGGTCATAAGAGGGTTAATTGAAAGGAGCGGGAAAATAAGCATTTCTGAAAAGGGGAATGTGTACAATCAGAACCTAATCTCCACCCTGGAGATGAAGAATCTTGTAGAGCTAGCGGAGGTTGTGGTGTTCTCTGCACTTCAAAGGAAAGAGAGCAGAGGTTCCCATTTCAGGACCGACTACCCCAAGAGGGACGACGAAAACTTCCTGAAACACACTATTATCCAGAGGGTGGACGGTGCACCCCAGATAACCTACCGCCCTGTAACGCTCACCAAATGGAAACCAGAGCCTAGGGTGTACTGAGGTGATTAAATGACCATAGAGAACAAAAAGGGATGGATTTCCTGGTTCAACCCCTTCAAGTACGGTTCCGATAGATGGATGTTCGCCCTTCACAGACTCACCGGCATTGTGCTTGGACTCTATCTCATAGCCCATGTGTGGGAGACCTCGAACATACTCAACGGACAAGTGACGTGGAACAAGATCATGGTGGACCTTGATTACCCATTCGGCGTCCACTTCGGACCTTACATTCTCTCACTGGTCTTGGTGGCAGCGGTGTACCATGCCTTCAACGGCATAAGGCTCACTATAGTAGAGAACGGGCTGATGCTCCCCAGACCGTACAGACCGGAATATCCCTACAAGGCGAAATCCCTGAGCGGGCTCAACAACGTGCTCAAAATAGTTCTGGGAATTTTCATGATTGCAGTGAGTGCAATTGGAATCATCTACATATTTACAGGGGTGATAATATGAGGGAGTCTCAGATAATGTTCCTTCAATATATGACTGGCCTCCTTATCCTGGTTTTCGGGTCATTTCACTTCCTTCTGATAAGCGTCCTTTCCCCGAGCCCCCAGAAGGTGCTGTACATTTACAGCGGCATCAATGCGTCGCACATCCTTGTGGGAGGGACTTTATATTACACCTGGGTCAAGGCAGTCTACTCATCCCTCATCTGGGGGTCCGTTTTCGAGCTGCTTCTCACCTTCCTCGTTTATCATGTGTTCAACGGTTTCAGGGTGATCCTGTCGGAGATTATTCCTGGTGGAAGAGCTGAAAAGGCTATCACTTATATTCTCTTTATAGCGGGGCTCATAGTTTTCATCTGGGGGACCAGAACTGTTGTCATAGGACTTGGAGGAGGCTTCTAAAATGGAACAGCTTATCCTTAAGGATTTCGGTGAGGTCGTCAAGACCGTGACTTTCAGGGTAAGACGGTACGACCCGGAGAAGGATGATGCGCCTAGGTATGAAGAGTACAGGGTTCCCGTTCAGAAAGGAATGACTGTCCTGGACGGGATTTTGTACATAAAGGAACATATAGATCATACTCTTTCCGCACGCTATTCCTGCAGGATGGGTATCTGCGGATCGTGCGGCATGATTATAAACGGGAAGGAGAGGCTTGCTTGCCAGACGCAGATACTTGAGCTGGGCAAGGATCTGATAAAGGTAGACCCGATGGGGAATTACGAGGTCGTTAAGGACCTCGTTCCTGATCTTTCCAAATTGTTCAGGAATCATCAGAACGTCAAGCCCTTTATAATCAGGGATGAGGAGGAACCCAAGGGGGAATACCTCCAGACTCCTGGACAGAGGGAAAGGTATGCAATGTTCACAGATTGTATCCTGTGCGGCCTCTGTCTCTCTGCCTGCCCGACAAGCGCGTCTGATGAGCTCTACCTAGGACCGCAGGCACTGGCACAGGGGTTCAGGTACATAGCAGACAACAGGGACCTTGGATTCGAGGAGAGACTGAATGTTCTTGACTCAAAGCATGGAGTATGGAGATGCCACTTCTCCGGCGCGTGCTCCGAGGTCTGCCCTAAGGGAGTAGACCCAGCGCTGGCAATACAGCTGCTGCGACAAGTGATGACAACAAACGTCTTCGTAAGGTTCAAACAGAAGGGGACGGAAACAGGCCCCGAAAGAAAGTCTGTTTCAGGTGTGTCGTGATGCCCTTATTCTATTCGAGGGCGGAAACAAATTATAAATTTAATAAATCACTAAAGGAGAGATGAGCATGACCCCTGAACTGGCTGCCCTCGCTCTGGCAGTCGTAATTGTACCTATAATTGTTGCCATACTTCTCGGAACGGCGCATCACTTTTCCCCGAAGAAATACGGAAGGTACACACACGACAACTACGAGTGTGGTGAAGTTTCCGCTGGCGACTTCCAATCCCCCCTCCCGCTGCAGTACTTCTTCTACATAATGGCATTCGTGGTTTTTGATGTGGATTTCATTCTTCTCCTACCGTGGGCTGGATCGGTCAAGGCTCTGGGAGCAGGGATATTCCTTGATGTCGTCCTTTTCATAGCAATAATGCTTGGAGGCCTGCTATACGCATCCAAGAAAGGATACATGAGGTGGTCAAGTGTCGGATAGCATTCTAGTTACCTCTCTCGAAGAGGCGCTAAAGTGGGGAACAGGGAAGTCACTCTGGCCTTTCACGTTCGGATTGGCCTGCTGCGCCATAGAGATGATGAGCGCAATGGGTTCCGACTATGACTGGGCAAGGTTTGGATCTGATATCTTCAGGGATTCCCCACGACACTCAGACCTGATGATAGTTTCTGGAACAGTGACGAAGAAGATGGCTCCAAGGATAAGGAGGCTCTACGACCAGATGGCCTTTCCAAAGTTCGTTATCTCCATGGGTGCGTGTGCATCCGCCGGAGGACCGTACGTTAGGGGGTACTCTGTCGTCGATGGGGTTGACCAGGTGGTACCTGTGGACGTTTACGTCTACGGATGCCCGCCCAGACCTGAGGCCCTGATACAGGCGCTCAAAATGCTTCAGGATAGGATAGTCTCGGGAAGGGTGAGACATTGATACCGATAGAAAGCGAGTCCTCCACCAAGAACGGTATCAAGGTAGTATACGTTGCAAAGGAAAACATCCTTCCGTTTCTTTCCGAAAAGAAACAAGAGGGTTACGATACCCTGCTGATGATTAGCGGGGTTGACTACAGGGATCATCTTGAAGTTCTTTATCACCTTCTTTCCTCAACAAACAATTCGAGACTTATAGTGAAGACGAAGACCGACGGGGAGGTGGATTCAGTAACATCCCTCTGGAAGGGGGCAGACTGGCATGAGAGGGAGACGTGGGACCTCGTCGGGATAAGGTTCAAAAACCATCCAAATCTGAAGAGAATACTCCTTGCCGAGGGTTGGGTGGGACATCCTCTCCGTAAGGATTATCCCATGGCGAAGAAACAGTACGTCAACCTTGCAGACAACGGGGAAGATACCGTTTCGTTCGACAAGATGGAGGGATACTGAAATGGAAGACAAGGTGATAGAGGTCAATTTCGGGCCTCAACATCCCTCCACACACGGTGTGCTGAGGATCAAGGTAAAGCTGGATGGGGAGATCATAGTTGATGCCCAGCCGGTCATAGGCTATCTGCACAGGAACGCAGAGAAACTGGCAGAAATGGGTGGGTACCCAAAAGGCATGATCTATATCGACAGGCTCGACTACGTCGCTGCTCTTAACATGGAGCTGGGATACGTCTTAGCGGTTGAGAGCCTTATGGACGTTCAGGTTCCGGAGAGGGCCCAGTGGATAAGGATGATGATGGTGGAGCTCAACAGGGAGGCCTCGCATCTCATATGGCTCGGGACGCACGGCCTTGACATGGGGATGCTCACCCCCTTCTTCTACTGCTTCAGGGAAAGGGAGAGGATACTCAGGATATTTGACGAGATTACCGGAAGCAGGCTTCTGTACAATTACTTTGCAATTGGGGGGGTATACTCTGACATTACCCCCAAGGCAATGGATATGATACGGGAATGGACTGAAGACTTCATCCCAAAGCTGGAAGAGATACAGTCCATCCTAGGAAAGAGCTACATATACGTCAGCAGGACCAAAGGCGTGGGGGTACTGACCAGGGAGGATGTCCTCTCCTACGGGGTTACCGGACCGATGCAAAGGGCCTCGGGAATAAATAGGGATGTCAGGAAAGACTCCCCTTATCTTTACTACGATAAGATAAACTTCGACGTTCCGACGAGAACCGAGGGGGATGTGTACGCCAGGTTCCTCGTTAGGATAGAAGAGATGAGGCAGAGCGCCAGGATCGTAAGGCAGATACTTGACAAACTTCCCGCGGGGGACCATTACAACAAGAAATATTCCAAGCCTATGCTCGTAAGGCTGAAGGCGACCGGGGAAGCCTATGTTCCAACGGAATCCCCAAAGGGGGAATTCGGAATACACCTGATAGGGGACGGGTCTTCAATCCCTTACAGGGTTAGGATAAGGAGCCCGAGTTTCGCAAACCTGTCTTCAATCCCGACCATGCTCAAGGGGTACAAGATAGCTGACCTCACAGCAGCAGTCAGTTCAATTGACCCTGTGTTCGGGGAGGTGGATAGATGAACCTGTTCTTCTTCCTCATGAGCATTCTCTATGGAATAGTAAAGTTCCTCCACATAAACTTCACAACCTTCGTTCTCAACGGATATCCGGTTGGGCTTTGGGTTGCATATCTCATAGTTGCCGTCGTGGAAGTCCTCCTGGTTTTTGCTCTGTCTATGGTGACGGTTATCATAATAATCTACGTCTTCAGGAAGTACATGGCGGATGCACAGAACAGGATCGGCCCCAACAGGGTCGGACCGTGGGGTACCCTCCAGCTCATAGCGGATGTGTTCAAGCTCATCCAGAAGCAGGACATCATACCAACGACAGCCGACAGGACCGCCTATAAAGTAGCACCATATATCGTGTTCACCCCGGTAGTACTGGGCTTCATACTGATTCCTTTCGGCAACGTTTCCATCCTGAACCTCATGGTTGTCAATTTCAACTACACCATCCTCTTCCTTGTAGCGTTCATGACTGTAGCTCCCGTCGGGGAGATAATAGGGGGACTGGCATCTCACAACAAATTCTCGTTATATGGTGCCCTCAGGTCGGCTGCCCAGGACATGGGGTTCGAAGTCCCCATGCTCATATCCCTCATTTCCGTCATCGTTCTTGCAGGCAGTTACAACGCAAACGAAATCGTCACTGCGCAGAAGTATATACCTTTCATAATACCGGAGATACTGGGATTTCTGGTATTCTTCCTGGCTATGATAGGGAGGCAGTCGATACCTCCTTTCGACCTGCCTGAGAGCGGAAGCGAACTTGTCAGCGGATTTTCAACAGAATACAGCGGCATGAGATATGGTATCTTCTACATGGGCAACTTTGGCTTCATGGCCCTCTCGGCCTTCGTCGTCGCTGTAGTTTACCTTGGGGGCTGGGAGGGACCCATTTTCCCAGGTACGGTATGGCTGATAATCAAGGGGGCGGTGTTCATATTCATTTTCCTGCTCACCTGGATATCCCTCGGGAGGGTGAGGATAGACCAACTTCTGCAGCTCGGGTGGAAATACCTACTGCCTCTCAGTATCCTAAACCTGCTCATCAGCGCAGGGATAGCAATCTATTTTGGGGGGGTGTTTTGAACGACTGACTCAGAAAAGATCCCGGGGCCACTTCAGGGCATTTCTGGGGTTATAAAAGGGATGTGGACAGTCTTCCTCGAAGGCTTCAGACCTAAGGTGACGAGGCAGGTGCCGGAGGAAAAGCTGGAATATCCTTCGCGGACAACGGGGAGGGTGTTCCTGAACCTAGAGACGTGCATAGGATGCACACTTTGCGAGCAAATTTGCCCTAACGGAACGATAAGAATGGTAGACTTCCACCACGACAAGACCGCAGAATTCGAGAAGAAGTATCCCAACAAGAGGGAGATTTACCCCAGCGTGGACGTATCCACCTGCATACACTGCAATCTCTGCGAGGAAATATGCCCAACGGGTGCCATAACCCTCGAACCAGAGGTTGAGGAAGTACACTTCATAAGGAAGAACACGAGATACACGCCGGAGCAACTTGGAAAGAGGGAAGTTGAACTTTGGGGGGAGGGGAGGGAATGATCATCTTCTACATACTTTCAATTGCCGCGATAGCATCAGCGGCCCTCGCGGCCTCAACAAAGAACCTGTTACATTCCACCCTATGGCTTACCTTCCTTGTGATTGATGTGGCTGGAATTTTCTTCTATCTGGAAGACTTCTTCATTTCTGCCGTCCAGGTACTCGTATATGCTGGTGCCATAATCACCCTGATTCTGACATCGGTCATGCTTTCAAGGAGGTATCAAGATGAGGAATAAATTTGCGATAGCGATGTCCTTCATCCTGTTCCTCATCATGATCACTTTCATACAGCCTTCAGTATTCCCTCATGGAATTGTTCCGGTTAACACGGGCTCACCTGGAGGGACGGGAATAACGCAGATGCTGTTCTCCTATTATATCCTTCCATTTGAGGTCGTCACGTTTCTCCTGGTTGCAGCGATGTTGGGCGCAATGTACCTTGGCCAGAGGGGTGAGAGATGATGGATGTCAGTTCGATCATATATGCACCAATGAACGTGGGTGCGGTGGAATTCCTGTCAATAGCGATAATCGCAATCGGAATCTACTCCTTCCTGAGCTCAAGAACAGTTGTGAAGGCACTGATATCTGTTGAGATAATGATAAATGCAGGCCTGATAAATCTCATAGCGGCCTCAAGCTACTATGGTAATTCTGGTGGCGCGAACATGACGCTCTTCGTCCTGGTGGTTGCAGCTGCGGAGACTGTGGTAGGCATGGCGCTGTTTGTTGCCGTATTCCGGAGGAAGGGGTCTGCAGGACTTGATATTATGAAGCTCCTGAGGTGGTAAGATGGATATCCCCACTATTTTTGCAATCCTCATATTTGGCCTTCCTCTAGCTGGATTCCCTTTCGTCATTGCTATCGGCTACATCAGGAAGAACTATTCCATGTACCTCGGTACTTCGCTGGTATTCCTGTCGTTCCTGATTTCACTCTTCGTCTTCTTCAATTACACGATTAAAGGGGTCGTAATACAGTACAACTTCAACTGGTTCCCTTCACCTACCCTGCCCGCTATAGTTCCCCTCGGCATCTATGCGGACCACCTGGCAATGATCATGACCCTCATGGTCTCGTTCGTTGGATTCCTAATCATCCTGTTTTCAGTAGGTTACATGAAGGAGGATCCGAACAGACACGTATTCTTCGGGGAGATGGTGCTGTTCACCTCCTCCATGCTTGGCCTTGTCCTAGCTTCATCACTGCTTATGCTCTTCATATTCTGGGAGCTTGTTGGTCTCTGCTCCTATCTTCTCATTGGGTTCTGGTACTACAAGCCGAACGCAGCCTCGGCGGCTAAAAAGGCATTCATCGTAACAAGGGTTGGGGACGTATTCTTCATCGCTGGCATCGGGGCGGCAATCTTCTACTCCTCGGGGAGCGCGATTTCAATAACAGGTCTCAGCGCGATTCACCTGGAGTGGCAGAGAACTATAGTATCCCTCCTTCTTTTCGGAGGGGCGATAGGCAAGAGCGCGCAGTTCCCCCTGCACGTCTGGATACCGGATGCTATGGAGGGTCCGACCACTGTATCAGCCCTGATTCATGCGGCGACAATGGTGACTGCCGGCGTCTACCTCATAGCCAGGGTGTACTCCGTTGATATTGACATTCTTACCACCACTTCCCTCACCGTCATCCTGTACGTCGGGATTGTCACAATCATCCTTTCAGGGCTCATTGGATTGGTCGTAAACGACATAAAGAGAATCCTGGCCTACTCAACAATAGGTCAGATCGGATACATGGTCGCCGCACTCGGCCTGGGACTCGGGGCAACAAGCATTGGTCTCTCCATATACCAGCTGGAGGCACACGCATTCTTCAAGGCTCTTCTGTTCCTGGCTGCCGGCTCAATCCTCCACGCAGTCATGAATGTCAGGGACATAAACAAGATGGGGGGCCTCTGGAGGAAGATGCCGATAACTGTAACCTCAATGTTGGTGGGAGCCCTTGCACTTTCCGGGTTCCCTGGGTTCGCGGGCTTCTTCAGCAAGGACAGTATAATTACTGCAAGCTACGGAGTCTCAATATTCGCATGGTCCCTGCTCGCCATAGGAGGATTCCTCACGACTCTCTATGCATTCAGGCTATTTTTCAAGGTTGCGATTGGAAAACCAAGGAGCCACGCGGCTGAACAGGCTCACGAGTCAGGATGGGTGATGCTGATCCCCATAGTAACGCTTGCAATCTTCAGCATCATATTCGGCATATTCCAGCAGGGTTTCTACAATTTTGTAGAAAACAGACAGGTGAGCGGAGTGTTTGGGATAGCCCAGCTGTCCACCACGGACCTTATTCCTGTCATTCTAATGCTCACAGGGTTGGCCGCCTCGTACTACGTCTGGGGGAGGAAATCGAGCATACCAACGAAGGTGGCCAATGGTGCCAGGGATTTCTACCTTCTCGTCAAGAACAAGTTCTTTCTGGATGTCTTTTACACCAACGTGATAGCGGAGAGAGGCGTCCTCGGGCTTTCAGCTGTGTCAGACGGCTTTGAGAGAAGGGCGATAGGAGGTCTTGTGGATTCTTCCGGCAGGCTATTCCAGAATTCTGGTAAGTTACTCAGGAAGATCCAGACAGGCCTTGCTAGGCAGTACGCACTGCTTATCCTGATCGGTCTTGTGCTCGCTCTTCTGCTGCTCAGGATATTCATTCTCATGGGGGTGATACATTGATCTTCCAGTTCAGCTATCTGCTCCTTTCCCTTGCACTGTTGATGGTCGTTTCTATTGCGCTGCGGGGTCGAGCGGCGAGATACCTGACATTCCTCTTTTCCATACTGGTTTTCACTTTCGTCGTCTCAAACAACATGACAATGACTAACTTCAGCTACGGGTCGCTCTCCATATTGACACTTTCGTTCCAGCTAAACTTCGTCAGCTCCGTCCTCCTCATCCTAATTTCTTTCGTGGGAATATACATACCCCTAAGGTTCAAATCTCCCCCCGGGTTCTACATTCTCCTCCAGTTCCTCCTCTTCTCCCTCACCGGCATATTCACGACCAGAGATTTCATCCTCTTTTACATATTCTGGGAAATGGTTCTGATACCATCATTCTTCGTCATAGGAATCTGGGGAGGAGGAAACAAGAACTATGCAGCCATGAAATTCTTCATCTACACGCACGTAGGGTCCGTCTTCATGCTTCTGGGGATATTCACCATGTACTTTTCAGAAGGCGCCGTGAACTTTTCCATGGCAACCCTGATATCAGGGATGAGTTCCATCCCGGTCGCATACCAGTCCTTCATAATCTTCGGATTCCTATTTGCATTCCTAATAAAGCTGCCTTCGATTCCACTGCATTCATGGTTGCCGGATGCATACGTGGAGGCGCCGTATGAAGGTACGGTTTTCATATCCTCCCTCCTTTCTAAGATGGGAGCATTTGGACTGCTTGTCATATTCTCTCCCATCTTCATGGCGTCCTCATTCTCCGGTAATCCGTCCGTTCCGATCGCGATAGTAGCGCTTGGAGTCTTCTCACTCATATATTCCGCCCTGGTTGCCCTTTACCAGAAGGATATCAAGAGGATGATGAGCTACACAAGCATAGGCCACATGTCTTTCATAACAATCGCTGTCGGAGGCTTCCTTTACCTGAACGGATCTGACCAGCTTGCTTCCCAGCTGCTTTATTACGGGGCCGTTTTCCAGCTTATATCCCACGGGATAATAATTGCCCTGATATTCTCTCTCATTGGCACCTTGGAAGGGGCCGCCGGGACAAGGGACGTAATGTCCCTGGGGGGCCTTGGGAGAAAGTTGCCATTCCTGTCATTCCTAATACTCGCTGCATTCCTGGCTTCGGTGGCGATACCAGGCTTCTCTGGTTTCGTAGGAGAAATCTCTATCCTGCTTGGAAGCTATGCTGTCCTCAAGTACTATCTCATTTTCGTTCTTGCAGGTGTTGTCCTTACGGCATCTTATCACGTTTTTGCCCTTCAGAGAACAATATTCGGTCCCTACAATGAGTTCCTGGGGAACATAACGGCCAGGAAGGGGGAGCTTATTGCAGCTGTCCTTCCGCTGGCTATAATATTCTTCCTTGGAATTTATCCGGGGGTTTTGTTCCACCTGTTCAACATTCATGCAATCCAGTACCTGGGAGGTGGAAAGTGATGTCAATCTTTGGTAATTATGACTATCTCTGGAACGTGTTCATCCTATTCTTGGGGGCGTTTCTGGCACTCTTTTCAAGCACGGTCACCGAGAGGAGATCAATGATGGTGATTATTGGCTCGGCAACCGTAGTCGTTTCTCTGATATTCACCCTGCTGGTGAATTATCCAGGCATACAGGTCGGAAGCCGCATCTTCCTTTCCGGATTCTCGAAACTCTTCTTCATAGCCATCCTGATACCTGGCCTCCTTTCGGTAATAGGAATGTCGAAGAATCCCGAAACTCCGAGGCCGGGCCTCATGATCTTCGTGTTCCTCATATCCCTAGGCTTTATGCTGCTTGCAATATCCACCTATAACCTCCTGTTCATATTTGTTGCATTTGAGGGGGTGTCGATTCCGACGTATGTGCTTGCCGCTTACGGCAAATCAAACTCGGAACTTGAGGCTGCGATAAAGTATTTCGTTATAGGTGCATTTTCCACCGGACTCATCATCTTTGGAATATCATTATACTACGTTTCCACCGGTAGCCTGGATCTGGGGGCGGTGGCAGGATTCCACAACGTTTACTTCCTCGCCATGGGGCTCCTTGTCTTCGGATTCGGGTTCAAACTTGCAGTTTTCCCCCTCCACGGGTGGGCGATCGACACATATACCGGAACTTCTAACCCAGTCTCTTCTTACCTCAGCACGAGCTCAAAGATCATGACCCTCGTAGTCCTCTTTAACCTCTTCTTCACATCTCCACTATTCTTTGGCTACTTGAAGGTGGTCTTTGCCATCATCGCCATTCTTACCATGACTTTCGGCAACGTTGTTGCAATATCCCAGAACAACGTGAAGAGGATGCTTGCATATTCCTCCATAGCCCAGGCCGGTTACCTTTCCATAGTATTCCTGGTGGCAGGAACTGCAGCGGTCACACTTGCAGCCATCAGCCTTTTCATGTATGCGCTGGCTTACGGATTTATGAAGGCGGGTTCTTTCCTTGCCTTGGAGGGCTTGGGAAACTATGACATAGATGGGTTCTCCGGAATGTGGAAAAAAAGCCATGCATTCGCCGTTTCGTTCTCGATACTCCTCCTATCACTTGCAGGTTTCCCAGGCACTCTGGGCTTCATCGGCAAATACTTCCTCTTCCTTTCCGTTCTCTCCACAGGAACGCCCCTCGCATATCTGGTTGTAATAGTTTCTGTAATAAACTCGGTTGTTTCGTTCTACTACTACGGACGGGTCATAATGTACATGTTCTGGAAGGAAGGAACTGGTGAGAAGGTGAGGGACAACTACATCCTTTACGCATCTGCATTCCTGACGGTCCTGTTCGGAGTGCTTTATTTCCTCGTATACTCGTACGCCCAATCCGTCCTTCCCGCTCTAGCCACATACCTTTCGGGGGGGTTGTAGATGTTGGAACTGGCCTATTTTCAGATGTACGAGACTGAAATGATCGGGGGAGAGGTTGCCAGGGCAGTTCATTTCCTGGAAAGGGCCTCGAAGGGCAAGGGGTTTTACTCTGAGATTTCTAAAATTCTCTTGAATGCAGTGAGGCAGCACAAGGAGCCGGAGGCCGTGAAGGATGAAATCCTAAAGGTGGAAGGCGACCAGAAGGAGAAGCTGGCGATATACCTTCGCTTCCTCTATTCAATAAATAGATACGATGTCGCGTACCCGAAGTACGATTCGAAGAGGTGCGATGACAGATGACAGAAGATCACGAGTTGCTGCGCGAGCTCAAGAGATATGGCGAGGAGATAATATTCTCCGAGGAGAGGAAAAGGATGATGCTGCTGAGCGAACTATGGGACAATTCAAAGTCAAAGCTGATGGAAGATATATCAAAAAAATACGGGATAGACAGCAGGCAAAAATTTCAGGAGTTCAAGGAAAAGTACAATCTCACCGACTATTGAATGTTTCAAGTGGCCTTACGTTCTTATCGCAGCTAATCTTCCTCGCTGCCTTCATGTTGCTTTCCATCCAGGTATCAAGATCGCTCTCGCCTCTGAGCCTTATTCTCCTGATCTCCCAGAGACAGTTGTAACAGTATAATCCAGAAACAACGACGCTACCGCATATCAGACAGTGGGAAGAAGCCATTGAATGTGAAAAATTTTCCGTTAATAAATTTTGTCTATTTTCCTTGGGAATTTGAGCGGGCGATCTTCAATCGTTAGATCAAACTTTCGAATGTGCGTCTCATAGATCCCTCTCCCCCCATCTCCTTATAAGGTTGTTCTCCACGCCCAGGATATCGAGAACCCTGGAAGTCACAAATTTGTAGAGATCGTCCATGCTTTTTGGAAGATGGTAGAAACCTGGACTGGCAGGGAGGATGTAGGCACCCGCCTCCGAGAGGGAAAGGAGATTCCTGAGGTGCACTGTGCTTAGCGGCATCTCCCTGAAAACGATTATGAGTTTCCTTCGCTCCTTGAGGGATATTGAGGCTACCCTGGTCACAAGATTATCAGAAATGCCTGCAGCGATCTTGCCAACAGTGTTCATCGAAGCAGGAGCTATTATGAATGCATCAAACCTATGGGAGCCAGATGCTACAGGAGAGCTGAAATTGTTATCGTCATATGTTTCATCGGCATAGCGATTCAACTCCTTTTCGCTGAACTTTCCGCCGATTTCATACTTCGCCACATCAATTGCACCTTTTGAAAGAAGTAAGACCCTCTTAGGAGGGAGATTCTTCAGGATATCAACACCGTAAGCTATCCCCGAAGCCCCGGTAATTGCCAGTACGTATTCCATAAGTTAGCATTAGGAGAAGCTATAGAAATTTTCTTAGGTCAGACTCGCTAAAATAGGTAGAGATTATCTTTTTTATGTAATTCACCTTCTCGAACGCAGAGAGTTCCTGGATTGCTTCATTTACTTCCTTCGTCATCATCCTTATTGATTTCTCAACCGCATCAATTTTACTCATTCCCTCTCTCTCGAACACTGAAACAATGTTTGGCCTGTTAAACTTCTTGTCGTCATTTCCAGGTCTCTTTCCTAGTTCATAGGAGCCTATGGAATTGATCACATCATCCCTTATCTGGAATGCAATTCCCAGGTGCTCTCCTGCACTAAGAAGACCCCCTATGACGTTATCCCCCATTTTCTCGCTAATTGCCGCTATACCAATTGATGTGGAAATCAGTGAGGCTGTCTTCTTCTTTGCAATTTCCAGATAATTCTTGAGCGTCATATCGACCCTTTTTCTTTGGGTGCAGAAATCCATTGACTCGCCGTCACACATTAGGAATGCTGATTCCGCTATCTTTTTCACCACATCTTCCCCGTATGCGGAAGAGAGAGCCACGGCCCTCGCTATGAGAGCATCGCCCGCAAGAATCGCATTTTCAGTACCGTACTTCTTGTGGACCGTCTCTACCCCCCTTCTCATCTCGTCCTTGTCTATGATGTCGTCGTGAATCAGGGAAGAAATGTGGAGGTATTCTATAGCGATCGCAAGGTTGACAAATTTCAAGGAGTTGAGGCCCACAGACTCGGCCCCGACGAATACAAGGGTAGGTCTAAGCAGCTTCCCGTTGATATTAAGTAAATGGAAGGTTGCCTTTTCAAGGTTAGGGCTGGAGAATTTCCAGTAAAATTTTCCACTTAGGTCGTTCTTTACCTCCTGAAGAGCAACCGTTGAATTTTCGCTGATATGAAGCATATTCATAGCTATTCCTTTATCACAACAAAATAGTTAAATATTGTCTGATTAGGTGTCTGAATCCTCAATGGAAGTTGAAGTTAAAAAACTTGAGGGATGGTTCGAAAAACAGAGGCTCATGAAGATCCTGAAGAGCGACTACGATAACTTCTACATGCTCTTCGACCTAGATAACTTCAATTTCCTGCTTGGGAACAGTTCATTTTTATATGTCAAGACGAATAATGAGATCACTGGAGTTCTGCTGAACTACTATCATTCTACTGGTATCAAGGACATTTGGGTGTACGGAGATAACGGATCAGTCAAGACGCTACTGTCCTATGTTGACAAGAGCACGTCTGTCATACATCTTAGATTCAACAACAACCTTGAATTATTCAAGGATGCACCTAACATTTACGGGGAGTACTGCATGGTACACGAGAGACCCCGTGGAAAACGTGACGAAAATGTGAAGCTACTGACGCAGGACAGGTATGTGCAATATGGGAAGCTGATGTCACAGTGGGAAAACACAAGATTTAAAACTATGGACCTTGAGGAGTTCAGGGGCCTCCTCAATTACAGCACTGTTTTTGGTTACTTCGTTGGAGAAGAGCTAGTAAGTGCAGCCACTCTAGGTGCTGTATGGAAGGACTGGTTTGTAATCTCGTCGGTTTTCACAGACCCTGCGCACAGAAACAAGGGATACGCCCAGAAGCTCATATCGTCAATGCTGGACCAGTACAGTAATCTAGATAAGGCCATACTCTTCGTAAACAAGAACAATGCGCCTGCGATCAGGGCATATTCAAAATTGGGATTCAAACTGTTCTCTGAAGACCTTTGGGTGGATTACGGGACAGGCCTGGTGCCCTGACCCTTTACTCTGAATTCCGTTATCCTTCCATCTTCGTGCCTGAAGAAATATTCCAGTCTGCTGTTCCCGCTGGTGGCGACACATTCCCTCCCTTTCGAATAATTACCGCTAATAGATACTGAATCGACCTTCTTCCATCCAGTTTCCTTCTCCACTCTTTTGATCATATTTTCGAATGCGTCCGCACAGATGGAACAGCAGAAAAACATGTTATCACCCTCAATCTCTCTCCAGTAGTCGCCCCACGTCGCATCGCAGAGAGCACAGCCATCATAGTTCCTTTTCATACATTCTCCCCCTCTCATATCTGGCATTTAGATAATCGTAAAAATAGTCCGCGGACCTCAGGAAATATGACTGAACTTCTGTTCCCATTTCATATTCCGTAGCGTATTTGTCAATCAACCGGAGCGCATCACCTGAATGGTACTGGTCTGCATAGTAACCGGCCATCAGAAACCTCGCAGTCTCCTTAGAAACCTCACCTTCAAGTATCTCGTGCCTGAAATATGCATATTTGGCCCCGTACTGTTTCACATTCCTATCTGCGATAAGTTCCAGGGAATGCATAGAAACCATTGCATCGAGCCAGTGTGCTGAACTGCTTACTTTATTCAAGAAATTTAGTTCTTTAACTGTCGCAGGAAGTGGGTGGGAGGAGATTACCCTATCCCTCTTAAGCCCTACAGACTCACCCATCCTGAGTAGGAGTTCGAAGTGCGGCGGCTGGCCATTTAGCCCGAAATATTCCTCTGAAATATTGTCAAATTCGAACTTTTGTACCTCGAAGAAATCGGTCCGTGCGATGATAAACGCACAAGACTTGACCCATTGTTGCAGGAAGTGATAGTGTTCTGTAACGTATCCCATTATGGTGTACTTGGTCGGATGCTGCATTTCCAAAACAAATATGTTTGGGTTATCAGAAAAGAACCGTTCTACAAACCTCTTCTTTATCCACGCGGATAACCCTCCAGAAGAGGCGTCGTAGTATTCTTCAAGTTTCTTGGTCAGGATGTCTAACGGAACTCTTTCTTTTGATATTTCGCGATTCAGCCACATAATGTGTTTGGAGTCGCTAATCTTGGCCTTCGAGTAGAAGTGTGATGACATAGTGGAAATTTCATTGTCTGGAAACTCTTCTTCACATACAGGGCAAATATTCATGCAAGGTTTCAGAGGTAAGTCAATTAATAAATTTGTCGTCTCTCTGAAATTTACCTAGGGGTATTCGATTGCTTGCTTTATTTCTAGTTGAATAATAAATGGAAATATATTCATGGAAGACGTTAAATCCTTACATTCATCAACATCTAGCGGAGGTTGCCGAGCCAGGTCAAAGGTGGCAGATTTAGGGTCTGCTCCCGAAGGGGTTCGCCGGTTCGAATCCGGCCCTCCGCACTGTAGCCTATAGATCGATGGTAGACTGCATTTATTTATCCTTTACTCAGGTCAGCCTGAAGTTTAGAGAATACCCTTCATTGACGAGCTTAAAATAGGACCTAACTGTTTCTTCTAATCTAACGCGACAACTGCAAGGGAAGTGGAAGAACTTAGGACAAATTCCTCCTTAAATCTAGGGGAAACTCGGCTTTAACGAGAAGAACGGGAGCCTCATTTAGTAATGTACTGATCCTCCTCCGCTAAATTAATTGCATTTGAGTAGTCAAAATCTTTAATCACGCTATAAATTTGCCTCGTATCAGTCCTCTCAATCTCATTTATGTTATATAGCCTGTCAAGTATGGATAGGTACTCTGTTCTATTTTTGTAGACGGCAAATACTATGAAATCTATGTCCCCACTTACGTTATAGACTGAAAGAATTCCTGGAAGGCTCCTCAGTTTCTCTCCAAGATTCTCAACGTAATTAAGCCCGTATTTGCCCCTCACAAGGATAACTACGGGGTAGTCTAGGTTGCATCTTTCCAGATTCAATGAAGCCTTTACTCCGCTCACCATCCCGCTCTTAACGAGGAGTTTTCTTCGCTTGCTTATTGCAGATGCTGAAAATATACCAATCTTCTTTCCAAGTTGAGAATTTGTCTGCGATGCATCAGTTGTAAGCTGCTTTAACAATCTTATGTCAAATTTGTCTAGCTGTCTTCTTATGTGAGCCTTCATAGGAACATGATTATTCATATATATTTAAGTCTAGGTAATTTTCTTTCCAAAAATCTTAGATTGATGACTGTAAATTTCCTAAACACGTGATTTCAGAAACTTCTAAACACTCTTATATAGTACTTCTATCATCTCAACTCTCATGGTTGTTGAAGATTCTCAACCACGTCTCAAAAGCAACGTCGGGGGCCTCTGGCTGGGTGTTTTTCAGAGCTTATCTTTTGTTGCCCCTGCTGCTACTGCAGCTTCATTCTATGTTGTTGAAGCAGGAATCCTTGGAGCTTCTCTGCCAATTACATACGTGATAGCCGTCATTGGAGTGCTGTCTGCCATGTACATGAACTACTCATTCTCCAAGAGAATGTCCCATGCGGGTGGGTATTATGCATATGTCTCCAAGGGTTTCGGGCCTAGGTTTGGAATTTTTACGTCCTGGTTGTACTTCTTTAATTTGATCGGCGCAGTGAGCGGCTTCTCGATACTATTCTTCGCCGGGGTCCTGTGGCCTATCGTACCTGGACTCTCTTCTAATCCATTTGGATGGATTCCCTTGATGTTCATTCCATTCCTTGTTATTACCCTGTTACTTCTGAGCGGCCTGAAACCCTCTCTATTTTACACAATGATTGGTGGGGTACTTGAAGTGGTATTTCTGGTCGTCATCTCGTTAATAATAATCGTGAAGGTCGGACCTTCAAACACCTTTGTTCCATTCACTTTCACAGGACATAGCTTCAGTCAGATTGGACTTGCTACTGTATATGCCATTCTAGGTTATGTTGGAGTGGGTTCAGTCATAACTTTGTCGGAGGAAATGAAGCAACCAAAAAAGACAGTTCCGAAAGCCATTCTTGTGGCAATCGGTATGTCAGCGGCGGCTTATATAATTAGCACCTACGCCTTTACGGTTGGCTGGGGCATTAACAACATGGGGAACTTTGCGTCAACCTCAAATCCTGGTTTCGTAGTCGTTGAACGGTATGGAGGGCCTATAGCGCTTATAATCTTCACAATTCTGACTCTTAACAGTTTCATATCCAACGGTATTGCAGAAGGGAACGCACTGAGCAGAACAGGATTTGCAATGGCTAGGGATTCGATAGTGTTCCCGAAGAGCCTGGCCATGGTTGGAAAGAAGACAGGCGCCCCGGTCAGAGTGATTGCCGTAGAGATGGTCATCGTACTGATAATAGCACTCGTCGGAGGACTAATTTGGGGGCCATTTACTGCTGCAGCTGTGATAGCCACGATGAACGGAGCATCACTCTACTTCGTCCATATTCTGGCAAACTTCTCTCTTCCAGTATGGGGAAAGAGATCTCTTAAGATGAAGGTCAAGCAGTTGCTTCCATTTGCGGTATTCCCCCTAGTTGCTACTTTCGTCTATGCATTCGCAATCTACGGAGTCTTCATTCCGCTACCGTCCTACCCGCTTAATATATCGTCATACTGGGTAATCGCCATTGTTGTGACGGGCATAATCTTAGCAATAGCCATAGGAAGGAGAAAAACAAAGGAGGACCTAGATAAGGTCGGACAAGAGGCAGGGACATTCGAATGATAGGCGGATGATACAGATGAGTTGCAGGATAATGAAGGAAGAAAGCCAGGAAACTGAATTTGAAGAGTCTGAATTACTGAGACTGGTTTCTGAAGTGATAGCCGAAGTTAGGAAAGGCGGGGATGAAGCAATCAGGAAATTCACAGCCAAATTTGATGGCGTGGAAATAAAATCAGCAAAGATGGATAACAGTGAGATAGAGTCGCTGGTAAGGCTGGTACCTAATGACGTAAGGGAGTTGATAGACACAAACATATCCAGGATCAGGAGGTTTGCAGAATTTCAGCTCTCAATGTACAGAGACATGGAATTACAGGTGGACGATGGTGGTACAATCCTCGGGCAGAAGGTGATTCCAATAGACGCAGTGGGTGTTTACGTACCGGGAGGAAGGTTTCCGCTTCTTTCATCCGCCTTGATGGGGATCGTGCCAGCCAAAGTGGCGGGAGTAAAGCGAATTGTGGCTGCAACCCCACCTGGCATTGGCAAACCAAATCCGGCTGTGGTCTATGGCATTGTAAAGGCTGGAGCTACCGAGATATTAAAGGTTGGTGGAATCCAGGCAATTGCAGCGATGGCCTACGGTACTGAAACTATAAAAAAAGTAGACAAGGTAATAGGTCCAGGAAATAAATATGTTAACCAGGCAAAGCGAGCTGTTTTCGGCAAAGTAGGCATAGACCTCCTCGCCGGTCCTAGTGAGGTTCTTGTCATTGCGGATGATACGGCTGATGCGGTAAAGGTACTCTACGATCTTCTTGCACAGGCAGAACACGATATTGCTGCTAGAAGCTGCTTAGTCACAACTTCTAAGAAACTGGCAGAATATGCTGTAAAAAATATGGATGAATTTATTTATACTCTTCTTACGAAGGAGATACTCAAAGTTTCTTGGAATAATAAGGGGTCAGTTGTCCTTTGCGATACTATAGAAGAGGCAGTAGAGTACTCAAACTCCTATGCTCCTGAACATCTTGAACTTCACCTCTCGGCAGAGAACGGGAAGATCGCCTTCCAGACCCTCAGGAATTATGGTTCCCTCTTCCTTAACGATAGCACACCTGTGGTATTTTCTGACAAATTAATAGGGACAAACCACACGTTGCCAACAAACGGGGCAGCTAAATACACAGGGGGACTATCCGTTGGTTCTTTCTTGAAGATCCTAACCTATCAGAAAGTCACAGGTTCCAAGGCATTGGAAAACCTTGCAAAGAGAGCTTACAAACAAAGCACAATCGAAGGTCTCGCAGGTCATGCAAAATCAGCCTCTCTGAGACTTCGTGAAAGTGAAACGATGCCATAATTTTCCCTAGCAGGCTTGTATCCTTCCATGAGTCTCCGGACTTTCCAGGAATTATTGGTAGCAAGTACATTCACGATTAAATTTACAGTTAACGCTGACCCCACAGGCGTAATTTGCTACTAGCGACTTACCCAAGAGTGGGAATCCTTATATGCAGATTTCTTAGGAGGAGGTATGTCTTTAGAAGAGTTAATTGAGTCAATTTCCACGAGAAGAAAGGATTCTGCTGACGGCTCTGAAGTAGTCTATAACCTGACTGAGGGCATCGACTTTTCGAAACCAGTTGAAGTTGCCAAAGCCCTTGCCGAGACATTATTCAGGAATGATGTAGATAACTGGTTCAAATCCGAGGGGGGTCGTATAATTTTTAACCCGAAATACAAAGTGAAGATATTACTCACCGAAGAGCACAATAAATTGATGTCCAGGATCGTCCAAGAATTTTTATCCGACATCAAGAAATATGATATAAGCGATAAGTTTGCGAAAGAAGTGAGGGACATTGCAACGAATGAGGTAAAACTTCAGAAGGCAATGGGAATAGCGGCTCTAGGTTCCTTTTTTAACAAGCACTTCGAGAAGAAAGACTATAAGGTTGAGATTGAAGACCAGCTCTTTACCCAGATGCTTGGCTACTTAGAGATAAAGACTCCTAGCGGTTCAGACCTGATTGACTGGGACAGATTGCCAATATGATAGTACCACATTGAATCAGGCTAAATTTGCATCTACTGAGATTCTTGGGTATACTTCACCTCACAAGAAGGTTATAGGTGGATGAGAAAACAAACGTTCTAGCTGATGAAAGCAAAAAACTTATCCCAACAGTTTTGACACTTCAGAAAGACTTTTAACGGAATGACCCAATCTTATACCGGCTGGCGCTGGATCATTGTATCTATTTACCCAGACTGTTCTAAATCCCAAATTCGAGGCAGGTATAATATCATGATAGATGCTCCCTGCAACGTGAATAACATCTGTATTGTCAATATTGAATTTCTTCAACATTCGCAACCAATGTGAAGGAGAGGGTTTATAGGACCCCACTTCGTCTGCAGTAACATAACCATCCACTTCAAGGTGGGCATTTCTAACCGTTTCATCTAGAAGGTCCCTGTCGACGTTCGAAAGAATTACTCTCCTCACTCCTATTGAACCTAGATACTTGAGCGTCTGGACGGTGTCATTGAACGGTGGCCACTTGCCAATACTCATTGAGAAGCTTATTGCATCCTCCTCTGTTGGACTGAGACCTAGTTTGTGGGACAGCTCAAGAAACGTTGACGCAAGGATGTTCCTGTAGGAAGAATAGTTATGTTCATTTCTTGCTTCCAGAGAAACATATGAGTTGAAAATGTCTATACCAATATCGTTTTTGAATTTAGCGTACTTTTCAAAGTTAGTTTCTATTCCCTTCTTCCAGTCTATAAGGGTACCG
This sequence comes from Thermoplasmata archaeon, assembly GCA_021797855.1. Classification (GTDB taxonomy): domain Archaea; phylum Thermoplasmatota; class Thermoplasmata; order Thermoplasmatales. Next base: position 151,624 of record JAJZYX010000001.1, read on the forward strand.
TAGCAATCAAACGATAACCATTTGGCCCGCATTTCAACATAACCAGAGTAATTTTAGTATTTATGACCTTTTCATTTTATCTCCTGCGGTTCCACCAGGTTATTCCATAAAAAGGTCCTTAGATGACAAAGATGCCAAAAATGAAAAGATAGTAAATAAAAGAAAAAATGAATTATGTTGCTAATTTCAGGACGTCGTATCCTGTATTCTCTTGAAGTATTTGCTACCCTTTACTCCTGAATAGACCCCGATGTAGTAGAAGACTATTGTAACAAGGATGAAGATGATCGTGTCGTATGGGAAAGGTATTAGATTTATTCCGCCAAATGACGTACTGCTGAAGTGTGAATATATTACCACGAATATCAGGAAAATTGGGAGATATGCACCGTAGAGGTACGCCTTTCCGCTGACTTTGTTATGCCTGTTGTAAAGAATCACGAATACAACTCCTGCCAGGTCCAGTGGGACAACCAGCTCAATCGCCGAAAATCCTGACCAGAATACCATCAGGTTCGTGACTATGAAAGCTATTGGAGCGAGTATAGAGACGGCAGGAAGTTTGAATGGTCTATGTACATTTGGTGCAGTTTTCCTAAATACTGCTAGGCTGATAGCTCCGGGAGAATAGGAGATCAAGAATGCATCTACCATCAGGCCGATTATTGTTGCCAATGATCTACCCAACGCAACCAGAACCAAGGAAACTATGAATACCAGTATCACAGAATAGACTGGAACTCCGCGATGGCTTACGTAGCCAATAAAATTCGGGAAATATTTGTCCTCTTTGCCGAGGATCTGCCCTACTCTGGCAGCTCCGCCATAATAGATGATCCCGTCCTTGAAAGTGGCAATGAGGGCAACTACTATCGACACCACAACAATAGCTGGAAGCGCAAGTGCCTGTGCCTCCGATGCATAAGGAGACCCGTTGCCATAAAACGCACCCCAGTTGGTGACACCTAGAGCAGTAAAGTTCGCAGCCCCCACGAACACGAATGCCAGTACCGCATATATTATTCCGGAGATGACTATGGAAAGAACCACAGCCAAGGGAATGCTCCTCCCAGGGTTCTTGACTTCTTCAGCATAGTCGATAGGCTGCCTGAACCCTCCGTAACCGAAGACCGTGAACGTTATTGCGGTAAAGAAACCCACCGCACCAAAAGGCGCGAGTCCTCCGTATGCAGATGATGTGAACGTCCCTGCATGGAAGAAAAATCCAAGCCCTATGACAACTACAGCTATCAGAACTATAGTAAGCACCGTCAGCCAGTTGTTAATTGCACCCATATGCTTTATCCTGAGCAGATTGATGAGGAATACCGCTACTAGTACCACCTCAGATACAATTATACCAAGAGTTGTGAGAAGACCGTTCACATAAAGGGCAGGGTAATAGAAGCTTGCATATTCAACAACAGCAAACACTATTACTGGTGATACCAGAAGGTAACCCACGAACGAAGACCATCCGTTGATTGCGCCTACCAACGGGCCGTTGCTTCTCGATGGATAGAAAGCTACCCCACCCGCCTTTGGCCATGCCGTTCCCAGTTCAGCGTATACGAGACCAACGGGAATCAGCATAGCCATTGCCGCAAACCACGAAAGGATACCTATAGGCCCGGCGAATGCTACGGTGTACACTGGCGCATAAGCAACAGCAGGACCAAGGATTGCACCGAGAGCGAGAAAAACAACGCTCCAAGTACCCAAGTCTTTTCTGTACCCCCTCTTTGTAGTTGTTTCTTCCGAATGCTCAGATTTGGTTGCTTCTAAATCTTGTCCTCCCATTTTTTCACCTCTTCTTTTTATCCTTCTAAAAAAAGAATTAAATCACATAAATTCACGCCTATTTATACTTATTTGTGAACGAACTAAATACATTGAACTAAGCAGTTAACGTGTTGCCATTCTTTTAGAAATCTAATTACTTATTATTTGCGTACAACTTATCAAAATTGTTTTAAATCGGTTACGATATACGGATTCTCCAATGGCGAAAGATAGCATCAAATTCAAGAGCGTCCTTTCTAAGAAACCGCTGATATTTACCGCTATCCCTCTCCGCGATAGCAAGACAGGAGATCCGGCTCACGATGAGAAGATAATCAGAAACTTAAAATTAAGGGAGGAAGAATTGGGAAATGCATTGAAAAATGCTCCAAGACTTAACGCTGTTAGCGTTCCTGAGCTTGTCGAGGAAAATCACGAAGGTAAGCCAAGATACAACAGTATTTATACCAGGGCCCTAGCAAGAGGGACGGCAGACATAGTTGGGGTAGATGCGATAGTGAACAAGGTTGTTGCCCACATAGAGAATTATGAGAAGTTTGTGGATTGGATCAAGGAGACACACTCCCTTGGTATAAGTAATATGATATTCGTAGGGGGTAATACAAGACATCACAGATATCCCGGACCAAGTGTATCAGAGGCAAACCTCATCGCCCGAAGGCTATGGACAAAATTCCATCAGGAAGACGTTACAATTGGTAACATATCCCTCCCAGAACGCAAGGAGGAGGCAAAGAGAATGCTGTTCAAGACCTTGTCTGGGACGGAATTCTTTACAACACAACTCCTCTTCGACAGTGAACAAGCGATAAACCTGCTGGGAGATTATGACAGGCAATGCAAGGTTGCTGGTATAAGGCCTGCCACTATTTTACTGAGTTTCGGTCCAATACGAAGCACAGCAGATCTTAACCTCCTCGACTTCCTGGCTGTAGAGCTTCCGGACAGGGCTAAGGAGTATATACTAGAACCGAACAACCTCGCAGAATCATCAAGGAGGTCCATTATAAATTCACTGAGAGTTTACAGCGAGATCGTGTCTTTCGTCGAGGAAGGAAAAGTTAGCGTTCCACTTGGCGTTAATGTCGAACAGCTAACCAAATCTAATCTACAATCGTCAATCGCAATGCTCGGGAATTTTGAAAAGGTGATCGACCTCAGTGCCTCTGACGTACAAGATTTCCTTAGGAAGATCGAAAAGGCATAGTCATCGGATTCGACAGATTCCGATATGTTCAAATCGAAATATTGCTGCATTTGAACATTCTTCGGTTCTCTTGGGGGCCATCAGTCGAGGGATTGACCCATTAGCTCCAAAGCATGTACTGCTTTCACATATTCCTATGAACCTCTGCTTTGAGAGCTTCCTCAATCCCGGTGTTCATATCTACTCTTTCTACTGATATTTTAAGACTGTTGAGATTGCGTTCCATCCGCGGGTTGAGATTAGAGCAAATCACCCTTTCAACCTTGTTGTCGGTAAACATCTTCAGGAGTCTGCCGTGGCCGGCCTGATCGTCAGAATTTTCGCTATGAGGATTGTCTACTAGCTTCCTCTCAGCAACCCTTCCATTTTCTATTCGTATCAGCATAAATTTTTTGGACCTGCCAAAGTGTTCAGAAACGGTAACTCCATCATCGGTAGGGATTCCGACTATCAAAGTAGATCACTCCTATCCACCATTAATTTGAGATGGATAACCATTTCCCTTTATCTGCTATTTCTTCACGGTGGTGATATTTTTTATTTCTTAAGCAAGTGAGCTTCTTGGAAGCGACACTGATGAAGGATCGCAATTCGGGAAATTTTTTATAAAGCGCTTTCCTAGGTTTTTTATGAGAGGTCTCGAAGGGAAGGTTGCCCTTGTTACAGCTGCAAGCTCTGGTATAGGCAAAGGAGTTGCAAAGGTTCTCGCCTCTGAGGGATGCAGGGTTCATATATCATCAAGAGATGAATCAAGACTAAATGATGCAGCAAACCAGATTAAAACGGAGACGGGTCGACATGTGGAAACAACTCCGTGTGACCTGACCAAACCAGAGGACGTAAGGAGACTCATTAATGAGGTCCGGAAAAAATCTGGAAGCCTGGATTTCCTGATCATAAACTATGGGGACCCAAAGGTGGCTCCATTCCTAGATATCACTGACGATGACTGGGATTCAAGCATCAATATGTTTCTGAAGAGCACCGTTGCTATGGTTAAAAGCACTATTCCCGAAATGATCGCAAAAGGGGAGGGTAGAGTGATTTTCATTACCTCTCTTACAACGAAGCAGCCTCTTGAGAATTTTGCTATATCTGCCTCCCTGAGAGCAGCTGTTGTAAGTCTTTCAAAGGTACTATCAATCGAATACGCTGAAAAAGGGCTCACCTTCAACAGTATATCCCAAGGCTACATTATGACGCCAAGACTCGAGAATATAGCGAAGAGGAACGCGGAGATGTCAAGAATCTCATTGGAGCAGGCATATGACGCCATAAGGAGAACGATCCCCGCAAAGAGGTTCGGCACCCCAGAGGAAATTGGCTATCTTGTGTCATTTCTCTGTTCTAGCGACGCTGGTTACATAAACGGAACCAATATACAGGTCGACGGGGGATTCGTGAAATTTCCCTACTAGGTCTGCCTGGCCAAAGGAAGGGCAATTTGATATTTCTTTCTTTCAAACTCCTCCCAGAGATATATCCAAAAGAAAGTCATTAATACAAATTCCTTATAATCACAACTATGGAGATTAAAAAAATCTTCGATTTATCAACCCCGTTGAAAACATACATGCCCATCTGGCCCAGCAATCCACTTGTCAATATAGTGCCAGTAGGAACCGCTGCGAGGGACGGCTACACCGTAGAGACCTTTTCTGCTGCGACACACTCAGGTACACATATAGATTCTCCGTACCATATGTTGGAGAACGGAATGAGCGTCGATGAGATTCCACTTTCTCAGCTCATAGGAGAGGGCTACGTGATTAGACCTGAGCTGGACGGACCGGAAATAACTGTTGACAAATTCGAGAAGAAGTGGAAGACCGAATATGATCATAAAATCATCCTTATTCATACTGGCTGGGACAAGAAGCGGGCCTACTCAAAGGAGTTTCAATTTGACTTCCCTGGACTAGCGTATGATACAGTAGAATTCATGATAAAACACCATCCGAATGTTATAGGGATCGATACCCTTGGAATTGAGCCGTATGCACATTCAGATTTCAAAGTCCACAAGCAATTGCTCGCCCACAACATTGCTTTCATAGAAGACGTTGCAGGCCTTGATCAACTGACAGAAGGAAAGAAGTATCTAATAGCAGCACTTCCCATCAAAATATATCGTGGAAGCGGAGCAATGGCGAGAGTTGTTGCGATGGAAGTGTCGTGAGAAGGCAGAGAACGTTAGTACTGTATTAAGAGGACAAGATAGCTATCGGAAGACTTTCCGAGCCGTAGTGCCGTACTAGTTTAGGTTGTTCTATTGGAATCAGGCAACCTATTAATCGAAGGAATATCTTAGGGTATGATTGTCAGAAATAAGTTCTCGGGCGACCAATTTGTAGAGCTGAAAGATACAACCTTGGAAGGCGCAAAGATTGTACTGGACAACGCAAAGAAAGCTTTCAGGAAGATGAGGGATCTCCCGTCGTTCGAAAGATATGAAGCACTGTTCAAGGTTTCAAATGAGCTGGAGAAGAGGAGGGAAGAGCTAGCTAAGATCATTTCCATAGAAGCCGGGAAGCCGATTAAATACTCAAGAGGAGAAGCCAGGCGGGCTTCTATTACCATGCTGTTCTCTGCAGAGGAATCCAAGAGAATTTATGGCGAAACGATACCTATGGACGTTGAATCAAGGGGAAAAAACAGGTTTGCCTACTATAATAGGGTACCAATCGGTCCAGTGTTCTCTATTACACCATTCAACGATCCTCTGAACTTGGTTGCACATAAAGTCGGACCCGCGCTGGCCGCCGGTAACTCTATCATAAACAAACCAGCATCACTTACCCCCTACTCCGGATACATCCTGAATGAGATCGTCAACAATTCGGGGCTCCCAGAGAATGCGATGCAGACAGTCATTGGACCAGGAGGTGGAGAGGTGTCGAACTTCTTCCTTGCTTCAGATGAAATCAAGAAGGTCACTTTCACCGGTGGCGTGGAAGCTGCTGACAGGCTAATAAAGAGGGGGGGTATTAAGAAATATTCGATGGAGCTTGGGAGCAATTCTCCTGTTATAGTCTGGAAAGACGCTGATTTGGATCAGGCAAGCGATGCCATCGTCGATGCGGCAATGGAATCTCAGGGGCAGAACTGCATTCATTCCCAGAGAATACTGATACACGAAGACGTATTCAGGCAGCTATCATCCATGTTAGTGGAAAGGGTGGCTAAACTCAAGGTTGGGGACCCGCTTGACGACTCAACGGATGTTGGCCCGATGATAGCCGAAGGAGAGGCAGTTAGGGTCGAGAAGGAAGTTAATAATGCAGTGTCTAATGGTGCGAAAGTCCTAATTGGAGGTAAAAGGGATGGAAAGTTCTACCTTCCCACGCTTATAACTGACGTGAAGCACAACCTAGGACTCTGGCACAACGAGATATTTGGCCCTGTTTCTATACTTCAGCCCATTCATAATTTTGAAGAGGCGATCAGCATGGCAAATGATGTTCCATATGGGCTACAAGCTGGAATCTACACACACAACCTTGACCTTGCTATTAAGGCGACACAGGAGTTAGACTTCGGTGCAGTCCTGATTAATGATACTTCAGATTTCAGGGTTGATGTAATGCCATTCGGAGGAATGAAGCTGAGTGGGCTGGGAAGAGAGGGAATAAGGTTCGCAATTGAAGAGATGACTGAAATCAAGCTCGCAATATTCAAAAAGTGAGGCAGAGATAACTGCGTTGTCGTAGGCTTCTGGACGTGACTTAAAAGGTCATTAACTTGGCGGTAATTACAAAGATATTAGACCTCGCTTTCTATTTATTATAATGAAACACTACGACTTCTTGAAAAAACTCAAGGAATCCAGATTTCTCCTCGCACCATTAATCAGTATTACAGACCCGTCCATATCAGAAATGATTGCCTCGATTGGTCCCGACTTCCTCATTGCTGACATGGAACATTCTGCCATTGGAATAAATGACCTTCAGAATATTCAAATGGCGGCTAAACCTCTGGAGGTCGTAGCCAGGATAAGGGGACTGGAAAAGAATGAGATTAAAAAGGTACTGGACACCGGCGTTGCAGGAATAATCATACCCGGCATCGAAACGGTTGAGGAAACGGCAGAGGCTGTAGGTTACTCAAAGGTTCCACCACTGGGGGTGAGAGGCGTCGGACCTGGCAGGGCATCAGGATACGGCTACGCCTTTTCCAATTATGTAAAAGAAGCGAATAAACAGGTAGTGATAATTCAAATTGAAACCAAGAAGGCACTAGACAACCTTTCCGAAATCCTTTCCGTCCCAGGTATAGATGGATGTTTCATAGGGCCAGTAGACCTGACGACTGCACTCGGCACTGACTTCTCATGGACCAACCAATTATTCCTCTCAGCTGTCGACAAAATTCTGACCGAATCGCGAGCGAGGGGTCTGGTGACAGGTATTTATTTCCCCCTAGCAAACGGAAACCCAGAGCCAATCATCGCCCGCGGATTCAACTTCATAATGTACGGGACTGATAGGGAGGCGATTCAGCTGGAGTACAGGAACTCCCTCGACAGTTTTAGGAGCAAGTCTAATGCCCTGACTCTAGGAACAGACTTAATGCGTCAAGTCCGCGGTCGATAGATTCTAGCGATCCTGAGAATGATATGCGAATATGCCCTTCACCTGCCGTACCAAATGCTGTGCCGGGCAGAACAGCCACATGATGTTTCTCAAGAAGCTCTCTGGCTAAATCCTCCGATTTAATTTTGAGTCCATAATTGGGAAATGCATAGAAAGCCCCCTCTATGGGGTACGTCTTTACCCCCCTTATCCTTGCAAGCTTGCCTTCCACGTGCTCTTTCTTCTTCCTGAAGTCCTCCCTGAATTCATTGATGAAGGTATCTCCATTTCTAAGCGCGAAAGCAGAAGCTCTTTGGATAAACGGCGGAGAACAAGTATAAGTGTGTTCTATCACCCTAGCCATCCTTGACACGATTTCCTCGCTGCCCACTGTATAACCGGCCCTCCAGCCGGTCATGGAATAACTTTTCGAGAGAGAGAATATCGTTGTCACTAGATCCGGATGCCCTTCTATAGATCCTACGGAAAAGTGTTCCTTCCCATAGACAATGTCTTCGTACGCCTCATCACTTATTATCCTAATCCCCTTTGATCTACACGCCTCGTAGAGTTCTTCTAAATCTTTCCTGTCGATGACCCTTCCGGTTGGGTTGCCAGGAGTGTTGATCATAACAGCCGCCGTCTTATCGTCCAAAAGGGAGATGACTTTGGATACGTCAAAAGAGAGGTCATCATTTAAAGCATATTTAATCGGCGTTAAGCCCGCAAGGAGGGCGGGCTCAGTGTAGAAATACCCTGGATTTGGGAGTAGAATTTTTGGTCTATTTCCAGCCATGGCCATCATTATCGCGTAAACGCTCTGTTTGGCCGTAATGAAGATGGTATTCCTAATTGATGCATCGATCTTATTTTTCCTTCTCACCTTTTCTACTATAGCTTCTCTCACTTCCTGTATTCCGTAGGAGGAGGTGTAATGCGTCTCACCCTCTACCATGCTCCTGTAAGCTACTTCGATTATTTCCTTCGGAGTATTGTACAACGGTTCACCGATTGCCAGGGATGTTACCTTTTCACCCCTTGCCAACTTCTGTAGTACCAGGTTTACAACTTCAAGTGATGGTGAACCTTCCAATTCACTTATGAACATATGAACAAATTCAGAGCAGATATAAAAGGAATGTTCTGAGTTTCCCTGTGTCTAAGTTCTTTTGGGATATTGTTCTTTATTTTGGTAAACCTAACGGCTATGGATACGAAAAATTCTTAATGTGAATAGATGTTTCATTCCCATGGTAGAATTAAAGAAACTAGCCTGGAACGATGTAAAGCTTGAAGAACTCTCTGAAGGGCTCTCCAGGAAGCTCATCTACGGCGACAAGGTAATGGCAGCAGAGGTGAGACTCAAGAAGGGTGTGGTTGTGCCGGAGCATCACCACGAAAGTGAGCAGCTTACATGGATAGTGAAGGGAGAGTTGCTTTTTGAGATTGACGGAAAAAAAATATCGGTAAAAGAGGGTGAGGTGTTAGTGATACCTTCTAATAAGCCCCACAAGGCTACTGCCGTCAAGGACACCATTGACATGGACCTATTCAGCCCTATCAGGGTTGATTGGCTGACAGGGAATGATCAGTACCTAAGGGGGAAGAAATCCTAAACCTGCGTTACCTCTGTCTTTACACCATGTGAAACTATGTAGAACGCAGGACACCTGCTGGAGTCCTTTATCACATCTCTAATGTCCCTGTCAGCTTCCACTTCTATTTTTAGCTCTTTCGCTAGCGGAAAGTCACTTGGGTGCAGCATTGGCCCTACATCGTAGAAGAGGTGTCCCTTCAGCTTCAACTTTTTCAGCTTTACACCTTTTAGCGATGCCGTAAGCACTATAGTGGATGCATAGCAAGACAGAACACCAAGCATGAGGTAGTTAAGGGGACTAGCGTACACTCCCCTTCCACCTAGTACTGAAGGTTCATCTACTCCCATCGTGAAAGTTGCCATATTGGATGACAGAGTGGCAGTGAACATCGGACTACCGTCAAAATGGAATTCTCCTTCTATATGCTTTTCGAGGGGGAAATGTCCTCCATCCGCTTCCACTTTTTTCTGTGTTTCCCTCACTATGCTTAGGTCCAAATTATTGAAAATTTCTGGCGTAAGGCCTCACCTATTATAGACTATCCTTCGATATATAAAGTTTGGTTTGAAACTTCAAAAAGCTATCGTCTTAGGGTTGCTTTTTGTTCTCTCTTAAGAACCTTCCTAGCCGCTTCATTCCCTCTTCCACAATCTCGTCAGAGGTTGCATACGATATCCTGATATGATTCCTTCCAGATTCTCCAAAGAGATGACCTGGCATAACTCCTACCTTGTATTCCCTGAGAACCCCGGAAGATACCTCTTTACCAGTCATGCCCGAACGGGAAACGTCTATCCATCCGTAGAATGCCCCTTCTGGAGGTTCTATGCTCATTACGTCATGGAATTCATTAACGTACTTAAGGACCAAAGACCTTCTTCTTGTCCAGGTTTCAACCATTTTCCTAACATATTCCTTGGACCTTTGATTAGTCAAAGCTTCTATGGCCGCATGTTGAGCTACGCTTCCGGGGCATACGACAGTATATCCTAGCAGAGACCTCATCTTTTCTGCAAGCTCCCTATTGGACGCTGCAAAGCCGATTCTCCAACCCATCATTGCGTATCCTTTGGAGAGGCCGTTAACCGTCACAGTCCTTTCCCTCATGCCAGAAAGCGATGCCATACTTATGTGTCTGTTATTGCCATAAAGTATCTTCTCGTAAATTTCATCAGAAATTATTGTAAGATTATTTCTCTCTGCGACTCCCGCAATCCCTTCTAATTCTTCCCTTGAAAGAACATGACCTGTGGGATTGGAGGGCGAGTTCACTATCATAACCTTAGTGCGCTTAGTTACCATTTTCTCGATATCTTCAGGTGCCAGTCTGAACCCTTCATCCTTTCTTTGTGGAACTCTGACCGCCCTCGCACCGGCAAGTCCGGTAAGGATCGGGTAATGGAACCACGCTGGATCTGGAATCAGGATTTCGTCGTCCCTGTCGGCCAGCGCGAACAGTAGTAGAAATATGGATGGAGAACTGCCCGGAGAAACTACAATTTCATCCGGGTCATAGGATAAGTTATTGTCCTCCCGAAGTTTTTTAGAAATAGCTTCTCGCAGTGGAAGTATTCCATTGGAGGCAGTGTAATGGGTGAAGTTTGAGTCCATTGCTCTCCGGGCGGCAAGGTTTACAAAATCTGCAGTTGGAAAATCAGGTTCACCCGCCGTCAGTGGAATCACATCTTTTGGAAGCCCCAGTGCAAGCTTGAATACTTCATCGTCTATGTTCACCGCACGTTCGGAGAGGGAGATTCCAGGTTTCCGGGAGATTTTAGGATTTTCAACCGTTTTTTCCATTTGAACCACCGGCCTACGCACAAACATCAAATTCTATAATAAATATCCATGCAACTCCTGACGGACAAAGTTGCTAGGAGAGTGCCATTTGATGACCTCCAAGACTGCCAAAATAGCCTAAATGTAGCATGTATTGGCCCAAACTAAAAAAAGGAAAAAGGATTGTTATAATTGGGAATTCCATTTCATTGTTTTCTATAAAGAGGATTAAGGTTCATCATGATTAAATTTCATTGCTAGTCTGAAATTTCGTAAATAACCTACTAATGCAGATGCATCGAAAGGCATTAAAGCATGCAGTAAGGTTGATTGTTAAAAATTTAGTCAATCGATTCTTCGTCTTGAATAATTTTATTATTTCGCCCCTTTCGTTATTGTAACAAGGTCTGTCAAGACCGCTTGGGCTGTTTGTACTTTTCCAGCGCCAGGTCCCGCGCTGAAAATTTTACCAAGAGTATCGGTATCAATCTCGATTGCATTCGTGACTCCGCTAACCCCGGAGAGGATATCGTTTCTTTCTAGTTTGAGCGGTTTTACATAGATACTTTGCTCGTCGGCATAGGCAATAAGCTTTGTTTTCTCTTTTGCCTGTTCCGGCGTTACGTCTCTTATCCCTTTTATTTTGACGTCGCTGAATTCGTGCTTCCATCCAAGTATATGAGAAATGATCGTTACTTTTGCCGCCGCATCCAACCCGTCGACATCGTTTGTGGGATCAGCTTCGGCATATCCAAGTTCCTGTGCCTCCCTTAGGGCCGATGAGAAACTCTTCCCGTTCTCCATGGAGGTGAGAATATAGTTGGTGGTTCCGTTCATGATTCCCCGCACGCTCCTTACCTCAGCTCCTGGAACCAATTCTAGGAGGTTGTATGAAGGTGTCCCGGCCATTACAGTCCCCTTCATTAAAAATTTAACATGATTCTTGTTTGCAAGAGTGACTAATTCCTTATACTTGAGAGCAGGTGGGCCTTTGTTCGTAGTTATAACGTGCTTCCCTAGTTGGAGTGCTGTCTTGATATGAGAGTACGCAGGTTCTGCGGTCTTTAGGTCTAGCCAGGTGAACTCGCATACTATGTCTGCATCTGATTCTTTTATAACTGAGAGAACATCCTCCTTCGGAAAAATCTTTCCTCCTTCAACTTCCTTTATAACGTCATTTCCAGGGTTCTTTATGTAACCATACTTCATGTCGACAATCTCATTAATAGATACGTTGTTTAGACTGAGGACGTTCCTCTTCCTATATAATAATTCAAAGAAACCTTTCCCAACGGTACCAAATCCTATTACGAGAACTTTCATTTGGCTAGAGGTCATGTGAAAATATCGGTTGCGGATAATTAAATGTTCTGGTAATCGGTTTCATTTCAATTATGAAAGGACTTCTGTTATGCCTATAAAATCACTCCATCACTTTAAGATTTCAGGCAACCTTGCATTCATCCAAACTTCTCCAACCAGAATTTTGCTATTTCCTCTCTTGTTGCTATCCACACCTTAGGCTTGTCTTTAACATACTTCAGAAACCTTTCCAGGGCATATATCCTGCCTGGTCTTCCGATTACCCTCACGTGGAATGCTGCTGACATCATTTTTGATCTGTTAGTTGATTCCCTGTACAACACGTCAAAGGAGTCCTTCAGGTACGTATAAAAATCCCTTCCGATTGAAAATCTGTTAATTGGATTCTGAAAGTGAAAATCATTGGCATCCGGAGTATACGGTACTATTAGCATTCCGGTGTTTTTTTCGAAGTAAGGTATATCGTCAGCGTACGAATCAGAATCGTAGATGAAATTCTTGAACTCCTTCAGGAGCCTCAAGGTATTTTGACTTGGTTCCCTGGCATAGAACCCAACGGGCTTTCTACCTGTCACTTCTTCTATTACCTGAACTGATTTCCTGATCTCTTCCCTCTCCTCATCTGGATTCAGTTTGTAAAGCTCCGTCCATGAGTAGCCATGATCACAAATTTCATGAGACCCTTCAATTATGGCCTTAGCCGCTTCCCTATTTGATTGCAAAGCTCTGGCCGTTGCAAAGAAAGTTGCCCTGACCCTGTACTTCCTGAGGAGATCCAGTATCCTCCAAATACCGACCCTCTGTCCATATTCATACACCGATTCCATTCCAACATCCCTCACTTTGATATCCACCGGACCAAATTCCCCAATACTCTCAATCATGCCGTCCGTTTCCACTGAATGCTCGCTTCCTTCCTCATAATTAAACACCAAGGAGAGAGCAAATCTCTGTCCTCCCGGCCAGGTGAATCGTGGAGGCTTGTAACCGTACCCCACAAAATCCCTTTGACTGGTCATATGAATACAGATGAACACCTTTCAGAAAAAACTATCCCCAAAATTTACGAGGTAAGGAATAGTTTATTTCAGAGAAAGGATGTTACACGTTACGTCTCTAACTGTCTGTAATTACACTTCATTAATAAGCCCGTTTCAAGAGTCCGATACTCAGATTACATTCATCTGCAACTTCCAACTTTTACAATTTCTTAAGTTCCTGTATCAGCTTTGAGATCGACTCCTGGGCATCCCCATAAAGCATCTTCGTCTTTTCCATGTAGAAGAGGTCATTCTCTATGCCTGCAAATCCCTTTCCAGACCCTCTCTTCAGCACAATTACATTCTTTGACTTATCAACATCAAGGATTGGCATTCCATAGAGGGGCGTCCCCTGAATTCTGGCTGCTGGATTGACAACGTCATTAGCTCCAATTACCAGCGATACATCCACATCCTGAAATGCTCTGTTTGCTTCCTCCCTGTCCATAAGTAAGTCGTATGGCACTCCTGCCTCAGCAAGCAGTACATTCATATGACCCGGCATTCTCCCTGCTACAGGATGTATCGCGAAGAACACCTTAATCCCCTTGGAAATCAGCATATCGGTCAGGTCCCTGACCTTGAACTGCGCTTGAGCAGAAGCCATGCCGAAACCTGGGACAATCGCTACTGTGGATGAGTATGCAAGCATAATGGCTACGTCTTCACTACTTATTGGTTTAAGATTGCCAGAAATTGCCCTATTTTCTTCCTGCGGTTTTCCAAATCCACCAGCGAGGATGGCACCCACAGATCTGTTCATGGCAGAAGCCATTGCAACTGTCAGGATTGTCCCAGCTGCACCTACAAGTATACCTGCGACAACCATAGCGTAATTGGAAATTGCAAAGCCTTCCAGGCCAACTGCGATTCCTGTCATTGCATTATATAGTGAGATTAGGACCGGCATATCTGCCCCACCAATCGGCAGGGCCATGAGGAAACCATAGGCAATGGTCAGAGCGAAGAAAGGAATGAGAGATGATCGGTATGATACTATTGCACTGCTGTGCACCAAGAAGAGGACACCAAAGAGGATACCAACTGCCATAACTACTATATTCAATACCTGCTGCAAAAAGAAAGTGATTGGTTTCTGCCTCATCCAGCCTTGTAGTTTGAGGAAAGCGATAGTGCTGCCTGCTATGGAAACGTTACCTATTATCGCTCCAACCAAGGCGACAATTATATTGAAGGATGAGTTCCCAACCTTTATGAGCTCAATCGCAGCTATTGTGGATGCTGCACCAGCGCCCATGCCGTTGTAAATTGCTACCATTTGAGGCATATCCACTATTGCGACTTTCCTCGCTGCAACGTACCCTATGACAGCCCCGATAAGTATAGCTGGGAAAATAAGGATCAAATTTGATATGCCAGGGACGAAGAATGTTGCACCTATGGAAAAGGCCATCGCTATGCCTGCCCAGAGAATTCCGCTTCTGGCAGTTGCAGGATTGCCCATTCTGATGAGACCAAAAACAAACGCAGCGATTGTCAGCACATATATGGGCTGCGTGATGTCAATCACTTCCCTCCCTCCTTCTTCTTGAACATGGCAAGCATCCTTTCGGTCACTACGTAACCTCCTACGACGTTGAGGGTTGCCATCACCACCCCTACGAATCCGATAACTCTCTCAACGTCATTAGTAGCATATCCTAGCGCAAGTATTGCTCCCACTAAAACGATGCCGTGAATAAAATTTGAACCTGACATTAGCGGTGTGTGAAGAATGACAGGGACATGGCTTATCACCTCATATCCCACGAATACCGCCAGGAGTATTATGTAGAGCCAAGCCCAGTCGGTAATTATCATTTCTTGTCACCCTCCTTGAGAAGAGGAGCGTATGTCAAACGCCCGTCCGTGCAGACCAAACAGGCAGAAAGAAGGTCATCACCGGACGGATCAGCTAATTTCCCGTCCTTATCAATCATTATTGAAAGGAATGACAAAACGTTCCTCGAAAACATCTGACTCGCGTTTATTGGGGCATCTGAAGGTGGATTTACCAGTCCTATTATTTTGACCCCATTGTAATTTACTATATTCCCCCTTTGAGTAAGTTCACAGTTGCCACCTGAGTCCGCCATAGCATCCACTATTATGCTACCGGCTTTCATTTTTTTCACTGCATCAGCGCTGATAACAAGTGGTGCCTTCTTGCCAGGGACTCCAGCGGTCGTTATTACAACATCTGAAGAAATGATAGCAGATTCCAGCATATCCTTCTCCTTTTTCTTCTCTTCTTCAGTGAGCTCCCTCGCATAACCACCTGCCCCTTCTGCATTCAGTCCTACCTCTATGAACTTCGCTCCTAAACTCCTGACATCATCACCAGCTGCCCTCCTCACATCATATGCTGAGACGGACGCTCCAAGTCTTTTGGCTGTTGCAACTGCCATAAGTCCCGCAACGCCCGCGCCAATCACCAGCACATTAGCTGGCTTTACTGTACCTGCTGCCGTGGTTAGCATTGGCATGAGCCTGGGGGAATGATACGCTCCAACGATTGCAGCCCTGTATCCAGTAACGGCAGACTGCGAAGAGAGGACATCCATTGATTGGGCGCGAGTGGTTCTTGGGAGGAGCTCCAGTGAATATGTTCTGATTCTCCTTTGAACCAGCTTATCTACTATCTCCCTAAATCTCAGTGGAAATATCTGTCCAACCAGGATTGAATCCGGAGGGATGATGTCTAGATCCTGTGGGTCAGGTCTTCCCAACATTACAATCACATTAGCATGCGAAAGTATCTCTCCCCTATCTCTCAAAATGTTGCACCCTGCAGATTGGTACTCCAAATCGGAGTACCCGCACCTGACACCCGCCCCCGTTTGTACCAGTATTCCAACGTTCCTGGATAGAAGCTTCTTGGCATCCTCAGGCACCATTGCGACCCTGTTCTCGCTGTCCGATGCTTCGTTAAGAATTCCAACCTGTATTGGCAAATTCACCGACCTAGGCGTGAATAAATGTTCATAATAAGTAACTATCGTTTCTATTTAGCATTAATTTCGGAACAAAATCCCACTGATATTATGTTGGGCCAGATATGTCTACGCCATTTCTGACGTTGAATTACTTATCCACCTTCAGCAGGTCGCTTAATGCATCCAAGAAATCGGGGTACTTGAACTGGAAACCCAGCTCTAAGAGTCTTTTAGGCAAAACCTTTTGACTGCTGAACACCGAATATCTGCCCCCTTCTCCAAGAAGAATACCGGTAGCCCTTGGTCCAACCTTTACCCTTGCTTTCCTGCCAATCTGATTGGCTATGAGTTGCATCATCCCTTCCATCTTTAAAGGGCTAGGCGAGACAGCGTTGTAAACCCCTTCGAATCCTTTGCTGGTCATAAAGATGATCGAATATACCGCATCCTCTACGTGAATCCAGGATTTCCAAGCTGATTTTCCTTTTGTGTCGAATGAAATGCCATTCCTTGCACCTCTAATCAACTGAGCGAATGCACCTCCATCTTTTCCCATGACGACCCCAAATCTGGGAATAAGAAGCTTGACGTTTTTGTCCAATTTCCTCGCTTCGTCTTCCCACTTGATGCACAAAGAAGCTAGAAAATCGTTACCGGGACCGGAATCTTCGTCCGCCGTTCCATCGTCGAGATCACCGTAGTACCCTACTGCTGATGCGTTGACAAAATACTTCGGTTTTGTCACGGCAGAATTGATTGCCCTGACGAGCATTGCTGTGCTATCTACCCTTGATTTAATTATCTCTTCTTTATATGACTCGCTCCACCTTTTATCGATGCTGGCACCTGAAAGGTTGACTATTAAGTCATAGTTTTCTATCTCTTTTGCTAACGCCCTTACCTCGCTATGGTCCCTCCACGAAATCTGCTTGTACTGCCCGTTACTGGCGGAGCTCCTGGTTAGCAATGTCACTTCCCCTCCGCTATCAACTATCCCCTTTGCCAGATGCCTCCCGATGAACCCAGTCCCACCAGCGATGAGTACTCTAATCATATTCCCGCTCGCTTTAACTATTTCCACTAACGAATATGCAACAATAAACCTTACGCGGCCGCCGTTACGGTAAATTTCGTCGGCGATGCACCCTGAGGAAGAAGCGGGTCAACTATGATTCTGAAAGGTATTCCACTTTTCTGGCAGAATGCATCAATTTCGTAGACTCTAACATCCATTATCTTGTCTGCCACCTTCTTTTTTGTTACGAAGGTGTTGTAGTAAATTGATGATGTGTCTTCCTGTATTTTCCCATTCTCTTCGTACTCAACTTTTACAGTATAGCTGTGATTCAGGTCGCAGATCGGGCACTTCAACATTGAGACCTTCATTTCTAGTTCTGACATACATCCTGATTATATCATTATATTTACGAATTTTTTCCAGCTACGGAAAATAGGCGTAAGCCCGATTTATCCATATGAGTGATTTATTAGCAAAGGATCATTATCTATTAAAGGGACTAGAATGAACCTGCGACACCAATTCACAAAGCTGACGGATATAGCTTCTAGGGGAGGAAAAGTCCCGCCCATGTACCTTTTCCTGACATTCATTCTCCCGGGATTCGTCTTTTCCTTCTCAAAATCAGGGCAATTGAATTATCTTCCATTCATTCTTGCCTCCGTCGCGATCATGCCGCTAATGGCCGCTACAAACCTGTTTGACGACTACTTTGACTACGCGAGGGGAATTGACAAACCTGATTCACCTAATACCCTCTACAGGAAACATCCGGTGTTTCACTATGGCGTCAGCACTCGATACCTGTTGACATGGGCAATAGTATTTTCTGTCGTTTATCTGGCTTCCATATTCCTTATATCTCTTAGATATGGGATTGTTCTGAATACCTTTGGTGTCATTGGATTTCTCCTGGGTTACTTCTATACTGGGCCGCCAATAGGTTATAAATACTTGGGTCTTGGAGAGGTAGGGGTGTTTTTCTCATCTGTCGCCGCCGGCGAGCTTATAGCTATTGCTACGCTGGGACATTTTTACTCCCAATCAGTCCCTTTTCTCATTCCTTTTTCACTTCTAATTTCCCTCATCCTCTTTCTCGGGAATTACAGGGACATGGAATGTGACAAAGGCTCTGGCACAAGGACCATGGCAGTTCTACTGGGTGAAAGATACTCAAGGTGGTTTGCAGTTTCTATATTCAGTGCTTTCTACCTTTCTGTTGTCGCCCTCTATTTCCTTAAAATTTACAATGTACTTTCTCTCCTCGACCTCCTGGCATCCCCCTTTGCCTACCTGATGTTAGCGAGATGGCCTCATGTGGAGAGAACCTCCCTAGAAAAATTCGCCGGGCCTTACGTCTTTGCGATTCTCTTCCTACTCGCTATACTTCTATCCTTTTAGTCACTCCTCTTTTTCAACTCACAGGTAAGAAATCGTTAAATCGTTAAAGCGTTCTACAAGTTGACAGCTATGGATGAGTTCGACAAGCGAATTTTAAGACTACTCAGGGAGGACGCAACTCTTTCACTTAAAGAGATCGGGAAGAGAGTTGGGCTCTACTCCCCGTCTGCAATTAGCAAGAGAATAGAACTTCTCAGGATGAATGGGTACATAAAGAAAATATCCGCCTCCATCGACTACTCCAAACTGGGTTACTCCTTTGTGACCCTCACTTTTATAAGGGGGAAGTATGGAGGGAATTATAAGGACGTTATTGCGGAGAAACTTAAGAAAATCCCAGGGATAGTATCCGTGTATTTCCTCCTCGGAGACATTGACTTCGTTATTGAGACTGTATCAAAGAGCAAAGATGAATACTCGAAGATACTGGACAGGATATCTTCCATTGCCGAAATAGAGAGATCAGACACCAGGACAGTTCTCCAGACCTACAGGGAGATGGATTTTGGATCAGTGGAGGTTTGAGCACTATTTCTCGCCGTAAACTTGGTAGTACCAGCTCTTCCTCGCTGCTCCGGTAAGGTCAACGTAAACATGCTTCAGCGTCGTGAATTCCTCTAAAGAGTACCTTGAGGTGGATGCCCCGAATCCTGAGCCTTTCATGGGGGACCACGGCATCTCCGATGGGATAGGTACGTGGTCATTAATCCAGACGGTTCCGAACCTGAGATCTCTGGCCGCCATCATTGCCGTCCTCACATCCTTGGTCCAGACAGAAGACCCAAGACCGTAGATGACGTCATTCGCCTTTTCTATTACTTCCTCATAACCCTTGAATTTAAGAATGACTGAGACTGGGCCAAATATCTCTTCCTGTACTATCCTGGCCTTGTTGTCTTCTGTACCAATGAGTACCGGCCTAATGAAGAATCCAGATTTAAATTCCTGTTCTCCCCCATCGTAGAGGACCTCCCCCTCATTCTTTCCCACTTCTACATAACCCCTTACCCTCTTCAGCTGTTCAGAAGATATGAGAGGTCCGAGGTCAGTGTCTCTCTTAGTGGGGTCTCCAACTTTAATTTTCTTAATCTTCTCTATGTACATTTTCCTGAATTTCTCGTAAACGCTTTCCTGAACGTATATCCTGGTTGCCGCGGAGCAATCCTGACCGTTATTAACGAAGCTTCCCACCACTGCTCCCTCAGTCGCTGCATCAATGTCCGCATCGTTGAAGACTATGAACGGAGCTTTCCCACCAAGCTCTAGGGAAAGTCTCTTCACTGTTCCGGAGGCAATGCTGGAAATTCTTCTCCCTACCTCGTTTGATCCAGTGAAGGCGACCATGTCCACCTTAGGATTGGTGGCAATCTCCTCGCCCACCGTACTTCCTGGACCGGTCACAACATTGAAGACCCCCTTCGGTATCCCTGCCTCCTTGACAGCATTCGCAAGTTCAAGTGTCGAGAGAGGGGTATAGGTCGCTGGTTTGACCACAACAGTATTCCCTGCAGCTATCGCTGGTATCGCACGCCATGCAACCATCATTAGAGGGTAATTCCATGGTGTTATAGCACCAACCACTCCTACAGGCTCGCGGCGAAGGATACTCGTCCCCTCTGTGACATACTCCTTTGCAGCCACTCCATCGATAATCCTCGCTGCTCCCGCGAAGAATCTCAGGTTGTCTATGGTGTAAGCAACATCGTAGTCAACCACCTGCTTGACGGGTTTCCCAGTGTTTGCCAGTTCGGTTTCACCGAATTTTATTATGTCCTCTTCCAGAAATCTACTCAGCTTAAGTATCGCCTCCGCTCTTGAGGCGGGGGAAAGCCTTGGCCATTCCCCCTTGTCGAATGCTTCCCTAGCAGCATCGATGGCTGCCCTTGCATCCTCCACTCCTCCCTTTTGGACCTTCGCAATAGTCTCCTCGTTCGCGGGATTTATGACGTTCTCTTCTTCTTCTCTGCTTGATTTAACCCACTCATTATTGATGAAAAGTCCATACGTTTTCATTTCACTAATGCCATGGTTCACCAAAAGATAAAATTTCTCAATTCTTTCTTACCTCCAGGAACAGGTTCCCCCGGGGAAACTTACATCCGGATTTCATCGCCCTATTCCGGCCTTTCTTTCGCCCATGTAATCGTAGAGCCAGCACTTTACCGCGCCCTTGCCGTAGCTGAAATATGGAGGGGTCTTTTCGCAGGCAGAGAATCGTTTAGAACAGGAATTTTTATAGATACAGCCTTCTCCGCTCGGTTCCCCTGATACCTTCTCCTCAGAAAATTCGGAGGATGAGGAGAACGAAATGTTTGCCTCTATCAGGTCTGAGGTGTAAGGATGCCTCGGATTCTCGAATATTTCTTCCGTGCTTCCTTGTTCCAAAATTTCACCGTAATAGAGTACAGCCACTCTGTCAGTCATGTACTTTATAACGTTAAGATCGTGGGTTATGAATATGTAACTGATCGATAGCTCTCTCTTCAGTCTTGTCAAGAGGTTCAGGATTTGGGCTTGGATAGAGACATCCAACGAACTTGTAGGCTCATCAAGAACCAGTATTTTCTTTCCGCCTATCAGCGTTCTCGCCAAACTCACTCTCTGTTTTTCACCACCGCTCAGTTCTGGTGGATATGAATCTAACTTACTGGCCGGTAGTTCTACAAGATTAGCCGCCTCGACTATCTTTTCTTTCCTCTGCTCGTCGCTCATTTTTCCTTTGGCTATAATACCCTCGGAAATAATATCGGAGACTGTTACCCTAGGATTAAGACTCCCAACCGGGTCCTGAAAGACTATACCAATGGTCTTTCTCAGGAGAAGTAAGTCCTCCTTCTTCGTGTAATCGATACGCCTTCCATAAAGCTTTACGTAGCTTTCCTTCGGCCTGTAGATCCCTACTAGTGTTCTTGCCAGTGTGGTCTTGCCTGACCCAGTCTCCCCCACGATTCCGAAAGTCTCCCCTTCCTTTATGGAAAATGTGACCCCGTTTAGAACCCTCTTCCACTTCCTCCTGCTTCCACCATGACCTATCACTTTCCCCTTCACTCTGAATTGAATGGTCAGATTTTCTACCTCAAGGATAGGTTCAGTCATAAAGCCAGCACGCTACCTCTCTCGATCCGTCTCTCACCTTCAGCTCTGGTACCTTTTCCTTACATATATCCATTGCCTTTGGACAGCGCGTATTGAAAGCGCAACCCTTAGGAAGATGTCTGAGGTCAGGGGGTGATCCAGAAGATACCTTCAGTTCGCCAGAACTGGAATAACCTTCAGGGATGGAATTCCTAAGCATAGCGGTATAAGGATGTAGCGGGGAATGCAAGACATCGGCCATCTTTCCACTTTCTACCGTCCTCCCCGCATACATCACATATATTCTATCGCACATATTTGCAGCAACTGCTAGGTCGTGGGTAATAAGAAGAATGCTGGAAAATACTTCCCTTTTAAGATTCATTATAAGGTTTATGATCTTCCTCTGAATTATCAGGTCCAGGCCTGTAGTTGGCTCATCAAGAATGAGTAGGTTGGGCTTCTGGACAAGTACCATCGCTATAGATACTCTCTGCCTCATTCCTCCAGAAAGTTGATGCGGATATGCGCTCAATACAGTGTCAACATCCCTTATCATAACTTCATTCAGAGACTTTCTTATAATTTCCTCTTTCTCCTTCTTATCCTTCGTAGGGCTCCCGATGTTCACTGCCTCTTCCATCTGATCGTGAACGGAATAGACGGGGTTTAACGATGTCAGCGGCTCCTGGAAGATCATATTGATCCCCTTTCCTCTGAAATTATAATTATTGTCTCTTTGGGGGTATATCTCTTTGCCATCGAACAGTATGGTCCCCTTTGTGATTCTAGCCGGCGGGATATCCAGAACACCAACGATTGCTTGAGCGAGGGTAGATTTTCCGGAACCGCTTTCCCCAACAATTCCGACGACCTCTTCCTTTCCTATAGTTATTGAAACGTCTTTCAGTACCTCTACGCTTCTATCTATCGTCTCGAAATTTACAGAAAGTCCGCGGACTTCTAGGAGGGATGAATTCAACGGGACTCTACTAGAAATCTGGATTGCCATATTAAGTATTTCAGTTTGAGTCAAAACTTTCCTCAGACCTGATCTTTATATCCCTCTTTCCTAGTTCTGCGAAGAATGGTTTCACAGGCACTATCTGTTCTGGAGGTTTTACCCCTTTACCCTTGATCACACCTCCCATGATCATCTGCGCAGCTATGGACCCAGGGACGCCAACCTCCTTTTGAGATGCCGAAACCCTCCACCTTTCATCATATTTGAAGTACGCCCTAACTTCAACCCTCTTTGGTCTTCCCTCATCAGTACCCTTTGCAGTCACAACACTCATTTCAAAGTCTTTTACCTGCGTGCCCTCAGGGGGAGAAAACATTCCCTGAGATTTCAGATATTCGAACAGGAAGTCCCTCGGTGCAATTTCAAGCCCTCCAACGTTTACCTTGTCCTTTCTCCCAAAACCTATGTCAGTCAGAAACTTGAGCTTCTCTATGTCCGCACTACCTTCCTTCCATTCCACATACTTAATACCCTTTTCTGCGAAACTGGAAGGAAGAGTGGCTATCTCAGAATGAATTGACCTAAAGATCTTTGCCTTCCCTACCTCCCAGCCAAAATCAAACTCTTCCATGTTGCAAAATGGGTCAGATTCAACTATCCCTCCGTCGAAATGTACTGATTTCATCGTCAGTTCATCGAAAAGCGTAGCAGGTGACCAAGTAAAGAACAGCTTGGGATAGTTTGTCTTATCCACCCAACCATCCCTAATAACTATTTCATCAACCTTGTCAAGCTTGCTCACCGCGTAGCTTGCCATTATATTAGTTATCCCAGGTTGCGCGCCCATCCCGACAATCGCTAGCAGTCCTGCATCCTTGAATTCCTGGTCTAGAGCCAGTTGCTCAAGTGTCACCTTGTATAACCCTCCAAAATCCAGATAGTTTGTCTTTGCCTCCAGGGCGGCTCTCATTATCTTCACATTGTGATAATATTGCACCGCGTTTATTACAACATCTGCACCCTTGAGGATTCTTACCAGCGCTTCCTTATCATTTACATCAACCTTAGAGTATCTGACTCTAGGATCATTGAAATCAAGATTTTTTACAACGTCCCCAACTATTATTTCATCAATTTTATTATTATCAATTAAATCAAAAACCGCACATCTGCCGGTCAAACCCATTCCACCCAGTACTATAGCCTTCACGTAGCTATATTAATATAGATTAATATAAACGTTTTCCTTCTCATTAAAAAAATTGTAAACAAATGAATTATATTTTGAAAAATTTTAAAGAAAATCGAGCCTGGGAAAAAATAATATACCCCACCAGAATATCAAGCCGTATACGGTTGTGAAATTATGCAATCTGAGGATGAAACTCATAATGATGTTATAGGAATTTCAGGAAAAGTCAAGAATTATGATACGAGGAGATCGTACAATCTTTTCAAGAAGACAAAGAAACTGATCCCATCTGGGGCTAGTTCGTTGATGAGAACGAGTTCCTGGGATGACTATCCCATTTTCATGAGTAGGGCAAAGGGAACTAGAATGTGGGACGTGGATGGGAACGAATACATAGACTTCCTTATGGCTTTTGGACCCCTTATAAACGGGCACGCTCATGAAAAAATAACGGCTGCAGTTAGGAAATACATAAAGAACGGAGACATATATGGTACTCCGAATGAGCTGGAATATAAACTGGCGAAAGAATTCAAGAAATTCGTTAAAACTCAAGATATGGTCATTTTTGCCTTGAGTGGAACAGATGCCACATTCAACGCACTCAGGATAGCCAGGGCAGCCACTGGAAAGGATATGATTCTTAAGTTTGAGGGGCATTATCACGGGCTGCATGATTATGGGGCAGTGTCAGTTGAAGCACCTCCACCGGTTGCGGGGTTAAAATGGTTTCCGAAATCCCTCCCCTATTCAGCGGGAATTCCACAAGGAGTTATGGATACCGTAGTTGTTTCAAACTGGAACGATCTCGAGGGTCTATCGAAGATCCTGCGGATCAGGGGGAATGAGATAGCTGCTATTATAATGGAACCCATAATGGCCAATTCTACCTTGGTGTCTCCTGAGCCCGGATATCTCAAGGGCGTAAGGGAGCTAGCAGATGAATACAATATCCTCCTCATATTTGATGAAGTAATAACAGGATTCAGGGTGAGCGAGGGTGGAGCCCAAAAGCTTTACGGGGTAACTCCTGATCTTTCGTCCTGGGCCAAGTCCCTCAGCAACGGTTACCCGATATCTGCAATTTCAGGAAAGAAGGAATACATGGAGCTTATAGGAAATGGGGTAGGTTATGGAGGAACATATTTCGGAGTACCCATTTCCCTCACAGCCTCAATTGCAAATCTCAAGCTCCTAGAAGCAAACGATTTCGCAGGATACAGTATGCTCGGCCGGCTGACCAGGAAGATGGCCCGCGGGATCGAGGAGATTGCAGACGATCTGGATGAGCCCATATTTGTCAATTACGAGACGGGACTTCTTACATTCGTTTTCACGGAGCAAAAGCAGATAACAAACTACAGGGACAGCATAATCATGGATTGGAACAAATACAAGGGAGTTCAGAAGAGGATGCTGCAGAAGGGGATATACTATCACCCAGATGGCGCCGAAAGGATACCCCTATCGATGGTGCATACCGAAGCCGATATAGATACATTCCTAACAGCACTGCGGGAATCAATTAAAGAATACAACAGAGAGAACTAAACGCCTCCGATTCAGGGAAGCCCTGCCACTTCCGGTTGATATCTCGTAGGCTTTTTGGCAATTTACAGTACTGAGCTCTTCCTCGCAATCTTCCATTGCGCAAGGTGTCATAGAGCTGCAAAGCAGACTCCGTCCTTTGAATGCATGATAATTCAAGCATATATTTTTAGAATACTACAAGAATTGAAATACTTCGTCTAAATATAATCATTATGTCTGAGAAAAATTCCAAGGATGTTGTGGATGCTGGTAAAATTTGCACAGACCTGACATACGGAACTTGGAGGAGGCAGAGAGGATGGTCCCCTCTTACAGTTGTGAGCGCAAAAGAATCATATTTCACTGATTCCCTAGGGCGTAATTATCTAGATTTTTCGTCCCAGCTCATGTGTTCCAATCTCGGGCATGGGAACGAAATGATCAGACGGGCTATAAACGACCAGCTAAGTCGTTTAGAATACGTCCAGCCTGGGTACGCTACTGAAATTAGGGCGCAGGTAGCTCTCCTTCTGAGGGATATACTTCCACGTTCCCTAACAAAATACTTCTTTGGCTCCTCTGGAACTGAGGCAAATGAAGCAGCAATAAAGACAGTAAGAATGTTCTTTCAGAAAGAGAGGAAAACTAAGATCATTTCAAACTATAATTCATACCACGGATCCACCTCTGGGAGCATAACTCTCACGGGTGATTTCAGAAGGATTCCTGTCGACACATACTACTCTGTACCAGGAATCGTTCATTCTATCCCTCCTTATTGCTACAGGTGTCCGCTGAATCTGAAGTTTCCAGAATGCAATCTTGCCTGCGCTGATTACAATCAGTATCTTATCAAAAACGAAGGAAACGTAGGGGGGATGATTTTAGAGCCAGTTACAGGGACTAACGGAGTTATAGTTCCCCCCGAAGGCTATCTAAAGAGAATACGGGAAATAACCCTTGAGAATGATGTCATTCTAATCGCTGACGAAGTAATGAGTGGCTGGGGGAGGACGGGCAAGTGGTTTGCGGTTGAGAACTGGAATATCCAGCCTGATATCCTGACTACAGCCAAGGGAATTACAGCTGCGTATCTTCCCCTTTCCCTTATGGCTACCTCGGAGAGAATCGCCGATTATTTCGAGGAGAATTACTTCGCACATGGTCACACCTATGAAGCCCATCCAGTGGCCCTGGCAGCAGCAAAGGCTGCAATAGGGGAGTACAAGGAAAAGAACCTGATCGAGAAATCTAGAGAAATGGGTAAGAAACTCTCAGCGAGGCTTGACGAGATCAAGGAAAGACACAAATCCGTCGGGGACGTTAGGAGCATCGGATTGTTTGGAGCAGTCGAGATAGTTAAAAACAGGGAGAGGAAGATTCCTTTCAATTCCTATGACGACAAACTGGCCGGGAAACCCCTTGTTACTGACAGGGTAGCGAGATATGCAATGGAGCATGGTGTGTACATAAATAACTGGCTAAATCACTTCATAATTGCACCTCCTCTGATAATTTCGGAAGAGGACCTGGGAAGAGGGCTGGAAGTTCTGGATGATTCCCTGAGTATATCCGACAGCGAGGTGATTTAAATGAAGTCTGTAATGAATTTCGTTGACGGACAATTTCTTGCAGGTAAGGGGGAGGAAAAATACGACGTATTCAACCCAGCTTTCGGAGAAAGAATAGCCTCCGTCAGGGAAGCGAGGAGAGAAGAAGTGGATCGGGCAGTAGATATTGCCGTTGATGCCCAGACAAGGTGGCAGCGCGTACCTATTTCTGATAAAATCAAGATTCTGTTCAAGCTTGAGAACCTAATGTGGAACAATTTGGAGCAGATTGCAGAAGTCACCACCATAGAGCACGGGAAGACGTTTGAAGAATCGAAGGGGGACGTTGTGAGGGCGATCCAGAACGTTGAGTCAGCGGCAGCGTCCAGTTACCATATTATGGGAAGGAACAACAGGCAGATAGCAAATGGGATTGACGAAGAGCTTATAAGGGTGCCGCTTGGGGTGTTTGCAGTGATTTCCCCCTTCAACTTCCCCGTTATGATTCCATTCTGGTTCTTTCCTTATGCGGTGACTCTTGGGAATACAGTCATTATCAAGCCCTCGGAGAAGACGCCCATGAGCATGGAATTTGTTATGAAACTTGTGAAGGACGCTGGATATCCTGACGGTGTCATTCAACTTGTTAATGGGGGGAGAGAAGCTGTCGACTACATCCTTGATAACAAGAAAATTGCAGGAGTGAGTTTCGTTGGGTCCACGCCTGTAGCTGAATACGTTTACAAGAAGTGTACCTCGTCCAGAAAGAGAGTCCAGTGCGGAGCATCGGCAAAAAACTTTGTACTTGTCATGCCCGATGCAGACCTCAAGGTAAACATCGGAAATATCATTGGGTCGTTCTATGGTAATGCCGGGGAGCGATGTCTGGCCGGATCGGTGCTTGTAACACTTCCCGACAACCATGACAAAGTACTGAAATTATTTACCAAGGTTGCATCTACACTGAAGCTGGGATATGGAATGGATAAATCAACTGACATGGGACCCCTGATCAGGAGGGATCATCTCCAGCGGGTAGAGGGGTACATTGAAACGGCGGTGGAAGAAGGTGGGAAAGTAATTCTGGATGGGAGAAAGATCAGACCTAAGAGGTATCCTAATGGATTCTTTCTTGGACCGACAGTTGTTGATGAAGTAACAGAGGACATGAAGGTGATGAATGAAGAGATATTCGGTCCAGTTGCTTCTGTTTATACGGCAAATTCCTTCGAAGAGGCGCTGCAAGTAATAAATTCCAGTAAATATGGCAATGCATCTTCAATCTACACTACTTCAGGCAAATTCGCAAAGGAATTCTCTGAAGGAGTGAGTGCTGGTAACATAGGAATAAATGTTGGAGTTGCTGCCCCAATTGCTTTCTACCCATTTGCTGGCATGAAGGATTCGTTTTTCGGAGACCTTCACCCACAGGGGGGTGAAGACAGCACATTCTTCTTCACCGAAAGGAAGGTGATCATAACCAGGTGGTGACCCCGTCCATCATTAAAATTTCTAACTTATCCGTATCCTTTATGGAAAATTTAGCAAATAATGCATCTATTCTGAGACATTGAGACAGCAAACTTTAAATTAGGTAATTCTTTGCATTGTTTGAAGTTTAAATGAGGCGGTCTATTATAGTGGTTATTGTAGTTGTGATTGCAGTAATACTAATTGTTTCCACTGTTGCGGTCATCGAGAAAAACAAGAAGAGCACCCCAAATACCCTTGTGGTTGAAGAAGCGGAATACCCGGACACTTTTGACCCGGCGGCCACTTTCACGACACCAGGATGGGAGATAATGGATCAAGTGTACCAGGGATTGGTTGCACCCAATGGGACAAGTGAAACAACCTTCCTTCCAGTCCTTGCGACTAACTGGAGCGTTTCTTCCAACGGTATGAGCTACACCTTTAATCTGAGGCACAATGTGACTTTTACTAATGGGGATCCGTTTAATGCCTATGTTATGTGGTTCTCTCTCTACAGGTCCATTCTGATGAACCAAGCCCCTGAATTTATTCTTGGACAAAACATGGCTTCTAACAACACCGCTACGAACAATACATTCAACGTCACCGCATCCATCCTGAATTCAATAAATTACAAGGACCCCAATGCTTCCTCCCTTTCGGTTATGACAAACCCCAATCAGTCTGTTCAGGTCGTCAACGAATATCGGATCGTGCTGCATCTCGGTTATGGATATAACGGTTACATGCCATACAACGCTTTTTTGATGACTCTCACTACTCCTATGGCAATGGCGGTTGACCCGAGCGTAGTAGAGGCAAACGGAGGAGTTGTTGCAGGTTCAACTAACCAGTATATGTCAACAAACGCGATAGGAACGGGGTTCTACATGATAAGCTCAGTTGTACCTGGGCAAAGCATCACCCTTGAGGAGAACCCTCATTACTGGGGGGATAACCTCTCCTCTGCTCAGCTGAATGAGGCAATAAGCCCTCCCCACATCAAATACATCGTAATACAGTATAAGCCGACTTCCGCAATAATATCAGATCTCAAAGGAGGCAAGGCGCAGATTGCGGAAGCACCTGTTACGGATTATTCTACGCTGAAGAATATATCAGGGATAACCGTTAAGATGCTTCCGATTCAGTTCGGCTCGTCGCAGAGTTCATTCTTCGTCTATATGGACCAGATATCAAATTATCCATTCCAGAACATAGACGTGAGAAAGGCAGTCACTTACGCCATAAATTATACGGGCATAATCAAGTCTGTTTACGGGGGTTACGCGCAGCAGTGGATTGGGCCTGTCCCACCAGGATTCCCATACTACAACCAGACTATCGCAAACCTCGCATTCTACTCCTACAATCCAGTAAAGGCTGCTGAATACCTCCATGACGCAGGTTACAGGGCAATCCTCCCCAATGGAACTATCCTACCGGGAAATCCATTTCCAAAGTTCAACTTCCTGTACGAATCCGACTCAACGTCCCAGACATCAGCCGCTCAGATCATCGGGCAAAACCTAGCTGCAATTGGCATTAACGTCACTCTCGCAGGACTTCCCGGGAATACTTACACAGCCATAGTCTACGGCTATGCCACGAATACCACCCAGTATCCAATAGGACTCAACTATTACACAGAAGACTATTCTGCATCGATAGATTACGTCTCTGCCCTGGCAGACGGTTATTACAACGGCACTTCAGATTATTACAATTCGACCGTCTTCAACTGGACCGTCAACGCCAGCACTTCATTCAACAATAACTCAATCATACAGAACCTCACGTATATCACAAACGCGATGTATGAGAACTATACAATGGCCTGGCTATACGTTCCATATTTCCTGAGCATCAACGCCAACGATGTCACGGGGATGATACCCAACACGGCCGGTTCTGGGGCAGGTTACTTCATGTACTACAATACCGTGCAGTATACATCCTAGGGTGATGTATTGGAGGGGAGGCGGGAGTTATTATACTTCATCCTAAGAAGGATAGGGGTATCTGTACTGGTAATTCTCGGCACTATTTTTATCGTTTTTCTTATTTCCCATTTTCTAAGCCCCGATCCTGCAGCACTCTGGGCTGGTCCAAAGGCCAGACCATCAACCATCGCATCTGTTATAAGAAGATACAGACTTAATGATCCTTTTTGGGTACAGCTGTTCTATTTCGTTAAGGATTTCTTCACAGGGAATTTCGGTACAGACCCTATTTCAGGCCAATCTATAAGCGCTGAAATTTTTTTCTATCTTCCAAACACCATTGAACTAGTTCTTACGTCTCTGGTAATAATCATCATAAGCGGTATCGGTCTTGGTTACATCGCGGCGGTGAACTTCGGGACACGAAAGGACGCCTTTATCAGGGTTCTCTACACAGGAGCCTGGGCATCCCCGACATTTCTCGTAAGTATTCTGGCGATAATGATATTCACATCCTACATCCCCATTTTCCCATCGGGTGGAATGTATTCCCCAATACTCAATCCGCCAAGGATTACGGGGTTCTACATACTTGATTCTCTCATAACACTTCACTTTGGGGATTTTGTGGACGAGGTCTATCACATCATTCTTCCTGCTCTTACCCTGGCTTTCCTAAACTTCGGCATAGTCACGAGGATAAGCAGGAACGGGATTCTAGGAGTGAAGTGGTTGCCTTACGTAAAATCTGCGAAGGCGAGGGGACTCAATGAAAAGCACATAAACAGGCATCACATCCTCAGAAACGGGCTCGTAGAGAGCAATACCGTCATAGCCGTCATGTTTGGATGGCTAATGACGGGAGACGTCATAGTCGAAGAGATTTTCGCCTGGCCCGGGATAGGTAAATTTGCATATTCCACCATTGTCAGTGACGACTACCCTGTCCTAATATTCATTGTTATAACTTTCACCATCTTGGTCATTCTGGCGAACCTCATAGCTGATATCATGTATGCCTTTCTGGACCCAAGGATTAGACTTGGTGGTGAGGAATGAATCCGCTGCTGAAAAGATCACTGAAGATAATCATGGGCAACAGACTTTCAGCCACTGGGTTCTTCATAATCCTCGTATTCGTGGTTATAGCTATAGCATATACCATCTTCGGGAATCATATCGTCCCCTACAACCCCCTCAAGATCAACCTCGGTGACGTAAATGCCCCACCCAGTTACTCACACTTATTTGGCACGGACCAGCTTGGAAGGGACATCTTCTCCAGGGTCATCGCTGCCATACCGATAGACATTGGGCTTTCGATTTTCATCGTGCTGGTTTCTGCAATCCTTGGCCTCTTTCTGGGAACAATCGCAGGGTATTTCAGAGGGATATTCGAGGAAATAATAATGAGGCTGACCGACCTCTTCTTCGCATTCCCTCCACTGGTAATGTCCCTGGCCATAGCTGCCACGCTGGGGCATAGCTTGATAAATGCCGCGTTCTCCGTTATATTTGTCTGGTGGCCGCCATACGTGAGACTGGTAAGGAGCAGCACATTGCAGGTATCCTCCAGCGATTTTATAACCATGTATAAAGTGCTGAACACAAAATTCTCCAAGATACTCTTCAAAGGGATACTCCCTAATATCATGACTACCCTGCTAGTATATGCGACTATGGACGTTGGCACTGCCATGCTAACCCTGTCCACGTTAGGCTTCCTAAACATAGGCATCCCTGTATATCAGCCTGAGCTTGGCATAATGTCCTCTGTTCTCACCACAAACCTGTACCTTGATCCTCTGGAGGGCCTAATCCCTGCGGTATTCCTATTCGTGATGGTCATGGGGTTCAGTCTGATGGGTGAGGGGATGGCTGAAGTAATAGACCCCAACATAAGGTCTCACCTGTTTTCAAGGAGGAGGAGGCTTGAAGAGATGAAGAAAGCCGCAGAAAACAGAGCAAAAGCAACGAATTAGATTTCAGATTTCCCTCTCTTCTTTCTGACTACCTGAGAAGGTATTGGCGCCAGTACTAGTATAACTACTAGGACAATGATTAGAACCATCACTTCGTTGCTTGTTTCAGGGATGTAGCCCCTGTCTTTCGTACCCCAGACCTTCAGTACCCCAATGATTGGCAGGTATCCTATCGCATAACCTACGACCTGTGACTGGTTTACGAGGCTATTGTCTATGCCTGTATTCTGGTCAGCAGCCATAGTGAAATTCCCGGATGAACCCAGATCCGCAAAATTGTGATCTCCCATCGTCACAAATCCGGTCGTCCCTTCATACTGGGAGAGATCCACTATAAGGTTCTTGTGCGTGTATCCAACGTCATAAATGTAGACGTCCGGCCCCCTGATCGTCAGCCAAGCTGGATTATCGTTCCCATATAGGATCGGGCTTGACCCATTCCACCCTTCAACGTAGAACATAGCCCTATGAATGACCAGTTCCCCAAGAAGGAAGTTCCGGTACACTATGACATTTCCATAATCACCGTAAGTCTTTGGCCCGCCATCTTCCCTGGCAACCAGATAAGTCTGGATGTCCTCAAAGGAGTTTGCCTTCTTCACTGCCACAATATCCCCTGTGTTTATGACCCCAAACACGAAGTTGTTCCCGTGCTGCATTGAACTTGATTCCACAATCACAGCAGGAGGCCAGTTTCCAGTATAGAAAAATAGCGAGGAGAATATTATCACTATAACTAAAGCTACAGCCACTAAACTTAATACCTCTCCTCTCACCGCAGGACTCACTTTTGGCTTAAACGAAAGATGATTAAATCATTTGCTGTGGATATGAGTGGTGAGGCGATGGAAAAAGTTCAATAAGATAATATTTTATTGGTTATCGTTATATTGAGGCGACGATGAAGACTGAAAAAAATACACTGAACGATCTCAACAGTCTTGACAGGAAGATATTACTGGCGATATTTGACAGCAGGGAAACCAATCTGAGCATCATATCCAAAAAAGTCGGTGTTTCTAAATCTACAGTTCACAACAGGCTAAAAAAGATGAAGCAGAACAACTTCCTGAAAGGGGTTATACCTCTCATAAACCAGGCTAATCTTGATAGGAGCATAACAGCTATATCCCTCATTAATGCAAAATACGGCCCTGAATACGGTGAGGCAATAGGGTCCAGGATATCGAAGATTAAAGGGGTCTGGGCCGTGTATTTTGTCCTAGGAAGCATAGATTTCGTAGCCTTGATCCGTGCAAAGGACAAGGCGGAACTTGGGAGTATCGTCAACGAGCTATCCAAGACTCCTGGAGTGGAGAGAAGTGAAACAATCATGGCCCTCAATACGGCTAAGGAAGATTTCCCCGAATCGCTCAAGCTAATAATAAGGGGTTGATGCACTAAAGATTCTCGATTTTTTTAAAAATGAAGAAATTTTTTCTCTGATTCACCGTCCCGTAAGGACTAATCCACCATTAATATACCAGTTTTCAATAATCTTGGCGATTTGTAATGACAGTTCTAGCACAAGGCAGGCTGAGCGTGGAGATTGCTCCATTGCTGAAGACTAAGATACCAGGTCCAAGGTCTCTGGAACTTCTGGAGACCCAAAACAGGTATGAGACTTCTAGTAGATCCTATACCTCCTTCTTCAACTTTGCTGTAGACTATGGGAAGGGTTCGACTATAGTGGATGTAGATGGTAACACTTTCATTGACTGGTTTGGAGGGGTGTCAGTGATGAACCTGGGACATGGCCATCCGGCAGTGGTCAACGCACTCAGGAGCCAACTAGAAAAGATTACTCATATAACGGAAATTCCTACCGAGGCAAGGATTGGCTACCTGAAGACACTGAACTCTGTCCTTCCCGGTAAAATGAGAGATAATTCTAAAGTGCTCATGACAGTTACGGGAGCCGACGCTTGCGAGGCTGCGGTGTCCTTGGCGAGGTACGTGTCTAAGAAACAGACCATAATTGCATTCACCGGTTCCTACCACGGGATTGCCGGGGGAATAGTCGGGGCAACATCCAATTACCATTACAGGGACTACGCAGGATACCCAGCTCAGAATTATGTATACGCCCCCTATCCCTACCCGTACAGATTCAGGAGGAGTTCCGAAGGGGAAGACATATCAAAAGAAGTGATTGCAGGTATAAGGGAAATGATTACAGACCCGGATTCTGGAGTCCCTCCGGTAGGGGGGATAATTGTTGAGCCAATACAGGGTGAGGGAGGCTATATAGTACCGCCTGACGATTTCCTTCCGATGCTAAGGGAAGTATGCGATGAGTTTTCCATCCCTCTCATAGTGGATGAAGTGCAGAGCGGGATTGGTAGGACCGGCAAATTGTGGGCAACGGAACATCAAGGTGTGACACCAGACATCATGTGCATCTCCAAGAGCATAGGTGGAGGAATACCAATTTCCTCGGTAGTGTACCGGAAGGAATATGACAATCTCCCCAAAGCGTTCCACCTCGGAACTTACAGAGGTAATCCCCTCGGACTGGCGGCCGGAAAAGTGATCCTCGACATAGTAAAGGAAGAACAATTCCTGGAAAGGGTTAGGTCGAAGGGAAGATATTTGATGAAGAGGTTTGAGGAGATCAAGAACAGGTCGAAAGTTATAGGGGAGGTACGCGGGAAAGGGTACATGATCGCCAACGAGATCGTGAGCGATAAACAGAAAAAGACGCCTGGGACTGAGTTGGCCGGAAAGGTTAGAGAAAGAATGTTCAGGAATGGCGTTCTTATGCATACATGCGGTCACTATGGAAACGTCATGAGATTTATGGCCCCATTGACAATAGAGGATGATCTCCTTGATAAAGGTCTGTCCATATTCGAAGAATCAGTGAGGGAGGCGGAAGCTGGATTATGAACAGTATTATTACGAGAGACCCTTTCACGGGAAAGATCCTTGAAACTTTCAAGAGCGATACATCCGAGGAGGCGCTTCGTAAGATAAGTCAGACAAGGCATGCCCAGAGAGAATGGAAGAAGAATCTCGATGACAGGATAGCCCATTTTAGGGATGTCGTCAAGCCTAATTTTGAGAAGAATCGTGAAGAGCTTGCTTCCTTGATGACCAGAGAAATGGGAAAGCCCATCTCCCAGAGTTTATCTGAGATACAGAAAACAGTTAGGCTTATTGACTATCTGGTAGAGAATGCCACTTCCATCTATTCTGCGGAAGAAATAAAGACAGAAGCTTCAAGGAGTTATGTGAGATTTGACCCACTTGGAGTTGTGATGTGCATTGAACCCTGGAACTTTCCTCTTTGGCAGGTAGCAAGAGCAGCCTTCCCTGCAATGATTGCGGGAAATGGCGTCGTATTGAAACATGCCAGTATAGTGACAGGTGTGTCCCTTAAAATACAGGAACTTATCGATTCCCCTGCATTTCGAAGCCTCATAGTCGATGGAAAGACAGCGATGTCTCTTATAAAATACGTTGATGGAGTTGCGTTCACAGGGTCCACTCCGGTAGGTGCTGGTATCGCTGCAGAGGCCGGCAAAGAACTCAAGAAGGTCGTAATGGAGCTCGGAGGGTCTGATCCATTCATCGTGTTGGAATCTGCAGATTTAAAAAATGCCGCAAAGGCTGCAACAGTTGGAAGACTACAGAACAACGGCCAGAGCTGCATAGCATCCAAGAGGTTTCTGGTACAGGAAGAGATTTACGACGAGTTCAAGGAACTTATAAGAGAGGAGTTCTCCAGAGTCAATATAGGTGATCCAAGCAAGAAGGAAACATATCTTGGCCCTCTATCCTCCGAGGAACAAAAGAAAACTGTCGAAGGGCAGATTGCGTTCCTAAAATCAAGAGGGCAGGTCTATTACCTTGGGGAAGGGGAAGGCAACATCATTCCCCCTATTCTGGCGGAAACAGATGAAAACTATCAGGAGGAGATATTTGGACCTGTTGCCGTGCTCCGGAAATTCAAGGGAAAAGATGAAGCCATCAGTATAGCTAACGAAACACCCTACGGGCTCGGCACATCGATATGGGGGGAGAAAGAGGAGGCTGAAACTATGGTTGGGGAGATTGAGGCCGGGATGGTATATATAAATAGCATTGTCTTTTCCGATCCAAGGCTTCCATTCGGGGGGGTCAAGAAGAGCGGTCTTGGGAGGGAGCTGTCAAAGTACGGGTCTAGAGAGTTCACGAACATCAAGACAGTCTGGGTCAATTGAAGGAGACGGTAATTGCAAAGTGTCCTCTGTGGAACCTTGAAATATCCTTGATCTGCTGTACCTTGAATTCTTCCCTTATTCTCTTTATCTCATTTTCGACGGAGAAATCACTCCTAAGGGAGAAGGTTTTTAGCATTAGAATACCCCTCTTGGCTCCAAAGTATTTCATGTTCTTGGTGAAAATTTCAATCTGATTCGGTTGAGATACGTCCTGATAAACTAAATCCACCCTGTCTATGAAGATACCAAATGTTTCCGGTTTCTGCGCGTCGGTTAGGATTGGTATGATATTTTCTTTTACCCTTGAGAGGGAGTCAAGTTTTATAAACGGGACGGGCGCGAATTCTACTGCAAACAACGAGCCCGAGAAAAGAGAATCGGCGAGATGAGATGCAGTAGTTCCCGCCCCCGCACCAAGATAAAGGACGTGGTCGTCTTTTCTGATGTCTGGCTTAAGGCCCATTTTAATTGATGAGGCTAATTTGCTCTTGAGAGGTGAAAACAGCCTAAAGTACTTGCTACCCTTCCCTACGACCTTCTCCCCGTAGATTGACTTTCCGTCTATAGAGAGGGAGTAAAGGTTACCCTTGTCCTCATAAAGGTTCGGTATGTCAAGTTCTCTCATCAGACAAACATCTCTAGATTTCCCTTTCCCTGTATGGACCTGTTCCTCTGAACGTTCATCTTCTCAACACCCTTTACGAGGTCTGCCTGTATTACGTGATCCCTGCCGTCCCTGATTGCAAACATGCCTCCCTCCACAACCGATGCCCTGAGATCAGCACCAGAGAATCCCTCCGTTATTTCTGCAATCTTTTCAAGGCTGACATCCTTGAGGTTCATCTTCTTCGTGTGAATTTTCAGTATGTCAACCCTTCCCCTCTTGTCTGGAAGGGGAATTTCGATTATCCTGTCGAACCTTCCAGGTCTGGTTAGTGCCTCGTCCAGAGTATCCGGCCTGTTGGTGGCTCCAACAAGCTTAATGTTCCCGAGCGGCTCAAAACCGTCTATCTCTGCAAGAAGCTGCATCAGCGTCCTTTGAACCTCCCTGTCCCCGGAAGTTGAAGAATCTATTCTCCTGGAACCTATCGCATCGAGCTCATCGATGAAAATTATGGATGGAGCTTTCTTTCTGGCAAGGTCGAAGAGCTCTCTAACGAGCCTTGCACCTTCTCCGATGTACTTTCTTACGAGTTCAGACGCCACTACCCGTATGAATGTCGCATTCGTGCTGTTTGCCACAGCTTTTGCAAGTAGCGTTTTCCCGGTTCCCGGAGCTCCTACCAGAAGGACTCCTGTAGGTGGCTCTATACCAACCTTGCGGAAAATGTCAGGGTTCAGTAGTGGAAGTTCAACCATCTCCTTGATTTCCCTGA
Source organism: Thermoplasmata archaeon (assembly GCA_021797855.1). Lineage (GTDB taxonomy): Archaea > Thermoplasmatota > Thermoplasmata > Thermoplasmatales. The sequence continues at coordinate 189,593 of JAJZYX010000001.1, forward strand.
TCTGGTTCTCAAGACCGCCGATATCTGTGAATGTCACATTAGGCTTTTCCGCGATCTCTGCTGCAACTACAGTAGGATCGTATGCCTCAGGGATAACTGAAATAACGGACAGAGTAGCCTTGTTGAGTGCGACCCGTGTTCCTACATTGAGTTTTGATGTAGGAATATGCTCTGATGTATAAACCAAGAAACTCGGGCCAGTGGAACTCCTGATTACTACCCTCCTTTCATCTATAACGTCTTCAATTGAGCCTATAAGGAGTGGTGGTAGCTTCAGTCTGTTCAACTCCCTCTTCAGTCTCTCGATTTCTTCTGTGAGCCTTTTATTCTCTAGCTCTACGAACCTCTTTTCCTCTTCTGCAGTTCTCAGTTGTCTAAGAACTTCTTCGACATCATTATATCCATCTATGTCGTCGTCAGTTTTCGTCAGCCTTCACCAGCCTCTAAAACTATCCTCCTTATTTAAACCTAATGTATCCGCAGAGAGGCCGTCAATAATCCTCTTTCTCGGCACTGATAATCTGAACTCAAACCTTCGAGGATGAAGCTTTCTCTGCCTATATTGCCTCACTCATGAAACTAAATCTGAGTCTTTCCTGTCAGCACGCTCTCTATTCTTCCGTTTGTTCCTACTGAGGTAAGATAGTAAACCAAAGCTGCAACGATGAACCCTATAAAGTAGCTCACGTCAATGCCTCCGAGCATCCTTGAAAATACAAAGGTATAGTTGAAATTGCCCAGAAAAACGTTCATGAACGGCACTGATACGAACAGGCCAGCTAGGTAAGCAACGATGCCTCTCCACTTGAATTTACTGTCAAAATTGAGCTTTTGTCTTCTAAGCACAACAAAATCCACGACAAGTATAGCCACCCAGGGGGATATCCAGTAATCCAGCACGAGCAGAAATGATTCGAAAAAGGAATAGAAACCTCTGTAGAACACCACCGAAAGCACCAGTCCAACTATTGCAACCAACCCAACGAAGGTTGTCCGGCTCAGCTTAATGCCTCCAACCAGACCCGACAGTGAAGCTGAATAGAGGTTGAGGACATTGGCTGCTATTCCCCCAAGCGCAATGGCGAATAGTGACAGGGGATACAACGGTCCAGAAACGCTTTTGAGCGAATCTATGGAAGAGGTACTGAGTGTTGCGAATGATATGATCATTGCAATTATTTCAACAAATGTAGTTGAGAGCAGGGAACCTGCAAATGCGTAGCCGAATACTTTTCTCTGGGAGACATTTACCGGCAGATATCTTGAGTAGTCTGAGGCATACGGACCCCAGCTCATTAGATAGCTGTAGGAATACGCAACCATGCCAAAGAAGGCAGTATCTACACGAGCTGATGTCAGTGAAAAACCCCCTAAAAATTGAAGATTATGGGTACCCCCAAAAAATAGGACCTTTATCAAAATGACAAGAAATAAGACCCCTAATATGTATGAAAGAGCTCTCTCAACCTTGTGAATCATGTTGTGCCCATAATAAGCTACCACGTATATTGAGGCCACGAATAACGGAATTATTACTAGGTAGGAAACCCCGAATATCAAGTACAAAGCGAGAACGCTGAGTATAATATTTACTATAAACCAGCCAAGAGTGTTTGATAAATTCAGTATACCGAACACTCTCATCACTAATCTGCCCATTGAGTTGGTTGTTGTCATCATCTGCGGATAACCCGTCTTCGGCCCCATCATTGCTGAAAGACCGACTACCGCAGCACCAATTATATTTCCTATGACAATTGAAATTATTGAACTTACAAAATTCATTCCAAGAGAGATAGGGATAAAACCTAAGGCAAAATCTGCTATCGTCAGATTTGCAGCAAACCACAGATTGAACAGTGAACGGGGCTTCCCTTGCCTTGATTCTGTAGGAATCCTTTGAATCCCGGTGGTTTCAATGGTCACTTACGAACATGTGTTCGTATACTAAAAACTTAGTCGTTGAATATGAACCAAGAGCCAGTTGCATATACGCAAAGAGTGCCATCACCATCGAAGACCTCTACCCTTGCAAAACAGATGTTCTTCCCCTTCCTCACTACCTGACCTACTGCCTTTGCAGGTGATTTGGCTAAAGGGCGTAAGAAGTTTATATCCAGGTTTGTCGTTACTTGATTTCTCTTCCCGACGGACAATACGGCACTTCCACCAGCGATGTCAACCATGGCGCATATTACTCCACCATTAACGATATTCCCCAGTCTCATGTGCTTTTCATCCAGGTTTAAAGTAGACTCCGCTCTCCCTTCCCCGGTGATCTTCGTTTTGATTCCTATATAATTCATAAATGCATCACGATTTATTAGCTGCTCCATGATTTCCTGGTCATCCATAAGTCGAAATACGTAACTGCTATATTAAACAGAATTATGAGGCAGGACCAGAGGAGGGCGTGGAACAGGGAATATAGACTTAGGGGGAGGTTGTGGAGGGGGGAGTTGAAAGAGAAGAAAATTTTCCTAGACAACCTGGTTCCTGGCGTTACCTTAGATGATGGCTGTGGCAATGGCAAGGGAACCCCCAAAATAGAAAATCTGGTTGGTTTAGACTTCTCTAAATTTGCATTGTCCCTCTATCAAGCCGAATCGAAGGTGCTGGGTGATATCGTTCACCTCCCTTTCAAGGCAAACACATTCTCAAACGTGCTGCTGATACATTCGTTGGACCATCTCAGGAACGAGGAGAGAACAGAGGCTTTGCTGGAAGCTGTGAGGGTCCTAAGGGATGATGGAAAGATATTCGTTCGGGTCTTTTCAAAAAGCGACTTCAGATACGGGAAGGGAAAGGAAGTCGAGGGCGGGACATTCCGGAGGGGGAATGGGATAGAAACACACTACTTTGGGCTCAAGGAATTTCTTAACAATCGCAAATATGAGGTTCAACGGGTCATAAACGTGGATTACCATATAAATATACAAATGAAGAAATTTAAAAGAAGTGAGTTTATTATAATTTTGTCAAAATCAAAATCAAAAAATAACCAATAATATAGCCTTATACAATACTATTAAAGCCTCATTTCCAAATCATATATATATCGGTTCACCGTATAGGTAAGGGAGGTTATGGAAGACTATACAGCTAAGGACATTGTGGTGCTAGAAGGACTGAAAGCGGTCAGGAAAAGACCCGCAATGTACATAGGAAGCACAGACGTACGTGGTCTGCACCAGCTACTGTACGAGGTTCTGGACAACAGTATTGACGAAGCGATGGGGGGGTACTGTAAGAACATATTCGTTTCTGTGAAGGGAAAAACTGTCACGATTGAAGACGACGGAAGGGGTATCCCAGTTGACGTCCACCCAAAATATAACAAGTCAGCTTTGGAAATTGTGCTGACGGAACTGCATTCAGGAGCAAAGTTCGAACAGAAGGTCTACAAGGTGTCAGGTGGACTTCATGGTGTTGGCGTCCATGTGGTTAATGCCCTTTCTTCAAGTTTCGAAGTTTTCGTTAAAAGGGATGGGTTTGTGTACCACCAGGGATATTCCAAGGGTGAAAAGCTAACGCCGGTGGAGAAGGTGGGAAAGATCGAGGACGGAAAGATAATCTGGATCAGATCGATCAGCACAAACTTTCATTTTAATTCTCCAACGGGTACCCTTATTAGTTTCGAACCAGACGAGACAATAATGGAAACAGCGGAATATTCGTTCGAAACTGTCAGCGGCAGAATAGAGGAACTCTCATACCTAAACAAGGGACTCACAATCACCCTGGACTGGAACGGAAACATCACCACCTACCAACACGAGGGTGGAATAGAGGAGATGGTCCGGAACATGAACAAGGGTAAGAAGACCCTTCACGACGATGTGATTTACGGGCAGATAAAATTCAACGGAGAAATGAAGGATGTTACAAAAAATGGAAAGGAGAACGACCACGGGACAGAAAAGGAGGGAGCGACCCCTAGTACTTACATTGAGTTCGCTATCCAGTACAACGAATCTGTAAGTGAAAACCTGCTGGCATTTGCCAACGATATCAACACCAGGGAGGGCGGAACTCATGTCTCCGGCTTCAAGGGGGCCCTCACAAAGGTGCTCAACGATGAGGCCAAGGCGAAGGAGATAATAGAGGACGACAATTTCTTCACCGGAGAGGACGTGAGAGAAGGACTGACCGCAGTTATAAGCGTCAGGATCCCTGAGCCGCAGTTTGAAGGACAGACGAAGGAGAAGCTTGGGAACAGCAACGTTAAGGGGATGGTGTTCAGCGGAGTGGCCGACTACTTGAAACGATACTTCGAGGACCATCCAAAGGTGTCGGAAATCATCTGCAAGAAAGCGTTCCAGGCTGCAGAGGCCAGGGAGGCCGCAAGGAACGCAAGGGAAATGGTAAGGTCCAAATCATCCCTCAGCGCAACGCTTCCGGGAAAGTTGGCGGACTGCACACTTGAAGACCCTGAGAAGACCGAGTTGTATATTGTGGAAGGGGACTCGGCTGCAGGACCGGCGAAGCAGGGGAGGGACAGGTCTTTCCAGGCCATTTTACCACTCAGGGGAAAAATACTAAACGTAGAGAAAGCAGGATGGGACAAGATCCTGAAGAACAACGAGGTGAAGAACCTCTTTTCAGCTATGAATATGGGGCCAAATGATCCTTACGATCCCAAGAAACTCAGGTACGGAAAGATAATTTTTATGACGGATGCTGACGTGGACGGGAGCCATATAAGGACCCTCCTCCTAACGCTCTTTTATAGATACCTGAAGGACCTCATAACCAACGGTCACGTCATGATAGCACAAGTTCCACTCTACAGGATCCAAAAGGGTACGACGGTTAAGTACGTTTACACGGACAAAGAGAAGGATGAAATAGTGAAGCAACTTGGAAATCCAATAGTTCAGCGATTCAAGGGGCTGGGTGAGATGAACGCAGACCAGCTCTGGGAAACGGCAATGAATCCGGAAACTAGGAAACTCATAAAGATACAGATAGAGGATGCTAAGGAAGCAGATTCCCTTTTCACTCTACTTATGGGAGAGCAGGTAGAACCCAGGAGGGAGTACATAATGACACATGCCACCGAGGCACAGAACATTGATGTGTGATCGAAATGATTGAGAACAGAGCTATTGAAAAGGAGATGAAATACTCCTATCTTGATTACGCAATGAGTGTAATCCTTTCTAGAGCAATTCCAGACGTGAAGGACGGATTGAAACCTGTTCAGAGGAGGATACTTTATTCGATGTACGAAATGGGGGTTACCTTTGACAAGCCTTACAGGAAGTCTGCGAGGATTGTCGGTGAGGTAATGGGTAAGTATCATCCACATGGAGATTCTGCCATCTACTCAGCTCTTGCAAGGATGGCACAGGATTTTTCCCTCCGGTATACTCTGGTGGAGGGGCAGGGCAACTGGGGATCAAGGGACGGAGACCCTCCAGCAGCCATGAGATATACAGAGGCTAGGCTCAGCAAAATCTCAAATGAGATGTTGGCGGATATAGAGTATGAAACTGTTGATTTCTCCCTCACCTTCGATGGTACGCTCAAGGAGCCGCTCTACCTCCCCTCAAAGATTCCAAACATCCTGCTTAATGGAGCATCAGGGATAGCCGTCGGAATGGCAACGAACATGCCACCGCACAATCTTGGGGAGATAGTGGATGGGCTCATCCTTCTAATAAGGAACAAGAACGCTGGGCTTGAAGACCTCCTGAAGGTGGTCAGTGGCCCCGATTTCCCGACAGGGGGCATCATCCTTGGAAAGAAGGGGATAATAGATGCCTACCGCATGGGCAGGGGAAAATTTGACCTGAGGGCGAAGGCAGAGATAGTGAAGAATGAGATAATATTCACGGAGGTTCCCTACGAGGTTAACAAGGCAGATCTTTTAACAAAGATTGCAGAGCTGTCGAGAGATGGGGTAATAGATGGCATAGCCAACATAAAGGATGAAAGCAACAAGGATGGCATCAGGATAGTAATCAAGGTGAAAGGGGATTCCAGTCCGGAAGTAACTCTGAATCAGATATACGAGCATACCCAGGCTCAGGTATCTTACGGGGTAATCAACCTGGTACTGGTAAACAACGTTCCACGGACCATGGGCCTCAGGGAGATTATGCACGAATATCTGAATCACAGGGAGCAGGTTGTAAGGAGAAGGACTGAATTCTTCCTGAAGAAAGCAAGGGAAAGGGAGCATATACTTGAGGCCCTCCTGAAGGCGCTGGATTCAATTGACATTACCATCAAGATCATACGGTCGTCAAAGGAAGTGAAGGACGCAAGGGAAGGACTGAAGAAGCAATTTTCCCTTGATGACATTCAGGCTAACGCAATACTTGATACAAGACTGCAAAAGCTGACAGGCATGGAGATAGCAGACCTTAAGAAGGAAATGAAGGAGATAGAGGACAACATAAAACACTACAAGGAACTTCTTGCAGACGAAAACAAGAGATGGGACCTGATAGTGGATGAACTTGAGGAGATAAAGGAGAAATATGGAGATTCCAGGAAAACAGAGATAACGGAATCATACGTTGAGACAACCGAGGAAGAACTGATACCCCACGAAATGGATACTATCATCCTAACAGAGGATAACAGAATAAGCAGGATAGAGGCGGATACATTCGCAGCCCAGAGGAGGGGAGGGAAGGGTGTCTTCACGGGAACTTCCGAGAGCGAGATAAGGCAGGTTATTACGTGCGACTCACACGACAGGGTTTTCTTCTTCTCAGACAACGGGAAGGTATTCCAGATGAAGGCATACAGTATTCCAAAGGGGGAAAGGAGGTCCAGGGCGAAATTGATATCTGCAGTGTTTGAAAACATGAAGGGACGGATAGTCTTCATCATGAGCGAGAGGGGAGGGGAGGGGAAGAAGTACCTTCTCTTCGTGACGGAAAGGGGAAGGGTGAAGAAGACGGAAATATCTGAGTACACCAACATCAGGTCAAACGGTCTGATTGCACTGAAGCTGAGGCCGGGGGACCTTCTGAAGGATGTCTTCATAACCTCCGGCGAAGAGAGGATCGCCCTTCTCTCGACAGACGGTAGAATGGTCCTTGTCAACGAAAACGAATTCAGGTCGATGGGAAGACCTGCATCGGGGGTTACAGGAATCAGGTTCAAGGGGGATAACAAGGTGGCCAGTGACGCCACAGTCACCACGGACGAACTTATAGTAGTTTCAGAGAAAGGTCTCGGTAAGAGGATCAGCGTTGAAGACTTCACGATGAGGCATCGCGGAGCCAAAGGAATGAGGGCAATAAAGGTCACCGAGAGGACGGGAAGGCCGATATACGTTTCTTCGGTTGGCGAGGAGGATGAGCTCCTCATAATCACAAGGAATGGAAAGACAATAAGGACTCCAGTTTCATCCATACCCAGGAAGGGCAGAAATGCTCAGGGGGTCAAGGTAATAGAGCTTGATGAGGGTGATACTGTGGCATCTGTCACTCGGCTCTCTTGAAAATTCCGGCGCTTGTAGTTGCAGTATCGAAAACCAGGTAGTTCATCTCTCTGAGCTTACCCAGCAGCTTCCCCTTGTCCCTGGGGATTATGATCACCGCTCCCCCTCCACCCGCGCCCGTCAGCTTAGCCCCATAGCCATACTCCCTTCCAACCGTCACGATTTTCTCGATCTGTTCCGTGGATATTCCAAAGACCTTAAGCTCAGAGTGGTTCTCATTCATAAGCTCACCTATTTTCTCCTTCTCCCCCCTCATCACAGCCCTCACCCCCTCCTCTGTTATGTTCCCTATTCTGGACATTATGTCGCGAGCGAGGCTGCCTCTTTCGTAGAACTTCCTGACCTTTGCGACCTGTTCTCTGGTGGACCCTTTTGAGCCTGAATACACAATCACCAGTTCCAGATTGCGTGTCGGTATGCTGGAGAATGACCATGATATACCGTTCTTCTCTATGCTCCAGAGCGGGATCCCTTCACTGCCGTTCGTCAGAACAAAACCTCCTGCTGAAATTGTGGAAGTGTCGATAGGAGAACCCAGCCCCTGAGTTTCATACTCGATATTGAATGCTTCCCTCGCCAGCTGTTCCTTCGTGAAATCCCTTTCGCTCATAAGGATTCCGGCAATGATCATTGACGACGTGCCAAGACCCGAGCCGGAAGGGACACGTGTCTCAACCTTCACGTAAACATTGCGTAGACCAAGGTAGGAAAGTGTTCTTTGGACGAAGGGAGTGTACTGAAGTCCCGTCCTGCTTGGAATAAGATATATCTTCGCAAATAAGTCTACCGCCGCAGAGAGTGCAGGGTAGCCATAAACGACCGCATGCTCCCCGAACAGAATCACTTTATGAGGTGAGTAGACTACCATCTACTCATTTGAGGGAAACAGGCTGACTCTGCGTATCGTCCTTTTGGGCGATCACCGCGGTACCGTAAGCGAGCACTTCCGACATTGTCTGGCCGATCTCGGAGGAATCGAATCTTACTTCAATCACAGCATTTGCCCCAAGGCTTTTTGCGTGCTGCTTGAGCCTCTCAAGGGCCTCATACCTGCTCTGGTCGAGCATTTGCGTGTATTCCTTTATCTCTCCCCCCGCTATTGTCCTCAGACCCGCTATCACGTTACCCCCAATGCCTCTTGACCTCACTATCAGCCCCCAGGTAAATCCAATGACGCTTGTTATCTTGTACCCGGGCACGTAAGGTGTGCTCACAACAATCAAGTCTGAAGACGAGGGGTTGTAATTTCCGTTGAACATTGGGTAGTCAGGAACCTGCCATATATAATAGTTATGCAATATTACCGTGCCGGCACAAATTGGGAATACCGGAGGTCCCTAATATCCTCCGAATACATCTTATAAAAAAAGAAAAGGATGGGGAGGGTTTTTAGTCCTCTTCCCCGCCGGCTCCTCCCTTCCCGCCTGGCGGTTTCGGCGCCCCAGCGCTTGATGCTTTCGTCGCAATGACGTCATCTATCCTGAGTATCATTACGGCAGCATCAGTAGCACTGTCTATCGCCTGTCTTCCTACCCTTATTGGTTCTATGACTCCGAGTTCCAGCATGTCCGTAGGTTTGCCCTTCACAACGTCAACTCCGGAATTCTTCTTTCCGTCGGCGTGATCCTTCTTGAGTGATATGAGTATGCCTATCGAGTCAAGACCAGCATTCTCGGAAAGGGTTCTTGGGATAATCTCAACAGCCTCAGCAAACTTCTCTATTGCCAGTTGTTCCCTTCCACCGACAGAAGCACTGAACTCCCTCAGTCTCATCGCTATCTCAATGGCAGCTGCGCCCCCTCCGGGTATGATCTTGCCATCCTGGAGGGCAGCCGCAACAACGTGGAGTGAGTCGACTAAGCTCCTCTCCACTTCGTCCACCACGTGTTCCGTCCCGCCTCTTATGAGCACTGAGACTGCCTTGGGATTTTTGCATCCAGTAACGAACGTCAGGTGGTCCTCACCTATCTTCACCTCTTCAACCCTGTCTGCATTCCCGAGATCGTCGGCGGACAGATCGTCCAGGTTCGTAACAATTTCTCCCCCTATTGCCTTTGCGAGTTTTTCTATGTCGCTCTTCTTGACTCTCCTAGCGGCATATATCCCTTCCTTGGCAAGGTAAGCCATGGCGAGGTCGTCAATTCCCTTCTGTGTCAGTACCACGTTCGCCCCAGTCCCCTTTATCTTTTCGACCATCTCCTTCAGAATGCTCTCTTCCTGTTTCTTGAACTTCGTAATTGACTCTGGATCCTCAATCCTGATTGATGTATCGAATTCAGGCTTCTTGATTTCGAGGGCTGCATTGAGCAGTGCGATCTTTGCCTTGTTGACTACTACGGGCATTCCGGGATGTACCCTCTCCTTGTCCACTATGACACCCTGAATGAGCTGCGTGTCTTCAACCGACCCGCCCTGCTTCTTGACGAGCTGTATGTCATCAAAGTCCACCACAGTCTTTCCTCCCCTTTCCTGCGCCACTTGCATCACAGCCTTTACGGCAATGCCTGCAAGTGTCTTTCTTGATGTTGACGCGCCCTTTGAGTTCAAGGCGGTGTTCGCTATCTTCAGGAGTACCTTCTCGTCCTTGGTCACAGGCGTGGAAATTTCATTAAGTATCTCCTTCGCCCTCTCCGCCGCCATCCTGTAGCCAGAAGCTATTACAGTTGGGTGAACATTCTGGTTAAGCAGGTCTTCCGCCTTTCTGAGGAACTCACCTGCTAGAACTGCTGCAGTAGTTGTTCCGTCTCCCACTTCCTGGTCCTGGGTCTTTGAAACTTCGACCATCATCTTGGCCGCAGGATGATCGATGTCCATTTCCTTGAGGATGGTAACACCATCATTTGTAATAACGATATCACCTAGCGAATCTACGAGCATCTTGTCCATTCCTCTCGGACCAAGAGTTGTCTTGACTGCATCGGCAATCGCCTTAGCGGCATTGATGTTGTTTTGCATCGCATTCTTCCCTGTTTCTCTCTTTGAACCCTCTTTTAGAATAAATATTGGCTGTCCCGGCATCATTTATCTGGGCACCTCTTTTTCCGTATTTTATTCTTCTATATAAACGTATGCAGAATAGCGGAACGCACATATTGTAGAAACTCTGATTTAGAGCCAGTTTTGAAGTTATGAGTGGAATGGAAACTGACAAATATTGAATGGAGATTAGCGATGATGCCACCGTGGCTCAGTAGGTAGAGCAGCTGATTCGTAATCAGCAGGTCGGGGGTCCGAATCCCTCCGGTGGCTTTGGGATATTGCTTCATCCTCAACACACCCCCAGTGCATAGGAAATAATGCATGTAGGCAAGTAGCTATGGCAAGTGGAGCTATTTGATTGGTTTCCACCTCTCCCTCAAAAATATAATCTTAGAAATAAGAAAAAAAGAAAAAGGAGAATAAGACTGCTTTACTTTCTCGCTCCTCCGCTCGCTTCTGCCGTTACCTTCGGATGGATGGAAACGGAAATTGCTGTCCCCACGGCTACAACGAGCAGGTTTACGAGCAGACCGACCATGCCTGCATAGAAGAACCCTAGCGGGGTTGAAAATTTGAATAGAACGGATTGTATGCTCGTGAACTTGTCTATGACAAAGTTTGCGTATATTAGCAACGATAGACCCGTTATTTGGCCGGCAGCCCATCCGGCTCCCACTGACCACTTGTTTAGGCGCTTCACATACATTGCCAAAAATATGGAAGGCAGGGTTTGCAGTATTATAATTCCCCCAACAAGCTGAAGCTGTAGAGAATAAGTTGCATTTATCAGGAAGATGAATCCGAGTGCCAGGAACTTGAACATGATGGAGAAGTATTTTGAAAGCCTTGCCTCTGTCTTCGCTGTGATGTTCTTCCAGAAAGGCTTTATCACGTTCCTCGTCAGGAGGTTTGCCTGAGCTATTGCCATTATGGACGCCGGAACAAGTCCGCCGATGAAGATTCCAAGGAATGCGAATCCTACAAACCAGGGAGGGAAGTATGCATATATTAGGGCAGGTACCGTTACCAGCGGACCATAGTGATGTATGAGCGGGAGTGCATTGGAAGCTCCGTAAGCCAGTACTCCAAAGAGGGCCAGCAGGGCAAGCCCAACTCCGTATAGTGGCAGGAGAGCCGTACTCATCCTTAGCTTTTTCGTGCTGCTTGTACTAAATACTCCATTTATTGCGTGGGGGTATAGATACAGAGCCAATGCGCTGCCTATAGTCAGGCTTATGAATCCATTTAGCAGAAGAGGTGGAAGGGTGCCGGTACCGAATGGTAATTTCGGCATTGATGCAAATGCATGCCCAAACCCTCCAATGTACATCGGGACCAACACTATTACAACAATCACTGTTGCAAAGATTATGATGTCCTTCATAACCGCTGTAATTACTGCACCCCTGAGTCCGCTGGTGAATGTAAAAGCTGCTAGTATTATGAAAGCGATGATAAGAGATATCTCAGTTATCGTAACTACGTCACTGGTAATGAGCTGCCCTATCATTATAGTAAGTACTGCTTGCATCCCGTATATCTGGAGGGCTATGTATGGAAGCTCAGCAACTATTCCAGTGAGCGCAATAATTACCGCCAGAGATTTGCTGTTGAATTTGTCCTGTATCATATCCACTGCAGTTACGTAGTTCTTGTTCTTTGATATCTTCCAGAGCCTAGGCATTGTTATCATTGCAACGCCGAAAGTTATACCTACGTAAGGGACCGCAAAGAAGTAGATAGCCCCTTTCACGAACAACGATTCTGGAATCGCTATGAACGTATAGGCAGTATACAGATCAGCCCCCACAAGGAACCACGCTAGATAGCTCCCCAGCTTCCTTCCCGCGAGCGCCCATTCCCCCAGATCGCTCATATCCCCCTTTCTCCACCTTGAAGCCCAGAATCCGAGTGCAACGAATAGGATGAATAGACTGATGAATACAGCAACTACTTCCACATTGTTCATTTATTACCACCCTCCATTCTGTTTAACAACATTGCGGCTCCAACATAGAATGCTGCTGATACAAATAGCCACAGCGTTTCGAACCAGTAAAAAAAGGTTAGTCCGAAAAGCTCGGGACCCTTAAAGTCGTATATTGGCGTTATGGCGAAGACCAACATTGGGATTAACAAGAGTAACGCCACTGCGACCTTCTGACCAGTTGTCCCTTTTGTCTCTAGCGACAGTTCGTTTGAATTTACTTCAGCTGTCGTCATTTTAAACCAACACGTGTTATGTTAATCCCTCTATAAATACTTAATTAAGCCTATGGTACGGAAAATCGCTAGTCTGTCGCCCCCGGCTTGAGGAGACCTCCAAAGATTACACTGGTTTTTGAATCCTTACCGTATTATAGGAACGTACCCCCATCATCGGTCCGGAAATATGATTCAGGCATAAGCCTCTAACATAAAAAAATAAGAAAAAAATGAATCATCCGATTCCATAATAGGACTGGAAGTTCGCGGTGACATTCTGGAAGATGTTGCCAATGTAGGTTCCGTTGTACGCATTTGCAACCCAGATACCGATGGCTTCATCAGCAATAGTGTTGTCTATGACCATGTTGCCTTGTGCAATTGGCGGGGTCGGCTTAGCGGTCTGTGGGATGTAATTAGCATATATAGCAATTCCATTTGGTGCAGGCGCAAGATTGAGATCTGAAGCATTATCGAAAGGAGGGTTGTTCAGCCTCTGGAAGGCTCCAAGCTTCACGTAGTTCCCAGCGATCTCATTTCCGATGTCTGCAGCTCCGGGTGCCTCTGCATTAACTATTATCCCGTCCTCGAGACCACCTATGACCGTGTTGTCCAACACCACGTTATCCACCGCAGATGAGAACGGAAAGTCAGCTGCCACCACAATCGTACCCACGCTGAACCCTGTGGGCCCATGAGGCGTTAGGAAGTCTCCCATCACTACATTGTTAAACACCCAGTTGTTGGCAACCGTTTGGCCCGGCCCCCATGCTGCTACCACTATACCGCATCCCTGTGAATCGTTTGCGACATAGTTATCGGCTATGAAGTTGTTGTCCCCGCTAGCATTTACATTTGGAATCGGAAGACCGGTTGGAACAACTGAAGAGCTGCTGTATACTGAAATCCCTCCATCTCCACGGCTTCCCGTTATTCTGTTTCCGACTATGTATGAGTTGGAGACCCCGTAGAAACCTATTTCCTTGTTGTCTGGAATTGCTGGATCAGCATGCTGAACGTTGTTGCTGATATTGCTGTACATTATGGAAATACCTGATGTATCAACTGCTATTACGCCGTGGTCCGAAGCCCCGTATATGTGTGCATGGTATATCAGAACATTCGTTACGCCTGGCCCTATGTACACCCCAAAAGTGTAACCGGTTGCATTGACCTGGCCAGTTATCACCTCCCCGGAGTATGCTATCACCTTGGCGGTTAGGTTGCCGATGCCGATAGATCCGGTACCGGGACTCTGTGCGTTCACGTCTGAAGTCGCGACAAAGAGTGCCGTAGATATTACCAGCAGAGCTATTGCTGCTGTTGCCGTCTTAGTTAATTTGCCCATGGTCCATTCATATTCCATCCAATAGATAAGGGGTGGTTTTACGGATTTAACGTAAAAGTAAGAGTTAATGTATGCTAAAAAATTTACACCGATGGAAAAATCCAGCGATGACAAAAGAATAGTGAAACCGTCCTCGTCGCTTATCGTGATTATACCTTCCGCCCTTGTTGTTATTGTCCTTTGGCTGCGGAATCTTACAATTCTTGACTACACACACGTGCTCCTTGGTGGAACATGGACGGGAATAGACCTATTTATGGGGCTTGTGATTTCCAGGGTTATGGGGAAAATGTCTGTGGCTGCCAGAATCGAATTCATCAAGAGGCTCGTCCCTATGATGCTCTTTTTCATGCCAACGATCGCATCCCTCGCTATAACTGCTGGAGTCTACCTCGCTACATATGAAGGAATATTCAAGCTTACTTATCCCGTTATAATAGCTGCTGGCATCATCGTGCTTGTCCTTGTCATACAGGGTTTTGCAATTTTTCTCCCAAACGAGCTCAGAATTTTCTTCGAATTGAGGAAGGAACAACCTGATTCGAGAAAAATATCTAGACTTGCAATGATCAATTTTAGGCTCTCAGGTATACAGGCTGCCTTCCAGTTCGCAATAATATTCATCATGGCGAATATTGCTATGGGGAACCTGTTCCTAAAATTCTAGGGTCTGAAGGCTCTGGATCGTACCAAAAGGATAAGTGTTCTGCGTGGTCCCCCCTAAATGAAAGGAAGAGTCTCAAAGCACGGAAAGCTGCCTTGTTTGATCAAATCGGATTTGCGAACGGATAAACTGCCTCTTCGCTGCATTTTGAGGAATGCCAGGTTTATACAGATGCGCCTGGGGGATATTCCGCTTTCAGTTCATCGTAAATTTTCTTCGTCTCCCTATAGAACGTCACATATCCTCTCCTCTTTAGGTATTCGAGGGCTTTCTCCAGTATCTTGAACCCCTCCTTAACGTTTCCTCTCTTTACTGTTGTGATCCCCAGTTCCCCCCTTGCCTGGTGCAAATTGATAGGGTCTAACCCTTCTTTGTCCAAGGCTTGCTTTATCTTTTTCTCTGCCTCCTTCAGCCTCTTCTTTTTGGCCAAGATAGTCCCTTCAGCAAGATTCAGAAAAGCAACTAGAAATTTATCATTGCTTCCACGGACTATCTTTCTGGCACGTTCAATGTCTCGGGATGCCAAGCCTATCTTACCGACTGAAATTTCCATCAGAGACCTCTTTATGAGCGCGAAGGCAATATTAGAATCTGTTGGCCCAAGGAGGTCATTGAGAATGTTCATCCCTTCGTTAAAAGTTTTCAACGCTCTATCTGTTTCGCCTAATGAAAACAGAATCTCCCCCTTTTCGAGCAGGGTGGTCGCATAGCTGTACGTTGCATTCTTGCTGAGATAAACCTCAAGGGAATCGTCCACAAGATTAAGCGCTTTCCTAGGGTCGCCTCCGACATGAGATGCAAAGGCAAGCGCATAGAGCGCTGTACCGTATCTAATTGAGTCCTCTTTCTCCTCGAAAATTTTCTTCGCCCTCACCAGAAATCTCCTTGCCTCCTTTATCTTTCCCCTGAAGATGAGAAGGTACCCCAACCCGTAAAGCACCCTCCCCACCTGAACGCTTCGTTCCTGTCCTGCCGCACTAAGGGCCCTCCTAAACGCTTCCTCGCTTTTCTCAAGTTCTCCGATGTTCTGTAAAATGACGCCTTCATCATAAAGTACCCTCAACTTGAACAATGGAGGCTGGGGGCAGAGCAATGATTTTCGGAAATATTCGAGTGATTCCTCGAAATTCATCTTATTGCTCAGGATTTTTCCAATCCAGTACAAAACCTCAGCCTTTGCCTCGCAGGATGGAATGCTGCTTTCAATATCACGCAGCTCCTTGTGAAAATTGTTCACGTAAGGGGAGTTGACGAGGACCATACCTGAATCATCCAAGAATCTCACTATATCTTCGTTTGACCCGGACCTTCCGAGATGATAGAGGGCTTCTATCAGACTTTCTGGGGATTCTTTCGATTTGTAGTATGACGATAGCTTAAGATGAAGTGCCATCTTATTCTCTATAGAGTTATAAGCACTCTCTTTAATCAAATCGTTCATGTAAATGTCGTTATTTCTTATCCTGTACAGTCCTAGTTCTTCCCCCTTCCGTAGGTCTTCCCTGTTAAGACCCCCAAAAACGAATTCCATGTCCTTCAAGCTAACTACCCCCCTGAAAAGCGATGTTTTCTCAATGATAGACCTCAGGTTCTGGGGCAAAGAGGGGAGAAGTTCGTGAGCCACATATGTCCTTAGGGACGTAATGTCTCCTACTCTCTTTCTGGCAGGAGACGAGTTTTTCATCAGATTCAGAACAAGAGGGTGCCCGCCGAGCTGCCGTACTAATTTTCTGCTGCCGGAACCCCTACCGATGAGTTTTACTGCGTCCTCTACTCTCATCTCTTGGAGGGTAAGGACGTCCAGTGTATAGAACAAACTATTCTCTCTTCCTATGAGGATTATCCTCAGTTTAGGGATGCTCTGAAGAATGTCCCTTATAAATTCTATTATTTCAGAGTCGCTGCACCTGTGCAGATCATCGAAAACTACTGTAGTGGAAGATGCCCTCAGTCCAGATATCGCCAGGTTGATCTGCTTTCTCCTATCCCTTTCTCCCTTCAGGGAGTCCAGTAGAGAAACGTTTCCCAAGTTGGCCAGATGAGTCGCAACTTTCATCAGGACATGCTTCATGGTGTCAACATCCCTGAATTCATGCCAGAACACGGGGTCCCTATGGGTGCTCACGAATTTTGCTGTCAGGGTGGTCTTGCCTATACCCGGAATCCCTGCTATGAAGACCTGACGGTGATTTTCTAGAAATTCCAGTTCCATATTTCGCCCCACGAAATTACCTACTTCAGGAACTGATACCTGGAGAAAGTCGTAGCTCAGATTTTCCTTTACCTCGTTCTCAGGAGTTTCAGCACGCAGGTTTCCATCTCTGAATGAGATGGTTATCTGGGATACCGAAGGCCTGAAGAATTTTACCAGCTTGTTTCCAAGCCGCTTCCACTCCTCAGAAATTATTCCGGCTTCCTTCATCAGCTTGATCTTTTCTGATATCCTGGACTCTTTTGTTTTTAGAAGTGAAGCCAACTCCTTGACGTACGACGGTTCCACTGTAATAATCCTAAGGATTTCCAGGCTTCTCCTATCGGACAGTACTTTTAGTACCAGTGGAGCACTCTGATCTTTCACTGTTTAATTACCTTCATTTTCTATATAAACCCTTTCAGAGGACGCCTGGAACGGCTAAGTCGATGATGCGCTCACTCTCAGGCAGCGGGTTCGCAACTTTTCCTTTGAGATTCAATGATTCCTCCATTTTCACCTGGATTGAGTGAATTCCAACTTTAGCCGTTTTCGTACTTTAACCCTCATATACTTCACTCACGCCCGCATCCAGACGCGATCCATTGCGGCTTTCTTGCAGTCCTCTTGCACCACGGGTCCGTCCCCGTCGGGATGTTCAGTTTTCATAACTGACTGGAATTTCACCTTCCAGTAACCATTTTATGTGTTCAATTCATTCCATAGCTGATCTCTAATTTGTTGAGGCAAACGAAGGCATTCATCCCTTTGATCGATTTGCGTTCTTTTACGGAAAGTTCGTAAAACCAACATATTTAAGTTAGGCAAAATTGAATAGACGTGAGTAACGACAACGCATTAATTTTTGCCTTCCGCGGCACGATAGAGAACCGTCAACCGATTTCCCAAGTTATTACAAAAGATACGAAGCGAACTCCCAGGAAAGCGGAGTGTACGCATCCCAGGTAGGCGATAGAACCATGGACGTTCTGATAGAGATTCTGGCATGGTTCCACATATTCTTCGCAATCGGATGGATAGGAGGAGCGCTTTTGCTGGAATTTGCCGTGAACCCATCCCTTAAGAATTTAACACCCCAATCTTCTATTGAATTTACTGGAAAATTTGTTCCAAGGCTTGGTATTTTCATGGGTATATTCAGTACCCTTACCGTTGCCTTCGGACCCCTTTTGTTCTTTGCGATTACCGGCTGGAAAATTCCCATGCCAGACGGTGGCTGGGACATTGTTATGTACGTAGGCATTGCAGGAGCGATTGTGGTATATGCATTTGGAATACTGGTGTTAATGCCCTTGAGTACAAAAATTTCTGGTGCATACAAGAAATCATCTTTTCAGACCTTGAATTCCCTGATTGTAAAAATGCGATACTTAATGCTAGTTGACCTTGCCGGGTTACTCTTCGTCTTCACAGTAATGCTTATTGCTACCTTCCTATAAGCTCTCCAGCCAACATCAAAACATGGAAGTTTCATTGAGTCCATCCACTATTCGCCACAATAGCTGGCCATTAGCCAAGAGGTGACTGTTATCTCAGTCCTTCTCGGAGGAAAAACAGACCTCGCAAAATTCTGTTCGCGACCGGCAGGAATATCACAGCTTACCAACAGTAGATTCAGAGCGAAATTTAATCGTACCGAAAACGTTTAAAACTCTAATCAACTTTCAAATAATGCATCCGGAGTACCTGAAGGTCAGGCTTCCTACCGAGGAGAGTTTTTTTAACACGGGAAGGGAAGTACATGGGTTGAACCTGCACACTGTTTGTGAGGAGGCTAGATGCCCTAACAGAGGAGAATGCTGGACAGACGGAACCGCTACTTTCATGGTTCTGGGGAAGAACTGCTCCAGGACGTGCAATTTCTGTTCGGTAACTCACGGATTCGTTCAGCCCCTTGATCCTTTGGAGCCCGTGAATGTGGCAAGAGCCGTAAAAGACATGGGACTGAAATATGTAGTTATTACTTCAGTTGATAGGGATGACCTTCCAGACCAAGGGGCGGGACATTTTGCTAGAGTCATTAGGGAAGTCAAAAAGACAGGGGCGAAGGTGGAGGTCCTGATACCCGATTTCAGAGGGAACAGGGACTGCCTGGAAACGATCCTGAGGGAAGAGCCGGTAGTGCTCGCACATAACGTAGAAACAGTCAGAAGACTGTCTCCCACCGTCAGGGATCATCGAGCCAGTTACGACCAGTCCCTGGAAGTACTCAGGTACGCTGCTTCCAAAGGTTTTGTCACCAAATCGTCGATAATGCTTGGCTTCGGGGAGACAGATGAAGAAGTCATTCAGACAATGAATGACCTGAGGTCTGTAGATGTAAGCATACTTACGCTGGGACAGTATCTCAGGCCATCCAAGGAACAACTTAGGGTTGTAGAGTATAACAGTTTAGGGAGATTTGAGAGACTGAAGGAGATTGGATACGAAATGGGATTTCAGTTTGTTGCTTCCGGACCAAGAGTTCGCACTTCCTACAAGGCTGCAGAGGCATGGGCAATGAGGAGGTTAAAGTAGATGGCTGCACTGGGTAACCTTTCAAATGACCAGATCGTAACCGCTTACAGAAATGCAGTCAGGGCACGAACGCTCGATCTTAAGATCATCAATGCCCAGAGGCAGGGTATCATCGGCTTTCACGTGCCGGCCGAGGGGCAGGAAATGATACAGATAGCGATAGGGATGCTCGCGGAAAAAGATGACCTCATTTTCAGCTACTACAGGGACCTTGCGCTTTACCTTCAGAGGGGCGTCCCCATCTCTCTAATCTTTGACCAGATGCTTGCGAACGGAAACGATTTTCAGAAAGGAAGGCAGATGCCAGACCATTTCTCTTTCAAGGAGTTCAATTTCTCAACAGTTCAGAGCCCCGTCGGATCGCACCTTCCACTGAGCGTGGGGGCAGCATATTCCTTCAGGTACAACAAGAAGAAGGGGATAGTGATAGTCACTTTTGGTGATGGAGCAACTTCAACATCTGACTTCCACGCTGCACTGAATCTTGCATCTGTATTCAACCTGAGCGTCCTATTCGTCTGTGAAAACAACGGATGGGCGATCTCCGTTCCAACAAACAGACAGACAAAGGCAGACATATACAAGAAAGGGGCCGCATACGGAATTCCGGGCAAGAGGGTAGATGGAAATGACCTGATAGCTTCACTTGCTGGTCTTCAGGAAGCCTTTGACTACGTCAGGAGCGGGAAAGGACCTTATCTAGTAGAGGCTGTAACTTACAGGATTGGACCTCATTCCACCTCAGATGACCCGAAGAAATACAGGGTTGACGAGATAACGGACGGAAGCGAGAACGACCCTATCAAAAGACTGGAAAATCTCATGCTCAAGATGGGTGTCGTTGATCTTAATTTCATTCAGTCTGCAAAGGCCCAGGCTAAAGAGGAGATTGACAGAACAATGGAGGAGAGGATGAGCATTCCTGCACCCGATCCATCTACCATATTTGACGACGTCTATGAGGAGCCTTCGTGGATACAGGAAGAGGAGAGGAGGGATATTGATGGCTCAGATTAACATGGTGCAATCCCTAAACAAATCTATTGACCTGCTTATGGCAAATGATGAGAGGGTGGTGGTTATGGGGGAGGACGTCGGGAAGGATGGTGGGGTATTCAGGGTAACAGACAACCTCCTGAGCAAATACGGGGAGGAGAGGGTAATAGATACCCCCCTTAACGAACTTGGTATCGTAGGCATGGCAACTGGCATGGCAATGTACGGGATGAAGCCTATTGCGGAAGTGCAGTTCCAGGACTACATTTTCCCTGCTTTCGACCAGATAGTCAATAATGCCGCAAAGATCAGATACAGGACGGGAGGGAGGTTCAATGTACCCCTGATTATAAGGACACCATATGGCGGGGGAGTGAAGGGTGGCCTCTACCATTCACAGAGTGGGGAATCTTACTTCGTCCACACCGCCGGGCTTATAGTGGTGACCCCTTCTAACCCATATGACGCAAGGGGTCTACTCGTAGCTGCATACAAGAAGAACGACCCGGTGATTTTCCTTGAGCCCAAGAGGCTTTACAGGGCATCCAGGGCAGAAGTGCCGGATGAACTGTTTGAGGTTGAGATAGGCAAGGCCTCAAGGCTGAGGGAGGGGGATGACGTTTCCATAATCACGTACGGGAGCATGGTGCCGGTTGTGATGAGCACTGTGGAAAGGAATGGGGTAAATGCCGAGGTGCTGGACCTCAGAACGCTGCTCCCCATGGATATCGAAGCAATAATTGGTACGGCAAAGAAAACCGGGAGAGTTGTCATAGTCCACGAGGCACCAAAGACCCTCGGCGTGGGAGCGGAGATCTCGGCCCTTCTTGCAGAAAAGGCAATCGATTCTCTCCTGGCGCCGGTCATGCGGGTGACGGGATATGATACACCGTTCCCATATACGCACGAGGATCTTTACATCCCGAATGAGAAGAGAATTATGGGTGCCATACATAGGGTACTTGCCTACTGAGGTAATCGTATGCCTACGTTTAAGTTACCGGATATCGGGGAGGGGGTTCAGGAAGGGGAGATAGTCAAGTGGAATGTTAAGCAGGGGGATGTGGTCCATAAGGATGACATCATTGTCGAAATAATGACCGATAAGGTCACTGTTCAGATACCGTCCCCCTACGAGGGGCAGGTTACAAAGCTCTACTACAAAGAAGGTGATATAGCAAAGGTTGGATCATCCTTGCTGGACATAGGGACGCAGAGTCCTGAGTCTACGCGGGAAGAGCCAAAGAAAGAAAGTCTTGCGGCTGCACATCCTACCGCAGAGCCATCCGAGAGAGAATCGGTTCTTGCACCACCTGCAGTCAGAAAGCTTGCCAGAGAGAAGGGGGTAGACCTTGCAAGAGTGAAGGGTAGCGGCCCGGGTGGCAGGATAACGCTGAAGGACGTAGAGTCGTATTCTCCACAGCAGGTGAGGAATGCTGAGATTCCTCCCCCCAAGGGGGAAGTAGCAGAAAGGAAAGTGTTGGAACTGAAAGGGCTCAGGCGACTCATTTCAGAAAAGATGACGAAGTCTAAAAGGAACATACCGCACTATGCAGTTGCAGAAGAAGTGAGTATGCAGGAGCTAATGGACTTCAAGGAAAAGCTGAAGTCCCAAGGTGTCAACCTGAGCTACACACCCTTCTTTGTCAGGGCGGCTGTGGCGGCACTCAAAGAGTATCCATACCTGAATGCAAGGTCACTAGAGGACGGAGGTTTTGAACTGTTGAACTACTATAACATAGGGATAGCCGTGGATACTGAAGAGGGGTTAACCGTAGCGGTCGTCAAGGATGCCGACAAGAAGACTCTAACTCAACTTGGTTCAGAAATAGAGGAGCTAGCGAAGAGAGCTAGGGAAGGCAAGCTGAAACTAGAAGAGGTGAAGGACTCCACATTCACTGTCACAAATGTTGGAAGCATAGGTGGAATTTTCTCAACACCAATCATAAATTACCCGGAAGTTGCGATACTCGGCGTCCACAGGATAATGGAAGGACCGTCAGGTAAGTTCATGTACATAACCCTCTCGGCAGACCACCGCCTTATCGACGGCGCGATGGCGGCCAGGTTCATTACGAGGGTCAAAAAATATTTAGAGGCTCCGGCTACACTGCTGGTGTGAAAGATGGAATACGACGCTGTCATAGTTGGCGGTGGTCCCGGAGGGTATGCCACAGCAATAAGGCTGGGTCAAAACGGTAAGAAGGCGCTGATGATAGAGGGGAATAAGGTGGGAGGGGAATGCCTCAATTATGGTTGCATACCTAGCAAGGCCATCATTGAGATGGCAGATGCAATTGCCTACCTGAAGGAAATGCCCGGAGTTTCCGCCTCGGTGACGATTGACATGAAAAAATGGCAGGAGTGGAAGTGGGGGATGATAAACAAGCTGACCTCGGGCGTTGAGAAACTCGTTACGTCCTACGGGGGGGAGGTTGTAATGGGGAAAGGCTTCATCGAGAACAGCAGGTCGGTTAGAGTTGGAAACGAGACTTTCACAGGGAAAAATATCGTCATAGCCACTGGTTCCACCCCCACCAGACTAGGAGGAATTGAGGATGTTTTTTACAACAGGGAGATACTTGATGCGGACCATATTCCTGAATCTATAGTCATAATAGGTGGAGGGTATATTGGAGTGGAACTCGGGACTGCATTCTCCAAGCTAGGGAGCAGGGTGACCATAGTGGAGATGATGCCCACAATCCTTCCGGGGACCGATACCGACCTTGGGAGGTTCGTTGAGAGAAGGATGAATTCGCTTGGAATTAAGATAATGGTAGGTACGAAGGTAGAGAAGGTCACAAAGGAAGAAGGATACGTAGTGAGCCTTTCAGACGGGAGCATACTTACCGCTGAAATGGTTGTTGTTACAGTGGGAAGGCAGCCGAATACCCAGGGTTTCGGACTCGAGAATATCAATCCGGAGATGGAGGGCAAGTTCATCAAGACTGATAAGAGAAAGATGACAAGCGTCGATGGAGTTTACGCAGTTGGAGATGTGAGCGGCCCACCCATGCTTGCCCACAAGGCGTTCTACGACGCTGAAATAGCCTCTGACAATATCTCGGGAAAGAAGTCGGAGGTTGATTACAGGGCCATGCCATTTGTGATCTATTCCGACCCTGAGATTGTGACCACAGGTACCAAGACGGATAGCTATGTTAACATACCTCTGGCAACCAACGGAAGGGCCCTCGGGATGAACTTCAGCCAGGGGATTTTCAGGGTCTATGTTGACGACAGCTTCGTGATCAAAGGCGGAGCAATAGTTTCACCGAGAGGATCTGAGCTGATAAGTGAGATTTCTTTTGCCGTTGAAGCAGGGTTGACATCAAAGGACCTCGGCCTGACCATCCACCCGCACCCTACCCTCTCCGAAGGCGTCAAGGAGGCTGCTGAAGCGACGTATGGAAGATCGTTGCACTTTAAATCCAGTCGCTGACCTCGGCACGACCGACTATGCCTGGGCCCTGGAGCTTCAAAGGAAGATAGTCAATAAGGTCAAGAAGGGAGAGATAGGGGATGTTCTCCTTTTCCTGAGTCATCTCCCCGTTTACACTGTCGGAAGGGGGAAAAGACCGGAGAATTATTACGGCGTGGAAGTGATAGATACGGAGAGGGGAGGGGACGTAACATATCATGGACCGGGTCAACTGGTGGTGTATCCTATCTTCGACCTGGAGAAAAACGGGATCATGGGAGCGAGAAAATTTGTTCAGGTGATAGAGGATGTGATCATCTCTTCGATCGGAAGTTTTGGCTTTGTCGGTGAGATTGGCGATGAACCCGGCATCTGGGTCGAAGGCAAGAAAATTGCATCCATAGGACTTGCAATTAGGGAAAGCGTCTCCTTCCATGGAGTTGCTATCAATATATCTGAAGAAGTGATCCCTGGATTCAGCAAGATAAATCCCTGCGGTCTGCATCCTGATACGATAGGTTTCGTCAAAATAGATAGGGAGAAGCTGATAGCAGAAATCAGGGCAAATTTCGAGCGTGCTGTTCATAAATTTGATGATGTCGCCCCCTCGTTCTTCTACGAACTGGCCAGGACCTGATAAGATTCAATAGCATTGCTGCGATTCCGTGGCGTGATAGCAAATTCAGGTGTTGTGTTAAAGGACGGAAGCCTGGTTGTTGTCAGAGAATACAAGGAATCTGACTTCCCAAAATTCAAGGAGTTTGTATACAATCTCTCCGATGCCTCGATACAGGGAAGATTCATGCAGAACATTCCAAGGGATAGGGCGATAGAACTGCTGCTGGCTAGGGGAACTAAATCCGTCATCGCCCTGAGAGACGACAAGATAATCGCTCATGGGTCATTATATGAGAAGGAGAGGGATACGTCAGAGATGGGGATAGTTGTGGACGACAGGTTTCAGTCGCTCGGACTTGGAACAGCCCTGCTCGGGTTGATGGCAGAGCATGTGGTCCTGTCCGGAGCAGGGTCCATCACCACTTACGTTTCACCCGAGAATTACAAAATGATAGAGGCAGTGAAGAGGCTGGGTTTCTCAGTCGAATCGTCCATCAAGCCCGGAGCCTTGGAGGTTAAGTTCTCCCCATCAAGGCTCCCTGAGGCCATCAAAAATTTCGAGAACAGGGATGCAATTTCTGCCGTAAATGCCGTAAAGATCTTCCTGGAACCTAAGAGCATTGCCGTGATTGGGGCTTCATCCGACAGGAGCTCCATAGGTGGGCAGCTCTTCTACAATCTGCTGGAGAGCAATTTCAAAGGACAGATATTTCCCGTGAATCCTTCCCACGAATTCGTACAGGGAATAAGGGCCTACAAGTCTGTCAAGGACATAGAGTTCCCAGTTGAGATGGCAATCATTGTCATACCGGCCGAGGTATCCCTCAAGGCCATTGAGGAGTGTGGAGAGAAGGGCGTCAAAGGGTTGGTGATAATTACCTCAGGTTTCTCTGAGATTGGTGGTGTTGGAAAGGAAAGACAGGCTAAGCTTTCTGAGATCTGCAACAGGTACGGAATGCGGGTGATTGGGCCAAACTGCATGGGGGTCGTGAATACTTCCGACGAAGTCAGCCTCAACGCACAGTTTTCACCGTTTAAACCTGTGAAGGGGAGGGTCTCTTTCCTGTCTCAGTCTGGCGCCCTCGGTATAGCGGTCTTTGACATCACAACCAAGCTTGGTTTGGGCCTCAGTTCCTTTGTGTCTGTTGGGAACAAGATGGACATATCCGGCAACGACCTGATCCAATACTGGGAGAACGATGGAAACACTGACGTAATACTCCTTTACCTGGAGTCTTTCGGAAACCCGATAAAATTCTCCAGACTGGCGAGGAGGATTACGAAGAAAAAGCCGATAATAGCTGTGAAGAGCGGCAGGGGATCTGCAGGATTCAGGGCAACTCAGTCGCACACAGCTGCTCTCCTTTCTACTTCGGATGTAACGGTTGATGCACTTTTCAAGCAGAGTGGAATCATTAGGACGGATACGTTGGACGAGATGTTCGAGGTAACTTCAGTCCTTGCACACCAGCCAGTTCCTAGGGGGAATCGGGTCGCGATTCTTACGAACGCAGGGGGTGCTGGAATTCTTGCCGCAGACGCATGCGAATCCCACGGCCTCGTTGTTCCTGACCTCCCAGAATCAGCCAAAGAGAAGCTTAGAAACATCCTTCCGCCGATTGCAAGCGTCAGGAATCCAGTAGACATGACTGCAGGGATTGGACCTGAGGCTTATTTGCGGGCAATCGAGATACTTGGAAGCATAAGCGAGATAGACTCCATAATAGTGATCTTTATCCTTCCTGCAGTGATAGACCCTTCCATCGTGGCCAGGAACATACTGGAAGGAACAAAGAAAATCAATAACTCCAAGACGGTCGTTTCTGTGTTCATGGGCACAAAAGGGATATCTGAAATACTGAAGGGGGAAGGAATCAGCATACCTTCGTTCCAGTTCCCAGAGGATGCGGCAATAGCACTTGCGAGAGCAGCGGAGTATGGGAAGTGGAAGTTTTCGCCTCAGAGGGAAATGTCTTATGACGACTCTATCGATAGGGAAGGGGTCAAAGCCGTAATCTCCAAAGTACTCAGAGGGGGGAGGGAGTGGCTTACGTACAACGAATGCAACTTCGTCCTGAGCACGTACAAGATCCCTACGATCAAGACAGCAACTGCAGTCGGTCCTGAAGAAGTCGATGCTAAGGTCAAGGGATGGGAAGGGGAAGTAGCAATCAAGGCCTTCGGTCCCAAGCTTATCCACAAGAGCGACGTCGGTGCCGTTAAGCTGAACGTACCGGTTGAAAAGGCAGCCAAGGAAACAGAGAGGATGATTGACGACCTGAAATCAAAGGGATATGAGGTCGATTACGTAGCGGTGCAGGAAATGGTTTCCGGAGGAATCGAGATGATAGCTGGGTCCACTCACGACCCCTCATTTGGACCTCTGGTCGTTGCTGGCGCAGGCGGAAAACTCGTAGAGCTGTTGAAGGACGTTTCTACTAGGCTTGCACCAATAGACAAGGAGGATGCAGATGCTATGATATCTGAATTGAAGACTGCACCCCTCCTCAGGGGGTACAGAGGCGGAATCGTGGCTGACGAAGAAGCATACAAGGACGTCATAGTCAGACTGTCCAGGTTGGTTTACGACAATCCGGAAATTGTCGAGCTCGATCTCAATCCTGTGATTGTCCTAGAGAAGGGAAAGGGGACGAAGACCGTAGATTTCAGAATCAGAGTTGCAAACATATCCAACAGTACAACCCCATTTGTGGCGAAGAGCGTCATAAGCACCACGGCATGAATGATCTCTTCAGAGATGCTAAAGGAATCGTGAAAACCCCCAGGGGCCCAAGAGCCCATAACAAGAGGACGTGAAGGCCATAGTTGAATTTCCGTTTACCGAGAACTTTTTATGAGTCGTCAAACTATGGGCTATATCGGTGATATGACTAATGGTTACCATGAGGGCAGTAATCTCTACCCCTGACGGGAAGACAAGACAACTTGAAGTGCCTGAAGACAGGCAGAATGCGCTGTATGGAAGGAGGATAGGGGAAGTTCTAGACGGATCCCTGCTTGGATTTGCGAATGTCAAGCTGAAGATAACTGGAGGGAGCGACAAGGACGGATTTCCGATGAGGAACGACCTGCCGGGCATGAGGAGAAAGAGGATACTCCTAACCAGCGGAGTAGGATTCCATCCTAAGAGGGAGGGCCTTAGGAAGAAGAAGAACATAAGGGGAAATACGATAGGTGACGACATTTCTCAGGTAAATTTTGTCGTGGTAGAGGGAAAACTGGAAGAAACGAAAGGAGAAACGGATGAACCTGCCAAGACCGCCTGAAGTCAACATAGGAATGATAGGCCATGTGGATCATGGCAAAAGTACACTGACGAAACTACTCACCGGAGTGAAGACAGACTACTTCTCCGAGGAAATAAAGAGGGGGATTTCGATCAAGCTTGGGTATGCGGATGCCCCCATATATCGATGCCCAGACGGTTATCCAACCAGATACTCCGTTACCCCATCGGACTGCGGAAAAGGGGGGGTTCTGGAGAGAGTCGTCAGTTTTGTGGATTCTCCGGGGCATGAGAGCCTCATGGCTACCATGCTGTCTGGGGCAGCGATAATGGACGGCGCAATTATGGTCATCGCGGCCAATGAAAAATGCCCCAAACCTCAGACAAGGGAGCATCTCACCGCGCTGAATTTTCTTGGGATAAGGAGCATCGTGATAGTTCAGAACAAGATTGATCTGGTTACAGAAGAGAGGGCAATGGAGAGCTACGGGGAGATAAAGGAATTCGTGAAGGGAACTGTGGCTGAGAATGCACCAATAATCCCTATGAGCGCACTTGACACAGCGAACCTTGACTCGCTGCTGGAAGCCATAGAACGTGCAATACCTACCAAGAAATTCGATGCCAGCGGAACTCCGATGATGTATATAGCAAGAAGTTTCGATGTCAACAAACCCGGTACGAAGCCGGAGGAGCTCCAGGGTGGAGTTCTGGGTGGATCGATAATGTCGGGCAAGTTCAGGGTGGATGATGAGATAGAAATATCTCCGGGCCTGGCAGTGACCAAGGGAGGAAAAAAGACCTGGACCCCTATCCAGACAAGAATCTCTTCCATAATATCTGGCAACATCTCCCTAAAGGAAAAGGGACCCGGCGGACTCGTAGGGCTGGGAACTAAACTTGACCCATTCCTTACAAAGGGGGACAGCTTAGTTGGGATGGTAGTCGGATTGAAGGGTACTTTACCCAAGCCTGTCTTCAAGGTCTCCCTTAAAACCAACATTTTAAGCAAGGTAGTTGGGAGCTCGGAGGAACTTAACGTTGACAGAATAGTCAAAGGGGAGACGCTGCTGCTGAATGTTGCCACAGCTGTGACCGTCGCAATGGTGACCCAGGCAAAGGGTGACTTCATGGAGGCGGACCTCAGATATCCGATAATTGCTATGCCGGGGCAGAACGTGGCTATAAGCAGAAAGATACAAAACAGATGGAGACTGATAGGGAGCGGTACTGTAACATAGTGGTGAAAGAGGGAGCTTCAGATATTCCTCGCGCATTTTTTGTTTAAAAAGCATTCGTCACAGGATGGGACTTTCCTGCAAATCTGTTTGCAGTGCTCATCAATCAGTGAATGCAACTCCATCAGCTGCTCCTGATTGAACAGGCCTGACATTATAGTCCTCAGGTCTTCGTAATCCCGCAATGTGTAATCTCCCCCGAAATACCTGTTGAAGAGACGGAGCGTGTAGACGTCCACAGGAAAAGTCCTCTGGTGAAAAGCGTAAAGAGCGATTGCATCAGCACTCTCCGTTCCAACCCCGTTAAGGGAGAGAAGATCCCCTCTAGTATCGTGAGGAAGGGAGAGATTTTCTATCCTGAGGTAAAAATATCCAACCGCTTCCCTGAGGTATTTCTTCTTCCTGGAATGGAATCCTGCGGGTCTTATCAATTCCTCTATCACATCTGAATAAACTATATCCCGTATCTCCTTCCCCTTCAGATTCTTCATCGCCTTTTCCACGTTCTTCCAGCTCGTGTTCTGTGCAAGTATTGCCCCCTCAATGACCTCAAGCGGCGACTCCGCTGGCCACCAGTATTGAGGTCCATATTTCCCAATCAGATCCTTGAAAAGGCTGGTTACTGAACCTGAGGAAATCATGTCGTTGGGTTGGCTATGCAATTGAATGTATATAAAATGCCCCTGTCACACCTCACCTACTTAGCTTGGCCCTGCGTCTTGCCTTCCCTCTGTGCCTGCCTTCCCTTCCTGATACTGTCTATAAGCTTTGGTACTATGTCATAGGCATCCCCGATTAGAGCGATGTCAGAATACTTGATTATAGGAGCTGCAGCATCCTTGTTTATTGATATCACGAACTCTGAGGTTTTCATGCCCGCAATATGCTGAATCGCTCCAGATACTCCCACGGCAACGTAAAGTTTTGGATGGACCGTTTTCCCCGTCTGGCCGACCTGCCTGTCCCTGCTTATCCAGCCGGCGTCTACCGTAGGTCTGGAGGCAGCTACGATCCCTCCCAGCTCTGCCGCGAGCTCTTCAAGCATCTTGAATCCTTCCTTTTTTCCGAGCCCCATTCCACCGCATACCACCACGTCTGCGGTGGTTATGTCGACCTCCTCCCTCGTCACGATCTGGAGGAGTTTTGTCACAACATCCTCCTCCCGGAGGGGACTGTCAATTCTCTCCACTTCCCCGCTCCTTCCTATGACTCTTTCCACAGGCTTGAATATCCCGGGCCTTGCGCTCGCCATTTGTGGCCTGTGCCTGCTACAGAGGATATTTGCCAGAATTGCCCCGCCGAAGGCGGGTCTCCTTGCTTCCAGAAGCTTCTTGGTCGGATCTATATCTATTTCGGTGCAGTCTGCGGTAATTCCCGTATTCACCCTTACCGCAATTCTTGACGCAAGGTCTCTTCCATTATGGGTTGCCCCAATAATGAAGTAGTTTGGCTTCCTTTCTTCGACGAGTTTTGAAATCGTATCAGCGTAAGGTCGAGTTCTATAGTGCCTGAATACCGGATTCTTTACGAAGATGACTTTATCGACACCGTATTCTATAGCCTCCTGGGACATTCTTTCTCCAGATTCGTCGGCGAGTAGTATGCCTACAAGCTTCTCTTTGTACTTGTCTGCTAGCTTCCTGCCAATTCCAGCCATCTCCAGGGATATGTGCGATAGCTCACCATCGTTCTGCTCCAGCCATATCCATAGGTCCTTGTATTCATCCACGTTGGCAGGGGGTTTGGCACATCTGTTCACGATCATCTTACTATCCCCTTCTCTATTAGAACAGAAACCACCTTGTCGAGCTCCTCAGTGCCTGGTTTTGAAGGGTTCTTTACGGGATCAGGTACTGTCTTCATGTCCTTAACAATGGTGGGAGATCCCTTCAGCCCTACGCAAGCTGGATCAAGCTGCAGTTCCTTGTTGGTGATCACCCTTATCCCCTTCCTGTAAGCCGCTATCTTCCTCTTCAGGGTAGGGTTTCTAGGTACGTTTGCATTGAGCGTTATGGTTATTACTGCTGGTTTGCCTATCATGATTGTCTCTTCAGCCCCTTCTATGTCCCTCGTGACCACAAAGTGGTCGTCCTCATATTCAACCCTGTGCACGTAAGTTGCCTGCTCATAACCAAGGAACTCCGCTATCCCGGGACCGACGTGCCCCGTAGAGGAATCCGTCGTTTCTTCACCGCAGAATATCACGTCAAATCCTCCAAGATAGTCTGCAACCGATGCAAGGGTGAAGGCCGTTGGCCACGTATCTGCGCCTGCGAATACCCTGTCCGTCACCAGAATCCCGTTATCCGCACCCCTTCCCATAAGTTCCAAGAGGGCTGAATCAGCCATTGGGGGGCCCATTGTTATGACCGTTATCTCTCCTCCATGTTTGTCCTTCAGCTCAAGGGCAGCTTCCGTTGCGTTTAAGTCAGGTGGGTTCACCACATTTCTTGCCATGCTCCTGTTGAGCGTCTTGGTCACAGGGTCTATGCTTATGTCTTGACTGTCCGGGACCTGCTTTATCATCACACCTATTTTCAACATTCAGATCACCCAAATTTGTATATTACACCCTTACCCGCCTTCGGGTAGTGCCACTTCACTGATCCCTGGTCACACGCCACAGAGCACGTTCCGCATTCAACGCAGTCCTCGTACTGGAAAGAAAGCCTTCCATCCTGAAGTGTATAACACTGCGCTGGACATGCCATAACGCAAAAGTGGTGAGGGCATTTCTCGCATATGTTCTCGTCAACTGTGATGTGTGCGTAAGTCTTGTCCACGTCATATTTTGTCTTCCCAAGCCTCTCCTTTATGTCCAAGATCACATCCTCCTGTAGATATAGTAGAAATCGGTAGCTGTCTTCAGTTTACTCATGTTTAGGTCGGCTGCGCACGAGCTTAGTATGTCCCTTATCTTCTTCTTGGGCTGTCCTCTCTCCCAGAGCATCTCCAGCAGGATGCTCTCAAGCATTTTTGGATATGTGGTGTACATGTTCGTATTATTTGTGACCTTCCTGATATCCTTGAAGGTTTTCAGGTCTTTGAGGACGTAGCTGTTCTCTAGCTTCTGCTTGTAGACCGAGAGGGAACTTGAAGAGAAGTCGCCCCTCCCCTTCGCCTCTGCAGCAGCCTCTCCGGCCAATATGCCTGAGAGAAACGCGTAGTTCATCCCCTGGAGAACGAGCCCGTTACTGAACCCAAATCCGGCCGCATCCCCCACTATCAGGTACCCGTCGCCGTAGAGCTTCGGTACCATTGCGAGTCCTCCCTCAGGGATCATGTGGGCCCCGTACTCCGCTACGGTTCCTCCATCTATAAGCGGCGCAATGGAGGGATGTTCCTTGAACTGCTCTATAATATCGTAGGTGTGGGTCACCCCATTCTCCCTCAGTCTTTCCATCGGTGCCACTATTCCAAGCGAAATGCTGTCCTTGTTTGTGTAAAGGAAGGCACCGATGTTCAGTTCTTCAAGATTTCCCATTATGTACTCGGACGCCGTTCCTGAGGAGGAAGTAAGATTGAATCTGTCCTCTATCTTCTGAGGGCTCAGTTTTATTATTTCCTTGACCCCGACTGACACCTCCCAGTCCTGAAGTGGAGCCCTTAATCCAGCTTCAATCGATAGCCTTGGGTTAATACCCTCCGCAAGAATCACGACATTGGAAGTAATGGTATCTCCCGACTCCTCTACCCCTACGATTTTACCATCCTTTTTCGCCAGTGATTCCACAGTTATCCCCGGAATAACGGTAGCTCCTGCTTCCTTTGCTTTCTTGGCCAGCCAAGGGTCGAATTTTGAGCGCAGGACAGTATATCCTACTTTATTTTCCTCGAATATCTTTGTCTTGAAATCTATGACAACGGATGACTTTTCCGTAAGAAATCCAATCTTCTTGTTTTGTATGAAGCGCTCAAGGGGAGCCTCGCTCTGCCACTTCGGCAGTATCTTGGCCAAGTCGTTGCCCCACAGAACTCCTCCAGAGAGATTCTTAGTTCCTGGAGGGTCAGACCTGTCCACGAGGAGAACATTAAGCCCCTTGTTAGCCATTGTTATGGCAGCAGCGGAGCCTGCGTTGCCAGCGCCAACCACTATCGCATCATAATCTGGCATCTTTCCTAAAGCGCTTCAAAACTATTTACCCTTTCTACACTTTCACCCGAGTTAAACCATTCGCTTTATAGTAGGGGACATCGTAAAAAGGATATTAAGGATGTAATCATAACCAACGAAGTGCCACCGTAGCACAGCCTGGTACGTGCGCGTGCTTGGTAAGCACGAGGTCACGGGTTCAAATCCCGTCGGTGGCTTTACATAAAATTTCAATTCCCTTCATCCTGCCGGGCTACTCAATTCATGCTGCCAGAATTTCCCGCAAAAACCTGGATTCCGGGTACCTTGGATTTGAGAACAGGGACTCTTCAACAAGTTTTGGTCCTTGCCCTACTCCAACCTTTAGTATTTTCTTTACCCCTCTTACACTCTCCAGAGCTTTTCTTACCCTTTCGGCTTGAGGACGTACCGTTATCACGTGGGCGTTGGGGCCGGCATCGAAAGTGTAGGCAGCTATTATCCTCCCCTCACTTTCGTTTAACCGCTCTATAGCATGAATGACCTTGATTGAAGTGTCATTCATGTAAATTATTGGAGGCCAGGAATCGAGCATTGCGGCGTGCATGTTGTTGCTGTCTCTCATTATAATTTCACCTAGACCTTCGAAATCCCTGTCTCTTATGAATTTCAGCGCCCTCTTGATCGATTCTTCTGCAAGCTCGGGTCTAATACGGTAGAGGGGACTTGTGACTGAGGTGATGTCGTGACCAACGCTCGACGGAATCGCCTTCCTTCTATAACTAACTATGGCTATGATATCCGTCAACTCCTCCCAGCCTTTGTAATCAAGAACTTCTTCTGCATAGGAGTCAAGACCGTCTTCCCTCTTCCCTCTGTTCCACTTTACTATTCCACCTAGGACGCTCCTGCATGCGCTTCCACTGATCTTCCTGGCGAAAATCGACATTTCCTTTGAACTCAGGTTTAGATTGAGCGATGAGTTCAATGCGTACACAAGCGCAGCACCTCCCGAGGCACTAGACGCTATTCCGGAATCCATCGGGAAGGAATTTTCAGAGGCGATTACGGCCTTTACGCTTTCCGTTACTCCTGCAAGTTCTTTCATCTCCTTGACCACCTTTCTTACGTTGTCAATTTTCTCGCTTACGCTGCCGTTAGAGATTTGCCGATGGTTGAGGTAGAAGATGTCTTTTCTAACCTTGTTAGTGAAGAGTACGCTCGTTTTCGTTCTTAGAGAAAAGTCGAGGGTCATACTGAGGGATGAATTAAAAGGAAGATTCAATGCGCTGTCCCTGCGCCCCCAATATTTAATCAGGGCTATGTTAGGGGTGGCGACCGCGGTCCTCTCTTCGTATTCAACCATTTATAATTCAGTTCCCCCAGATTTAAATTTCTTTTCCTTCTGTTGCCTGCTATTGACACCCATCGCGGGAGCGTTCCATTATTGGGCTTCCATACATCAGAACTAAATAGGAAAATTAGGTTTTAGCGCTATGCAACTGAAAGTTGGAGATAGGGCTCCAGATTTCACTGGACTGAGTGACGACGGGGGAAAAATTTCTCTGAGTGATAAACTAAAGGATGGACCGGTTGTCCTATATTTCTATCCCAAGGACGAGACCCCTGGATGCGTCGCCGAAGCCTGTTCGTTTAGGGACAGATGGGACGAGATAACGAGGCTGGGAGCAACCGTCTTAGGAGTTAGCTCCGATTCTTTGGAGTCGCACAGGAAGTTTAAGTCAAATAGGAAGCTTCCGTTCACGCTCATATCTGACGAATCAAAGGATATCAGAAAGGCCTACGGGGCCACCGGAACGCTTATCCCCCCGAGGATAACATACGTGATAGACAAACGTGGAATCATAAGGGAAGTTTACAACTCGCAAATTAATGCATCCAATCACGTTGAGGTCGCACTAAAGGCACTCAAATCGCTTTCTTCCGAGAGTCACCCCTAATCTCGTCCTCCTGTGCAGTCGTCTTCGGCCGCAGAATCAATAGACACCGTAGTGGTTTCCCAGCTTTTTTCCTCTGACGGAACTCTCAAGCTTATTAAGAATGCCAAGAGCCTGTTCCTTCTTCTTCGACTGGTTGGTAAGTGGATTATTCAGAAAAGCCCGCGCCCTCTCCAGGTGCAGTTCCATTTCCTTGAAATCCTTGGTAGAGAGATACAGATTTGCAAGCGAAAGTTCTGCCCTTGCATCGTCTACAAGATCGTCCGGCGTCTTTTCTTCCAGTCCTAGATTTTCCGCACCTGCAGCCTCTACTTCGGGCTGAGCGGGGGTGTAGTCTTCCCTCAGGCGCCTGACATAGTAGGAACTTGTAAAGGAAGTAATTACTATGCTAAGTACGAACACTGCGAACACCACACCCAGGAACACAGTATACGGGATCATCTTTGTAAAATAGGCAACGTAGGAGGATGCGTATCCTGCCAGGAGAATAAGCGGGCTGAGATACCTGTAAATCGCAGGCAGAGGAACCATAGGTGGCGCAGACGGGTTATTAATGTACGAAGTGATCAGCCTGCTGAGCCGTTCTGCCCTCTTCCCCTTTTTGCATTCTGGGTTGCTCACAGACAGTAACGCCTCCTTTAGCTTCTCGTCCGATTTTTCTTTATTTCCTTTGAGTCTGTAAAGTTGGGATAGTTCAAATTGAATATAGCCGATCTTATAGAAATTCTTCTTACCCTTCTTCGAAGATAGT
Source organism: Thermoplasmata archaeon (assembly GCA_021797855.1). Taxonomy (GTDB): domain Archaea; phylum Thermoplasmatota; class Thermoplasmata; order Thermoplasmatales. Next base: position 225,284 of record JAJZYX010000001.1, read on the forward strand.
TCTCTCTGCAACTTTTCCTCGAGTCGAGAGATTCTTCGCTCGGCCATTGTCATAACCTTTCAACCTCCAGTTGTCCCTTCTAGGAACGACCATTCCTATATTGAATTGTGTCTTAAAAATTTAATGAAAATATTATCATTAGACAGCGGTTGCAGACCCATTGAAACCACCAGGGTGATGTGACGTGGAAAGGGGGACTGATTCAATAGGATGTCGTATTCATTAAATGAAGCGGGGAAGAATTGCCCTCCTTCTTGATTGAGAACTTACCAAGGATTTTTATCTACTCCGAATAGAACCGCAATTCGTGCATTGCAGTGTATTTCGACCCCTGTTCCCGTCCAATTATGATTGTTAAACCCCAGATACTGTGGACCATGCAAGCGGGGAGGATTGTGGGGATTCACAAATTTATAGAATTGGGGGCAATATAGGCTGACGATAGCTGCCTTGTGCATTACTCCAATAACAATGCGTTCAAACTGATTAGCAACCCTTGATCCCTTCAGCAATCTTCTTCCGGTAAAGATATGCACCAAGACGACTATTGCAAGCAAGATTGCAACTACAGCTATGAAATATTCGAGTGTCTGAATCAATTGCCCCGCAAAGTCGAGACCTGGACCCAGTGGTGGGCCGCCATGCTGATAGAGGAAATAGCTAACAGAAAGTGGGGTGTATACGTATCCTGAATATTCGTATCGGGGCCATCAAGGAAGAGTTGGTGGGGGTGGAAAGAAGATAAAGGATACAGCCTGGTAAATCGAATACAGAAGCATTCCGTAGATGGTAGCATACAGTGCATTACTCACAACGATTTTCTTGCGGAAATTAATGTCCCTCGAAATTATCCTCCAGTAGATATAAGCGGAAAGAGGAATGAGTATGGAAATCGCAATTGTAAAGGCGATCAAGAAATGAAGCCCCCCGGAATTGATATCGCCACCACGGCCGAGGAGGACCGCCGTGATAAAACCAGAGGTCGTAAAAGGCAGGAAGTATGGGAAAATTGGTCTTAAGAATTTGATAAACTCCTGGCAGAATCTTGAAATTAGACTGCATCAGTCCTACCCAGTAGTAGAGGAAAATCGCCTCTATTACTATGAAGATCGCCGTTGTAATTTTGATATGTTCAGAGCTCTTTTTAGCTTTCTTGAGTGCCATAGTCTCACTCATCCCTGATAACTAAAGTTGGAGTTGTTGGGATATATTACGGAGAATAGGTATCCAGGCATGCTAGTCGTGCAGTCCATTACGTCCTGGTTGGAATTAGTTGTCAGATTCCTTATGTACGTGTTGTAATTACCATTGGAATAGAGGCTGTATAGGTAAAGGGGTCGATCATTAGTTCTCCAAATCTGTGGATTAACGAAAGTAACTTTTATGAATTCTGCACCCTCGTAAAAGTTATAGGAGGTTGTTGCAACTTCTGTCGGGTACCGTGCGTAAAAAGGCCTATGGGACCAAGAGACAGGAGGTTGCAAATACAAATCTGTTCGGTGCATTATCCATCCTTCGTATATCAACACATAATTTTCGTTATAAATATATCTAAGGACTTATTTCAAATTGTTGTTTGAATTCACTGAGAAAGTATAATTTATGACCCCTCAGTACTCGCCATACATCCGTTGGCTGTGCAGCAGGGATGTACCTTTCCGGCTACCCGACGCTCATGTCTCTTATATTAGGAACGGTAAACATGACCCGCATCTATGCCAAGACGGATGCCTCCTTCTATAAGACAGTAAAGCATTAATGCTCAACAATACCTGAAAAATGAAATTCAGTGGACTGAATCTGTTTCAAGGTATTTTTTACCCTTCATCAAGATTTTATGAAGTCAATGAATACCTCAGCGTCTCCAAACACGTTCGAAAGTTTCGCATACTCATTTGGCATGTGTTCTGTTTCATCAAGAGTTCCCCAGACTATTGTATCAAGACCTTTGTTCCTGAAGAAGGCGCCGCATGTTCCTCCTCCTATTCCTACTCTCCTGACCTCTATGCCACGCAGCTTCCTTATGCTGTTCACGAATTTCTGAACGAATTCATCTCCCTCGGCAGTATTCGTGGATGGATTTGCCCGATTTACTACGTCTAAGATTACCTCCGCCCCTTTTTCCCTGCCAAAAGTTTCCGCAATTTTCTTGACTTCATTTAGAACGGTATCCACGGAATATTCTGGTATAATCCTCATGTCGAAGTAGAAGCTTTCTCTCCCGGGTATTATGTTGACGGAAGTTGTACCAGGATCAACCTTGGTCGGTTCGAAAGTGCTTGCAGGGACAGTGAACTCAGGATCGGTTTCATTGAAAATAGAATGAAGATGCCCGTCGATCTTCATCTCAAGTTCTCTTGCCAGTCTGTGAGCATTCTTCCCGGCATCCGGTGTCGACGCATGACACTGCTTACCTATTACAGTAACCTTCAACCAGACCAGACCCTTCTCCGCTACCTCAACAGAGCTCCCGTCTGGAGTACCGAAATCCGGAACGATGAATTTGTCCCTCTTTGAAAAATTCCTCTTCCCCAGGACGTATTCGATGCCATACTTGCTACCTGCTTCCTCATCCGATACAAGGATAACTCCGACGTTGCATTTCATCCCCTCTGGGTGCTCTATGAAGTGCTTCAGCGCTATGAGTGAGGAAATTGCCCCCTGGCCGTTGTCACATGTCCCTCTTCCATATATCTTGTCATCTACGACTGTTGCCTTGAATGGAGGATAGTTCCAAAGATTCAGGTCCCCTTCGCTTACAGTATCCATGTGGGCTACGAACCATACTGTTTCTTCTTTCCCCTTGTCAAGAATGAACAGGAGATTTGGTCTTCTTATCCCATTTGATACCGCTGTGTACTCTTCAAATTTCAGATCCGGGCTCCATTTTAAGATTTCGCTCTTTAGAAATTCGGCCCTTTTCTCTTCTCCCAAACCACCCCCCGACGGGTTCACGGCGTTTATCTCAATCATTTTGGAATAGAGGTGTATGAAGTAGTTCCTGTCGGTCATTTAAATCGTTACATGATGGACTGCACGAAGATAAGCTTTAATGGGGTTACTGGGGCGGTGGAATTTGAGGCGTTTACCATTCACCAAAACCAATTGGGATTGAGAGGGAAAACTTTTGGATTCAATACCAGTTTATTCATTGGGACGAAAGCGTTGAAGCTGCATGATTAGCAGCTCCTTTCAATTGGGATAAACTGGAAAGGTGGTCATTGCCATCGCTCATAGAGTTTTCTTCCCTGACGAACAATCTTTAATATCTTATACAGAGTTACCGAATTTACCGATGAATTCGACTGTTTCGTTTGTTGGGACCGCTGGCGGCGGTGGAATTCTTTCGAGGGACATTGATACGGAAGTGATCAAAGGATGGAACTGATATCGCTATTGTATGGTATTTACCCAAGATCTGAAAATTTGAGGAAGGCATACAGTAAGTGGGAGAAAGGTCTCCTATCATCAATGGAAGTCTCTTCGATAATAAACGAGGAATCTCTTCACTATTACGATATGATGCGGGAGGCGGCACTTAACTACTTCACGGATCCCCTATTCAACTGGTACGATATACTCCGCCCTCTTGCATTATCTATAGAGGGAGTGAAACTTGGTCCCCTAGCAAGGTATAAAGCGACCAACACCTTCTACAGGGAGCCAGAAATAGAGAGGATCGGAAAACTGGGTGAAATAGAGAGATTCAAGGAGGTTGAAGAAAATCCTCCCTTCCCTATTTATCACGAGTATGCGAGCGATTCCTACCTCCATTTTCTCCCCGGGATAAATTCGTTCCTTAAGATGAGCAAAGTGAAGGGAGACGTTAAAGAAATAAAGCTTGGGTTGAAGAACACATATGAGGAGATCGTAAGAAGGATTAAAATTAAAAATCTCCTTATCTACGAACCATTCAACGCTGATGACTTCAGGGTGTATGAGGACATAAACAAAAGCACAACTCTGTTTCTGGTGATAAACGGGAGCGAGGGGAATTTCGAGCTCGGGAATGGCAGCCGTTTCTTCTCGATCATCGGCGATGATCCCTATGCTTACTCAAGGTACTGCGAGGTGCCTGGAGTGAAGGTAGTAGATGCCCAGTCCACCAAGATCAACGAAGATGTGTTGGGCAAGGTGAAGCACTATTCTGACGACTTCGACAGAATTATCGTGGCAAATACTGAGAGTTTTGATTTCCTGCCAAGGGTAATAGCGGATAAGAAAATATTCAGTTTCAGAGGTGATGAATAGTGGAATATCTAATTACGCAGGAGATAGGTAGCTTCAGGAAGCCTACGTACCTATCATCAAAGTTCAGGTCCTTTAAGAGGGATGAGTTCGAGAATGCAGCAAGAAGGGCAACTACTGAGACTGTCGATCTTTTCAGGAAGAGTGGACTGATTAACATCGGCGTCGGTGGAGAAATGTACAGGTGGGAGATGTACGAACACCCTGTTTCGAGGATGAACGGAATAAAGATATTCGGCCCGGTGAGGTCCTTTGACAACAGGTATTACAATAAGGGTAGCGTCTTTGGGGACATTTCGCGGAAGGAACCATTCCATATGGAAGAAATAAGGTTATTCAAGGAGCTGAATCTGAAGAACATAAAGGTGCCAATAACTGGACCTTATACCCTTATGGACTGGTCGTTCAATGATCACTACAAGGACAGGGCGGAACTTGCCCTCGCTTTTGGGAAGATCATCAACCAGGAGATAAGGGAACTGAAATCCGCATGGGGGGACGAAACTCTGCAGATACAGATAGACGAGCCTGCGGCCACGACCCATCCCGAAGAAATGGAGATAGTTCTTGAATCGGTGAACGAAAGTGTAGAGGGGGTAGATGGGATAGAGACTCACCTCCATGTATGTTACAGTTCTGATTACGGCCTTCTATTCGACATAATCCCTTCCATGAAAGTATCTGTTTTTAACCTTGAATTCGCCAACAGGGACCCCATTTCTAAAGGGGAGGAAAGGAAAGGCTACGCGGATGTCAAGCGGTTCAAGGAAACCCAAGAGGTCACTACAAGAAAGATATCGCTTGGGCTCGGAGTAACCGATATACATAGAGACTTCCTAGAACCTCCTGAACTGATAATGGATAGAATCAATTACGCCCTCAAATTCCTTGAACCAGACGCATTGAGGATCAACCCGGACTGTGGGCTCAGGACAAGAAGCAGGGAAGTCGGATTCGAAAAATTGAAGAACATGAACACTGCGAGGGAACAGGTATTGAAAGGTCTATAAACATTTATTCCAAAATCGCATTCCATGGCATGCAGAAAGCCGCTGTTCTGACGCACATTAATGAGTACCCCCAGGTAAGGGAAATAGAGATTGAACCACCGAAGGAGAATGAAGTCCAGATTGAGCAGAGTGAGACGGGCATCTGCTTCAGAGACATACTTACTATGGAGGGCTTCATGCCGAGGCTCGTCCTTCCGATTGTCCCGGGCCATGAGATTTCCGGCATTGTTAGAAAGGTTGGGTCCGGTGTCAAGGGATTCAAGGTGGGGGACAGGGTTGCAAGCTTGATTTATGTTCCATGCGGGACCTGTGAATACTGTACGTCTGGAAGGGAGAATCTCTGCAGGAACAAGAAGACTTTTGGAGAAAGCATGGATGGGGCATACAGGAAGTACATCAATGTTCCAGAGATATCTCTGGTCAAAGTTCCACCAAAGGTGAGCGAAGAGGCCGCCGGCATTTCCGCATGCGTTACAGGAATGGTGGTGCAGGCACTTGAAGTCGTTGGTGGCCTGAAGGAAGGGCAAACTGTGCTTATTACGGGAGCAGGGGGAGGGGTCGGTTCTCATGCGATTCAGGTGGCGAACGCATTAGGGGCGAAAGTGATCGCGGAAACAAGCAGCGAGTGGAAGCAAGATGGTATTCGAAAGAATGGAGCAGATTATGTTGTAACAGGCCATGAATTTTCCAAGAAAGTCAAGGAGATAACCGGGGAGGGAGTAGACATTGCCCTTGAAACGGTGGGCTCTCCCACATTCAACGACGCCTTCAGGTCCCTGAAGTTTGGTGGCAGGGTGGTGGTCATTGGCAATGTTGACGTCACTCCCGTAAGCCTTCCCCTCGGGAACCTGATACTGAAGGGAAATTCGATCTCCGGAAGCGTAAGCTCGACCAAGAAGAGCATGAAGAAAGCACTCAGACTTTCAAGTGAAGGGAAGATAACTCCAGTTGTCGGAAAGGTCTTTTCACTGGAAGAAGTGAGCGTTGCCTACAAGGCAATGAAAAACAGGGAGTTGTTCGGTAAGGCCTTTATAAAGTTCTAGCTGCCAGCCTTCAGAGAGAGGTTCTTGTCATCAACGAATTTCTCTATCTTCTCGATATTCTCCTTTATCTTGTCGAGAACATTGGTGTCAAAGTCTCCAGAAATCGATGCTGACCTGAAACTGTTTATATTATCCAGTAGCTCTATCGAATTCCTGAAGCCTATTTCGTCCAAGAGGTAGAATTTCTGGATCTCTTCCTCCTTTACTAGATACGGGTCCGCTGGAATGACTATCTTTCTGCTTCTTAGGTCTTCTATCTTCTTGTAGACTTCCTCCGCCTTCTGTTTTTCCTCAAGTTTGTCGTACATCGCAAGATTCTCGACTGCTGCCTTGAAGTTCGTTAGGCACACCTCTATCCTCTTTTCAATATCGTTTCCAAGCGCCTGCGACGAAATCCTAGCGTCTCCCCCGGCCTTGTATCCCTTGTAGGCACTGAGTTTGTTCTGTATTCTTTTTAGTATTATTGCCGCCTTGTCAGGAGGTAGGTCGATCCTAATGCTGCTCATCTGTTTGCGATTTTGTTGACGTATATTAGTATTACTGGAGGTTCCAGATGACAATGCGTAGTAGTTCTATCCCCTGATCCATCACGTCCTTCAAACGAAGAAACTCAGAAATCAATATATAAGAAGTCACAATGCTGTTCGCTCGAAGGTGAAAGAATTGCCCTCAAAAAGTAGTTATTCGTTCCAGCCGGAAAACTTCCTAACCGCAAAGGACGAGATGAAAGGTATCGTGAGAGAGAGGATGACTGAATGGAGAGCCTCTGGCGCTGTGGAAAGGATATCCACTCCCACAAAGCTATCGAGGGCAAGAGCACTCGGGTACAAAGCAAAACCCGGTTTCCTTGTGGTAAGGGTCAAGGTCAGGAGGGGGGGACTCCACAAGCCAAAGATACTAGGAGGAAGGAGACCCAGGAGATACGGATACAACAAGCTCACCCACGGAAAAAGCGATAAATGGGTCGCTGAAGAGAGGGCTCAGAGGAGGTATCCGAATCTTGTACTGCTAAACTCATATTATTTAGCTGAGGACGGGAAGAACAAATTCTATGAAGTTATATTTGTTGACCCAACCAATCCTTCCATACTTAAGGACAAGAATCTTAGCTGGACAGCGGAAAGGGCTCAGAAAGGGAGGGTATACAGGGGACTTTCCACGGCTGGAAAGAAATCTAGAGGGCTGGCTTCAAAAGGTAAGGGGTCTGTCAAATCAAGACCCTCCATCAGGGCAAAGGGGCGTCTCAGGAGACACTGACAAGATACTTCCCATCCCATCTTCTTATTTCAATCAGGTTATCAGGGTCTTCCATTCTCGCTTTCAGTCCCCTCTTTTCGAATAATGAAGCAAAGGCCCTGATCGCTTCCCTGGACCCTTCGATCTTGAAAGTGCTGCCATGCGTGGGAACTTCTTCCACTGAGTTGCCCACGAGGTAACAACTCTTCCCGCTGGACGTTGAATACCCGATTTTAGAGGGGAATATGAATAGGAAGTGAAACGAGTCCCTTTCCTCATAGAACTCAATCCCCCTTGAGATCAGGTCTTCCCTAACCCTTTGAGCCTTTTCTCTTCTGACCAGTAAGGCTTCCACCATTTTCTATCCTCATCGGGAAAATAAATTTATTCGTGAATTTATTGATAACCAATGAACTTCTCAGTCGTAAGCCTGGAAAAAGACGATGAGAACGTCATCATAGGGCAGGCTCATTTTATAAAAACGGTAGAAGACTTGTTCGAGGCCGTAAAGAACTCCTCCCCGAGTGCGAAGTTTGGAATAGCGTTCTGTGAAGCGTCAGGAAAAAGACTGATACGGTTCGATGGCAATGATGAACTTCTAATAAAGCGTGCGATAGACAACGCCAGAAGGATAGGTGCAGGCCACGTGTTTATAATTCACCTTGCCGATTCATTCCCGATCAACCTCATACCCCATATCAGGAACGTACCAGAGGTAGTAGGTCTGTATGCAGCCACGTCAAATCCTGTTTCAGTTGTGATTGGGGAGGAGGGGGATAAAAGGGGGGTCATGGGAATTCTTGACGGAGAAACGCCACTGGGGGTTGAAGGAAAGGGGGACATTGAGGAGAGAAAGAAATTCCTTAGAGACATAGGATACAAAAGATGAGCGAGATAGGGAATTTCTACGATTTCGAATCGACATATTACGACAAGATCTACGGTCTCTTCAGCCAGGACATATCGTTCTACAAGGCAATGGAAGCCTCACCCCCATACCTAGAGATTTTCGCAGGGACGGGCAGGATTATATCAAAATTCAGCCATGGCATCGGTCTTGAGATCAACCCAAACATGCTCCGAAAGACTAGCAACAGTTTCATAAAGGTGATGGGTGATGCAAGGAACCTCCCATTCAAGAGGCATTTCAACACGGTCATTGTAGGTCTGAACAGCCTACTCCTGGTCCCCAACGACCAGAAGAGCTTGATATTCAGGGAGGCGAGGAGGGTGCTAAACAGGAACGGGGTCCTTTTCGTTGACCTGATAAATGGGTTCATTCTTAAGCGTGGAGTCTATAACATCTCCGAGTTCAACGATGGAAGGACGATGATATCGCTGAAAATGAAGGCAAAGAAAATTAAGAACAGGTACCGGTTGAAGTATTCCTACACTATAAAGGGCAGATCGAAGAGAATGGTCGAAAAGACTATAACTATATACCCCATAACTTTCGGAGAGCTGAGGGAGATGCTGCGGTCTGGAGATTTCAGGATCGAAGGTGTCTATGGCGATTACGACCTCTCCCCCTACAATGAAGATTCGGAGAAACTGCTCGTCAAGGCCAGAGCCGTTTGAAAAGAAGTGGGACAAGTTGAGTGCAAAGGACAATGCAGAACGGGTATTGAAATCACTAGAGGACCTGAAGGAAAGGAACAGGACAGTGCCCATCATCGTGGAAGGAAAGAAGGACATAAGGGCGCTTAGACTGCTCAGTTTTGAGGGAGAGATACTTACGATACACTCCCGCATGTCCATAGAGGGGTTTTGCAGGAGGATATCAAGGGACTATAAAGAAGTGATACTGCTTTTGGACTGGGACCAGAAGGGGAAAAAGCTTACCTCCTCCCTCATAAGGCACTTGAACTCTTACGACGTCAGGACCGATTTTGACTTTTGGAAACTGTGCTTTTCAATGGCGTCGCAGATGTCGAATGTGGAATCTCTGCCTTCGTTCTTTTATAGAGCAGTCTCTGGGAATGAAGTTTCCCTGCACACCTGACGCACAGTTCAAGTTTTGCCACATAATGTTCAGAGCAGACAGGCCGTCCGCAGATCTTACACGTTACTCCTGCAGGCATTCCACATATGTAGCAAAGGGATAGGACGGTCACTTTCTCTCACCCTCATAATGTTCCTTTATACTTTTAAACCTTTCGTAGAACGCTATGTCGTAGGCAATCTTGATCGCCCCTCCTGCCACAAATGATATGGCACCGGCCGCAACAGAAATCATGTATGATGATATGTAAGGTGTTGTGCTGCTGCTGGCATTTCTCAACGCGTTTGAGAATCCTACCACATAAGTCCTGTCTCCCCCCTCTACCACGCTATTCAAGTACGATTGTCTTGTTGGAACGTCCATCTGGCTTATGCTCTGCCTGAGGAAAAGGAATAGGAGGGAAAGGGAAACGGATGGAACCAGGGGTATCAGTATAAGAAAGACGTTCGAGGGAAGGTGCGTAAAGACCATCGTTCTAACCAGACCTATCCTCGATGCTATGTAGGGGGTGGCAAGAACGGAAAGGGAGGTTATTACGTCCACTACTGTGAATACGTACCCGAGCTGGGAAAGATTGAAGGAGTACCTCGTGAAGAACCAGTAGGCCATGAGGCTCTGAAGAACAAACCCTCCTCCTACCGCATCAACAGAGAATAGTGCTCCAACTTCCCTTGCAATACTTCTGCTTCTATTCGAGATGGAGGATGCCTTCAGTCTTACCCTTTCCCCAGTCCTAGGGATGAAGAAGTACGACGCTATGATGACGAAAGAGAATGCAATAGACAGTTCAAACGACTGCTTCAGTCCGAGACTCAGTGAGATTGCACCGAAGGATGATGCTACATACCCTCCGAATGTATACCTTGCGAATAGCTTGTTTTTTTCCTTCTGGTCCTCCTTAATCCCTGCAAGAATTGGTTGCTCGTACGCAGAAAATATCGTGCTGTCAGATGGGTTAACCCCCAACCCACCGATGACAGCTGAGATTGCTTTCAGGAGAGGGAGCGGGCTGATGAGCAGGCCGGATACTCCAACCAAGAGCATAACTGAAAAAATGACAAGAAAAGTTCGGGCGTAGCCTCCTGCATATCGGGATGTGATGTAGTATGTCAGGAATGACGAGACCAGGATAGATGATGTTACGGTAAGGCCAGCTTCTATGGGATTCAGACCGGCACCGATTAGGTAAATTACCGTGACCACGGAGAATAGCCCATAAATGTATCCCCTGAGAGTCCTTGTTGCATACAGGAGGTATCTCGAATCCACTAATACGTACATTCTCAAATTCTAAATATGTTTTTATTTTGGTAAAATCGATAAAACTGTTTTATCCTCCCAAATGATATCGAAGTGGTCAACATGAGCAACGACCTAACCGATATCTTGAAAGAGTTAAATATCAAAAGTCCCGATGAACTGTTCGCTGACATTCCTGAGTCAATTAGAACCAAGGTGCTTGGGCTCCCTCCGGGCATGGACGAGGACGCGCTCAGGAGGACTGCAGGGGAGTATGCAGGGATGAACAAGACCATAGACCAACAGCATTCCTTCCTTGGATTTGGGATATACAACCACTTCGTCCCTGCGGCAGTTGCTAACGTGATAGGGAGGAATGAATTCCTCACTGCGTATACCCCATACCAGGCAGAAATTTCTCAGGGATTGATGCAGGCCCTCTTTGAATATCAGAGTCTTGTGGCCGAATTGTTGGATATGGACGCCGTAAACTCATCGATGTATGACGTTTCGACATCCCTGGGAGAAGCAGCAAGAATGGCAAGAAACATAACTGACAAGGATGAGTTTATCGTCCCTGCCTACATTCACAGAAACAAACGGGCTGTACTAGACAACTATGCAAAGGGGGCTGGCATTAAAATAAGGGAAATAGGCTTTGACGAGAGGGGAATGATAGATCTTGATGCTCTTGGGAATGCTATAAATGATAACACCGCAGGAGTGTACGCAGAATACCCCAATATGTTCGGGATCATCGACACCAACGTTTCAAAAATAAAGGAGATCATTGGGGAGAGCAGAATGTTCGTGGCCGGCGTGAATCCGATCTCCCTCGGGGTGCTTTCTCCTCCAGGAAAATTCGGCGCCGACATTGCAATTGGGGAAGGGCAGGTTTTGGGCCTCGGGTTGAACCTTGGGGGCCCTGTGGTGGGATTGTTCGGAACTAAGGAACAGTATATCAGAAAGATGCCTGGAAAGATCATGGGGCTGGCAAAAGACCACAATGGCAGGATTGCTTTCTCAATGATACTACAAACGAGGGAGCAACATATCAGGAGGGAGAAGGCAGTGACAAACATGACAAGCAACCAAGCTCTGATGGCCGTCGCTGCAGCCGTCTACCTCTCCCTTCTCGGTGATTCCGGTTTGAGGAAAGTGGGGAAAATCAACATGGGCAGGACAAGGCAGCTTATTGAAATTGCAAAGGAATTCGACGCAACTTTGCCTTATGAGGACTCCCCCGTATTCAACGAATTCCTGATAAGGCTTAACGAGTCAAAGACCTTTGTCAACAGGATAGCGAGGAAGTACAACCTCATTCCTGGTTACATCCTCGGGAAGGAGTATGGATTCAACGAAAGAAATACCGTCAACATCGTCACGAACGTCACAGAGAGAAATACGGACGAAGATTTCAACGCGTACAGAGAATTCTTGAGGGAGGTGGCATAATGCCTTATCATCAGGCAATTTTCGACGAGCCCATAATAACTGACATTAGGGGAAGGCGCACCACCAAGATTCCGAGAGAAAATGAAGATTACGATGCAGAGATACCAGCAATAATGAAGAGGGATCAGATTGGACTGGGAGATCGGGAGGAGTTTACGGTCATCAGGCATTTCGTGCGCTTATCGGAGATGAATTTTGGCGTTGACACCGGATTCTATCCCCTTGGATCATGCACAATGAAATACAATCCGAAGATCAACGACGAAATTGCTAACCTGGAGGGTTTCAGGATGTTACACCCGCTTCAGGACGCATCCGACATTCAGGGTGCCCTGAAGCTGATGTACGAGCTCTCAGAGCTCTTGAAAAAGATAACGGGCATGGATGAGATTACCCTGCAACCTCTAGCAGGTGCAAGTGGTGAGTTTACAGGCTTGTCAATAGTAAGGGCATATTTTGAGTGCAGGAAAGAGTTGGAAACGAGGAGGGAGGTAGTAGTTCCAGATTCGGCGCACGGATCAAACCCAGCTTCCTCCCACATGGCAGGTTTTGAAGTTGTGGAAATACCTTCAACCCCAGACGGAACTGTAGACGTGGAAAAGTTCAAGGAAGCTGTAAGCGAGAAGACAGCTGCCTTCATGATAACTAATCCGAATACGCTTGGAATTTTCGAGGATAAGATCGTTGAAATGGCCAATTATGCGCACTCCAAGGGAGCACTTCTCTACTATGACGGGGCGAACCTCAATGGGATTATGACCAAAACGACACCTGCCAGGATGGGGTTTGATATAGTGCATCTGAATCTTCACAAGACATTCTCGACGCCTCATGGCGGGGGTGGTCCCGGAGCTGGGCCCGTTGGCGTCGTGGAAAAGCTAAAGGACTTTCTCCCATATCCGATGATCACCTTTGACGGCGAGAGATACTACAACGACTACATCCCTCCCAAGACAATAGGTAAGGTTGCAAGTTTCTACGGTAATTTTGCCGTTCTTGTGCGTGCGTGGGCTTATATCAGGATGATGGGAGAAGAGGGACTAAGAGATGCTTGCGAAACAGCTGTCGCCAACTCTAACTACATGAGAAAGAGGATTCAGGAATTTATGCAGGTTCCAGGGAAACCCATTAAGAAGCATGAATTCGTCGCGTCTTCGGCTGGTTCAGGCATGCCCAAGGCTGGAGACATCGCTAAGCACCTCATAGATAATGGAGTTCATGCACCGACCATCTATTTCCCACTGATAGTGCCGGAGGCCCTCATGATTGAGCCAACGGAAAGCGCAACCAAGGCAGAGATGGACCTGTTCATTGAAACTGTAAGACAGACCCTGAAACTTCCAAAGGAAACCTTCGAATCTGAACCTAGGAACCTGAAGGTTACCAAGATAGATGATGTGGAAGCGTCCAAGAACCCAAAGCCTACAATGAGAATGGCGAGAAAGAGCAACTTGAGACTTGTACAGCAAGTAATATAAGTTTCGTACAACTTCACCTCCAGCGGAGGTTGCCGAGCTTGGCCAAAGGCGACAGACTCAAGATCTGTTTCCAGAGGGATTCGCCGGTTCGAATCCGGCCCTCCGCATTTTAAGTATTAATCGAACATGTTATTAACCCTGAAAACATGATACATCGTGCCCTTTCAGCCTAAGCACAAGAAATTATTGGAAAATGCTGAAATCCAATAAACCTGAAGAAGACTCAATTATATAGATTTAAGGAGGTGGTGGGAAAACAATAGAGCCAGATCCCCCCTAAGTGCAGACGTATTATTGAGGAACATAGGTCTTTACTGTGAAGTAAGCAACACCTCTCCGGAAAGAATACTGAAAGACGCTGAATCCGGTGAATTGAAGAGGCAGTTCAGCGACTTTGTCAGAATAATGGAGAAGGAGGGAAAAGCAGGGTCATACATAGTGAAGTTCAAACACACAATAAGGAACTGGCTCAACTTCAATGACATTACGGCAAGCTTCAATGGCATATACATATCCGGTGAATATGAGAGCCCCACTCTTGGAGATGAGAGGGTTCCAAGCAAGGATGAGCTATCCCGTATTCTAAGGAAAGCTACCTCACGGGGAAGGGTAGCCATAGCAGTCATGGCCTATTCCGGATTACGACCAGAAAGCCTGGGCAATTATGAAGGCACAGACGGTCTCAGGCTTGGAGACATAATCGACCTTGTAATAACGGAGAAGATAGAAATCTCCAACATTCCAGCGCAGATAACGGTGCGTTCAAGACTCAGCAAGGCAAGAAATCAATATTTCAGTTTCATAGGTGAAGAAGGGATAACATACATCAGGGACTATCTTGAGGAGAGGATGAAGAACGGTGAAAAACTCACTCCCGAATCTCCGCTTCTGCAATTCGATGTCCGTGGCACAAGGAAGAACGATTTCATGAGGACACTTCTCGTGACGAGAGACATACGAAAAGCGATACAGGGAGCAGGTCTAAAGATGAGACCCTACGTGTTGCGAGCATATTTCAGCAAAGCCCTTGATATAGCGGAGAGCAAGGGTCTAATATCACATCCTTGGAGGCAGTTCATTACGGGACATAAAGGCGATATAGAGGCGAGATACTCAACGAACAAGAGGCTACCGCCGGATATGATAGAGGAGATGAGAGAATCTTACAGGAAGTGCCTTAAATTCCTTGAAACCAGAATATCCGATGTATCGGAAGATAATGCCAAGCTATTCTTACAGCAACAGCTCCTATCGGCAGTTGGCTACAGGCAAGAGGAGATAGACAAGATAGACCTTACGAATATAAGCAACGAGGACTTTCAGCAGTTGTTAAGGGACAAGGTAGCAGGAGCGATGACAGAGAACGGAGCGAGGCAGAAGGTCATACCCGTAAGTGAAGTGGAAAAATATATCGGCGAAGGATATGATTTTGAAGCGGTATTGCCGAATGGAAAGGCGGTTATGAGGTTAAGATTTTAGAATGCTCTAGGAGTAGTATACCCGTGTGGATACCCCGTGTATGAATTCTTAATCGCAAGAGGAGGCAGTAAAAAATACCTGTGCCAATAGATTTTTGGGAAAAGTAATATTCATACTTTTGAGGGAAGCGATTACATATACTATGAATTTTCTTTCATTATTATTCATACCTATGTGTATAGAGTAGAGAGAGGAATGTAATATTCATACATTCCATATTTTTCATACCACGTATCCAGAGTATAGACCCTATGGCTTCTTTCCTAAAGAAGCCCAGCAAGAAAGGGTATTAGCCCCGCCTCGCTCCGCACACGTGCGTAGCAGTCAGCCCGTAAGCCACTGCCTAACTTCCTGAACGGAAGATTAGGCTACCGCTACGCAAGAAAATTCACCCCGTCTTGCTTCGCAATCCACCCCTCTTTTCTTGCTTCTCTGTGTCTTTGTCTTGACCCTCGTTCCACTCGTGTCAAGCCACCCGTGCTGACTGCTACGCACCCCACGTGTCGCCCCGTGTGCGACCCGTGTGGCACTTCGCCACTAACGTGGCTCGTGTCCCTCACTACGTTCGGGATGCTCCGCT
>JAJZYX010000002.1 GCA_021797855.1 Thermoplasmata archaeon
ATAGAACGTTTTTTCAGATAGCATTTAAACCTCATTTATGAGATGGGTATAAATGTTGTTTATGTTTTAGTGTAATTAATAAAGTTAGGCTCATTTTTGCAATATTCCTAAAACAAATTTAGGTATGATGCAATAACAGAAAATAAACAAGTCTCAGTATAACTCTTTCATTACGCCTATTTACTTAATGATAAATGTTCAGACACCCAAGGCAGGTAATATTCTTTGGCTCAACCCTTCCACTCTGCAGACGATATTTACCAAGCTCATAGATAATTAGGAATCCGGTGGTATCGCCAAATTATTTATTCTTAGCTGAAAGCCTATTCATAATTAATGGGTCTACAACAGTTATTTACATCTTCAAATGTCACGATTCTTAGTGGAATCATCTTCAATAGAGTCTGTTTAGATGGTTCATCGGAATATGGGACCGTCACGGATTTCATCTTCCCTAAATCATGGAAATTCATTTATTCGCCTAAATCTATAGAGCTTATATGAGTTCAGTTGCCGCTTCGGCGAAAACTACTTACAAAAGGGACCTCAGTCTTTTCAACCTTGTGATGCTGAATTCAATGGGGATGATTGGATCCGGATGGCTTTTCGCCTCTCTCTACGCGGTGGGCTATGCCGGCCCTATCGGCGCTATCCTCTCCTGGATACTGGCAGGCATTTTCGTGGTGTTCATTGCAGTGAATTTTATGGAAGTTTCCACGATGTTCCCGTTGGCCGGAGGATCTACCCCATTGTCAGAACTGTCATTCGGTAAAATGACTGCCTTCCTTTCTGGATGGTCTGCCTGGCTTTCGGACATTATGACCCCCACTATAGAAGCAATAGCCCTTGTTACCTATTCGTCATTCTATCTGAAGAATGTGATCAATCCCACGACAGGAGCCCTAGAACCCCTCGGTTATCTTATAGCAGCTATTGCAATGCTCCTGATTTTCGTGGTGAACATGCAGAAAGTAAAGATCTTCGGGAATATTACTAGCGCTGTGATGATATGGAAATGGGCTGTTCCCATACTTGCGGGAGTTACGATATTAACTCTTACATTCAAGCCCACAAACTTCGTTGCCTTTGGGGCATTTACAGGTTCAGGCCCAAGTGGAATTTTTGATGCCCTCGTTCTCGGAGGAATCATATTCTCTTTCGAGGGCTTCAGGGCAGCAGTCAACATGGCGGGGGAATCAAAAAAGAAGGACTACGTTTGGAAATCAGTCATCATAGCAATAGTCGCTGTCATCCTTCTCTATCTTCTTCTACAGACGGCGTTCATTAGTGGAATAAACTGGGCTGCACAGGGTATTACGCCCGGAAACTGGGGAAACCTTAGCTCCGGCGGGTATATAACTGGTCCTTTTGCCCAAGAGGCAGCAGCCATAGGCCTTGGATGGCTTGTGGTAATACTTCTAATAGATGCGATAATTTCTCCAGCAGGAGCTGGAATTTCCTACGCAGCTTATCCAGCCAGGATATTCCAGTCTATGGCAGAGTATGGCTACGCACCCAAGGTGTTTGCCAAACTTAATCCAAAGTCCCATATACCTTTAAATGCGCTGATACTGGGAACTATCCTTGGATTCGCATTCCTGTACGAATTTCCCTCGTGGCATCTGTTGGTAGGGATACTAACGTCCACGCTCGTAGTTGCATACGTCATAGGACCAGCTTCCATAAACATATTCAGGAAGACCGCACCCGACAGGGAAAGACTATTCAGGCTCCCTGGGGCAAAGATTTTTGCCCCAATAGGGTTCATCGTTTCATTCTTCATCATATACTGGTCTACCTTCCCCCTAAGTCTTGAGGTATCTGTCGTCATTCTGGTCGGCTTGGTGATGTACTTCTACTTCCACCTGAAGAACGGATATTCAAAGAAACACGTCACCTCCGGCATGTGGCTAGTGGCAGGACTGATAATAATTCCAATAGAATCCTACATCGGACCAGCAAGCTACGGAGGGCTGAACATAGTGCCGTTTGGCTGGGACTTCCTGATGATAGCGGTGACAGGCATCTTGCTGTACTTATGGAGCCAATATTCTGGCTGGAAGACAGAGTCACTTGAAAATTACTTGAAGGAGCAGGAGGCCGGAGTAGAGTAGGCTCCTTCCTCCGATTTTTTTATTTTTTATTACTTTCTCATCTGTACGGCTGAAGATAAATACCTTGAAAGCACTTAGGCACCGATTGCAATGGAACTCCAACGGTTGAAGATCGGCAGGAGAGTAGTCTTGGTTGTCAGGGTAGATGGGAACTACGTATCGGTTGATGAGCTATTGAAAAAGGATATCGGGTCAGTAGAGATAGACAAAATCTTTGACCTAGAGGAGAAAATAAGGGGAGAAATTTCAAGAAAGAACTATTCTTATGTGAAATTTGACAACTTTACCTATGCTCCCGCAGTTGGCTATCCTGGAAAGCTGATCTTTGTAGGCCTGAATTATCGCTCGCATGTAGCAGAAACAGAAAGGAAGATACCGGAGCATCCAGTGCTTTTCAGTAAATTCCCAAATGCCCTCGCAGGTCATTTGGAAAATATCACGATCCCAGAGGAAGGGCTCAAGGTAGACTATGAAGGGGAACTTGGAGTAATCATCGGAAAGCATGCGAAGGACGTAGGCGACGACTACGAGAAGTACATATTCGGTTACTTCATTGGCAACGATGTTTCTTCGAGGGAGCTTCAGTACAGGACCTCTCAGTATCTTCTAGGGAAAACACTTGACGGCTTCTTCCCAAATGGACCTTCAATCGTTACAAGGGACGAAATTGCTGACCCCCAGAATCTTCGGATAAGGACAAAGGTCAACGGTTCAACTAGACAGGATTCAAGCACGGAGAATATGATCTTTCCCATAGGGAAGCTGGTTTCGTATATATCCCACTACTTTACTCTGGAACCGGGGGACATCATATCGACGGGCACTCCGGAGGGAGTTATCATGGGAATGAAGGATAAGGAATCCGCCTGGCTTAAGAAGGGGGACGTTGTAGAAGTAAGCATAGAAGGCCTTGGGACGCTTAGGAATGCCTTTGTCTGAGCAGAGGAAGGTGGACGAAGAAAGGATAAAATAGTGCCTCCCAATTCCTAGGAGGTTGACGGCCATAGCGACGGGGAAACACCCGGTCTCATTCCGAACCCGAAGGTTAAGCCCGTCCGCGTTCCGCACGCGTACTGTGTTCCGCGAGGGCATGGGAAATGCGGTTCGCCGTCTCCATCTCATGTCAAATTCTTATAGGAAGTAATTATGCCATACCAATGCGACCGACGCTCATTGCTTTTGACGTTGACGGCGTTCTCCTGGCACCGAAGAGCAGCTGGAACACCATACACAACTACTTCGGCGTCAAAAACGACGAGTCACTTCGTGCATTCCTCAATGGGGAAATAGATTATCAAGAGTTCATCGATAGGGACGTGAATCTCTGGATAGATAAGAGAGGGAAGATAACTAGAGAAGATTTTTCAGTAATAGCGGAAAAAATCACTCCTAACCCGAACTTTGAGCACCTCAGTTCATTTTTAAAGACCTTCGACGGTGAAAAGATAGCCGTATCTGGAGGAATAGATGTCATAGTCTCAAAGGTTAAGGAATACTTCGAGCTTGACGAGGTATATTCCAACCGTCTCGTGTTCAGGGATGGCGTTCTCGTAGGTGGGAAGGCCGTGGTAAACCCCCACCAGAAGGGCCTTTTCCTCGAAAAATACAAGGGACATAGGGTTTCAGTAGGCGATTCGGAGTGGGACAAGGATATGTTCAGGAATTCTGATTATTCCATCCTCTTCAACGCCGATTCAGATTTAGAATTTGTCGACTGCATCATCAGAGGGAATGATCTTAGAGATCTAGCCAATGTCCTCAAAGACCTGAAATGAGCGGCAGAGTTTCCACGGGACTCAAGAGGCTTGACCAGTGTCTTGAAGGAGGATATGAAAGCGGGATTGTGACCGAAATTTATGGAGAACCTGGCTCAGGCAAGACCAACCTGGTCCTCTTTTCCTCGCTCTATTCCTCTCGGATGGGGAAGGTCATATTCATAGATACAGAGGGCGTTTCCACCGAACGGATATCGCAGATGGAAAGGAGCGATTCAGTACTTTCAAACATCAAATTCTTCCGGATAAGGAGCTACGAAGAACAGCTTGAGTCTGTTCCTAAGATTCTCAACCTTGTCAGATCGATGAATGACGTCGTCCTTCTCGTATTCGACACAATAACAATCCACTACAGGGCTGAGAGGGAGATAAGGTCAGAACTGAGGAGAAAGACATCGAATACGCTCATAACGCAAATTGAAATGCTCAACAACATCGCAGCCTCCAAGGACATTCCAGTGATCATTGTGAACCAGGTGTATATGGACAAGACAACAGGAGAAGTCCAGCCTGTAGGAGGGAGTGCGCTCTCTCACGCGGCAAAGGCCATATTCAAGATTCAGAAACTTAGTGGCGGAAAGAGGGAACTCGTGGTTGTGAAACACAGAAGCCTTCCTGAAGACTTGAAATGTTCTTTCTCCATCACAGACACCGGAATTGAATAGGTTTTTTAGCTTGGTTTGATTATATAAATAGGATGGGAGTCGACATTTCATCTTTGCTTGAGTCGAATGAGGTTGACCTTAAGGCCATAAAGGGAAGAATGGTCGCGGTGGACGCATTCAACGTCATTTATCAGTTCCTAAGCAACATCAGGGAATATGACGGAAGCCCTTTGAAGGACAAACAGGGTAGGGTAACATCTCATCTTTCCGGCCTTTTTTACAGGAATGTCAGCCTTCTTGAGGAAGGTCTTATCCCAGTATACGTCTTTGACGGCAAACCGCCCGCACTAAAGGAGAAGACGATCAAGGAGAGAATAGCTCTGAAGGAGAAGGCGGAGGAGGAGTACCGACTCTCTCTTGCGATGGGAGACTATGAGAAGGCAAAGAGCTTTGCCTCTAGGACTTCAAGATTGACCCAAGAAATGGTCACTGAATCTAAGGCACTTCTCAACTCGTTAGGTATCGCAGTAATAGACGCCCCATCTGAAGGAGAAGCAGAGGCCTCCTATATGTGCAGCATAGGGCTCGTATACTCTGCAGTATCTCAGGATTACGATTCAATCCTTTTTGGGTCACCGCGCCTGATTAGGAACCTGACTGTCACGGGAAAGAGGCGTTACGGAAGGACCGGCAGGGTGGTGGATGTCAAACCGGAAATGATATCCAGCGATGACGTACTGAGAAAACTTGGGATCACGAGGGAACAGCTTGTAGATATCGGGATCCTAGTGGGAACTGACTTCAATGATGGTATAAAGGGGATCGGCCCGAAGAAAGCATTCCAGCTCATAAAAAAATACGGGTCAATCAAAAATGTCCCTAACATAAATGTAGAAAACTATGATGAAATTCGAGATATATTTCTCAATCCGACTGTGTCAAATCCAGGGAAGATTACTGCTCCGGAACTAAACGAGGACAATGTCAGGGAGATCCTTGTGGTGAACCACGATTTCTCTGAAGAGAGGGTGACTTCCGCCCTGAGGAGGGCGAGGGAGGCACGGAAACAAGGGGTGCAGAGGAGCATTGACTCTTTCTTCTAACATCTATCTTGCCATCGAGGGAATTGATGGGACTGGAAAGACATTTGTCGCAAGGCACATAGTCGAGAAATTCGGCTTCAAGCTCCTTCGAGAGCCCTCGCCCGGGAGGATAGGCTCGCTGATAAGCGAGACGAAATGGGACCCGGTCACTGACTTCTTTCTCTTCATGGCCGACAGGTCCGCGATGCTACGAGACCTTCAGAGGGACAGGAGAGTTGTTTCGGATCGGTCCCTCTATTCCAGCTACGCCTATCAGGGGTATCATCTCACTAAATATTTCGGAGGGGAGGACAACTACTTCAGATTCTTCATGGAAGCTGCAAGGCTTCTTCCGGCCCTTCCGACTCACATCTTCGTGCTGTACTGCGACGTCGACATCGCTCTTGGAAGAGTGCGAGAAAGGGGTGCTCCGTCAAGGTTCGAAGAGCGCGACTACCTTGAAAGCGTTCAGAAACTGTACTTTGGCCTCAAGGGAAGGGTAGGGAATGTCAAATACATTGACAGCAATGGGACTCTAGACGAGCTGTACGGGGAAGTGGACAAGGAACTCACAGAGTTGTTACGACAGGTCCATCCTCCCTGAGGAATATTGAATGCTCGGTTTGCGAGACCATCTCCCCCTTGTTCTCTTTAAGAACGGGGTAAAAATATAAGAATTTCTTCTTTTGCGCCTCCCTGATGACTGAATCATAATTGCTTAAGATTCTGGCCGCATCCCTCGTTGAGAATGGGAGTCCCCTTGAAACTTTGCGAAGATTCTTCATTGATTCATCAGAATCCTCCTTCAGGCATATCATAATGTTCCCGAATTCTAGACCTTTGACCTTCCCCTTTCCGGTGGTCGCGAAGGGCTCAATTGCAAATGTCATCCCCGGATATAGCTTGACTCTCGACCCGTCGTCGTAGTTAGGGAAGGATGTGCCGGCGTGAAGAACGTATTTCTCAATTGTGTGACCGGTCAGGTTATAAATGGGATTGAAGCCATATTTCTTTATAGTAGCCTCAATCTCTCTCCCGATTTCAGACGTCAAAACTCCAACCTTCACTTTTCTGATCGCATTTTCGACTGCTTCCTCTGAGGCCCTTATCAGGTTTGACCACTTATTCGTAGTGACCTCCTTCGTAACGGCTGTATCGGCGAGGCAGCCGTTGATTTCTGCACCCAAGTCCAACTTCACCAGGTCACCCTGCTGGAATTTCGTGTCCGTGTCCGGGGCTGGAGTAAAATGAGCGGCTTCATTGTTGATGGAGAGGTTTACGGGGAATCCGATATTGGCTCCCTGACTTCTTATGAAATCTTCGAGGTAATCTGCAAGCTTCCTCAGTTCGAACCCCTCCTCGATCATCTTGTACCCTTCCTGCCTGGCCTTGGAAGCTATTTTCCCAGACTGAACATAATCATCGAATTCCATTCTCCGCCTCCTTTATTGATTTGAGTGTAATAGGACCCTCCCTTAACATTTTCTTTGAGGTGTAATCGTATATTGTCGAAGGGATACCCTTCAGCTCACCGCCATTGACATACAGCCTGATTCTCTCGCCGAACTGCTTCATTATTTCCCCGAGCTCTGAGGATGACCTGAATCCTCTTATATTAGCTCCAACCAGAGTAATCGGCCCCACTCTTCTTATGATTTCCCTCACTAGCAGGCTTGACGAGATTCTAGCCGCAATTCTACCGTTCACAACCCAGTGTGCCTCAGTCTTAGATTTGAGAATGAGTGTCAATGGTCCTGGCATCAGTTTCCTAACGATATTCTTTGCACCCTCGTCCATGACGCAGAATTTCTCCATGTCCCTGATTCCGTAAAAACCTATTGGACTGGCGCTCTGCATCCTCACTCCCTTAAGTCTGTAGACCGCGTCAAATCCCGATTTACTGCTTATGGGGACCGCAAGGGCATATAGCGTCTCCGTGGGAATTACCACTGGCCCTTCCCTCATAGCGTCGACAATTTTCTGGATGTTGGCAATATCTGCCTTTATAACGGTCATTTGTTAACCATAACCTCTTTTGTTAAATAAAGTAAACACCTGTCAGATGTGGAAAAAGAGTATCGCGCCTGATAGTATGTATTGCACCGCAAAGCCGGCCACCAGGATACCGAAAACTCTGGTCAGAGCCCTTGCTCCCTTTTCTTTTATGATGTCATAGATGTAGAAGCTAGCTAGGAAGAGGATGAAAGTTATTACGGAAACTACCACAACTCCTAATATTACTAGAACGGGGTTGTAGTCGTGCATAAGAAGAATGACCAAGGAGATTGCTCCCGGACCTGCCAGAAGAGGAGTGCCTAGAGGGACTATCCCAACATCCCTTCTGATGGGGGTATCAACGCTCTGGCCCTTCTTTCCAGAAGGCTTGTCCCCTTCAGTCACCATTTCCACGCTCGTAAGCAGTATCAGGATCCCACCTGCAATCTCAAGTGCAGCGATGGATATTCCAAAATACATGAGGATATACTCCCCCACAAATGCAAAGAAAATCAGTATGAGAAAACTGGATATCGTTGCATCGTTTGCCATTCTCTTTCTATCCTTTGGAGTTTCCTCTTTGGCGTATGCTATGTACATAATCATAGCAGCGAACGGGTCAACGACAACGAATAATTCTATAGTTAAATGCACGAAATCTGAAAGATAAACCATCTTCGGGCTGTTATGACATCCTAGATATTTATCTTTATTCAGGCGGCAAGACGCTATGAGGTCTAGAAATGTGACAAGGTCTATCTTCATATATGTCCACCAAAGGTTAAGAAAGAGGTGGGAGGATCGGAAAATTTGGCATAGGCTCTGTGTGAATAAGCGGCATGGTCTTCGAATGAACTATAACTAAGAAAGATTGATAAAATAGGATACTTTAGACCCTTGTGCTGACCCTCGTTCGATATTCAGAAATAGGCACCAAGGGGGACAACAGGAACTACTTCGAGGAACTGCTGTCCAGGAACATAATGGCAAAACTGAATGAAAACTCCATAAGAGGAACAGTAAGGACAGAAGAGTCGAGACTCATAGTCGAGACTGACGTGAGGGTCGACCACATACTTTCAAAGGTATTCGGAATCTCCTCTTTCTCCTTAGTGGAACGGGTGAATTCAAGTGTCGAGGAGATCGAAGACAGGATATCACGTGTGGTGGTTAAGGGAAGATTCAGGATAACGGTAAATAGGCGCGACAAGAATTTCCCTCTGACGTCACAGCAATTTTCAGCCAGACTGGGTGAAATAGTGCTTAATTTCAACCCAGAGGCAAAGGTTGATCTATTCAACTTCGAAAAAAACATAGGGGTTGACATAGGGTCTAAGTTTTCCTACATATATGACGAAATAGTTC
Source organism: Thermoplasmata archaeon (assembly GCA_021797855.1). GTDB lineage: Archaea > Thermoplasmatota > Thermoplasmata > Thermoplasmatales. The sequence goes on from JAJZYX010000002.1 coordinate 8,937, forward strand.
AGGGACCAGGTGGAATGCCTGTGAGGTCTCAGGGAAAGGGGGTGGCCCTGATATCTGCTGGAATAGATTCTCCGGTAGCTGCGTACATGATGCTAAAGAGAGGTATGGAACTGAACCTCATACACTACTTCCAGAGTTCCAGGACCCTGGAGAAGGTATTCAGGAACAAGGAGCTGCTTGAGCAGTACTCGCCTTATCCCATAGAAATAAAGATAATGGATCACAGAAAGATGATAGGCAAAACGGTTATGGAGCTCAGGAAGGCGAACGAACAGAGATGGACCTGCATATTCTGCAAGAGGGAGATGTACAGGGAAGGAGAAAAGTATGCGCGGGAGATAGGTGGAAAGGCCATTATAACGGGAGAAGACCTTGGTCAGGTGGCTAGCCAAACTCTTGACAATCTAAACACAATAGAGGAGAAAGTCAACATCCCGATATTCAGACCGCTGATCGGATTTGACAAGATCGAGATTGAAAAACTGTCAGAAAAAATTGGAGCTTTCGATATATTCCTTTCTGACACGTCCTCCTGTGACTGCTATTTTCTGCCTCCCAGACCTAGGACGAAGAGCACTCCTGAAGAGATGGACGCTGTAGAGCTAAAAATCCTCGGTAGATCTGGATGATCTCATCTATCAGACTCTACTTTCTAGGTACCGGGGGGTCCTGGCCCACACCGCAGAGAAACACGTTGAGCATAGGTATAAGGATAAATGACGAAGCCATTCTTTTCGACTGTGGGGAGAGCACACAGACTTCACTTATGAAGAGCTCATTATCCCTAATGAAGATAAAGAGGATATTCATCACTCATTTCCATGGAGACCACTTTCTCGGGCTACCCGGACTTATTCAGACTATGAGCTTCTACGGGAGAACTGACCAACTCGAGATATACGGCCCCATAGGAGCCTCCTCTGTCCTTGGAAACCTTCTATCACTTGGCTATTACTCACTGAACTTCGAAATCAGGATCGAGGAGCTCAGGGGCTCCGGTTCCGTCGACTTCGGGGAATATTCCGTCGCTTATGCTCAGGCGAACCACACGATTCCGGCGCTTAGTTTTTCCCTGGTAGAGAAGGATTATGCGAAGCTTGAGGAGTCGAAGATTAAAGAGCTCAAGGTACCGAGACGCCTGCTGGAGAAGATCAGAAGGGAGGGAAGCGCACTCGTTGACGGAAGAACAATCAGAATAGAGGATATTTCCGGAGGGGTAAGAAAGGGAAGGAAAGTCTCTTACTCAGGGGATACCCGAAGGGATGCGAACCTTCTGGAGTTATTTCGGAACTCTACCGTCCTCATACATGAATCCACGGGAGAGAGGGGCAACGAGAGCAAAGTGATTTCGTACGGCCACTCAACCGGAATGGATGCAGCGCTGCAAGCCAGGAATTCAAACTCCAAGAAACTTGTTCTCGTCCATTTCAGTCCCAGGTACAACGACATCAATCCGATCTTGGAAGAGGCCAGGTCTGTTTTCAGTAACGTCGTTGCCGCAGAAGAGCTGATGGAGATGGAAGTAGGAATCAATGATTGAACATCCAAACATTTACGAAGAGTTCGGCAACCTCGTAAAGCAAATTCCGAGTGGGAGCGTGTCCAGCTACGGAGATGTGGCTGTACAGCTTGGGGATGCAGCTGCATCAAGGGCAGTAGCTGAAATGGTTAATGAACTCACTGATGCAGATGCCATTCCTGTTCACAGGGTGGTTCCTGCTGACGGAAGTTTGGGTGGACATAACAGCACCCAAGGAATAAGGAGAAAAACTAGAAAATTGATGCAGGAGGGGGTCAGAATCTCCCAAGGGAGGATTGAAAACTTTGAAAAAATAAGGTTTACAGAATTCAAGTCAAGGTTCCCTTTGCTTCAGTTCAGGGAAGCGGCAAAGAGGATAAGTCTTGCGGGAAAGATGGATTATGGTGATTCGATAAGGGCAATGGACATATCTTATTCGGGAAGGACGGGGATTGGAGTTGCAGTAGATTTTTATGATGATTCAAGGTTTGAGATTGTGGTCAAGAATGTCAAAGCACCTTACATTCCCAATTATCTCTATCTTCGGGAGGGGGAGATTTATGAGTCCCTTGTGAGGAAGGGGATGCTTAACGTGATAGACGGGAACGGAATTATCCACAGGGACGGCAGAGGGGTAGCAACGCTGGTTGGTGCTTCGAGACAAGTGGCCACTGTGGGAATAGCCAAGAGCCTACTGATCGGAGAGGAAAGAAATGGCTACATCTTTTATCGTGGAAGGAAGATTGGAAAGAAGTTAGATAAGTTCTTTGTTTCTAAGGGATTCGGAGTTGAAATTGAGGAATGCCTGAGACTTCTGATAAGGGAAGGTCATTTCCCTCAAACAAAATGGGCCGACAAACTCTCAAGGAGATATAGGGATGAAATACTGCTTGCTAAATATAGCGTTCGATAACACTTTTCATGGATTCCAGTATCAACCCAAGTTAAGAACGGTGCAGGGAGAACTTCTCAAGGCCCTCTCTCCGATAGGCATTGAGAGGGTGTATGGGTCCTCCAGGACGGATTCGCATGTGAGGGCTTCGTCGTCCATCATAGAGGTGGAGTATGATGACCCTCTGAAGGTGTGTAAAATTGTGGATTCCCTGGAAGGAATCGCAGTACTGGGTTACTTCGAGACCGACAAATTTATCAATATAAGAAAGTCACTTTCGAAGGAATATATATACTTCTGTGACAAGTCCCTCGATCGCCAGAGTTTGATGGAAACGATAACAGAATTTCTTGGGGGGAAAATGGAATGCTTCTCTCGAGACCCTGCAAAGAAGGTGGTACTGACCGGAATCAGATTCTATGTAGGAAAATCATTCACGATCCTCCTCTTCGAGGGGCGTTCATTTTCCTGGAACTTTGTTCGGATATCCGCAGAAACTATAATCAAACGGGTGGAAGGGAAAATACCGGATGAAGAGTGGTCAGAGCTTCTTAGCTGCAAAAGGAGGGCAAGGTTTAAGGGGAGTGCAGAGAACCTCATATTGTTCAAAACCAAGGCACCTTTCGAATTCAGCCAATACAAATCCAGGAACATAAACAAGATTAGGTCCAGAATTTTCCAGGATTTCTACTGGTTAGTTGGTGTAAACGCAGAGGTCAAGGACATAGTTGAATCCGCAGGCTTCCTTGGCAAGGGATGAGGTTATTTGGAGAGCAGGGCCAGATCGTCCGCAATGTTTCTCAGCTTAAGACCCTTTGACTTCGCAAAGTCTGCCGCTGCATCGGTCCAGTCATAGTTATCTACCAAAATCAACGGATCGTCGGCTAACTTAGGCCAGACGGTATTCAACTCGAAGGTCACGTTCTCGTACGAGTGATCAGAATCGTGGAAGAAAACGTCAAGCTTAGGAATTGATTGCAGAACTACTTTCAGCTTTGAAGATGATGTCCCCTTCACATATTCAAGATTCGACTTCAACTCCTTAGGGATTATGAACCCCACCTCCCTGTCACCCTTCCCGTAAGGCATTCCCGGATCTATGCTGATAAGCCTTCCCTCGCCATTCATTGCTGATAGGATGCTAGTGGTGGATACCCCCGGTCCCATCCCTGTCTCGATCACGACTTGGGGCTTCCTCTCCCTGATTACAGAAAATATGGCCCTGACCTCATCCTTCGATATCTGCCAGTACCTTCCGGTCTTCAGGACGCTTCTTTCATAGTCAACCACCGCCTTGCTCTCCCTCAAGAATGCTCTGACTTCCGAAATTCTAACCCCCTTCTTCTCGAAATAATCCCAGAATTCCTTGTTCAGCATAACCTCCCCTTGAAATGGTGATATATAACATTTGTATTGTTTCCGCATTTAGGGAAACTTTTAATAAATATCACACTTTAAACAGGATGAAAGTTTGCATTAACAGCCAGACGCCAGTGGTAAGATTCAAAATCAGTTATGGTGATCTTTTGGATAAATATGGAGATTTGCCTGATCCGTTGGATTTAGGAGAGCTCGAAGAGGGAATAGACTACGAATTCACGCCTGGAGGTGTCACCAATATGCTTTACCCGGCGGTAAACAATATGCTTACCAGCGGTTTCCTTGAAAAGGTTGTATGGGTCTCGCTTGGCGTGAACTATCCTCCAAGACTCTCCACAGGAAACCTTACCATTTCCCACGTGGAGATTGAGGAAAGAGTCCTCAGGAATTATACAACGTTCAAAGAGGGATTGTGGTCGGAGATTCACGGAATAGGAAAGTCAAAATTCAAGCAGGATGAGTTCAACGCATACGCAATATATAACTGGGAAAACGCGAAGAAAATGTTCGAATACATGAGCGATACAGACCTTTTCTACGTTCAGGATTTCCAGTTGCTTATGACTGGCACCTTCATCGGCCCATCCGCACCCGCAGTACTTCGATGGCACATTCCATTCGTTCCCGAAAAGATGGGAACGTTCGCAAGGAGGGTCGTGATAAAGGGAATGGAGAGTTTCGATGCGGTCGTGGTGAGCACCAGGAGGGATCTGGAAGGGCTCATAAAATCGGACTATAGGGGGAGAGCATATCAACTCTACCCTTACATAGACGAGAATGAGTGGAAGGATGCTCCACCACCGCATGAATTGGAAAAGCTCAAGGAAAAGATAGGTCTCAGACCAGACGAGAGACTGGTAACAGTAGTAGCGAGAATGGACAGAATAAAGTCGCAGGATATCGCCATAAAGGCATTCGCGTTGGCATCCAAGAGGGAGAAATTGAAGCTGGCTCTTGTTGGTGACGGAAGCTTTTCGTCATCCTCCAAAGGGGGTCTAAGCGTAGGGAAGGGAAGAGCTTGGAGAGCTGAACTTGAAAGACTAGTCAAGGAGCTTGGACTTGAGGACAAGGTAATTTTCCTTGGACATTCCCCAAAAGAAGAGCTAAGGGCCGCGTATTACCTATCATCTGTGGTGGTGCTTTCCTCATCTTTGGAAGGGTTCGGAATAACCGTCCTCGAAGCCTGGGCTAGCAAGAAACCAGTAGTGGTGAGTTCTGGGTGCGGAGTAAGTGAGTTAGTAGTCAACGATTCTAACGGTTATGTTTTTCAGCCTGGTGACTTTGAAACCGCGAGCCAAATGATCCTGAAAGCAATTGGGAGTGCTTCAGACCGCCTAGGAGAGAATGGATTCGAAAGTTCAAAGCAGTGCTTCCTCACTACGGCAATAGAAAGGGAGAAAAAGATCTTTGAAGAAGTGGGAAGGGAATTCAAGCTAGACCAAGAATGATGATGGAACTCTCTTTAGCAGTGACCTAGACTGTCACTCAAGTGCTATCTTCAGGTCCTCTATCAGATCCTCTTTATCCTCGACCCCGACAGACATCCTCACTAGTCCCTCTGAGATTCCCGCTTCCTTTCGCTCCTCCTGGCTAAGGCTGAGATGTGATGTCTCCGCGGGAAGCGTGAAGAGCGATTCCACGCCGCCCAGACTAGGAGCGTAAGAGAATATCTTGAGTTTTTTGGCCATCTCTTTAGCAGATTTTAACCCACCAGAAAGTTCGAAAGAAACCATCCCACCGAAACCTCTCAAATTTCTCTTTGCAATTCCGTTGTATTCTGATACTTCCAACCCGGGATAAAGGACTTTTGAAACCCTCTTGTTCTCTGCCAGGAACTTGGCTACCTCAAGTCCGTTCTCATTATGAGCTTTCATCCTGAGTCCTAGCGTTTTTATCCCCCTGAGACCAAGGTAAGCCTGGATGGGATCGGGCGAGGTACCTAGCATCTTTCTCTTGGCCCATACCGACTCCATTTCCTTCTTGTCGAATCCGGCCAATCCAAGCAGGATATCGCTGTGGCCGCCTATGTATTTTGTCCCGCTATGAAGGGTAAAGGAAGCTCCAAATCTTGAAGGGTTCTGATTATACGGGGAGGCAAAGGTTGCGTCAACTATGAGAGGGATTTCCGCTTCACGGGACATCTTTCCAAGAAGTTCAAGGTCACAGACTCCAAGAGTAGGATTGACAACCGATTCAGTGTATATGGCGGCATAATTATCCAGTTTCACTTCCCCAGAGTTGAGCTGGTCAAGTTTAACAAAATCAACTCCTATACCGATAGAAGGGAGGAATCTAGAGAAGAATATAAAGGTCTCACCGTACAGTTCCTTCACCGACACCAATTTGTCTCCTTTCCTTAGGACTGAAAGAACTGTAGAAGTAATTGCCCCCATTCCTGTTGAGAAAGAGAGTGATTCCTCGACCAAGTCCAAAGAGGCATATTTTCTTTCTAGAGCCTCTAGAGTGGGATTGCCCCATCTGGTGTACATAAATGGTTTACCCCTTGTATGATCTGTATATGCCGAGGGATTGGGATTCGGGTTGTAAAATGTTGATGTCTCGAATATCGGTGTCGTCACATTACCTACCGTCGCGTCCCTGAACTCCCCTGCTTGAACTGCCCTAGTGTTGAAGCCTGTCTCCATGGTATATGAAACTCAAAACTGATATTTAATGGTGAACACTTAGGCGATTTTATTGGAACGTAACGTGGAATGCACAGGTGACTAATGAGGGAAGTATAGGACGAATAAATTCAGACCTTACCATGATGTCGATGAACGGAAATAATTCCTCTATTGCGACCTCACAACACATCCTTACATCACCTTTGAATCCATAATGGTTCAACGTGACCCTCCTATCTTTCAAAATACCTAAATATCTTCCAACGCTCTCGCAACGATGACAGACTCTAATGATAAGAATCACTTTAGCATGGAGTACGTGGTAGCTTGGGTCGACACTGACGCCCTCGGTATCGTACACTTTTCGAATTACTTTAGGTTATGCGAAAGAACTGAACAACTTTTCTTTGAATCGAAGGGGCTCTACGGACGAAACAAAGTCTTCCTCCCCAGAGTCCACGCCTCGTGCGATTACCTGTACCCAATGCGCTTTAGACAAAGAGCAAGAGTGGAGATGTCCTTAAAAGAAGTCGGAAAGAGGAGCTTAACATTTGAGTATACTATAGTCAATGAATCTGAAGGAAAGGTTAGTGCGAAGTGCCGTATCGTCGTCGCTTCCGTAGAAGAAAATATGCGACCTGTGGAAATTGACGAAGACATGAAGAAAAGTCTGAGAGAGATATTAAATCCAGAAGTGGTAAATTGAATGTGAATGGCATCTAGGACTTTCAGCCGTCTATCTCTATAGAAGGTACAGTAACCTACATTTAAAACGATGTAACCTATTTGAAAAGCAGGAATGTGCAGAATGGCAAATATGGTAGTCTGAGACGTATCACCATCGCGGGTACTCTCTTATAGCATGTCTGTGACCTGGTAAAATTCAGCGATGAAGACGAATTAGATAACACCAATTGAATAATGATGTCCCTAAGCGATACGGGATTTTTATTCAATGTCCTTCCTAGGCTTCTCTAATCTCACACACGTGTTAAGGCAGTGGGGACGCATCCTTCTGTCAATCCAAAACAACGGAAGAAAATTCTTCAAAATCTCTTATTGGTGCTTTTGACCTCGTGGAAACCAGTACAACAAACTTCACTATTTACTTCCTCCTTAATTTTACGTAGAAGTATACCCCGGAAACGACGACCCCGACGACGGTCAAAATTGTCACAATTACGGGCGAAGTCAGAATGAGCAAGACGCCCAAGACAACAAATATGATTGATGTTACTAGGAAAATAATTGTACCGCCACGCACCCTGAACGGTATTTCTGATCCTTGTAACTTTCTGTGATGCCAGAGTGCACTATATGCCACGAAAGCATACATGAAAGAATCAAATAGCGCCGCAATAAGCACTGGCACTTGGAAACTCTTGGTTGCATAAACGAGTACCGAAATAGTTAGTGCTATGACATAAAGAAAGATGAGGGACGCTGTGGGGGTGAAGAATCTCGAATTGATCTTTCCCAAGAATGAAGGAAGTGTCCCTTCCCTTCCTAGTGCATATATAAGTCTCGAAGTACCCAGTATCCCGGCATTGAAAGTGCCGAAACTCATCACAGCACTGACTAGTGCGACCACAACGGCGGAATCCTTATTGAGCATGTATTTCCCAAGGACAATCTGTGGCACCGGAGACGAGACTACAAGATCGATAGGAACCCTAGTGAAAATTGCCGACGAGACAAACATGAATATTATTCCCAGCATGACTATAGCAATGGGCATAGCTTTGGGAATTCCTCTCTTAAAGTCAAGTGCTTCTTCTCCCAATGTTGTAACCCTCCCGAATCCAAGGAAGAAATAGACTCCTACAGCAGCTGCAGTAAGAGAATCCACCACATTGACGCTACCCCCGGTATTCACATTTACGTGGGGGGTGAGCAAGGCAACAATTGATATTGCTATGAGAGAAAGTGCTATGAAGAAAGTAATCCCCATCTGGAAATTCCCGGAAACCTCTACGCCTACAGCATTTATCACCACTATTACCGTTAACGAGATCACTGACCAAAGTATTGATGGGAGAAGGGGAATGAGAAAATGCAGAACATTACCAAGCACATACGCTTCTACCCCTGCAGCACCCAGAATGATGATAGTCCACATAAAAGAAAGGGTAACGGATATGACGTTCCCCATTGGCCTCTTGAGGAACACACGATTTCCTGCAGCAGATGGGTAAATGCTCACAAGTTCTCCATATGAAAGCGCAGCTGCAGTAGCGAGAACAGTTGATATTACAACTGCCAATAGCATGCTTGGGAAATTGGACGTGTAAGTTTCCATGATTATAATGCTCAGAAATACGGATGCAGCTAACGGGGTTCCCATTGTCACAGCGACTAACCTAGTAAATTTCAGACTCCGCTTAAGATTAGGTGCTATTCCCATCACCTCCATAGGAGCCTGGCAATGGCATCAAGCACAATCTGATCTCTTTCGGAGCCATACGTTTCTACAACGCCATCCAGGTAGAGATGGGCTATCTTTTCCTGTCCTTTGAACATTCTGATCAGGGTATCGGATTCCCCTATTACCTTGACTTTCCCATCATCTATGGATTCTGCTTTCATAATGCCTGTAATCTTTCCCTCGTTCACGGAGAGTATGAAACCTGCATTTAAGTCCTTGCCCCATATGTTGACGACAGAGCTCCACTTCTTTATTAGCTTTTGTACCTTTTCATTGGTGTTAACGTCAGCGGTAAACTTCTCTATATTTTCCCTCAGTTCTGAAATTTTATCAATCATCAGACGACACCACTTGCAATTCTTGCAAGGTCCTCTGCTGCGAGAACGTATCTGGACAGCCGTGCGATGTCTCCTGTCACCTTAAGGTCCCCCTTCAACATTGAATTTATAAGACTTGTCTTCCCTTCCATCAAATTCTCCCAGGTAGAAGCCCTACCGCTTATCAGGTACTCATCAAGCGTGATGTCTTCTGAGTCCTTAATTTCGATACCATTACATCTTCCATCTTTCAGAACCATTTTCACAACCATTTTCATTCCTGCCTTCACGTTATAGGAATCCTTATCCCCAATTATAGAGAAGGTGATGCTCCACTTCCACCCTTTACCGTCTTTTCTATATTTCTCGTCTTCGTTTATCTTCCTGCAAAATTCTGTGAACCACTCGCCCGAAAATTTCGCCTTCACAGGTACCCCTCTCCAGCTGCCCACTTCTGAAACTGAATTTTGGTGGGAAGTACTGATTCACTGCATACCTTCCTGATGATAACCTCCATTCTATCTGATGCCGCCTGGATCTGTAATGCCTTTTTCATTGGACCCTTAAATTCCAACGTTCCGTCTATCACAAGGGATACAAAGCTGTCATCTCCCTTCAGAAGACGAATGAGAGTATCGTAGTCATTCACGTAATAGATTATTTCCGCCTCCTTCTCTTTCTTAGCAAGTTTCTTCTTCGGGACCAGGAAGAATTCCTCAATTTCCCCATCCGTGGTTTTCTGCCATACCCCTATCTTGAGATCTTTAAGATAGATGAGCTCTGTAGTGGTATAGGACCCCCTGCCAAATTCTCTGAAAGATTTATCGCTGTTGAGCGTGTCTTTCAGATACTTGAAAAATTCTGACGTCCCGAATCGCAACATGATTCAAAATTCCTCTATTTCTACATATTTCTTTACAATAATTTTCCTTTTTCTCAGTTCTTTAAACAGGAAATCAGGCTCAATGATTCCTTCTGGAGCATAGATACCGTTCTTCAGAGGATGAGTCTCTGCAAGATATCTGGCACCAATGGCCGCTGGTATCCCCGTCAGTCTCTTCATTCTATCTACGCCTGCATACCGTACCGTCATTCTTTTCCCTTTCTTCTTTCCTTTAACTTCGACCCAGAATGCTGACTTGTCCACCCCTCCGGCTTTGAATTGGTCAAGCGTATCATGAACAAAAGCAACAAGAAATTCCCTGGTTGATATTCTGGTTCCTTCTACTTCTACATACTTGTTTTCTGTGAGCCCTATGTCCGCAAATTGAGAAACTAGATGATTCTGCCAGTCAGGTATCAGCGCTCCTCTTACAGTCACTGTTTCAACTCCCTTGAGGAACCTGGGTATGGTTATGGGCTCCGGATGACCCGTAAAGTAGGTGTCCACCTTATTGATCGGATCTGGAAAGTCGATTTCCCTATGGAACTGTCTTGCCGGCACTTTTACCAATTCTCCGTTGAGAAACATTGGTACATCCCCAGTAACTGCGTGAAAGGTATGCTCTATGACGGCTTTACCTGCTGAATCGGCTGCACTTCCTACCCACGCGATATTTATTTCCTTGACACTATCCATCTGGTCATATCCATCCCTAGCACAGACGTTAGTGATACCTGGGGTCCATCCCATTCCTACTATGATGCGCGCATTTACTTTTATATCTTTTTTACTGGCTATAAATACATCAGATGTAACGTCGTAGTCATCACAAATGTCCACGTAACCTACATCAACTGTCTTTACTATATCTGTGATTTTCTTCTCGAACCGGTAGAACGGTCCCACAGTATTAACGATAACATCTGCTCCCTGTACTGCTTTTGCTAATTCCCGATTGTTGTTTACGTCAATCCTGAGGCCCTTTGCTCTTATTCCTTTCTTCTTAAGCGTTGAAATTGTGCTTTCGATTGACTTTTCGCTTATGTCGCCTACGACCAGTTCGTCAGCGCCATAGGAACCCAGGTCTTCAACAACCGAGGAACCCATGTCACCCGCTCCGCCTAGTACGAGAAATGATTTTGGCATCATTTGAATCATAGAATTTCCAATATTTAAGAATTCCTCGGATTATACGTCATTTCTGCTACTTCAGAGATGGAAGATTTGGCTACAAATGTGAAATGCTTTAAATCTGAGCTGAAAAAATTACAAAGTTTCCGATCAAATTTTTCGGAAATGCCTAAGAAAAATCTACGTACCAATCTAATGAAGAATTCAGTGGATTGGAATTATTTTAAAGGGGTTTCCAAAATAATCGAGAAGTGTAGAGTAGATTTGGCTAGGCCCAAGATTCACCTTGGGAGGCCATTTCCTTACTTGCCTGCTGATTACTGATCATACTCCTCTGTCTTTTGACCCATATATTGTATAGAGATTTCTGATGCGCCTTTTCTTCTAAAGACCTACCGAGTTCTGCATCCAACCCTTCAAGATACTCATAGAATTCCCTGATTGTCGAGTCTTCTGGAGTGTGTTGACTCTCAAGAACTTTCATGATACGAGAGAATCTTGTAAATACTTCTTCCTGTATGACTGATACTTTAGATCTATAATTTTCATAAGCATCTGGAGAGCCTTCGAACAATTTCAGATGTTGTAATTCTGCTTTTTCCCAAAATCCCTTTTCCTTCAAGGGAGAACTGAGAATCACACCATTTTTGAAAATTATTGGCCTGTAGAGTGAGACACAAGGGCTGCTCGTATATGTGGTCCAAACAGTGATAAAATCCTTTCTTAACTCAGCGACAAAAGAGTTTACCGTTTGATCCCTCCTAGAGAGGAATCCGCCGTGCATGCATATGTCCTTGTTGTTTCCGTTCTTGGGATGAATGAATCCCTCGTGGTGCGACTTCATTATTCCTATGATGTCGCGGACATCTCCGGTCTTCTCTATCAAAGAGAAAGTCTTCTTTTGCCTGATATATCCTTTTCCTAGTGTGGTATAAAAATAGTTCAGTCCGTACCTTTTCACAGATGGGAAATTTGATATCGACCCGAAATTCTTGATTTCCTTTACTTCGTGCTCTCTCCCCTCTGTTTCTAGGATAAATGCCTCATTCATGTCAGTAATTAAGAAGGAATTGTCATAATACAAACCTGTTGTATGACTGTTTGACCCGCCTATGCCATATGATTCAACATATTCCCTCATAACTTCAGTAGCATGACGGGCTGATTTCCCTTTCTCGAGTCCCAATCTCAGAAGGTCCATGCCAAGAAGGCTCCTAGTCTTTTTCTTGCTCCTTGAGAAAATTGCCTCATTACCAATTGCGACCCCCTTCTCGCTTACCCCCATTTCAGCCCCCCACATCCAGTAAGGCCTGGATATGATCACAGCGTTAGCTGGAGCGTTAAAATCCACCTGGATGTATGTTGCATTTACCTTATCCTGAAAGTCAATTCTTGGGTAATATTCTACATACTGTGCTTCCGAAGGTTCCCGATCACTATTTTTGGCGAAATATGTCGAGGTCTTGTTTATTTTGCAGATTGTGTCACACATTTGTATTCAGATACCAATAAGTGAAATTCCCGTATTTAATTCCTGTGAAAAAATAGAATATTAGTTATACATGTAAATGATGATTAGTTAATATGGCTAAATTGCCGATTTCTAAAAAAATTACCTACGGCATTGGTCAGCTTTCCTATAATACGCCTGCATTCTTCCTTTCGGCCTATATCTACATCTTCTACTCCCCCCTACAGGGCAGAGCTTTGCTTTCTGCCTATGTAGTAGGCATTTCTGTTTTCCTTGGAACTTTAGTCCAAGCACTTGCCAATCCATTTATCGGGAACTGGAGCGACAAGTCCACTTACAGGATGGGGAGGAGGAAATTCTTCCTACTGACTGGCTTTATTCCCCTTTCAATCTTTTTCGCCCTTATTTGGGCCCCGTTCACTACAGGCATAAGTCTTGCAATCCTGCTTACTTTCTACTTACTGGCTTACAACTTTTTGTTTGCATACGTCGTACTGCCATATCTTTCATTGATCCCTGAGCTTACTACTGACTCCCATGACAGGGTTGTTCTGACTACGATTTCTGCCTATTTTGGAATATTCGGGATAATCCTTGCATCCGTTCTTCCACTAATCCTCTTTATCTTGAAGTTCAGCTATACCTTTGTTGGTACCGTTATTGCCGTAATAATGCTAGCTTCTCTTCTCACGGTTATTGTAAGCATCAAGGAGAACCCAACAGGTCAGATTGTCCCGAAAAAATACTCAATAGCGATGGCATTCGTGCAGACGTTTAAGAACAAGACATTTGACAGGTACATAATTGCTTATCTTTTCTTTCAATTTGGTTTTTACTTTTTCCTATCCTCACTGGGGTATTTCGTCGAGAGAATTGTCCTCCCGGGAAATCCAAGTTACAATAGTTATGTCGGTTTGTTTACGCTAGTCGCTGTACTCGCTACCATAATTTTTTCACCTCTTATGGTGAGATTTTCAAGGAAAAATGGAGAAAAGAATGCATTTATCATATTCACAGCTCTCCTAGGGGTCGCAATGATTCTCACGTTCTTCGTTGGATTCATACACGTAATAAGCAACCTACTCCAAATGGCCTTGATTATGGTATTCTCTGGACTGGGTCTCACATCCTATTTCATCCTACCAAATGCAATTGTTTCCGAGATAATCGATGAGGATGAGGTCCTGACGGGCTATAGGAGGGAGGGCATGTATTTTGGTGTCCAAGGACTGCTGGAGAGAATCCCGTCTGGTCTATCTGGGTTTGTGCTGGGGTTATGGATAACTTACATTTACGCGCCAACTGACAATCCATTGTACATAAGGGCTTTGGCTCTTATAGGGGGGGCATTTACCATCGCAACCGCAATAACATTCCTATTCGTTCCGTTAAAACAAGGTATAAAAGCAAAGGGGATGAGTGAGGCGGGAAGTGGCAGGTAAGGTAACCTACTTACAGGCACATTGCCATTCAAGATATTCAATCAATAGGCTGAGTGGAGAAGGTGTATTCAACAAGATCATTTGGCCTATAGAACGGCAATTCTTGAGAATCTTGATGAGCAGTCCTGAGCATCTAAAAAAGTTAGCCGAAAAGAATGGTATAAGATTCGTGGCAGTGACAGATCATAACACCCTCCCCCCAATAGCTGAGGAAGATGATACCCTAATAGCAAGCGAGGAGTGGGGTCAGACAAAAGGTCACGCAAACTTCATCAGCTTAGGCAAACCAATCGATCCGGAGTGCGGTTTCTTCAAAAATAAGGCCCCCGAAAACCCCAAAAATTTCTTTGAAGCGACCTCCGATGCTAAAAAACAGGGTGCTTTCGTTTCTATAAACCATCCATTCAAGAGAGACGCATGGCTATGGGGAGACGAAAGTTACAATCTTGCCAATGCGCTAGAAATATGGAATGGTGAATGGAATGAAGAAAATCTCAGAGCACTGCGGCTTTGGCAGGAGCTGCTGGTGAAAGGGTCAAGAATATGGTGCTTCTCCGGTAATGATTTCCACGTGAACCATCTCTACAAAATAAATTCTCAGGTGATTGCTCTTATGAGTGCCACCAACAAGATTTCCCTTTTGGAAAACCTCAAGGATGGTAGATTTTCAATTGCAAGGGATGTCCATAGTCCAGTTGTATTTCTATTAGACAATTTATATTACAAAATCGAAAATTATACCGATAACCTTAATCTTCGAACTGTGTCAGCGACCCGTTCTTTAGAAGAAAGCAATCCAAATAATGAAGGTCGGATTGAAACTAGACCCGATGACAAATTTATCAGACTAGAGCTCTGGAAGGAGAATCTTCCGTTAAGCTTTACTAATCCGATCTTTCTCTGACCAATTTATCAGCGATTGTACGAGAAACGCAGAGGAGCCTGGAAAATGAATACCAGTCGCACATTTACCTGTCGTTTCATCTATTGTCTCACAACTGATCCCGCCATCCAACGGTATCCCTTTAATCAGAGACTGATCTGCATAACCTGATAAGATCTCCGTAGCGTATTCGTGCATCCACGGATGTCTGACGTGCCTGTTTCCGTAACCTCTAAACCTTCCCTCAATCCTGAAATAGTTCTTATCTGATTTGATCCAGTTGAGTGTATTTCTCATCACCTCCGAGTCTTTTTTTATGAAGCCTAAATAAGGGAGGAGCAGAAGAGAACCAGTGGGATCATCATAGAATTCGTAATTTCCATTCAGGTCAGACGAGTAACAGAACATGCCTTCTTTAACCATCTCTCTCATTGTATCCTCTCTAATCTTGTTAGAGTATTCCAGATAAGACCTGTCCAAAGTAGTTTCGCTAATTTTAGAACCGTACTTTCTGATCGAGTACCAAAGAGCAACATTGTCGAATGTTACATATGGGTAAGTTACAGGGTCATCGGAACTGTTGAGATAGGTACTAAAAAGATTGAATCTGTCGCTCTTTCTCGCTACCAGAATGTCCATTAGTTCATTCGCTAATACAATGGACCTTTCTGGATCTATGATTTTATAATGTACCGCCCTCTCCAAGATTAGGAAGTAAAAAGACAGCTCATCTAGCTCAAACCCATCATATAGAATCCTCCCGTCCAGATAAAGAGCGTGTATGCCTTTATTTTTCCAGTACTTGTTTAGCAGAAGACTTATCAGTTCCTTTCCCCTGTTATTATCATATTTCTCGATAACAGGAAGAGTCCAGAAAATGAAGTCCCTTGCCCAGAATCCTCCTGAAACGTAATATTTAGGGCTTTTGGATGCCATTATACAGTTATCCTCTTGATCAATGCAAATTGAGTTCGAGTAAAACAGTGAAACAAATATATTGTCTCTTAAGAGCTTCCATTCTGTCTCTTCAAACCTACTTAGAAATTTTTCTGTTTCCGTTTGCAGGCTTTGCTCCCCCAACCTGGCGAGGTGTATACTGTTCAATATCGCTCGATCTGGTGTGTCTCCGATTCCGATAAAACAACCGTTGTCGGTTTCCTTGAAGGCAATTGAAGGAAGATGCTTTCCCACGGATGCATAATATGCAGGTAAATCTGACCAATTCGTTCGCAAGATTTCTACGTGTCTTTGGATTTCCCAGAATATTTTGGAATAGGCCTCCACCTTTAATCCCTTACTGATACGTTTCCCAGCGTAAAAGCCAGGTTTTCGAGGTGGTATAACGATTTTTACGTCCTTCTCCTTTGATGATAGACCTATCCATCCTTCGCCGCTGAAGTCTTCTTCAGACAAAAAGTTGTTTATCTTAAAACATACGAGACATGATTCCGAGCAGAGTGGAAAGCAGACTTCTAAGACATTCCTCCTTATTAATATGGAAAGGAAATAATTCCCAGAAATTCTATAATTCTGCTCTCTAACTTCTTTTGGGGAAGTTATTAATAACCCTTTGTTCGTTGTACCAAGGTCAGATTTCAAGCTCTACAACACCTTCGTCAAATGCCAATTCTCTGTCAATAACGGTGCTCCTTTCTACATACTCGGTCGGATCGAATTCCTCTATGCCTAAAATCGAATGGAAGCCGGTAGAAGGCTGATTTCCGATATATGACATTTTGGTATCTCCCATTTCTGCTTTCTTTGTTATGCTTGATTGGCCCTCAAACCTGATTTCCATCAAATTTCCTACCATCATTGGATTGATTACATTCTTGACCCGCTCAATTCTCTGATTGATATAGTACGCTGAATCCATCCATTCTTCTGGCTGCCATCTTCCATTACTAAGGATTGAATTCCACTTTCCTGGGTTTGCATCTGGCTGAATTATTATCTCAGCCTTTTCAAGCCTCGAAATATATTGTGGAGTAAAGGCATCCATACTTATAGCTATACCAATTTTCCTTCCTTCGATTTCAAAAGTTGAAACATCCGAGATATTTCCAGGAGAAATTCCCAAGTTAATTTCCATGGGAGTCAAAAAAACCTTATCTTGACGGAAAATGAGCTTACCAGAGGGATTAAAGACGAAAGCACTGTTGTTCACCTTAAAACTGTCTGGCTCCCATTGTTTTTCTCCCTTTCTAAATCTGGACATGTTGTTGCACGCAACGGTGTATACCCCATACTTTGCTGATAGGGACGAGAACGTGTCATAAAAGTAATTCACGAATCTATCAGTAAGGGAAAGAAAGATTGCAGACACAAAATTTTCAATTTCATTATTTTTAGCAATTGCATCTATTCTCTCCTGGTCTTTAGAATAGAGAAGTTGGATGGCCTCCGAAGTGGTGCTTGCTCTTATTCCAAAAAATGCAACTAGAAGACCTACGTCTTCTGGGAATATCAAAGTGTCTCCCTTGTTACACTTCCTATAGAATTTCTCGACGTGTGAGCGGAAGTTACCAGTAAAGTCGCTTTCTTCAATTTTGAACTGCACGCCAAGAAATCTCATAGGGATTGTATCCATAAGCGTCTAAAAATCTTTCTTTTTCATTGTGGATGGGTATATAAAATTAAAGAGATGGAATGGATTATCTCAAGGGATTCTTATGATTATAGCCGTTGATGGAGGTGCAACAAAAACTCTTGGCCTAGTTTTCGACCCAAATGATCTGAAAGTCAAAGGATTAGGGCTTGCCGGCCCAACCAACCTTACTACGGTTTCCAAGAGGGAAATAGTTTCAAATTTGGAAAAAGTCATACTTGAATCTTGCCAGAGCGCGCGCATTGATGTTGGAGAATTGGAGAGAGGCCTCTTTGGTATAGCAGGAGTCGGAGATTCAGAAAAAACCACAAGATTTGGTAAAGAGACCGTCTCAAGACTAACTGGGAGACACGATTTCCAGGTGATTAATGATGGCCTCCCAGCCTATGTAATGGCCAATCTTTATAATGACGGAGTTGTGTTTGCAGCCGGAACAGGAAGTGTCTGTTTCTTCAAAAGGGGGAAGAGAATAGAGAGGAAAGGTGGCTGGGGTTGGTTTTCAGGTGATGATGGATCGGCTTCCTGGATCGCCAAGAGGGGACTTAACTTAGCAACTAAGGAATTCGATGGCATACTTAAACAGAGACTTCTTTCCAAAGAGGTTGAGGACTATTTTAATTGCGGATTCAGGGATGCCATATCTCTTGCTGAGACGAAGACTGACAAGAGATTCATTTCAGGGTTTGCCCCAAGCGTCACAAAATTGGCATCTCATGGATACCTGCCAGCTATTTCTATAATGGAGGAGTCCGCCGAATATGTTTCATCTTTAATAAATTCTTTAGTCTCGAAATTTTCTGGATCTCCGAGAATTTCAATAGTTGGTGGAACAATGATGGCAGGGAATTTCTATATAGATATGATAAGAAAAAAAATTGGTCACAAATTGAACATTTACTACGGATATCAGGTTGCTTCAGGAGGATTGCTGCATCTCATGAACGAGATGGGGCACAGACCAACTTTTGAATTGCGGGATTCGATTCTCGCGCAAATCGATGAATTGCTGTACAGGAAAAGCAAGAGAGAGATTAGACTGTTCTTGAATTTCGACAAGGAATGGAAAACTCTGCATACCGGGTTATGAGTTGAGCTTTGCTTACCCTTATAAGGTAAGGCTAATAGACCACCTTAGATAACCTGGAAGGCTTGTCGGGATTATAACCTAGCCTTGTGGCATTGAAGTATGAAAGCAACTGGAAAAATACAAGCATAATTATAGAGCTGCTCACCTCATCATGCATGTCCAGGAGATACTTCTTCTCCAGAAATTCCGTTACATCAACCACCTGACCTGAATATTCCCTTATACTCTTTTCCACTTCCCGGTCTGAATTTAACATGAACACTGCACAGTTCTTGCCAAGCATCTGTTTCGGGCCGTGAAGGAATTCTCTTGTCGGGTAAGCGACAGACAGGGAGCCACTCGTTTCAGTAAGTTTAAGTGACGATTCTAGGGCAATTGGATATAGGAGCCCAGATCCGAGAAAGATAGAGTTAGAATATTGATTGGAAACAACTTCTATGACGAAATCAGGTCTCTCTATAATTGAGTCAACACCTTTCTCGGCTTTTATCAGGGAGCTTGTTAGTTTGTCTCTTTGCGAATGATATGATATGAATAATGAAGTAAGGAGTTGGGCAAGGTGGGATTTCGTTGCAGGTATGGATTTTTCCTCCCCGACGTTCGTGAGAATAGTGACATCCGAAGCTAATTCTAGTTTTGAATCTGGAGTATTTGTTATCGCAACAACCCTTGATTTGAGGGACCTAATGTACTCTGCAGCCCTAATGGCATCTACGCTATTGCCTGACTGGCTGAATATCACCGCTGTCTCATTCACCCCCCTTCCTTTTATCATCAATCTTGCTTCACTTGCAAATATAGGGATTGAATTTAACCCATTCCTGTTGAGGAGAATTGATAGATAGACCGCAGCGTTATAGCTCGATCCGCTCCCTAGTGAGTAGATAACGCCTGACTCATTTAAAATATTCAAAACGGATTCCTTTACAATAAAGTCCCTTGTCCTATATTGTTCCAATATTGATGGTTCTTCATAAATTTCATCCAGCATAAGAGACATATACACTCGACCTCCCCTTCAAATAAATTCTTTTTCTTGACGCTATAGAACTGTGAAATCTTAATTTGTTCGGTTCTTTTTTCATTTCCTCTTTCGCTCCACCGGCTGACCCTTGCATATCCTTTCATATATTTCCGCTGACTTCCTCTTCTCTCTCCTTTTTGTCTCGTAGTCCACCTCATATAATCCGAATCTCATTGAGAATCCCTTTGCCCATTCAAAATTGTCAAGGAGGGACCAGTGGAAGTATCCCTTCACTGGAATCTTATCAATCAAGATTGCTTTAGATAGCTCAGTCAGGTGATCGATTATGAAATCGCCTCTTTTTTCGTCCCTGGAATCTGCTATCCCATTCTCGAGGATGTATATTACTCTCCCGTATTTTTCATAGATCCATTTCAGAACATGTCTCATTCCCGGAGCAAAAATGTCCCACTGAAAATCACTACAATTATCACATGGCAAAATTCTCATGGGAAGCGCGCCCGCGTATCTTCCTTCTTGAAAATACTCGACTCTCAATCTTGAGTAATAGTCAATTCCTACATAGTCGGCTCCACCGAAGTTTGGAATTTTCTCATCTGGCTCCCCCGAGAGATTATTGTCAAATTTTCCTTCCACAGCAGCGTTCAGTATCCATTCGTTGTTTAGATACCTAGCAGTGTTGGCAATCTCCAGATCTCGTGGGTCTTGGCTTTTTGGTTCAAAGTAAGGAGGTGCGGTTCCGATCCCTGTTTCCCTTCCTGTATTGCTTTTCAAAATTTTGTATGCGAGGTTATGTGCGAAGGCTAAGTTCCTTTCTACCTTGAACCCCAACGGAACATCTTCAAGCCCTGGCGGGAATCCCGATGAGGGGCCAAAGATATACCCATTAGTCGCAATAACTTCAGGCTCATTTATCGTTTCCCAGCAGTCTACCTTCCTGCCTAACGTTTGAGAAATGAAGTATGAGTACTTAGCAAATTCCTCCACAGTTCTGATGTCTAGCCATCCCTTTTCTTCGGTATTTTCAGTATCCATATGGCATTTGTCTGGCCTATGAAGCCATAGAGGAAGCGGCCAGTGGTATAGTGTCATGAAGACTTTCAATCCCATAGAATGGGCATAATCTATCATTTTTCCGTAGTGCTCCAGGGCATCCTTGTCAGCAAGCGATTTGAGCTGCCTCAAAGAATTGGGAGATTGCTCGAAACGTAAAGGTTCGCCCTTCTCATTTCTAATGAAATTTCCGTCAGATGAGAATGTTGGTTCTTTGAAAATTCTTCCCCATTCTATGCTCATTCTAATGGCGTTGGTTCCTAGAGACCTAGCGCGGCGCATGTCTTCCTCATAAAGGTCCCAGAATCCGTCTCCATTCTGTGGCTTATCCCCAGACACCAAGCCTTCCCGGGCAATTTCCTCGCTGTTAGCCCATAGGTACCAGTCTGTTCCCTCACAGACAGAATCTTCGGAAATTCCCATTTCTGTTTGAAAGGCTGATAAGGCAGTCCCCCAAATGAATCCGTCGGGAAACTTGAGTTGCATGCTGGCTTATTTGTTCTGATAATATGAAGTTGCTTCCCCGTAGTGGTCACACTATATTTCCCATGGAAATGAATCGAACCAAAATCTTAAATGAAGTTAACATTACCAACTAGTATGGATTTTTCGGAATTCCTGGAGGGGATTGAGCTCAACCAGCTCCGCAGAGACGTCCTTTTGAAATCCAAGAGGATTATCTCGTTTGCACCTCATCCCGATGACAATGAACTAATCGCAGGTGGCTTCATATATCGAAAAATTAGAGAAGGAGCATCGTTTCTACTAGTTGTCGTAAGTGATGGAGGGAAAGGTAGCAGAACTGTGGACGAAAGGAAACTGATAAGGATAAGAAAGAAAGAACAGAAAGATGCATTAGCAATCCTGGGTTCAAAAAATGTTAAGTTTCTCGGCTATAAAGATTCTGAAGTCCCTCTCCCGTCTCTTCTGAGGGGGGACATAATAAAAATCCTTCGAGATTTCAAGCCTGATCTCGTAATAACGGTCGATCCTTTCCTCCCGTATGAAGTACACCCTGACCACGTTAATACTGGTCTTGCCGTGCTGCAAGCAGTTCTCTTTTCTGAATTCCCGAATATTGGGGAGGGAAAACCAGTTAACAGACCAAACGTAGCTCTTGGCTTTACCTTCAACCCTAACGTGATTCTTGACTGCTCAGAAAATATGGATAAAAAAATTGAATCGTTAAAATGTCACAATTCGCAATTCCCACACGATTCTTCATTGGAGACTCTTAAAGCAGTTTCAGCCCTTTATGGGAACAGAATAGGTGTTGGATACGGGGAACCATTCAGGGTCCTAATGCCCAATGAGTTGCACATAAACGTTCTTGGGGGAATGATTCCTCGGTGACTTATTAGCTAGTCACGAGGTTGTATCATAGAGGTCATTCATCGGACTATTTTTGAGAGGAGACTGCGTTACAAAGTATGTGTAGGTCACGGGTACCTCTTGCTGAACATTTCCTTCAACTCGTCCCTGCATTTAAAATATCCGTTAAGGACTCTATGAGAATACTTCTCATTGAGTTCCGCCACCCTCAGATAAACGATCTTGAGCGCTGATTCCTCTGTTGGAAAGGAATCTATCACCTTTATGCGTCTTCTCACCTCCTTGTTCATCCTCTCTATGATGTTGTTGCTGTGTATTGATCTCCTTATTGCCTGAGGGTACTGGAAGTAGGTGAACAGGTAGTTCACCTTCTTCTCCAGGTTGTATATCTGTCTTGGATACTTCTTGCTCCACTGCGATTTGAACATGCTGAGCCTGGCCAGTGCATCTTCCCTCGTGTCAGCCGTGAATACCCCTTCAGCTCCCTGTCTATCTGCAATTTATCTGATTCTCTGACCTCAGATTCAAGGTTCCTTGATGCATGTACTGTGCAGAGCTGGAAATCCGCCCTTGGGAATACTCGTCTCACTTCCTCATCAAGTTTCGGCAATCCGTCCGCTATGAACAGCAAGGGCTCCCTCACTCCCCTGTTGTAGAGATCATCTATCACCGCCGTATATGACAGATGGGATTCCTTAGATGCCAGATAGAATCCCAGTATCTCATATTCACCAGATTCCCTGATGCCCATTGCCAACAGTATTGGTTCCTTCTCCACTGTATCTCTCCTCAGGAAGAAAAATAGGGCATCAAGGAATATGGCGATGTATCGAGATTCGAGAGGCCTGCTCTGGAATCTCTTTATTTTACATGGCATCCTTGATTCTGGAAATAGAGGACCTGGAGTAACGGTTCTGGAATATCTCTTCCAGTATCTCTGATGCCTTCCTTGTTGAAACTCCCTTTGAGTACGGGGAGATTATCAGTTCGTCCAGCCCTATGGATCTGCCGTAAGGGTCAAGTGCAGCAGACCTGAATCTCCCTTCCCTGTCCCTGGGAACGGTGAGATCGTCTATCTCCCCGAACTTCGTCTTCGCCTTCCTCTCATAGAAACCGTTCCTTAAACCTCCATGCTCCTCTATGAACACATCCCTCTCCGTGTTCATGAGGCTCTCAAGGTATTCCTTCACTGCATATTCTACAGCAGAAAAGATTTTTGAGTGGCTAAAACGCTGTCTACAGAAAAATCAGCGTGTTTTCGATAGCACGATTCCACAGACTACTGCCATCAGCATCGGCACCACAATCAAGACCAAATATATGAGGGACAGCGGAAAAGGAATGTATTCCCCACCGTAAACAATTATCGTCCTTGTAGCATCGTATAGGACAGCTATAGGTATAAGTCCCGTAACGATTATCACCACACTCCCTAACGGATTTCCTCGTCCCCCTCCCAAGACTGCCAGCCCTGTAAGTATTCCCACACCCGCCATGAGCATAGGTAGAGAATCATAAAATGCAGCAGCAATGAAGGCTGATGAAGAAAAATTAATCGTAAACGCAAGGGTCAAGACACCCACAAGCAGGTCCAATGCCGAAGCTGCGAGGCCTAACGCCACGGCACTTTTATGTCCAGCATTCACCAATGAGAAATCTTCGACCTTACTTAAGGGGTGGTTTTACGGTTTTTAAGTAATACTAACTTATTTAAGGCAGACTAAATTTCTAAAGGCGATGGATAGTGAAGGTTCTCAATGACCCCAAAATTCATTAAAATTTCCAGATACCTTCTGATGGCCATTCTTCTGCTCTTGGTAATACAATACATACTAGGTATGGTAGTGAACATATATGCTCTACCCCCTTATACCCCTTCCAACTTAGGTGTTCATTACGTTTTCGGCTACGTAGTGGCACTTGTTGGACTTATAACACTCGTTTTCGTTGCCTTTTCAGGAAAATTAGGTGCGATTTCTTTTTCCGCCATAGGTTTCATATCCATCGTAATTGCGGGAGAATCAGGAAGAGGGTTTGCATTCCTCTCACAGCACGCCGGAATATACTCGCTATCCATGGCTCTTTCCTGGCTCCTATCATTCAGCTCTTATTTCATTAGCCTGCATTTATTATCTATCTATTCCCAAAAGAGCATTACTACGGGCGAGAGATTAGATCGCCATGGAATCTGATGCAAATAGGTCTTTATGGGATAGCCTAAAGAGAGGAACAAGACTGGGAATATACCTGATTCTTTTGATTTCTACGGGCTTCTTCGGAATAGTGGTAGGATATATTATCTACCTAGAGGCGACTAATAGCCCTGTTCCGGTGTTGTCGGATTTCCCTCCCTTTATAGCAAGCCTGTTGATAATTGGCGTCTCTTCCGTTATTGTTTCTGTATACATGTTGTCTATGAAGAGGTCCTCGCGCTCAGACGTTCTCGGCGCACTTTGGATTCTGGCTCTTCTTCCGATGTCAGTTTCACTCTTCAATGACTATACTTCTGTAGATTTGCTTCCAATGGTGCTGATAGTAGTTTCAGCAATATTGTTATGGAAGGGAAACAGGAACATGAAGTGGTTTTTACCAACTGGCATTATAATAGCAGCATGGTTTTTATTTGATCCCCTCAATCACACTGTTGATTATATTTTGCTTTCGACTGGTATGTCTGGGCTCGGGATCGTCAAAGAGGGAGCACAGCTTGCACTTCAACGTGCTTTCTATGACTGGTTGAGGATGTCGTTTTTCCTTGCCATCTACGTTGCAACTTTGCGTTACAAACCTTCACGTCCCTGAGTTCGATTAAATCTTCTGGTCTGTGAGTCCGATGCTGGAAGGCAGGTTGACTGAGCTCATTGTTTATTAAATGGAAAAATATTTAGAGCGAAAAATAATATTATTGTTTATAGACCTATTCTTACCACAAAGTGTTAAGATACCTATAAATAATGCTTAGAACATTATATTCAAAACTATATGAGCGATAACGATGAAAGAATGCTTGGGATGATTCTGTACACCGCAATTTCTCCAGATTACCTCCTCAGGTCTATTGTTTTTACTGACAGGCGTGTTATTGAGATACCTCTTTTGAAGTTGAGTGAGTTTATGGGAAGGGCCGGACAATTACCGTCAGTTGTGGCTTACCTTCTTGAGGCTGCAAATCCGGGGATGTTCATGGGTCTTGGAACAATAGTCGGGGTGAAGATGTGGAAGGATCTCAAGAAGAATACAGAAGGGAAGAAATCTGTAGTTGTAACCGATATACCACTTTCGCAACAGATGGCCAGCGTTGGTATAAGGGAACTTCCATACGAGAAGATAAATGTAGTGAAAATCAAGAAAGTACCGTTGAGCGAAGATGCATACCTCAATCTGGGAGCTGGTTTCATACACAGTAAGAACATAGTGTTCAAGGGGAATGAAATAGATGATGTGAGGGGGTTGATCGAGAAAACTCCTCTTTCCTCAAAAATTCAGCTTTGAACGAGTATGAAAATTGCCGCATTCAGTAAAATATTTCTTGCAGCAAACAGAAGACATTCCAGCATCTTTGCCCGTCCATGAGTTCGGTAATTCATCGGAATGCTAGCTAAAGAATGCTTTCAGGAGGAATCCCACGTCTATTACTAAAATCCACCAACACTAAATTTCCACCACGGCATTTTGCTAACCCTCGGGCAATCATAATATACTTTCCATCCATATTTGGCGGTGGAAAAACCTTCATTCTTCAAGAAATTCATCAGCGTCGGGGAAAGGAATATATTGAGCAAGTTCACCGTATTTCCAGATCTCGGAACGGAAGTTGCAGATTTCCTGGTAAAGATGATGCAGAGCGATATTAAGGAAATGGACGTGCTGAATGAAAAGGTGAAGATGAAGGAAAAGGAGGGGGATGATCTTTCCGAAAATTTCAGCGTCCTGATCACAAGAGGGGCAATAAATCCGAGCTTGATCGACAATCTTCTCTTACTCGTGAACAGGCTAGATGACATTATAGATAGGTCATATTACCTGAGCAGGGAAATTAAGAGAATGAACCTTGGCTATCTGCAGAGCAATGGGAACCTCGGGAAGGTCCTTGAGTCCCCCTACAAGATGTTTGTCCACATGCTGACCTCTGGTAAGGACGCCTTTGCCGCGCTGAAGGGAATGCTAACGGAATCTGATATGGGCAAGATCAACGAATACAAGAAGAAGATAGAGATCATAGAGGAAGCAGTGGACGATATGAAAGATTCTGTTTTGGATGACACATACAAGAACGCAGACAAGATGAACTACATAGTCTTCAACCATGTGACTAGCATGGTCCACAAGATTGACGACATGGTTGACGATTGCGAGGACGCAGCAGACCTTATTCTTTCAATCTATAAATCACTGACAGGATAGCATGCAGCTATTCCTGATAACTGTTTTGCTAGGGGCAATACTGACTATCCTAGTCTCAGGAAACAATCTGTCTGTTTCAGTTGGGACAATAGTGGGAGCAAGGATTATTGGGAGATGGACTGGTGTTTTGATAGGCGTCTTTGGTTATATTTCCGGACTTTTGCTTGAGGGAGAAAGCCTGAGGTATGCAGCAACTGCCCTCCTGCCCCATTCCTACTATTTCATTTCAATAGCACTCCTCATATCCATTACAGCATTCATAATTGCCACACTGTTAAGGGCACCGCTGTCACTGACAATGGTACTTGTAGGCTCCAGCATCGGCATTTCAATTCACGCCGGCAGGATACCTGATCAGGGCCTATTGCTGCTCATCGTTGCAATGTGGATAATCTCCCCTGTCCTGTCAATAGCAATTTCCTACCTCTCCAATAAGGTCTTGATTAGGAATCCTCCCAAGGACATATGGAAGACTGCAATCTCCATGAAGGGATTGCTCGTGGTTGCATCGTTCTTCACGTCATTCACCCTGGGAGCAAACACCCTTGGATTCATACTGAATCTACTGGGAGGAGGTTCAGTCGTCTTGACTGTAATGGTGGTCGGAATAATCATCGGCTCTGTATTCCTGAGCAAGGGGGTCATAAAGAGGGTCGGAGAGGAAATGTACGGCATGCGATATTCTAGTGCAACAATCTCCCTATTGAGCAGTGCAATTCTTGTTGAGGTTGCAACTATACTGGGTGTCCCATTATCCAACAGCCAGGCCCTGTCTGCAGGCGTAGTAGGCAGTGGTCTCTCCTACACCTTTAAGGCAATCAACATAAGACCATTCCTCTTGATTGTAGCAACTTGGATAATCTCAACTTTCCTAGGATTTTTCCTTGGATACATAATTTGAAAAATTAGAACACTGAGGGAGCAGTGGAATAGGTTTCCTTTACATTCATCATGAATCCGATGATACCCGGGACAAATAAATTTGGAAATAGATTATGAAGAAATCACAATTCTGAGCAAAAAAATGAAAATCTTTATGGCGGTTTCAACAGGTGTTGCGGCACAGCCTCAATTGCAGTTAGTGCGGCCAGGACCGAAGAAATTATCAGGCCAACCCAGAACAATATTAGAATCACTGTCCAGAACGTGGATACCTTGTCTCTTGAGGGAAGCAGATCGTATATAAGGGTGGCAGGGAAGGTAAACATGCCTGTGAGACCTAGGGAGAGGTACAAACCAAGCATTGCGATCGGACTTGACGTCATCTTGTCCAAATACGCGTTTACTCCGTAGTAAATTGCAATAAGTCCAGAAAAGAGGGCAAGGACGCCTGAAAATTGAAGTTTCTGCCTCAGGATTATAGAAGAAGAAACTGAAACAAGAATTATACCGAACAGCAAGTAAGGATCGTAGAAAAGAATGTTATAGCTCCCGGGCAGAGGCCACGTCATCTCCCCGAATATCCCCATTATAACTATAATTGCCCCAAGAATGCCCAAAACGAAGGCTCCAGGCCGCATTATAGTCTCTACGTCCTAATCCATTCCTGTAGTAAAGGTAAGCGTATGCTGTAAGGTATATCGATACCACCCCTACCAGCGATAGCGTGAACAGTTCGAAAGCCAGATCATCAATGAAAACCACGGGAAAGAGAATATTTAGCTCTATAAAAGCTTTTAAAAGGACCAAGAGGAATAGTTCGCCCTGTGAAAAATCCGCATTCCAGTCCATCCCCGGATAGGCCAGGGTCTGGCAGTCCCAATATGTATCGGACTTTCCAACAGTTCTTAATATCCAGGATGTTGCTTGTGCCTCGGTCTTCGTTCCTTATTTTAAGAGTTTCCTCAGTTACTTCTTGTCTGCTTCCCTGGTGCTCGTCTTTAGCACAGAATCTATGAAAACTATCTCGTCAGGGGTCCACCATTTCTGTACCCCTCCAGCATCCGTGAATTTGTTAAGGAAATCTTAAACATCGCCTTCTTCAACCATCTTGAGTCTAATACAGCCATGGGGAAGTGGTAGGCGTTCTCCTTTCTGTACATATCCTTATCAGGGAAGAGCAAAGGAGAGCTCCTGTTCAGATTCTCCCGTGATCCAATCCTCTACCCAAGATACTCGTTCAGATACGTTGTTCCCTCCTTTCCAAAAAATGTGAAATACTTGTGCATTCCTCATTTCTTGATTTACCACGATCTGGCATAGAACATTCTCAAAACCTACTGTCCTTCCAATCACAGATATATCCACAATGTCTGATAATTTCAGCCCGTCCGTCCCTGTGTGGTTGCCGAGTGTTTCGGGCCTGAGACCCGCGAATGCCATGAGAGATATTGCGACCTTTGTCCTTGGATTCGCGTTCCTGAGAATTGCTGCTAGCTCGCTCCTTTCTGGTATCCTTTCGTTCTCTACCGTAAGGTTCCTGTTCTCGTTCTTTATGTTAATTTCCAGCCTGATGAGGATTTTATTGAATTTCAAGTAAGATGAAACAGACTTCAGGGAGGTTGAGATGTATGATCCCGCCTTACCTTCTTTTTTCATCTTTCTTATCTGGTCCGAGACCTTCTCCTTGAATTTGGCGTAATCATCCGCAGCCTGCTTCAATATGGATCTCGGGTCCTCATGAAGCCATTCCAGCCAAAGGCCAATGTTTCTCAAATAATAATCAGCGGTAACATCCGACTTGGCCTTCAGGTTCTCATACCAGTCATTCACTTACTTGCTTTTCGACAAGAGTGCCCTATGACGGGTATTCGGATGGATTTGGGTACATAAAGTTTCTTTGTTCAAGTTTTTTCTTACTCAATGGGGTAAGGGTAGGTGGGGATTCGAACCCCAATAGTCGGGATCTGCAGTCCCGTGCATAGCCACTCTGCCACCTACCCGGTACTGTCGTTATAAAGTTCAGAGTTATTGAGTTTACTGAACTTTTTTGCTATTACCCTCGCCCCTTCTCTATTTTCTCTCACCAGATTCACGAATCTCTTCATGAAATCAAGGTTGTGAACAGTGACTAGGTACTGGAACGATGGGTCCTCGTTCTTGTGAAGTTCCCTCAGCATTGACCTATTGTAATTACTGCAAGCTTCACACGAGCATCTAGGTTCTATCGGCTGGAAATCTAGAATATGCTTTGCGTTCT
The DNA here is from genome assembly GCA_021797855.1 of Thermoplasmata archaeon. Taxonomy (GTDB): domain Archaea; phylum Thermoplasmatota; class Thermoplasmata; order Thermoplasmatales. The sequence continues at coordinate 38,515 of JAJZYX010000002.1, forward strand.
TCAAATTTATGGGCCCTTCGCTTGTAAGAGCAAACCCGTGCCTGGCATTCCTGGTGGGATAAGTGGAATCAAATATGCCGATTCCTGCATCAGAATATTCCACTATCGAAACCGGGTCTCCCACCCCCATGAGGTATACGGGATAATCTCCAGGTATTAGGGGCAGGGTCTTTGACAGAGCCAAATCCGTCAGCTCTTTCGGTTCACCTATCTTCAGTCCTCCAATTGCAAATCCGTCAAATTCAAGAGACGTCATCAATCTAGCACTTTCCCTTCTCAGTTCTGGGTCAAATCCTCCCTGTATTATTCCAAACTTCTTCTGGCCGGGGTTCTTCAAAGAAGAGAATACCTTCCCCCACTCGTATGTCCTCTTTACTGACACTCTGTACCTACCTTGCTCAGCCCCGTAAGGTGGGCAGTCATCAAGCATCATCGCCACGTCAGACCTTATCTTCCGCTGGATTTCCGAGCTGATCTCTGGTGTGACCTTTACTGCCTTCCCGGACTTCCTGTCCCTGAACAGTATTCCATCCTCCTCTATCTTCACCAGTTCTTTCCTCAGTATCTGGAATCCCCCTGAGTCCGTGAAGTAGCTTCCCCTGAAGCCAGTATACCCATTTATCCCCCCGACCTTTTCTAGAATTTCGAGTCCGGGGGAAATTGTCAAATGAACGGAATTTGAGATTAGTGCCTCCACCCCTGCTTCGTTTATCTTTTGCATTGGGACAGCTTTTACGAAACCTCTTGTCGCGACAGGCAGGAATAGCGGAAGCTCCAAGCTCCCCCTGGAAAGATGCAATTCTGAATTCTTGTGCACTTATTCCAGATTCTCTCTTAATAAAATACCTTTACATCCTGCTGACTTCTGAAAAGCATCTCTCACAGTAATACTTGCCGGCAGTGTAAATCAGGTTGTCGGAGAATTCGTTGCATGAATCGCATATGCCATGAATCCCCTTCACAATCCCCTGACCCGTATTGGTCAGGATTCCTCTGGTAATCTCTATCAGACCCGGCGATATCCTGACTATGTCGTTCTCCGTCAGGATTCCCACTATCTTGTCACCCGCAACCACCGGAAGCCTCCTTATCCTCTTCTTCCACATCAGCTCTGCAGCTGTTTCCAGAGGTGAATCAGCCTCGACATGGATCAGCGGAGTGCTCATTATCTCGCTGAGCTTCCTTTCTCCAGCCGCTATTCCATTTGCTGCGACTTTTGTCACTATGTCCCTCTCCGTGACTATTCCAACTACCTCCCCATCCTGTTCTATCAGGAGGGAACTTATCCCCTTTGTCTTCATTAGCATCGCACCCTCCTCCGCTGTCATGGTTGCCTTTGCTCTTATGGGGTTGCGAGACATCACCTCTGATACTCTAATCATGCCCATCATTTCACCTTAAGCAATGTTCTTCCACCTTCCACGACCTGGAACGGCCTCTTCACCTTTGTAATCTCTTCAATAATCTTGATCCTCTTGTCCATATATTCCCTGAGTTTCTCCGGATCCCCTTTTCCGAATTCCATTATCTTGCCTGCGTCTATGTACAGGTAAGCCTCCATCTTTACCTTGAACGACTTGTCAGGGTCCAGAGTCTCCAGTTCGATCTTCGTCACACCCATAATAACGATAGGCTGGAATAAAAGTTTTCCGAAGGTGTACTGGAAAGATTTTATTTAAAATTCTATTATATAAATGAAATGCTCTACTTAGGGTGTTCAGGTTTCCAGTACCCGGACTGGAAGGAGACATTCTACCCCAAGGGGATGGAGGAAAGCAAATACCTGCTTTACTACTATAGGTTCTTCAATTCTGTGGAAATTGATTCCACGTACTATTCATTTCCAAGTGAAAAGACGGTATCCGCATGGATTACCAAACTGCAGGGGAAGGAAGACTTTGTCTATTCGCTCAAATTTCCCAGGGATGTCACTCACGATCCAGACGGGATAACCAAGAAGTCAATTGATACAGCCGGCGAATTCGTGAAAAAGGTTATAGTACCGATCAAGGGGGCAGGCCTTCTCGGATCTGCCCTCCTACAGCTCTCCCCTTTCCTGGACCCGATGAAGGATCCTGATCTTCTCCTCAGGTTGCAGGACCTTCTGGCTTCCATAGATTCTGGCACCAAGCTTTCAGTAGAGATAAGAAACAGGAATTTCTTGAATGAGAGCGTGCTGCCTAAGTTCCTCGGTATTTTACGGAAGTACAATGTGGCCCTCGTGAGCGTAGATTCCCCAGGCCTTCCGTTTTTTTATTATCAGACTGCATCCTTCTCATACGTCCGATTCCACGGAAGGAACAGCGACCTCTGGTTCGGGAAGGGGGATCTGAAGGGGAGGCTAAACAAGTATGATTACCTCTACACCGAAGATGAGCTAAGACCGTGGGTCGAGAGAGTTAGAACAATGGGTGACGAGGTATACATATATTTCAATAACCACGCACAGGCGAAAGCGGCCATAAATGCTGCAGAGTTCCAGAAGTATCTGGGGATAAAGATAGTGAGGAAAGAGAGCCAGACCAACCTGAATGCATTTTAACATGCACGGATTATCTCCTGGATGAAACCGTATCAGAAGTTCGATCTCCTCTCAAGGGAGAGAATGGATTCATATCTCGGGAAGCGGGGAATAAAAGGTAGCTATAGGGCTTACAGACCCCAGAAGGGATACGGCGATATCACGTTCGATTTCCAGAGGGAAGCGGTGACCCTTGATCCCGCAGAAATTGAGGCGCTCAGCGATAGATACCTCACTTTCTCGGCTTACGGGAAATTTGTCAACGTACGTTACAGCACTCATGAGTTTTCTAGGGCGGTGCTGGAGAGTGCCTTGAGCGGGGAACTTTTTGATTTCGGGAGAAGAAGGGAGAAGATACTTGTGGAACACACAAGTGCAAATCCTACCGGACCACTGCACATAGGGAGGGTAAGGAATTCCATCATTGGGGACACCCTGGCACGAATGCTTTCCAGGTACGGCTATCATGTTACCACAGAGTACTACGTTAACGACATAGGTACACAGGTCGAAGCACTCCTGCTTGGTACGGAGTTGTTTGGTACTGATAATTATACGGAGTCCTACAGGAAGATATACGAGAATTTTGATACTTATAAGGCCAAGGTTGAGGAGTACATGGTCAGGGCAGAGTCTGGAGATGATGAGTTCCTCAACTCGTCAAGAAAGCGACTGGAGAAATTCCTGGAGGATGTTCTCATAGACCTCAGGAGGCTCTCAATACGATTCGACCTGTTCGTTTGGGAGAGCGAGTTCATTCTCAACGGTTCAGTGAAGAGCATAATCGATAAGCTGTCGCCACTCATTAGGGACGACAACGGCGCAAAATACATTGAGTCTGGATCGGAGAAGATGTACCTCGTGAGATCTAACGGAACGACAGTTTATTTCACCAGGGACATCGCCCATCATCTCAAGAAGTCTTTGGAATACGACGATTCCATTACCGTACTGGGGGAGGATCACAAGTCATACTTCAAGAAACTTGAATACGCAATGGATGTACTCGGGGTCCACAATGTGAGGGCCCTTTTCTATTCCTACATATCCACGAAGGAGGGGAAAATGAGCACCAGGAGGGGAAATGTCGTATATGTAAGGGACTTCATTGACGAAGCTGTAGAGAGGGCAAGGGAGGAGATACTGAAGAGGAGGACAGACCTTGGGGAGAATGAGATCGAGGAAATCTCGAACAAGATTGGGACGGCTGCAGTGAGGTACCATATAATCAAGTACTCCCCAGACAAGCCTGTGACCTTTGACTGGAAGGAGGCCCTAAACTTCGACGGCGATGCGGCTCCGTTCGTCATGTATTCCTACGCTAGGGCAAAATCAATACTTTCGAAGGTTAGCCAGGAGTCTGAGATCGTATGGAAATTCAACGATGCCGAGGGAGCCCTCCTGAAGCAAATTTCGCTATATCCAGAGGTACTGGAGGATGCCGTGGTTCATTCAAGGCCAGACAAGTTAGCGAGGTTCTCCTACGACCTGGCTAGCTCATTCAATCAGTTCTACCGAGACTGCCCGGTTCTGGACAGCGGGGACGACACTCAGCGGAGAATAGAGATCGTACGGACGTTCACAAAAACGATGGAAGAATTGTTTCAGATGCTTGGTATACAAGCATCTGACAAAATATAAAGAGGAAATAAAGATTCTAGACCTTCAACTGCTTCTTCGGTTGCTTTGGCTCCTTTGGCCTCTTCCTCCTCACAGTCACGTCATAGTATATGAACGACAGTACGCCTATCGCCACTATTATTCCTCCCACAAGGGCAGGAAGCTTCCAGGCTGCCTGAGCAACAGAGATTGCCTTCGTTACCGAGGTATTCGTTGTGAAGAACGCAGGTTCATTGAGGGCATGAACGGTAATCACCATAGAATAGCTTCCGGAGCTCGGAGGAACGAAAGTTATGGAGGCATTGTAGGACTGGTTTGATGAAAGATTTGTGAATGTCTGATTCTTTACGATCTTTGACCCGATCTTCACGGTGACATAGTAGCTGGATGCAGTGTGAATCCCAACGTTCTTGATGACCAGCTTGAGAATTGATGATGAACCCTCCACGTATGTCTTGGGGTATGTGACGTTCGTTATCTCCAGTTCCGGCCCGACCGCCCCGACGCTGAGGCTCTGCGACATGGTGTTTGTGTTGTTCGACTGGTCTGTTGCCTTCAGTTTTATTTCAAATATGCCGTACTGCAGGAACGCTACTGTGAGCGTTGAATTGTTTGACGATGCAAAATAGACCTTGTAATCTACCCCGTTCTTTGCAACAGTGCCATTGGAGAACGAGAAGTACCAGGTGTAGGAGACTATGTGACCGCCATCAGGTGCTGATGTCTTTGACCCGTTGAGGGATACGTTCTGATACTGCCTAGCGGAAGAGATTACTTTCCCTGATGTGATGTTGTATATCTGGAATGCAACTATTGGAGGCGTTGTGTCGTTGACATGAATAGAAATGCTCACATTGAAACTGTTCCCGACCCCATTCATAACCGTCGCATAAGCGTGTTCCACTGTTGAATTGAATGTCGGAGTGTTGAAAGAGTAGGACACGTTCGTTCCCGTTTCTGAGGAACCAGCGATCTTCCAGTTCACAGATATGGGAATTCCTGTTGACTTCCCGGATGGGAGAAGGTCCTTGGATTTGATGGAGTTGAAGTAGACTGTCTGGGTCTGGTTTACGTATAGCACATAGGAAGCAGATGTGGAAGTGGTTGCATTGAGCCTGATGTGACCGTTCTGGATTACCTGGAGGCTGAACAGGGGGTCCATTGCGTCGCCTATGATGGTGAAATTCGTCTGGTTGGTGACACCGCTTGAACTCCTTACTGTTAGAGATATGGAATGTGAACCACTTGTGAAGTTGTAGCTGATGTTGTATCCGTACATTGGAAGCCCGTCTATGCTCCACGTAAAGTTCATCTGCTGGTAATTGTCCATCCCGAGCACGGAATCGTAAGGCACCCTGCTAGCATTTAAAGTGACTTGCTTCCCAACGGGAACAAGCAAGGTGAAATTCGAAGATGTGTTAGACGAGATCGTAGGTTCAAAGTAACCACTCCAGGTGGCGGAAATCTGGCTCAGCTTCAGAAGCGGTTTCTGCTGTGGCGCTATGTTGATTGTGATGAACCCGTTTATGCTGCTGTTCGTTATAGTTATCGTACCAGAAAAACCTGAGACCGTGGCGACGCTAGAGTTTATTATGTTGGACCTCTGGTAGGGCGAGGGGATGCTCAGCTTGGTTATATAGGTCAGTGCAGTGAGATTGTCATTGTTCTGGTTTATGTAGACCCTGATGCTGCTATAGCTCTGGACCTTCACATTAGGCTGTGAATATGTTGCAGTGTAGTTGAACGTGAAACTACCTCCTGATGCGGTGAAAGTTGTATGCATACCTGTGGAGTTGTAGGAGTAATTGTTGTAAAGCACCGTGTTAGCGGTTGTGTAAGGGACTGTGACGTTCAGTACGCTCCAGAGTTCCCCCGCACTGAGGCCGTCCAATTTCAACTGCTCATAGAGCGAGCCTGCGTTAGAATAGGGAAGGAATGGGAGAGTGGTTGCGTTATTAAGGGTCACTCCACCGCTGATTGTCAGATTTTGGAAATTGGACCCAAAGGTTATGGACTGAGTTTCCACGACCTTGGACGGAGTGAGCTCAACCGTCTGATAATATGCGCTTCCCCCGGGGGACGTTGTGACAGTTAGGGCTTCTGGCAGATAGCCAGGTGAAGAGATTATTAGGCCGTACGTGCCTGGCGCCAGGGATAGGTAGTAATATCCGTTAGTGAATTCATCGGATGCCAAAAGGCTCCCGTTCTGATATATTGATACTTCAACCAGGTTGACGAACTTGCCACTTGTAGACGTAACAGTTCCCTGGACGTTCTGTGAAGAACTGACGTTTGCAACTACGCTGTTGTTCTTCGAAGAGGATACGCCGGTGAGATACTCAGAATAGAATGCCTTTGATGTTGAGTTGTATTCCACTGTAAGCGTCTGTGACTCTGCCACCGTGGTGACGGCAAATCCTGAGTTAGGATTGGAGGAGTTAACCTTCGTGGCCATCAGTTCCAGGCCATTTGGCAGCGTCAGATAGACTGAAGATATCTGGGACTGCACCACTCCCTTTACCGTTACATACACGTAGGCGTTCGCAATAGAATAGCCGACGCTGATTGTCTTTGCCACCGACCCATCAATGTACGCAGTTCCATTGCTTTGCACATTTACGCTCGCATGGAATGCATTATAGACGATGGATGATGACGAGATCTGACTTGGAATATAAATCACATACTGCCCGGGATACACCTGGAACGCAACGTTTGGATTTGAAACGCTGCTTGCCAAAACAACCCCGTTCGCGCTCTCCAGCTGGACGCTGACTCCGCTTGCCGGGGACTGTCCGTTCCCCAGCACTTCGAAACTAAATGTTACCTTCTCCGCTCCTTGAACTTGGCCGAGTGCCGCTCCCAAGAGTCCTCCCATTAACATAATGGTGATGACGAACAGAGCTGCTGTTTTTCCAGATTTCTTTAGCATCTTGGTATTACCCCCTAAAGATGTCTGGTAATTATAATTACTATTAAACAGTTGTTATGATTTTTCCTTGCTGGAAAAATATATCTTATCATTATTATATCTAATATAAAAAGTATGTCGAAAACGGTTAAATTTCAAATTTTAATTCCCTGGTTAATGAGCGGACTAAGATTATTGGTAGCGTTTCTCTTCCTGTTTGCGATATTCACTCTTGCAGGCCTGATCATAGGATACATTGTCGGCAACGCTTTGGTATGGATGGTAGTCTTCATAGCATTCGCAGGGTTCATGAATATCTTCTCATATTTCTTCTCCTACAAAATCGTGTTGTGGAGCTACCACGCGAAGACCCTTCAGGAGAGTGACGACCCAAGGCTCTTCTCAATGGTGAGAGACGTTTCCCAGAATGCAGGGATAGCCATGCCCAAGATCGCTATCGCTGACATTCCCGTTCCGAATGCATTTGCCACTGGGAGAAGCAGGAAGAGATCGTACATTGTTTTCACAAGACCGATCTTGAGCCTCCTGAATGAGAAGGAACTCAGGGGAGTTATAGGACACGAATTAGGCCACGTAAAGCACAACGACATACTTGTGGTCACTGTGGCCGCGACAATTGCATCTGCTCTTATGTTGGGCGCTAGGATATTCGGATTCAATGCCCTTTTCGGAGGAAGGAGGAGTGGCCAGGACTTTATCGTTATGGCAGTGCTGCTTGTGGCGGCGATAGGAGCACTTATGCTTCAACTCGCCATTTCGAGACAGAGGGAGCTCTATGCGGATGAGCACGGGGCACGGGTGAACAACTCATCAGAAGGACTGATAAATGCACTGACCAAACTGGAAGGGTGGAACAACAGTAGACCCATGCAGAATGCAAACCCTGCAACCTCCAGCCTATTCATCGTCAATCCCCTCGGAAGCGTTAATGTCAGGAAGCTCTTCTCCACACACCCCCCTACAGAAATTAGGATCAAGAAGCTGAGGGAGCTAGGAATCTGATCTTTCCGTATCTTTCTCTTCAGTTTTTCTCTCTTCCGCTTCCACATAAATCCTGTCAACAAATGGTACCGAAGCCTTAATGGATGATTCTATCTCATCAATGACCTTTTCTATCTCCTCCGTGCTTAGGCCGTCTTTGAAATTCAGGTCCATAGCTAGAAATATCTTTTCTGGTCCCTGATAGATGGCACGAACGTCCAGGATTCTGTTCACAAACCTGTTGGATTTGAGTATTTCTTCTATCTTCCTTTGATCTGCCTTTGAGATTCCCTCCCCTATGAGAAGGTTCTTGCTCTTTCTTGAAAGGTAAAGGCCGGAGAACATCATTATGATTCCAATGACTATTGAAGAAGATGCATCAAAGACCTTGTTACCCGTCACCAACGAGAGTGTTATGCCAACGAAGGCAGTTGCAACCCCGGCTAAAGCGGCAGTATCCTCCACTAGTGCGGTAAGAAGGACTGTATCCCTGAAGTCTCTTATGAACGAGAAAGGATCACCTCCCCCCTGCTTCCTGTATTTGGATATGAAGAACCTTGATGATATCAGAAGGACGTAACCGTCAATGGCACTGGAGAATGCGAGGACGATGTACGCAGATATCGGGTCCTCTATCCTGTACGTAGAAGTGAGCTTGATTATCCCTTCCGCGAACGTGAGAACTCCGGAGATGCCGAATACTAGTACCGCAACAACGAACGACCAAAAGAATTGCTCCCTCCCCCTTCCGAACGGAAATTTTGAGGGGTCCTTCTTTGCGCTTAGATTGTAGCCAATGAGAAGAAGGAACTGGTTCATGGTATCAGAAGAAGAATGAATAGCTTCAGCAAGCATTGCCGCACTGCCGCTAAGTATCGCAGCCGCATACTTGGCAATGGCTATGAGAAAGTCTCCGAGCAGTGCTCTCGTTACGACATTTTTTGTCGTTGTCTTAGCTATGGGCATCCTCTTCTTCAGTGGTACTCCTACAGTTTCGAATATTTAAATAACCCGTCAAAATTACGAGATGAGGGAGACTTCCTCTACCTCAACCTCACCCACGCCATCTAACGACCTTATCTTCTGTTCTACGCTGTCTACAACTCCACCCTCATCACTCAGGATGACTATGATCCTTAGCACCTTAATTCCGAATGCCAGTTCCTCTACGGTGCTCTTCCCAAGGGTGAACGTTTTTGACAGTTCATCTTTCAGTTTCCTTTCCATGGACGATATATCCTTGCTTTCGTCTGAAGGCATTACCTTGAAAGATACTGCAACCTTTCCCAATCCTATGGCCCCCTGAAACCACATTTAGGGCACACATAAGGGACAGAAAGTTCCCTGCAGTTGTTGCACCTGCTTATTGTTTCCTGGCCGCAGGAAGGACACTTGAACGTAGTTGCTCCCCTCTCCTGAAGGCCTGTTCCGCATGACGTACAGAACTCGAGCGCGTTGACTTCCATGAGGGATGCGTATGCCTTCAGGCATAAAAAGTCTGTCGGTTCCAGATTCAGCTTCCCCAGAAAGGATTCGTTTTCCTTCTTATGTTCCTGATTTCATCCATTATCATGTTCTCGTCTGTCGTGAGCTCTTCATCCTTCAGGAGCCTGAAATCCCTCTCCCCTATGTCTGAATAGAGGATGTCCCCTTCCCTTATCTGCCTGCCGATTGTTATTCCATCCATTGCAATCGCAACTTCCTCTCCTTGTTTCGCCTCGTCCAGTGATTGCTCTCCACTGCGTATGCTCTTTACATTACCGACGTTTGATCCGTCCGTCTTCATCAGAGGTGTCTTCGTGCTAAGCCTCCCTCCCAGAATACGGACCCCAAATATGGCTGGCTTAGAGACCCTGAACACGTTCCCTTCCATTACCAGCAGTTTGCAAGGAAATGTCATCGACTTCCGCTTTTCCTCAAGCTGTTTTAGTTTTATTTCCTCCCTTGCTCTTACCAAATCGTCCTTGATGGAATATATGATCTTGTTCTCTATTACCCTCACTTCAGGAATGCCTGACACCTCCACCGGTACGTTGAATGCCACTATAATTCTGTCCTCCGGCAGGGTATTAGTTGAAGCATCCGTAAAATCCCTTTTGGATACCGGTCCAACCTCCGCTTTTTTTATCGGAATGTTGATCCTTCCCAGTTCATAGACCAGCGCTTCAAGACCTCCAACTGTGTCGGCCTTGGCAACGATCCCCTCAGCTGAAGGCTTGAATGAGCTCTTTATTGCTTCCTCTATTGTCTTCTTCAGAGTAATCAGGTCACCCATCGCCGCTTTGAACGGACTCCCGGGTATGACCCCTCCTTCACCTTGGAACAGTATCCTTATCCCTGAGGCTGCCCTGACTTCAGAGACCGGCAGGAACCTGTCCCTCGGATCCCTTATCTCGTCCAGGGGCTTCGGCTTGAAGATTCCCTTTACCTTAAGCGCCTTGATTCCGTTGACAGTCCCCGTTAGGACGGTTTCCCCCCGCTTGATTATGCCACTGTATAGAATCGCATCAGATACCTCTCCCATTCCCTTTTCCTCTCTGACTTCCAGAATCGTCCCCTCTGCCGTTTCATCCTCGTTCCTGAGTTGCAGTTCCAGAAAGGTCTGGGCCAAGCCAGCCAGGACCATCAGAAGGTCCGGGACGCCGTAGCCGGTCTTTGCTGACAACGGGACAATGGCAACATTTCTCGTAAAGTCCGATATCCTGTCGTATCGGTCTGCGCTGAACCCCTCCCTGTAGAGCTGGGAGGAAAGCTGTAATAGTTTATTGTCAAGCTCGTCCATCCTTGATACGTCAATTTTGCCCACGGATTGCAGAAAGGCACCCCTCATTCCGGAAAACCCCTCGATGAGGTCGACCTTGTTGGCAGCTACTACGAACGGAGTTTTGAACCTCTTCAGCACCTCCAGAGATTCCTTGGTCTGGGGCATAATTCCCTCCCTCACGTCAATAACAAGGACAGCAATATCTGCGATTGAGCCACCCCTGATCCTTAGACTGGAGAATGATTCATGCCCCGGAGTATCTATAAAAAGCAACCCAGGTATCTTGAATGCCCTGTTCCCTATTATGTCCTTGCAGATCCTTATTATTTCCTGAATCGGTACCTCTGTTGCCCCTATATGCTGGGTGATCCCGCCAGCTTCCCTGGCTGCGACCACCCCACCCCTGATGTTGTCTAGAAGCGAAGTCTTGCCGTGATCAACGTGACCGAGAACCCCCACAATAGGTTGCCTGACCCACATCGGAAATCACAGCCAATCCTTATCTGCCCTCTCGTAGCTCATTATCTCTTTTTCTTCAAAAAATATTGGTATCTCGTAGTTTGCAGACTCCTCAGAATCGCTTGCATGAATAAGGTTAAAGTCTATACCTGTTGAATAGTCTCCGCGGATTGTGCCGGGTTCGGCCTTTGCACCGTTGGTGGCCCCGACAAGCTTTCTCACGATTTCAATGCAGTTATTGCCTTCAACCACTATCGCAACGATCGGGGCTGATGTGATGTACTTCAACAGCGAGTCGTAGAAAGGTTTTCCCTTGTGGATTGCGTAATGCCTCTCCGCCCTCTCACTGTCGAGCTTGATCATTCTGAGGGCAACAATCTTCAGGCCCTTGTCCTCAATCCTTGAAATTATTGCCCCTACCTTAGATCGAACAACACCGTCTGGCTTTATAAGCACCAGAGTTCTCAAGCCTGATCGCCTCAGCTCAGTTTGGGAGGCTCCAGCTGTTCCCCTTGCTGCTTGTTTTGTCCAGCTTCATCAGCCGAGGACTTCTGTGGCATCTCCTTGGAAAATTTGACCCTCTGAGATTTTTCCTCCCTTCCCGCGGCCGTCCAGGTTACCCTCCTCGGCTCCCTGTGAAGCTTTAGATAATTCTTCTCGCACTTGGACTTGTCGAAATAGAGGATGGAACCATCCCTCCTTACATACATCTTTCCGGTTCCATACTCGATCTTTGAACCGCAGAATGAACAATACCTGTTTTCCATGGGTGTCACCTCACCGATAGCTTTCTTGCTTCTCTTGCAGTTTCCTTGAGCATCAGGATGTCACCAACCCTGACCGGGCCCATGACGTTCCTGGTAAGGACCCTCCCCTGATCGCTCCCCGCAAGCACCTTAATTTTCACCTGCGTGGCTTCGCCTGCCATCCCAGTCCTACCGATGAGCTCTACAACCTCGCAAGGAATGGCGTCGTTCTCTGCCATATTAAATCACTCTCTACTTCTTTATTTCCTTGAACTTCTCTGTCAATTCCGTAAGAAGCTGCTTTCCGTTTCCTGGATCGACTATGGCGACGGTAGCTGAGCTCTTCAACTTAACCTTTTGCCCTAGCTCCTCCTTCTTCTGTACGTAAAAGTAGGGTATCCCCTTCTCCTCGCACAGGAGCGGTATGTGCAGAACCACTTCTGGGGGCTGTATGTCCTCTGCTATTATTACTACCTTCGCCTCTCCCCTCTCCACAACCTTCGTAACTTCATTGGTGCCCTTCCTAACTTTTCCGGTTTCCGACGAAACTTCTGCCAGCTGCAGAGCCTTTGTCCTTAAGTCATCCGGTGTCTGGAATCTTACATAACTTGTTTCTGCCATCATCTTACCTCCTTCACCTTTCGGTCATTGGTTCTTAGGTAGTTGATGAGAATATAAAAACTTTGAGCGATACTTCATCAAGCAACAAGACCAACCCCAATCTGCGGTCTCTTCATCCCAGACTTCCTACGGAGTAACCGTATAAGCCGTATCAGTGGCCAATTGAATCTCGTATGAAACCACCTGGCCGGAGTATTCGAGATAGATTGTGTAGTTTCCCGGAAGGAGGTAGAAAATATATTGTCCATTGCCGGGTATGGTCAAGTTGACGTCGGAGACTATGAGCTGGCCTGAAGATTGAAGGTTTTTCACGTTCAGGGTGAGCGATAGAGGGGGTGTGTTGTATATGTTGACCGTGTTGCTTTTCATGAATACCAGGGAAGTGAAATTGCTGGTGAGGTTGTGGGAGAACGGGGCCCAGTTTGAGAGGGAGCCTGTCGGATACCCGGTCGTACCGTAACTGAGATCTGAGAAGTTGAACGCTATTCCGGGGAGGGTTTTGTTGAACCCGTATATTTCCTCGTATACAGTCAAGCCACTGAACGTATGATTACCCACTCTCTCGTTGGTCTCGACGGAGAAATAGTCCCCGCCAGTATAGGCAGTGAAAATGCTGTTATCAAATCTAAATTCAACTTTGCCCTGGCTTACGTTCATGGAAAGCTTGTGATTCCCGGGAACTATGCTTACCCAGTGGGGGTCAAAGATGTATTTAATGCTGCCATTCACGATTTCGGTGTAGGAATAGGTGCTGTAGAATTTCCCGTACAGCGAGGAGATCCCTATCTGATCATAGCTCTGGTTGCTATCCCATACCGATAGCACCACGTAGTAGATGTTTTCCCTGAGGTTCGGGCCGTTGCCAAAGTAAACGTCGGCGGAAATGGAGTTAGTAGACTTGGCCTGCCCTGAATAGACGGCCCCGAGGTAGACATGGCTTCCGTTGACCTTGTTCTGATCGCTTTGGTTCTCATAATAGACGTACAGTCCCAGACCCGCGATAACGATAATCACCACTACCAGGACCGTATAGGACCTCATTGGTGGTGGGAATCATACGTTTTAAAAATACTTTTGCTACTGTCTCTCCGTTGGGGGAATGAGATTGCAAGAAACTCTGGGAACCTTGATTTAGAAGAAGAAGATACAGTCAGAGTGTCTGAATACGAGAACCTTCAGAAGGGGATAAGAGAGCTAGACCTAGGAAAGATCGACTCAGTTCAGTTCCCATACAGGGGGAGGAGGACGCACATAACGATAGAGACTGACGAGTTCACCTCCATCTGCCCGAAGACTGGACTTCCTGATTTCGGGAAGATTACAGTCCACTACCTTCCAGACAGGAAGATAGTGGAGTTAAAGTCATTCAAGCTCTACCTCCACAGATACAGGAATGTCGGTATATTCCAGGAAAACGCTGTAAACAAGATTCTCGATGACCTAGTTAGAAGCTGTTCACCCAAATTCATGACGGTGATAGGGGAGTTCAAGGCTAGGGGTGGACTGAAGACAAGGATTGTCGCAAGGTTCGAAAAGGTTAAGAGTTAACTATCCATCATATCACGTTCCCTATGGAATAGCTCTTGATTTGTGATAGGTGCTGGACGACGGGGAACTATAGGGATTTTTGGGCCCCTTGGTGAGTTAGGGCGTGTCGCCTGTCTATGAACCCAAGGCCAGAAAAAGTCCCACATCCCCGGATAGGTCAGAGGGGATGACAATGATTCTCCTTGTTAAATCCGGGGAACACTCAGAATTTTGCCCCCCTTATGCTCACTATTGTGAATCCAAACTCGTCGAACTTCCTTCTGATCCTTGAGAGGTTCTCGTTCCCGTAGATCTTCAGCTTGACCGTCACCTTCTGCTTCCCGACACCAATGTCGTCGCCGAACAGCTCCGTCCGGAGTTCTTCTATGTTGAGCCTCATCTCAGAGAAGAGTTCTATCGCCTTCTTCATCTCGGAAGGGATATTGGCCACAATGAAACTCATAATGAATTCCCTCCCCGTTTCCAGCAGGTTCTTCTCTATTATCTGTGACAGGAGCGGCATATCGACGTTCCCCCCTGATATCAATGCAACCACCTTCTTTCCCTTGGCCTTAACCTTCCCCGTTATGAGTGCAGCAACTGATGCGGCGCCTGCGGGCTCTGAAACAATCTTCCCCCTCTCCAGAAGTGTGAACATGGCAGATGATATCTCCTCGTCGCTTACTGTTACTACTTCGTCTACATATTTTCTGGCTATATTCAGCGTGAATTCTGATGGTGACTTTATCGCTATCCCGTCTGCAATCGTTGCGACTGAATCAAGTTTCACCAACTTCCCCGTTTCAAGGGAATTTTTCATCGCAGCTGCCTTCTCTGCCTCCACGCCTATAACCTTCCCCTTGTAGCCCCTCTCCTTCAGGTAAGTCGCGATCCCTCCAATCAGACCTCCGCCCCCCACGGGGACGATTATGTAATCGAAATCCTGCATAACCTCAATTATCTCCAGACCTACCGTCCCCTGGCCGGCCACGACGTACCTGTTGTCAAACGCATGTGCGAACACCCTACCCTCTTCCTCTGATATCTTCCTTGCTCTTTCGGTGGCCTCGTCGAAGCTGTTGCCGTAGAGAAGCACCTTCGCCCCGAACTTCTGCGTCGCAATTATTTTGACTGGCGGTGCGAACTGGGGCATGACCACGAGAGAGTTGAGGCCGAGAAGGGATGAGGCCAAGGCGACACCCTGGGAATGGTTTCCTGCGCTTGCAGCGACCACGTCCCTCCTTTCCCTGCTTAACAGGTTGTATGCCCCCCTTATCTTGAACGATCCTCCCTTCTGAAGGTTCTCCAGTTTCAGGTATGCATCCGACCCGCTCAGTTCACTCACTGAGCTTGAACGCTCTAGAGGGGTGTTCTTCACAACCCCCTTAACGAGGTCATATGCTTCCTCGATGTCCTTCCATGTCACAGGCTCATAGTAATCCGGTGATATTCCCCTTGTCATCTATGTTAACTTCCTCAGAGATGGGATGCTTTGGCAGACCTGGCATGGTCATCATTTCACCGAGCAAAGGCACTGCGAAACCCACACCCGTAGAGAGCATTATGTCCTCTATGGTAATTGTGAAGCCTTTCGGCCATCCAAGCTTCGTCTGGTCGTCCGTTATGGAATATTGGGTTTTTGCCATGCACACGTCAAGGAAATCCAACTTCTCATCCCTTATTCTCTTCAGTACCCGCAAGGCCTTCTTAGAATATTCAGTTTTTGATGCTCCATAAACTTTTAAGGCTATCTTATCGATCTTGTTCTTGACCTGCTCGTCCCTCTCATATGTGAAATTAATCTTCCTCTGTTCCTGTGATACCTTCTCGAGCATTTCCACAACGCCTCTAGCGAGGTCAGTGGCACCGTCTCCCCCCTTTGTATACCCTTCGTTTATCTCCATCCTGTAGCCTTTCTTCTGAACCTCTTCCCTAAGGAAATTAATCTCCTCCTCTGTATCTTCCTTGAACCTGTTTAGTGAAACGATCAATGGAAGTCCATATCTTTCAATGTTGGAGATGTGATAGAACAGGTTGTCAATTCCTTTCCGCATGAATTCCATTCCTCCGTTCTCCGATGGTTTCATTCCTCCGTTGTGCTTGATGGCCTTCACCGTCACCACAAGAACAACCAGGTCCAGATTGTACCCTGCCCTCCTCATCACTATGTCTATGAACTTCTGCATCCCCAGGTCGGAACCGAACCCTGCTTCCGTGATCACGTAGTCCGCAAGTTTGAGGGCGATCTTGTCTGCAATCACGCTGTTGTGTCCGTGGGCGATGTTGCCGAAGGGTCCAATGTGAACGAAACCTGGGACTCCCTCCGTTGTCTGAACCAGGTTTGGCTTGATCGCGTTTTTGAGCAGTGCTGCCATTGCACCCTGAGCCTTCAGGTCCCCTGCTGTCAGTCTCTTTCCGTCCCTTGTGTAACCAACGGTGATCTTCGACAGCATTTCCTTGAGGTCATTATAATTCTCTGCAAAGCCCATTATGGCCATTATCTCTGAAGCAGGAGTTATCAGGAATGAATCTTCAACCAGTGCTCCCCCCTGATCGCCCAACCCTACTACGATCTGTCTGAGCGACCGGTCGTTCATGTCAATGGTTCTCTTCCACGTGATCCTCTTGGGGTCAAATCCAAGCTCGTTGCCCTGAAAAATGTGGTTGTTTATGAGCGCAGACAGAAGATTGTGAGCTGCCGAAATCGCTGGGAAGTCACCGGTGAAATTCAGATTGATCTCGTCTGCCGGGAGCAGCTGGCATTTCCCGCCACCCGTTCCTCCCCCCTTTATTCCGAAGTTTGGTCCAAGTGACGGTTCCCTTATGGTGACCATTGACCTCTTTCCAATCTTCTTCAATCCCTGGGCAAGACCTATGGTGGTTGTGGTTTTCCCCTCCCCGGCTGAAGTGGGGTTTATCGCTGTTACCAGGATAAGTTTTCCGTTCTTCCTCCCCGACAACCTGGCAAGAATGTTTGGGTCTACCTTAGCCATGTATTTCCCATACAAATCTAATTCATCCTCGGCAATTCCAATATCTTTTGCAATTTCAGTAATATACCTCATTAGATCACCGTGGGTAATCAATTCCACATATTTTTGGTTATTTCCTCTGTCTTAGACCTCGTTTCCTCTACAAGTTCCTTCATCTTCCTCTCGTACTCTCCAACGAATTCCTGGTCTTTGATCATTCCTAGGTTTATCTTGACATTGTGCATGGCCCCATACACTGCCGAGGAGATGAAGAGGGACGCACAGTAAACATCGGAAATCGCGTTTTTGTTCCCCTTTTCAATGAGTACAGGCAGGTATCCGAGCAAGGATGCTGCAATCTTGCCGGTCTCGTACGGCACCTGAGTAGCTTCCTTCAGCCTGGCCTGGATCATCCTTGACCTTTCCTCCTTCTCCTCTGGAGTTGATTTAGGCATTGAGAGCGATTTGGAGAGGTTATCGTACGCCCTTGTGTCTCGGTCCGCCTGCTGATACAGGCGCCAGACCGCCTCGCTTGCAACTTTTTGTATCGACCTCATCTCCTCTGAAACATCCTCATAACCTTTCTTTCCCGCGGTAAGGCCTGCTACCATTGAGATGAGCGCAGCTCCCATCGATCCTACCATACCGCTGGCTGACCCTCCTCCCGGAGCAGGTCTGTCGCTAGCAAGATCACCAAGATACGTCCTCATGCTGTCCTTTGAGAATATCTCCAGAAGCTTCTTTTCAAGGACCTGGTTTTCAGAGAAATCCCTGTTCATCAAGTAAAACCTGTAGATCTCCTCCAGGGCCTGTAAGGGTATCATGCCCACAAGCTCCGATCTGCTAACTGGCAGCCCACGGGCTTGAGCTTCCCTCCTTACGAATTCAAACACCTCCGGCACTGGTGTTTCCTTATAGTTTACGAGGTTCATCGATACCTGCGTCTCCCTTGTCTCCTTCAGGTTGAAGCCTAGAGCTCTGACGTTACGGAGCCCACCAGTCCTTTCCCTCGTCCTTTTTGCTATTTCCTTCGTTGCCTTTAGATCATCTGTCCTTAGATCGACGTTAAAAGCTATGAGAAACTCCCTTGCCCCTATTATCGTTGCTCCTGCTTTTCCAAGCTTTCTTGGACCAAAGTCTGGTGTGTATCTTTCATCGCCCACTATCGCAGCCTTCAGCTGCTCGTACTGGAACTTCTCGCTCCTTATGTCAGGCAGTTCCCTTCTTGAGGGTATTTTAGCAGCTTCAGAATAAAGGAATACCGGTATGCCCAATTCATTGCCGACTCTCTCCCCTAGCCGCCTCGCGAGATCAACACAGTAATCTATGGACGTGCCAAGCATGGGGACAAACGGTACAACGTCAGTTGCACCGAATCTTGGGTGTTCCCCCCTGTGCGAATCAAGATCAATCAGTTCACTTGCCCTCTTAATAGACTCGAACATCGCATTAAGCATCGACTCCCCGTCACCAACCACTGTGATCACAGACCTGTTGTGATCAGGGTTCATTTCCACATCGATCACATCCACTGGATACTTCTTTATTGATTCTATTACGGACTCAATCTTGCTCCTGTCTTTCCCTTCACTGTAATTGGGTACACACTCCACATAATTCATAAGCTCACCACATCGGCTAAATCAATTTCATCCTCTTACCAACTTCTTCGAACTTGTCTCCAGCATACTTTAGATCCTCTCTGGAATGGACTGCTGAAGGCATCAGCCTGATTCTTGCGGTCCCCTTTGGAACAGTTGGATATACAATAGGAGAGGCAAATACACCTTCGTTGTAAAGCTCCTTGCTGAGTTCTACTGTCTCTTTCTCCCCCCCTATTATCACAGGCGTGATTGGCGTTTTGCTCCTGCCTGTATTGTACCCCAAGTTTCTCAGCTTCTCCTTGAGGAAATCAGAATTGTTCCATAGTTTCTTAAGGAGGGAATCATCCTTCTCCATTATCTCTATCCCTTTCATAACTGCAGCTATTTCACCAGGGTTCAATGCAGAACTGAACAGGAAAGGTCTCGCCTTTTGTTTGAGGTAGTCTATCAGTTCCCTGCTACCTGCAACAAAGCCTCCCATCACCCCTACCGCCTTTGAGAATGTTCCCATCTCAATGTCCACCTTCCCTACCAGGTTGAAATGGTCTACTATTCCCCTCCCATGATCACCGAGTACCCCCTCACCGTGCGCGTCATCCACATATATCATGGAATCATAACGTTCAGCAAGTTCGGCTTCTTCCCGCAAGGGTGCAATGTCACCATCCATGCTGAATACTCCGTCCGTGATGATAAGAGCCCTCTTCCCATTCTGTCTCTCGGCCTTAAGTTTCTCTTCAAGGTCAGATGCCGATATATGGGCAAAAACGATCCTCTTTGCAGAGCTGAGTCTCACTCCGTCGATTATGCTTGCGTGATTCAGCTCTTCACTGAATACGAGGTCATCTTTCCCCACAAGCGCAGGGATTGTTCCAATGTTCGCCAGGAGGCCTCCCTGGTACACCAGGGATGATTCCATGTGCTTGAATTGTGCAATCTTCTCCTCAAGCTTTAGGTGGATCTCCATGGTACCTGCAATGCTTCTTACGGCTCCAGCCCCAACACCGTAAGTATCGATCGCCTCGTGCATTGCCTTCTTGACATCCGGATTGTTTGCCAGCCCGAGATAGTTATTGGAACACAAGTTGAGTAATTTCTTCCCCTCTATCTTCACCCATGCACCCTGTGAAGTCTGGAGTGCCCGTATGGGAACATAACGGCCGGACTCTTTTAACAAGTTAATTTCTTCCTGTACCCAGTCCATTTTGCCCATGCCCAGAGATGTTCTCTGCAATCATATAGTTTGCTTCGCCTCTTGACATCTCCAACCTACTGGCCGGAATTTGTCCTTGTCAGCTTCTTCTCCCTAAAGCGTATTGCGTTGATGCCGGACCCCCTAACCACAAAAATGGATCTTGTTATGACTGTTGTATGGATCAACTAATCAGGGAAATTCTACGAAATATTTTTTATTTGCCCATAACTCTTTGTCTTTATGACCTTCGAAAAAATCCTGGTAACTGGCGCAGCCGGTCAAATCGGCAGTGAGCTAGTGCCGTTCCTCTCAGACCATTTTGGCAGCAGTAGGGTAATCCCGTCAGATGTAAGACCCAACACCAATGACCCCAGGTTCATTAGCCTTGATGTGACTGATAAGGGCGCAGTTGAGAAGGCAATAGACAAGTATCGCATAGACACAATATTCCACCTTGCTGCCATTCTATCTGCTAACGGGGAGAAGAATCCGGAACTCGCATTCAAGGTCAACGTTGTCGGTCTTTACAACATATTTGAGGTTGCGGTTAGCAATAAGATAGGACTAGTAATGACCCCTAGTTCGATAGGCGTCTTTGGACCAGATACCCCAAAGGAAAACGTTCCGATTGAAACAATCACTAGGCCCGTTACCATGTATGGAGTTACAAAGCTCCTCGCAGAAACTTTGGGTTATTATTACCATTCCAGGTTTGGGTTAAACGCGAGGGGACTCAGGTTCCCCGGTCTGATCAGTTACAAGAACCCTCCTGGTGGTGGAACTACTGATTACTCAATAGAGATGATAGTAGAGGCTGTCAAGGGGCGGAGTTACAAATGCTTCCTTAGGGAAGACTCAAAACTTCCGATGATGTATATGCCGGATGCCCTCGATTCGCTTCTGAGACTTGCGGAGGCAGATGATTCTCGCTTGAAACATCGAACTGACTTCAACGTCACCTCCTTTTCCATTACTCCCAAGGAACTAGAAATGGAACTCAGGGAATACTACCCCTCCTTCAGGGTGACTTACCAGCCAGATTTCAGACAGGCTATAGCGGATTCCTGGCCTGCTTCCCTAGACTCCTCTGCCGCGATCAATGAATGGGGATTTCACCCAAGATATGACTTGAAGTCGACAACAGCGGACATGATAGCACATTTGAAATGACACCCTCTTTGTACCACGAGGGACCATTCCACTGGAAACAGTTCTCTAATCCTTAAGTACGCGTAACCCCTCCTTAATTTGGAATGGAAAAAATAGTGGACGCAAATGATCTGGAAAGTATTCAAGAAAATTCACCATTTCTCATATTCATTCCTGATGAGATTCCAATCGCAAAACCAACCTACAGGGTTCCAGATGAGAAATGGGCTACCCTGAGATTTGAATGCTCTTTGGGAGGGGAGAGACTTAGGGTAAAAGAGTTCTTTCTTGATTGGTTCTATCCAGGGTTCCCGAAGAGTCTTATGGACTCCTTCATATCAACATATTCCGCAGTGGAAAGTTCCACGCTGAGAGACAGGGTAATCTTCTACGGGAAAAATTACAAGGGTAAGGAAGCCTCATCCTCGTTCTGCATGGGCACCCAAATTGAAATCGAAGGTGAGAGCAGGAAAAATGTTGTAAAGCTCAGTGAGATGATGACTGCACCGTTCGTTGGTGAGAAATTCAGAAGGTACCCCTTTTTCAAGAGGTCGTTTTTCGCAAACGGAGGCAAACCGGAATGGTTTGAGGAGGCAAGGATCAGCAATCTCTCCTGGGGGGCCCTTGAAAGAGAGATATGTGGAGGCAGCCTTCTTTCGGATTCCCTAGGAATTTATAGGGATGCTGGTAGGATTGTTCAAATGATCCTTGTCCTTTCCGAAGATTACTACAAGCGTGCAGCCTGGGTTGACATTACAAACAAGGAAAGCAGACGGCCCCATCTGGTGTATGAGTTCAGGAAGGGTGGCAATTTTTTCGACGTATTCGAAGAAACCGATGTAGCCCTTGCATTCAGAGGGGACGCAGGACCCACCATAGCTAGGTCCGATTTGGGAAACTTCGTGGCTACTGTTTCTCTCACCCCTTTGTTCAAACTTCAAGATGCAAGGTCCACAGTGAAATCACTGATAGAAGGAGTCAGGGAATTAGAAACGTTTATCTGAATATCATTAATAGAGACAATATGATTCTAGATAGACCTGGGCAGATCAAAGAACTATTGGATAAGAGCAAGAATATTGCAGTTGTGGGAATGTCGCCCAATCCTGATAGAGATTCAAACAAGGTTGGGAAATACCTAATAGACAAGGGGTACAACGTTATTCCAGTGAACCCGGTAGTTAAAGAGATTTACGGAAGGAAGTCTTATCCCTCAATCTTAGACATTCCGAAGGACGTGAAGATTGACATAGTTGACGTATTCAGGAATCCCGAAGGTTCCAAGGAAGTTGTCCTGCAGGCACCCGATGTACACCCTCGGGCAGTGTGGCTTCAGCTAGGAGCCGAAAGTCCAGAAGTGATACAACTGGCACTTTCAAAAAACCTCGACGTAGTCTATGGAATTTGCATAATGCAAACACACCAAAAGATAGCTAATTAGTCATGGGACGAGCCTCGCAAAAACATTAATATTCCATTGTTTTTATTAGATATTTGTTATAAAATTCATATTCCTCATCCCTGCCGTAATTTCAAAAATAGCGCTAACTTTATATATTAAATGCATATAATCTAAATATGGTCGGAATAAACGAGATTGCCAGAGATGTGGCCAAGAGTTCCGGCGTATCAGTCAGAAGCGCGGAGTCAGTAATTAGGGGAACCTTCAAGGCTATCGTCACAAACATAAACAAGGGACAGAAGGTCAGAATTGCAGGGTTCGGGATCTTCTCCAGAAAACTTACGAAAGCAAGGAATGCAAAGAACCCAAGGACAAAACAGATAATAAAGGTCCCCGCGAAGAACAAGGTGCACTTCAGTGCATCCTCAAAGATAAAGTACAAGTAGATTCTTCTTAATTTTTATTATTTTATTTTCATAACTCATCCTCAAATCTTGGAAAAGCTTTCCATTAATTTGGAAGTATGATTTCTAAATTCCCGAAGTTCTGAGATTCATGCCAACTGAGCCCCCTCTAACGATAATTGGTTAGCTGTAGCAGCAACATTGTAGAATTTCTCATACCCAAGAGCATAAGCTGCAGGTCTTTAAAAGTCACACCATTCATGCTTCCCCCTTTCTTAATGATTAAATACCAGAGGTTATTCTAATTTGAAGTCAAATTTCGGCAATAGGACGGGAGATTTGTGAAAAAAGCGGTGCGTAAGGCCTGCTTTGCTGTAGTGTAAATTTTAATCGAAATTCATTGGCAAATTTCAATCATTGTTTCGTTGCTTCAGCCGTCTACTTGGTGAAATTTGACCGGAGGTGTTTTGATGCAATCGGTAGCTAAACGAGATAATTTGAGTGAAGGATGGAAAGATGCGTTCGGAAAAATTCGTGAAGTCATAAGTTTGCTTGTGTTTTTTTGGTTGTTTTTAGTCGCAATGAAGGAGGGGTTTTGATCCTATGGGCAAGTACTGGAAAATATTTGTGAAGGACAGAGACAATCTACGCATCGTGCTCAACAGCCTACTGATGAATCGGGAAGCGGAACTCATTATAAGCAAAGTGGAAGGATTGTCTGTCCTTGTCGAACAAGGCGTGACCACTGATGAAATCGTTCGGTTCATCAGAGACGAATTCGGGAACTGGGTTGAGAACTGCTCGATGACATTCTCTTGGAGGGAAAACGTCTTCTTTTTCAGTAGTCCAAAGTTCATATTCGACTCTCCATTTCCCTTTCTGGTTGAGACCTCTCTAGTCCTTGCGGAAGGGGATAGGATTCATGTGAAGACCGAGAGGTATCGTACTTTCAATCCAATAATGAATAGAAAATTGGGATCAAAGAAGGGTAAGATTCTGTACCGGATGAGGTTGTATACGCCAATTTTGCTCCGTGATTACTCCAATAGGGACGGGAGACAATCCCTGACCTTCAAGGGAAGATTCCCTCTCATATTGACGAGCTTTGAATTGTCTTCCATGATAAACGGAAGTGTTGCAAATGGACTACTGGCCATATGAATCCGGACTCTTGTTCCCGCTGAGTCAGAAGAGGATCTACTTCCCTAGGGAGTTTCTCGAGAATCACTCCCTCGTCTTGGGGAAGACTGGGACGGGAAAATCCAATCTGCTCGTCCAACTGATCAGACTGTACGAGGGAGAGGGTAAGACCGTTGTTGTTTTTGATCCCCACGGAGAGCTGTGGAAATACGGGAACCAATCTTCCTCCATTATCACCCTATCTCCTGTCGCTGGGGAAGAAACAGGATATCTCAAATTCAACATGATGTCAGTACTACCGTACCACAACGAAAAGGAACGGCTGATAAACGAGGAATTCGTCGTACAGACACTCAAGGACATTTTCTCAAGTGAGTCGACGTTCTCCGTAGGAACGTGGGGACCCAGGATCGAGCTTGTTTTCACTGTTCTTACACGCCTACTGCTAAAGTACAAAATCAATCCCACGCTTCAGGATCTGACTGATCTTCTCCTTAACTATTACAAAAGGAAGGATTTTTCATCATCACTCAACCCTGAAGAGAAGAGTCAATTTTTCTCGATATTTAGCCAGGGCTATGATTTCATATCTTCGACCGTGAATAAGCTGCTTCCTCTGGTCTCAAATGAAGTCTCAAAGAAGCTTTTCTCTTCAAAGGAGGACTTCTTTGACATATCGAAATTGAGGAATACCCTCTACATTGAGCTGTCCGGAGAATATTCTCCTCCATCACTGTCTAGACCCTTTGCAATAATGCTTCTCTACAAGATATGGAACAACGTAGTGCTTAGAAGGATGAAGGATGTGGTGCTTGTGATGGACGAGTTCCAGACCATGTCACCGCACATATCTCAGAGAGTGGTCACTGAAGGCAGAAAATTTTCCCTGTGGGCAATCATGGCAACTCAGTCTCTTTCTAGCTTGGACCCTACCCTAGCTTCTACGATCAGGACTAATGTACACAACTTCTTCCTCTTCCAGATGTCAAACGAGGACCTTGTCATGTTCAGGCACTACGGCAAACCCCTAATGAATCCAGACTTTCACCATTTTACCTGTCTCGTCCCCCGCTCCGGGGGGATTTTTTCTGGAATCTCTAGGCTTGCAACTCCAACGAGGGAATTTTCAGTGGCAACGGAGTTTTACGACTTCGACCATACAGAATTTCTTCCTGACTGGGAGTTCCCCGAGACCATGGACCCCGTTCACCTTAGTCACCTTGTTTCCCTGGGACTCGCCACGGTCAAGGATGGAAACATACGTCTTGAAAGGGAATATTTTGAAAAGATAGGCTGCAGACGGAAGAGAGGCAACGAATCCATCTACCACAGATACCTTATTTCCAGGACATATTTCTTCTTCAAGGGGAAGGGGTACGAAGTATATGAGGGACTGGAATTCAACGGACATAGGCCAGACCTGGTTCTAATCGCCAATGGAGAGAGAATTCCAGTCGAATGTGAGTATTCAGACCTTGACAACAAATCCAGGGTCTTGGAAAAAGCCGAATTTTACCAGAGAGTCATCTTTTCAGCTTTCAAGGATGATAGGGAGAAGTTCCCACCCGGTACCATGCTACTGCTCATTCCTCCCATTGGTGATCCGTCTGAGCCAGAATTTGTAGGCGCTCAGAACGGTATCGGAGTATAGCAATCTTTTATGAGTTCGACTCACTTAGAGGAATAGCCTTCTAGATTGATGTCCTGTGTCTTTGACTCAGCTTCTATATTCATATTCTTTGCCACCGTGATGCAAGCTGAGTCTACCGCTCCCGGAGTGACCAATTTTATAATCTACCCCTTCTCCGGCAGAGGGCGCCAGTAGAAGTTTACCCTTACAGAAGAACAGAATTTTAACCCTGTCCGCCAAGTTGTCCTCTGCCATCCGTGTTGCAGAATATATCGCCCATCAAATCTCTGTCGAGCTTCCTTTCCCCTCATAAATATATGAAGTACCTTGTTTATCCAGGAACATAAGCATCATGCGAAATAGTCCCTGCGTCCTACCATAAAGGATTTCTGGTCGTTTGGGGATAACCCTTCGTGGAAATATTCATAGATGGAAATTACGCGAACATTAGATTTTCGTCAGCTCACTTTATCCCAGGAAACTGGAAGTGCTCAAGAATCCATGGCCATGACTATTCCATATCTGTCAGGCTGATGGGTTCCCTGGAGGGAAAGAACTACCTGATAGACTTCACAAAGGTCAAATCCGCGCTCAGGGAAATAGCTGACGGGCTGGATCACAGGGTCCTGATTCCGGAGAGGAGGGATGGAATAGCCATCAGAGAGGACGGGAAGAACCTTACGGTAGAGATTGAAGGGAAAAGATACAGTTTTCCGGTGGACGAATCTAAGATAATTCCTGTTAGAGATACAACCGCTGAATGCCTCAGCAAGTATATACTAGATGAGTTCCTCAAATCTCTTGGTCAGAGAATGGAAATGGTTGAGGTTGAGGTCCATGAGGGACCGGGTCAATATGCAAAGTCAGTCTGGAAAGAAGGCAATTAGTCTGCTATCGGGAGGTCTCGATAGTTCGACGCTCCTTTCCTATGTGTTATCCCAGGGGTACGAAGTTGTTGCGCTTTCGTTCAACTATGGTCAGCGTCACGTAAGAGAACTAGAATCTGCAAAGAAGATTGCAGAATACTATGGAGTGGAACACAGAATCATGAATCTTGACCTTCGCTCAATAGGAGGCAGCGCTTTGACTAGTGACATCAAAGTTCCAGACCTTCCTGTGGAGGATATAGGAAAGGAAATACCAGTCACCTACGTACCGGCGAGAAACACCATTCTTCTTTCCATAGCTTTGGGCTTAGCTGAGGTCACGGATTCGACAAGAATTTTCATAGGGGCAAACTCATTAGATTATTCCGGTTACCCTGACTGCAGACCTGAATACTTTGATTCCCTGAATGAAACCTTCAGACTGGCTACGAAGAAGACAGTTGAGGGAGGAGTTATCAGGGTTGAAACTCCCCTGCTAAAATACTCAAAGGCCGATATCGTTAGGCTCGCATTTGAACTTAAAACTCCGCTCAAACTAACTTGGTCCTGCTACAGGGGCGGCGATAAGGCCTGCGGAACTTGTGATTCCTGCAAGCTAAGACTCAAGGGGTTCATGGAAGCTGGCTACGAAGATCCTATCGACTATGAAAACCTGCCCGACTTCTATGCAGAATACCTGAGGGAAAGGGAGAGTAGTGAAGCAAGGCAGAAGAAGGAAGGAAAAATGGGAAAAACAATTTAATAGAATTACACTGAAGGTCTGTGATAAAGGATCTTGAAATCACCTCCATAGAGGGTAAAAGGTACCAGCCAATCGATACCCGACCGCAAGAGGTCAGGATAGATCAAAATCTCACAATAACAGATGTCAGGAAAGAAAACGAGTATTCCAGGATTGTTTACAAGTTCACCTCATCTTTTTCTACCCTGGGAACCATATCCCTCGAGGGTTCCCTTCTGTACCAGGGTAACGAAGAGATCGAGACCAGGTGGAGAAAGGATAAGTCTCTCCCTGATAATGTGGCAAATGAAGTTCAGACTGCCATATTTTCATCCTCAGTAACTGAAACGATCTTGATCGCAAGAGACCTCAGACTTCCGCCGCCGATCCCCATGCCTACCATACAGAGGAAAAAGGATATTGTAGGATTCGGGTAATCTCGCATCGAAAAAGCAAAAGGATAAGCGCCGGCCAGCACGCAGCTAAAAATTCAGTATTCTCTCCAGCGGTGACCGCAGTGCGTGCACGTATAGAACCTGGTCTCCGGCTCATCTGCTGCCCTGGTCTGCAAAGCTTCCCAGTATACGCCGAATTCATGACATTTGGGGCACTGAACCGTCTTGTCGATGGGAAGGTTGATCTCCTCCTTTTCTACAACGATCGTTTCCTTCTTTTTCCCTTTCTCAACTATCCCCTTCTTCTCCTCTTCCTTTATCGGAAGGGTATTACCACATTTCCTGCAGACCCAAACCTCCCCCTTGGGAAACATCATAGATCCGCATTTAGGACAGAACACAATTTCCCAAAGTTATATTAAATAAATACATTTTCCCTACGTTGAGAGTTCCTTACGTCAAAGTTCTTCAGTCCGAAGCAGAGGAAGAGATAAAGAGATTGAGGAGAAACAACCAGATCCTCAGGGAATTCAAGATAAGGAGGGCGGGGGATTTCGTATTAATTCCCGTCAGGGATTCCGAAACCGTTGGTGAATTCGAGGAGAATGAGAAGAAGACGATGGGACGTGTTGGAAGCTTTGAGAGGATATCTGACTTCTTCATTATAAAGGGGAGGGAGGGCTGGGAGAAGATAATGGAAGAGATTGAAATAAAACAGTCTCCCCGTGCGATCTTTCTTGATGAAGGCGTTGCTGGTCCCTACAGGATAAGGAAACTGAGAAGGATATATGGCACAGGGAAGCCAGCCGGAATATACAGGGAGAACGGACTGAGATTTCTGGTTGACCTGGAGAGGGCGTACTTCTCCCCAAGATTGGCAGCCCTGAGGAAGAGAATAGTTGACAATTGCGTCCGTGATTCTAGGGAAGGTCTCATAGTTGACATGTATGCAGGCATAGGACCAATTGTAATACCTCTGCTCAAAGCAAAGAGGAACGTAGTGGCCATAGACATCAACCCCGAAGCAATCAAACTCCTAGTGGAGAATTTGAAAATTAACAAAGTATCTGGGCAGATACTCATAGCAGATTCCAATTCTATCTATCAGTGCATCAAAGGAGTGGAGCAATTGATAATGAACAATCCCACCCAGCCCATAGAAACTACGCAGAAAATCATAGATTCACTTAACCCGGGCGCTTTCGCGCACCTGACACACATTTCAAAGAGAGAGGAGAAGATACATTTCAGAGGTGTGGAAACTCTTGAGGTCAGGGAAGTCCATGGATATTCTCCTTCCTCCTCCCTTTTCTACTACAGACTTAGAAAGAAGTAAACGATTTATTCCTTTTAACCATCTGAGCATGATGCCAAAGCAGGGTTTCTTCAGTACAGTAATATCTGGTATAAGGGAGAGGTACGAGCAGAGCCTGCTTCAGGACATCAAGAAGGAGCCTTTGCCTAAACACATAGCCGTCATAATGGATGGTAATAGGCGATATGCGAGACAGTTGAATGTCACTAGCGATGAGGGTCACCTCCTGGGAAAGGAGAGACTGGAAGAATTCCTGGACTGGGCGTATGATATAGGAATCAAGATAGTGACAGTCTATGCATTTTCCACGGAGAACTTCAGGAGGGATTCTTCGGAGATTGAATACCTGATGAACCTCTACGCAAAGAGCTTTGACGACATTACCAAGGACGAACGCATTAGGAAAAACAGGATCAGGGTAAGATTGATAGGGAAGACAGACCTGCTCCCAGGCTACCTCAGAGAGGCTGCGAAGCGGGCCGAAGAGTTCACTAAAGACTTCGATAAATATCTCCTGAATGTGGCGATAGCGTATGGAGGGAGGGAAGAGATCCTGGATGCTATCAAGAATATTTCCAAGGAAGTAAAGAAAGGAAATCTGGAACCCGAGGACATCGATGAGAAGCTTATTGAAAGGTATCTCTACACAGGAGAGATCGAAGACCCTGATCTAATAATCAGAACCTCGGGGGAAGAGAGGATAAGCAATTTCTTGCTATGGCAGTCGGCATATTCCGAGCTTTATTTTACAGACGTCTACTGGCCCGATATTACGAAACTCGATCTCCTAAAAGCGGTGAGGGATTACCAGAAGAGGCAGAGGAGGTACGGAAAATAGTGCCCATAATTGGTATAGACGACACGGACTCCAAGAGGGAAATGTGCACCACATACCTGACCATCGAAATCATCAAAAACTCCAACCTTGACCTTATAGGATTCCCGAAACTGGTTAGACTCAATCCAAATATTCCCCTAAAGACAAGGGGGAACGCAGCAATCTCCCTCGTCCTCGGCAGGGGGGAGGGGGAGAAAACACCCGTTGGGAAAATAGGGGAAGAGACCGTTTTCTCATATCAGAGGCACAAAGAAGAGAGGATGGATATCGATGTCATGTCCATCATAGAGAAATTCTCTCCTCGAGATCCGGATACCAATCCTGCAGTAATAATCACCAGGGAGCCCAACGAAGAGAGATTTTACTGGGATGCCGTCAGAGAATTCGTTGACTACAAGGAGGTTCTCACCAGGGTTAGAGGGGAGTTCAGTTCAATAAACGGCGAAGTCGGTGTGGTTGGAGCAAATGCGGCAGTTTCCTGGCCTGGTATCAATGCAACCTATGAACTTATTGCCTATCTCGATCGGGATAGATGGTCTGGCGAACACCTGGTTGATGAGTCCGGCTCCATTTTGATTGAAAAATCCTTCCCTGATACCTTTGATTCGTTCGATTTCAGGAACAACTACAATGCAATTCGACCCACAACGAAGACCCCTGTTCTATTTGGAATCAGGGGGGTTATCCCTGAAAGACTGATGGAATACAAGGATTTCATAAGGAGCGAGCCTTTCTCCTCTTACATAACGTTCAAGACAAACCAGGGGACTGATGACCACCTGCTTGAGCGGCCAATAGGTGAGGTGGGTTTGTATCAGTCCGCTATAGTGAGGGGATTTGTATTGTCAGCTCCCAGGTGGAGCAGGGGAGGAATCCTCACTTTTGATATAGGCAATGACGGGAAGAGACTCACTGCGGTGGCCATGGAACCGACGAAGGAGTTCAGGATTACGCTGTCAAAACTGAGGAAAGGGGATGAGGTCAGGGTTTACGGAGGCGTTACGAGAGCAGGGAACATCAATGTGGAGAAGATCCAGGTTGTCTCGCTGTCCAAGGTTTCAGATATAGCCCCTCCCAGATGCCCAAATTGTAAAACGAGGATGGAAAGCGCAGGGAGGGATGGAGGCTTCAGGTGCAGGAAGTGCGGGACCAGAAGCAAGCAGGGAGAGGTTAGAACGGAAGAGAGGGAGATTTCACCTGGTTTTTACGAGGTACCTGTCATAGCAAGGAGGCATCTTGCAAGACCTCTAAAGCTTGGAGTATCGAAATGATATGCATAACGGGGACTCCTGGGGTTGGAAAATCTGCCGTTATGAATGAACTGGCCAGGAGAGGTTATGCGGTGGCGGAATTTGATTCCCTGATAGGGGACTGCGTCGTAGGGGAAACGGGAAATGAAAAAATAGTTGACGAAGAGTGTCTCGGAATGATAAGGAAGGATGGCATATATTTCGGGCACCTCTCGCACTATGCACGGTGTGACACAGTAGTTGTCCTCAGATGCCACCTAAGGAGCCTGCAGGAACGGCTGATGAAGAGAGGGTATTCTTCCGCGAAGGTCATGGACAACGTGGAGTCTGAAGCCATAGATTCTATAGGGTCTGAGGCAGAAGAGTTTCATCCCGGAAACGTGTTTGAGGTCCTTAACTCAAATGTGAAGGAAACTGCAGACTTCATAGAAAAGATAATTAAAGGCAAACGACCTTCCACCGTCAAAATCGACCTTGTGGAGGAGATACTGGATTGGTACTAGATAAGGCAAGAGGGAAATCCGGCGTGTTCCTGGATGGTGTTGCATCTCACCTAGGAAGCGTCAGCCCTAGCTTAATCACCCTCATTTCATTCATCCTTGCAGTCGCATTCGCTGTTGCCTATTACTTCAGCTACTTGAATCCTGCCATTCTTCTAGCTGCCTTCTTCCTCCTCGCGGGTTCCTCGTACTTGGATGCGTTGGACGGTGCAGTTGCCAGAATGTTCAAGAAGGAAACCAAAAGGGGGGACTTTCTTGACCATCTTCTTGACAGGTATTCGGATGTTGTTATCCTCCTTGGCATGACAGTTAGCCTGTTCGGCAACATGTTCTTTGGAATAGTTGCCATTTCTGGCACCCTCTTGAGCAGCTATGTTGGCACACAGTCGCAGGCGGTGGGTCTTGGCAGACTCTACTCAGGTTTCCCCGGGAGGGCAGATAGGCTCGTGATAATACTTATCATAACACTCTTACAATTGTTCACCCTCAGGTTCGAAATTTTTGGAGATTACATAACGTCATGGGGCCTGTTGTTCTTGGGTCTTGCGGGATTTGCTAACTCTGTTTACAGAGCCAGTATTGCCTACCGCTCTATTGCCTAGGTTCTTTATCCTGTAGAAAGTGAGGGGGTGGGAAATTCTTCCTGAACTGCAGAGTGGATCCCTTTCCTTGTAGCAGAGGCCAAGAGACATCAAAGTCTGGCAGGATGGGACGCTGTACTCCCTTCCCCTTCCTGTTCCGGTTATGTGCTCTATCTGGTATTTGGTAATTTTTTCGGCAAAGTCAGGAACCTTGCCGAAATATTTCATTATCTCGTCGTTGGGGAGGCCGATCCGGTGAAGAAACGTTACCAGGAAGAAACGCCCGGGGTGGGAAACATTGGCTCCCATCTTCATCTGGTTTATTATCTCAGCCAAGCATGGGGGGAATGATTTTTCATTGAGCGGTCCTAGATTAGCACGCTCCTGCCTAATCTCCCTGCTCCTTGAGATTACTTCTCCAACAAACGGCTTTATGAGTTCATCGACTCCTTGCGGGAACTCCACAACCTCATTGACTTCTTGCATGTACCTTCTGTAGAATGCCTCCCTCAGGATCTTCGAAAGGACATGTTTTGAGGCTACCACGTTCCCCCCCTTCAGTTCCTGATTGCATAGTTTCAGTTCCCTGTCATTGAACACAACAGCATTCTTCAGGAATGATGGGATCGGGATTAGATAATTTCCCCCATCTTTATCAATATCCACGTCTAGCTCACGCGCCACCGATTTTAGATTCCTAACGTCATTTTCCTTTTCAAGTGTTTCGTACAGTACTTTCCTTTCTCTGATGGCATATCTCGCAGATATGAAATAATCCCTTATGTAGGTCAGGATTATTTTGGTGATTATGTAATTCTTTACCCGTTCCTCGCCATCCGTGGGAAAAGGAGGGTCTTCTCCGTTCATTATACTGTACAGGAAATCTGCTGACTTCCTTACATAGAACTCATTTTCCTCTAGGAATGATTGGAGCGATACCCCTTCTCCAAAGTATTGCCTCAGTCCAGCCCTCAGGAAAGGATATTTCTCTATTACCTCTTCCCTCATACTATTTGAAGTTCCCTGGAAGCAGAAGTGATGATCTGGCAGCCGTCCTTGGTTACCACTACGTCATCCTCAATCCTCACTCCGCCCTTCTTTGGGATGTAAACCCCTGGCTCCACTGTAACCACCATATTTTCCTTGAGGAAGAAGTCATATTGAGAACTGAGGGCAGGATGATCATGAACGTTGAGCCCTACTCCGTGTCCGAGACTGTGGATAAACCTTCCCTTGAATCTTGAAGAATCAATCACTTCCCTTGCCGCTCCATCTGCAATCTTTCCATTTGCCCCGCTTCTTATTGCTTTGAAGCCTGCATCTTGAGCTCTGAAAACCACTTCATACATTTCCTCCATCTCCCTGTCAGGCTTCCCGAAGAAGTATGACCTTGTCATGTCTGAGCAGTATCGCTGGTATTTTGCACCAAAATCTACGAGTACAACTTCTCCCTTGCGGAGCTTTCTGTTTCCTCCAGAAAAGTGGGGCTCTGCCGCATCAGGCCCGAAAGCAGCTATGGTGTCAAAACTGGGAGAGGATGCCCCGTTCTTCATCATTTCGTAATTCACCATTGCTGCAAGTTCATTTTCCGTCATGCCTTCCTTGAGCATATCTGGAATCCTGTCTCCTACGACTGATACTATCTTTGCGGCTTCCTTCAGCTTCGATAGTTCTCTCTCCGACTTTATCTGCCTCAGACTGGAAATGGATTCTCCGACGTCTATGAACTCCTTGTCCGGCAGCTTGTCTTTAAGTGACAGATAATCCGCGTGAGAGAGTCCTGAATAATTTATCCCGATGAATGTAACATCCCTCGTGACCGCCTTCAGAATCTCATCCCTCTTCTTTCCAGTAGAGAAAACCTCTACGTCCAATTCCTCTGATCGCGCCGTTTCTTCCTCCAGTTCGCTGGTGATAACCTTGAGGTTCTTTCTAGTCAGATACACATAGGAGCCCTCGAAGAGCCCCCTGGTTAGCTGGGTAAAATAGAAGAAAGACGGGTCGTTGGAAGTTTCCCCGCCATTGTAAATCAGTATTCCTTCGACATTCTGGTTCAGGTCAAACAGCTTTTCTACATCCATATGTCTGGAGAAGTTAATTATTAATCTAATTTTCTCCGTGGCTCTGACTATAAATCCGTTATTCCTTAAAGGTAACGGCGAAAATTTCCCCCAGGTCCGGCGTCAAAATATGCCCTGCACTGTATTTCGAAAACGAGAAAATCTCCTCCTTACCCGGCTTGTACCAGGGGGAAATCCTTACCGTCTCTATGGTCGAGAACGGATCATATTTTATCTTTGCATAGCTCATCCCGAGAGCGTCCCTTCCGAGGAAGAGGGAATCCATTTGCGAATAGGCAAGGTGAAGAAGGTATATGAGATGTTCCTTGAACTCGACCAGTTTTGAGAATGAGTAATTCGAGAACTTCCTCATCTCATCGTCGCTGAGTACGATCATGGAATGCCTCCTTTCCAATCTCTTCAAAATTCCCTGACTCTGCACAACACTCTCCGAGAATTCCACACCCATAGGGAATATGAGTACCAGAAAATTGTTCATTGCCTCTGATAAGAATTTCTCCTCCTCCCCGGTCATTTCAGGGAGGTAACAAAGATAAATCACCTTGTCGGGATATGAACTGTAAGTTACTGGGTCTCTCATTACCATTTCTTTGGCCCTTTTCCCGATAGGCTGGATCATGGCTATAAATAACAATATTCTATAATTATTTGCTACTGCATCGGAACATCTAATTTTCTCAGCGTTTCCTTCACGTGGTCTTCCATATCATTGTTGTAAACCAGTAGACCCATCCCTTCCAGTTCCCTCTCCAGAAAAATCATTATGGAAGAAAAATCCGTTATCGGCTTGATTTCCCCGTTATCAAGGACGTTTAGAATCTCGTTCTTGAAAGGGGACTTGAAATATTGGTTGGAGATGATGCTTCCATCCAGTCCCTCGACTATTTCCCTGAACTCACTTTCGCTCCTGCGCACAACTACCCCCTTTGGTATCTTCCTGTGTTTTATGATATGGTAGATCGTCGGATTCTTGAATTTTAGTTGAGCCATGAAATCGCAGTCATTCCACTGCACAAAATCATCATATTCCGGCTCCATTGATTTGAGGGCGTCGTTTGCAAGAGATGACACTATTAAGGATGTTTTGTGCCTATAGACCGTCCTGTACATCAGCATTCTTGCAACCATTAATCCCTCGATTGACGGAAGTCCCTTGAGTTCTACACAAAATTCCTTATTCTCTACGGAGAGAACCCTGAGTATCCTCGGGATATCCACTGCACCTAGAGCAACCCCTGTGTAGTAAGAATCCCTTGCTAGATAATCGATCTGATCCACATCCCCATTACCGGAGATTATCCTACTAAGTACCCCTGCTTCCCCTTTCAGTATCTTAACAATTTCCCTTTTATGGTCTCCTATGGAGTCGCTGATCTCATTCTCTGGAGTCCTTCCTTCAATTATGTCTATTGTGACTCCCAGGTGATCCTTGCCATAAATTTTTGTCATCGCATCCTCAAGAGAATGAGAGAACGGAGAGTGGCCTATGTCGTGAAGAAGACCTGCCAGGGCGACGTTTGCAACTTCTTCTTCACCAAGGCCAAGCCTAGTTGAGGCTTCTCTTGCAAGGTAATACGTACCAAGAGAGTGCTCAAATCTAGAGTGAGTTGCCCCAGGGAACACAAGGTACGTGAAGCCAAGCTGCTTTATCGTATTCAGCCTCTGAAACTCATTTGTAGAGATAATTTTGGAAACGCTCTCATCAAGTTCTATTGATCCGTATATTGAATCGTGAATTGTTCTCCTGTCTTGCATCTTTCGTCAATTTCAATGAAGTTTTGATTATTAAGTTCTCCGTTGACAGCTGTGTCTTGGGTTGTTCAGTTCCCTATAATTCACGAACCGGAAAATCGTTCGTACAGTTCTGACCTTAATGCAAAGTTACTCCTGAATTCTACGAAACCATCTGATGAGAAAAATGTTACTTAATATGAAAACCCCCAAAAGGGAGCATAACCACAGAGATCATGAGGATATCAATAGCTGCGAGCGCAGTAATTGACATCACCATCAACTCTATCATTAGTGCTTCATTGAAGATGTCCAGTCAGAAATGGAAGTCAAGGAGTATGGATGTTCTTTTTGAAACTCTCCCATTTTCGTTTCCTACACTTGCGAGCATGAGCGAAGTAGCTGAACAACATTCCCGGCTGGCAGTCCTGCAAAATTATGAATTAAATCATTAACCCATAGCCCCCCTGCGACATCAGGTGTCACCTCCACTGTCCCACCAGCGGATGTCAAGCCTTAGTCAAAATAACGGGTCTACCAGAATTAAGGTAAGGGAATCCTATCGGTCTGTTCAGGAATTACCATATCACAGCGGAAGGGGGAAGTCCAGCTCAGGTGAATAATTATAATGCCGGGCCACCGACATTGAAGGGCGATTGAAGGACATGAGCTCCCTCTCCGTTCTCCGCTCCGTGCCCCCACCGGCATCCGCGGTCCACGTAACCGTTGCTCCCTTCCGGTCCTGGCGGATTCCCGTGATAACGCATACAGCTCTCCCCTCCGGGTGAGACGTATACAACCCGGATCTGGTGGGACAGAGTTTCGCCGAACTTCAAGGGTTCACGTCCCCAAGGTTGCCTCCTATATCGGCTGTCGCCCCCGCGTATAGACGGTTTCGAGTAACAGGAGACGCC
Source organism: Thermoplasmata archaeon (assembly GCA_021797855.1). Classification (GTDB taxonomy): domain Archaea; phylum Thermoplasmatota; class Thermoplasmata; order Thermoplasmatales. The sequence goes on from JAJZYX010000002.1 coordinate 75,395, forward strand.
TACCCTCCCGGCCAGCCCGGCATACTGCCAATCAATCTTCTTATTAAATAGTTTGGCCGAAGAATATCCGCTAATTATTCCCTCCACCTTATGAATTTCCTTCCGAGGAGCGTGAGGACGACCGTTTCAATCAGGAGGATGAAAAGCATGGAATAGAGCAGCGGTTCCTTTCCAACAATTCCCTGAACGAGTACCGCAGCGGGTGTCACCGGGGATATAGAGAGAACGTAAATCAAATTCATTGGTATGTCCGTATATGGATAAAAAGTTGGAGGGAGGACCGTCATTATTATTGATAGTATGGCAGTAATCCCCCACACGTTTCTTATGTGTTTCAGGAGACCTGCGATTATGAATGAGAGATTCGAAATAGTGAGGGTCAGGAGAACCAGGACACCAATAATGGGGAGAGCGGATTCTACGGAAAAGACTTTCAGGTAGGACCCGAGGACTGCATATAGAACTATTCCTGGTAGTGAAAAAACTAGGTAACTGAGGGAGAGTGCAAACATGTAATCCTGTGACGTGATGTTGGTTGCAACATACAGGTCCTGTATTCTGATCTGAATCCTGAAGAATGCTGCATCGGCTGCTCCATTAATGCTGTTGGCAGCCACTATAGCTATTGGCCCTCCAGCTACCGCGAATGAGATCGCAACCAGGGAGCCATGTGCGAATATAGTTACTATGAAGAGGAGCGCAAGGGGAAGGGAAAGTGAGGCAACAAGATAAGATGGCCCGCGCAGAATGACGAAAAAACCGTAGTACCAGGCAAAGTAGAGGATGAATTTAGGATTCAAGCATTACCCCCTTCGACAAAAAGATGTCATCAAGATTGATCCTCTTGATGTCGTATCCCTTACTAATGAACTCATCGACCTTGTCCTTCTCGATGTACTTGATCGCCACATTAGCAATTTTTATGTCGTACTCTTCCCCGTCTAGTTTCTCCGCACGCATCTTCCCATTGAATGTGGAGAGGAGATGCTGTATCGTCCCGTGTGTCATTATATTCCCCTGATCGATGACGACAACCTCATTTGAAAGTTCCTGGGCCTCTTCCATGTAATGCGTGGTGAGAATTATTTTTGAGGTGAGTCTTTTGATTGCGGACCATACCTCAATTCTGGACAACGGATCGAGACCTGTCGTTGGCTCGTCAAGAAATATTACCGGAGATTTTGCCGCAAGGGCCATTGCAACGAACACCTTTCTCTTCATTCCTCCTGAAAGAGTGTCGGAAGGGGCATTCCTGAAATCATACAACTCAAGCTGGTCTAGTGCCTCTTTTGATTCCGCTTTAGCCTGCTGAGCGGAAAACCCTTTTGCCATCAGATAAAGTTGCATCTGCTCCAGGGGAGAAAGTATACCGATCAGCTGGGATTCCTGAGGGATACTGCTGATCAAGTTTCTTACCTTTTTTGTATCCTTTATGATGTCATATCCCTCTATGGTTGCAGTTCCGGACGTAGGCAGCAACTGGGTAGAAAGGATTCTGACCAGGGTAGTTTTTCCGGCCCCATTCCGTCCGATAACGGTCGTGACCCTTTCCTTTAGTGAGGCATTTATTCCCTTCAGGGCATATAGGTGTTTGCCGTACCTTTTTGTTATACCTTTTATCTCAATCATTTAAGTTCTCAGTTTGACGGAGAATTCCTCTTTGAAAATTCCAAGGCTGATAGTTGTCCCCACTGATCTTATTCCCTTAATCGCTCCCACCTTCTCAACTTCGAAATCCTTCAGTTCACTGCTGTCCTTAACCTTCACCTTCAGAAGGAGGTCCGCATCCCCAGACGTGTGATGGACATCCAGAACCTCGTCGAATTTTGACAGCTCCTTTGCAATCCTGTCAAGTTCCTTTATGTCGCTTATCGATACGCTTACAAAGGCAGTCAATTTGTAGTTGAGCTTGTCGTGATCTATGAGGGGAACTATCTTCCTGATTATCTCCCTCTCCTTCATTCTCTTGACCCTTTGAAACACTGTCGTAGGAGGGGACTTGACCCTTCTAGCTATCTCATTATACCCGAGTGTTGCATCATCCCTCAAAACGTTTAAAATCCTTACGTCAAGAGAATCATATTCCCCTTTCATTATAGGCAATTTTCAAATGGTATTTAGCAATTTTGTGTTATTCCGTTATCGAACATTTATTAGTAGTGTATTCTATACGCATTGGTGACAATGGCCGAATTATCTGCCTCCATACTTGCCGCTGACCTACTGAATCTTGAAAGAGAAATATCTTTAGCGGTAAAGTCTGGAATAAAATGGGTACATCTTGACGTAATGGATGGACACTTTGTCCCCAACCTAACAATGGGTATCCCTTTCGGCATCGCGATAAGAAGGAAGTTCAATGTCGATATCGAAAGTCATATGATGGTGGATAACCCAGACAAGTATTTGGACAAGTATTGCTCGTTCTCCAAGATTGTGACGATCCATTACGAGGCCCCTGTTCAGACAATAAGGGTGTTGAGGGAGATTGAGAGCAGGGGGTCGATGCCAGGCCTTTCCATCAACCCGAAAACACAGGTATCAAGAATAGAAGGACTTCTCCCGTACACGAAATACGTCCTTGTCATGACCGTCGAACCCGGATTCTCAGGTCAGAGCATGATAGAAGAGGCGGCAGACAAAATATCCCTGCTCAAAGAATACAGAGAGAGAATGGGAATGAATTTCCTCATAGGGGTGGATGGTGGGATAAAGAAAGATAACATTACCCGGATTCATTCACTCGGTCCGGACATAATTGTGAGCGCATCCGCAATATTCTCCGGAAACATTGAGGAAAATGTTAAATCTCTAAAGAATTGTATGAAGGAGGACCAAGATGGACAGCGAGATTGTTGAAAAAGCAAGGGAACTAGAGGACAATGGAGACTTGAAAGAGTGCGTTAGATTCATAGACGAAAACATAAATTCGATACAGGACGAACTCTACAAGACAGATGCCCTGATGATAAAATCAGAGTGCCTGCTGTATCAGGAAAGTCCAGATGCAGAGGGTGCTAGACAGTTCGCCGAAGAGGCGCTCAAAATAGCCTCGGACAAGGGCGATACTAAGAGGATTGCGGATGCTAATCTGCTCCTTTCGCAGATTCTGGTCCTCACGGATACGAAGAAGGCGGCAGAACATGGAAAGACTGCCATGGAACTATACCAAACAATCAACGACAAGGAAGAATACATTTATTCTATGGTATCCCTCGCTACTATCCTGGATGACTTCAAGGAGGCGTCTTCCCTTTTCGAGAAAGCGATGCAGGAGGCTGAGAATTCGAACAACCTCGATATGCTAGCGCAGGCCGCAGTGAATTACGCTTACTTGCTCGCAGAACAGGTTGGAGGCGAGGCACCGCTGAAGACCCTCGATAAGGTTGTAAAGAAAGTTCTAGAGGAGGCTTCTAAGTTCAAGAGGAAGGAGGAGAGAATAAGGGCAGTTTCAAACTACTCTGAGATTTTCGATGCAGCATCTGATATCGCGATGGAACTTGACCAATACGACCTTGCTACGAGGTACGCATCCTACTTGAACAAAGACCCGCATGAATTCATAAAATGATCAGGACTCTGTAAGAAAATTCTGCACATCGACCCCGCTGAGCCTGGCTACCACTAGTGCAGCTACCTTCGTACTTAGAAACGGATTTTTCTCCCTCATCTTATTTATTTCTGCTATTACGTCCCTCTTGCTGAGCTTTGTCTTCTCTACGACAAGGGAGATTATCTTTTCAGTCTCATCCTCGCCGTCCCTTTCATTCATTATAGCTTCAAAGTTGGGCTTATAGTCCAGGCTCAGCTCTATCCCGTTAATAGAACAGGTGATTGCGTATGTCCCATTAATCTGCTTCAAGCATTTAGCCTCCACTGCTACCCTCAAAAATTCCCTTACCTGATCCGGGGTCAGATATCTTGCTCTTATCGACAAAATAGTCAGTATTTCTGTTTCAGTGAATTCGTAACGTCCCGTTATTTTCTTAAGGTAGAGCAGGAGCTTCCTTATTTCGTCTGTCATTGAAACCTCCAATGGGAACGACCATGTTGCATGAATCGCACTTCAGCGTTCTCGTAAACTGAACAGAGTTACCCTCAAACAGCATTGAATCCGAATAAATCCTTCTGCCACCGCTAGACAGGAAGAAATCGGCTATTTCCCTGTTGCTTCTCACGTAAAGGATTAGAGAGTCTGTATAGAAAAGAGCCCTTCGTAATTTCTCCCTATCCATGGATTCCGAAAGCGTCACCATTGTAGCACCACCTGTAATTGAGTCTGCGATGTCATCAACCTGTGATATCTCCGCATCCAGATAAAGCTCGTAAATTCCGGAGAGCTCATCGTAGGTTTTGAAATTCAGCTCCCTTCCGTTCTTGTAATCCTCATCAACGAGCCATAGGGGACCGGATTCATACATTTCCAGGGCATCTGCTTCGACCACTCTTTTCTTTCTCAGCGTGACGGAAGGAATTATCATTCTGATTCTCTGCTGATGTTAGCAACGAATAGATTAAAAATATTGTCCTGGACAAGCTGAATTTCGCCTGATTGGTTAAAAGAATAAACAGTGTCATTTTCCTGTTGGACCAGATCTATTCCGGAATATGCAACGATTTCAGTATGATAGGCAACCATAGCAGAGGAATTACCGTTGTCTGTCCACTCCACTAACGCGTTGGGATATTTCACAAAAAATCCCCTGCCCAGGTCCTTCCCGCCGACCTCAACAGTCAAATCTATATTCACAAATACTCCGCTGCCGTTCGGGGTAGGTACGTAAGTCTGAACCCAGGCGTGCTCCCCCATACTTATCTGCCCGTTGACTTGCTGTAGTAGTATTCCGTACTGTGTCCAGGAAGGTATGCCAATGCTCCTGCTCATGGACTCAAAGAGGTATGAAAGCTCTTCACAGTCCCCCTCCTTGAGCTGGTAGACCTGCCTTGCTGAAAGGGGTATGTTTCCAAGGTTGTAAGTTATGTTATATCTGTAGTTTCGGACTATGTAGTCGTAAATAGATTTGAGTTTCCCAGCAACTGTGGTTTCATTCCACGTAATGTTGTGGGTTAAGTTGCTGAAGAACGCAGGGTCTATCACTTCAAGGTTCGTGCCGGATGAATTGAAAAATTCTGGATGGTCGTATTGGGTTTTCAGTGCTTCCGGTATCTGGGAAGGAAGACCAGTGGAGGACTCCAGACTTTGCCAGCTCTTTCCCACTGAACTTACGTTATACTTCACGTCAATGTATGACCTCCCTGCGCCTATTAAAAATTTCCAGTACGATCTATTTTGTGAATATTCGTTCGTTGCATTAACGTTTGGCGAATGTGAAAAGGTAATATCGGTCTGCTGTAGAGAGTCTGTGATTGTCGGTGTCAGGAAAAAGGTGAAGGACTGGCTAGATACGAAGGTAAAATTTCTTGAGAAATTTGTCGTGAGTTCTGAGGGAATTTGATATGAAGTCGTTTGTACTCCACCAAGGATGTTTGTGTTAACGAGAAAAGTGTAGGAGGCAATAACTACTATCAGAATAGCTATAACCACGATTGCCGCCTTCACTGCACCAGACATTTCTGACATTAACCCAGCATCCCATGAAAAAATTTGATATATATTAGTGCTGCTAACGCCAGTTCCGGCACTATTGTAAGGAAGGCGTAATAACTGTACCTGTACTCAACAAAAATAGAAGACGAGAACATCATCTGGATGAGAAAGGCTAGATTGTAGTACAGCATCACCCTCCCCTTTGACGCTCCTATGGATAGGACCACGCTGGACATAAGATTGGCTAGGAACGCGAATGCAGCTACTAGAGCAACAAATATATAGTTCAGAATCGAAGGACTAGTGACCAGGGCGATTCCGAATGATACTGGGAATGAAAATGCACCTCCGAGTGATGATGCCAGCTGCGGAAGGTCATTTCTCGTCCTGTATTTACCAGTCATCATGGAGAGCTGCTCTCCTGCAGAGAGTAACGGGAGGAACAGCATCATCGCGAAGAGTGTCAGGTCAATGTACTGTTCTACTGTGAAAAAGGAGTAGAGGAAGAGTACCAAATATAAAACCCCCAGCAGTAGCCCGTATAGAAGGAACCTGGCGAAGGTTGACTCGTCAACCTTCTTATCGATCCTGTTCCAGTTAAGGTAGAACAGTGGTGTGAATATTACGAGCGGTATCAGGATCGCAGGATAGAAGTTCATATTTCGGGGTTATAAGATAAATAGTAATTATAATTTCTGACTTAGTGAAATTAGCTATTGCAGTCAGGAAGGACCTAAAAATGGGAAAGGGCAAAATTGCCGCCCAAGTGGCCCACGCTGCAGTGGAGTGTTCGCTCCCCTCCTCTGATAAAAAAAATAGGTGGATATCAGAAGGTCAGAAAAAGATAGTAGTCTGGGTTAAGGATGAAAATGAGCTCCAGACCCTCATTAAGAAGGCAAAGTCAATAGGAGTTAACTGCTGCCCAATAAGGGATGCAGGATTCACCCAGATCGAGCCAGGCACACTTACGTGCGCAGGATTCGGACCGGATGAAGATTTTGTTATAGATTCTATAACTGGCGGCTTTAAGCTGGTATGAGGCTTCGGAAACAAATCATCTCTATGTTAAGCTTTAAACATCCCTTCAACTATATTTATCATTTGAAATTAGCCTATTTCTGCTTTGACATGAGTTTGCAGGATGTCATAATCTCGACCATTTTACGGTCAAGGTCACATCCAATGTTGCACGATGAAATGAAGCCGAACAAACCTGCGCAAAAGTGAATGAAGAATAACGGAACGCTATTACTCCATCCAGTCCGTCCCCACGGAACGGAATCCAATTTTTGGAATATAGAAGTTCACGCGCTTATGCGCGTTGCTCTGCACCATGCCATAAATCCTTTTTATTTCTTTGATACTGCAGTCAGCAGCATTGCATTCCTCAGGAGATTTCAGATACTCAAGACATTCCAGTATTCTATCCAGTTTTTCATATGTGATTCCAAGTTCTCCTTCATCCGTCTGCCCGACCCAGAGGTCCGCGCTTGGAGGCTTCTTTATCAGCCAGTCAGGGAAATTGTAGTTTTTTGCCACTTGGTAGACCTGCGTCTTGTAGAGGTCCCCAAGAATCTGAAAATCTGAACCACCATCCCCAAACTTTGTGAAATAACCCGTTAGTAATTCGCTCTTGTTCGATGTCCCCGCAACGAGACCCTTGTACTCATTGGCCTTTGCATACAGATAGACCATCCTCAATCTAGCTTTTATGTTCCCAGTAACCCCTCTTTCCCCCTGAAATGAGGAAAAGAATTCCAGTGCCGGAGTCATGTCGACAGTTTCGTACGGAAGACCCAGGAATTCTGATACCTTCTGAACGTCCCTGCTTTCACTCCCGAATGGGAGGGAGTAGAGATGTATCCTCCTGCTTTCTAGATTCCGCTTGAGGATGAAGGCAACGAGAGCTGAGTCTATCCCCCCTGATATTCCTAGGACAACGTCCCTCTTCCCGACAAACTCCCTTGTGAAAACGTCTAGAACTTCAATTGTTCCATCTAGAAGCTCCATTAATCTTAGGAACGTGGAAATAATAATAAACCTTGTGTCTTTGAGGTTAAGCATAGCCGGGGTGGCCCAGACCGGTAAGGCGCAAGCCTGGAACAGTTTCACGGAAAGCTTGTTCTCGCAAGAGATCGGGAGTTCAAATCTCCCCCCCGGCGCTCCGTTCGACATCCATCTAGAACTTCCAAATTTGGAACAAAATATTTACACGATTCTGGGTTCATTTGAAGGCGTGGTGGAATCTTGAAAAAATGCATTGTCGCTGGAGTACTAATTGTTGATAAGTCTGGGAGGAAGGTTCTTTTGGTAAGACACAAGAAACTTGGCGTGTGGATTTACCCCGGTGGCCACCTAGAGAAAGGGGAAGATCCTCTTGAATGTGCTATCAGGGAATCAAAAGAAGAAACAAGCGCAGATTTCAACGTTACATCGACAATAGACTTTAAGGTGGACGAGAAAGGGGCAAAAAGTTCCCCTCAGCCTTTAGTTATTATGGATGAGATAGTACCATATTCCAGCGGACCTCACCAACACTTCGATATAATATACCTTGGTATAGCCAGCAAACCCGACTTCCACAGAAATGACGAATCCACTGACTGTAAATGGATTGAAAGGGACGAAGTCAGCAGTTTAGAGACGTTCGACAACGTCAAGGCAATTATAAGGTATGGATTTGAGGTCTTTGACAATTTGTCCTCCTCCCATATTCAATCCTAGCAAGTGTGAGGCCAATGAAATTCCATTACATATCCAATTGAATCAAATAAAAATATTAAACACCCCTTTTCATGCCATAATATGAAAACTGAAGAGATGATAGAATTTCCTACATTTGATGGTACGAAGGTGAAGGCTTTCCTAGCTGGTGACAGGGAATCAAACCGGGCCATAATAGTAATACAGGAAATTTGGGGGCTTACAAACTTCATCAAGAACTACTCGAGAAGACTCGCAGATGACGGATATCTTGTTCTTGCGCCTCACCTCTATTCGAGGAAGGAGGAGGTTGATATCTTTACTCAGGAGAACATCGCGATGGCGATGAAGATATTCTTCGAAATACCCGCTGAAAAGAGAGGGGATGCTGATTCCATCAGAACCGCAATGGGAAGGGCCTCAGCCGAACAGGGAGAGATCATAACCAAGCTTATGTTGGGAAGGGGAAATACAGAAGAAAGGATGCTCAAGGATATAGCCATGGGCTACGAGTATCTGAAGGAAAAATTTAGTATCAGAAAATTTGGAGTCGTAGGATTTTGCATGGGGGGAGGCCTGTCATTTAGAATCTCAACCCAACTTCCATTCGATGCAACGGTCGTTTATTACGGTTCAAATCCTCCCGACCTGAACGATATCTCCAAGATAAAGGGCCCAGTACTGGGGCTATATGCAGGGGAAGACCCAAGGATAAACGCAGGGATACCAGATGCGGTTTCGCATTTCCTGAAATTCAAGAAGCAGCTGGAACTAAAGGTCTACCCAAATACCAATCACGCCTTTGCAAACAACGACGGATCGGTATACAACCGCGAAGCTGCTGAAGACGCGTGGGAACGGACGTCTCTATTTTTCAGGAAGTGCCTCAAATGAGCGAAGATGACAAGCTCCTCCTGAATTGCTTCCTTACATGGACATCTATACTGGAAGAAAGGGAATTAAATAAAAACAAAACTGAAATAGGTCGTCCCCTGGAGAATAGATAGGATTACTTTCTCATAGCCACGGAAATGGCACTTACGGGGCATGCCGTAACGCAAGCGTTACAGAATATGCAGTCCGCCTCCCTGATAGGATCGCACTTGTCGGTTCTGTATTTGTTCCACTCTTCAGTCCCCTCTGAAATCTTCTTGTCATTACCTGTCCCCTTGTTTCCAGGGTTAAGGAACCATTCGTAGACATTGACCGGACATACATCCATGCAAGACCCATCAGCGATACAAGACTCCCAATCAACTGCAACGTTGGTGCCGTGAATACCAAGCTTGGTCGGGTATGGCTTGCCGTCCTTGTCCATCCTGACCTTTCCCTCGGCCCTGACCTCGTGACCCGCATGATTACCGGTTATCGGATATTCGTCAGGCTTGTCGAAGAAATTGTCGTCAATAGGTTTAGAATTATAGTCAACCTTGGCCATAATTTGGAAGGAAAGGATGATATTAATAATTTTTGACCTTTATTGAGTTAACTGCATAGGTGTTAGCCGCCTTGCCAGGATTCAGCGGAATGTCCTGAAAATGTCCTTTTATTATTTGGGAAAAGATGTGAGCCAAAAGCATTAATAGCCAATTTCAATGGTATAGCGTGATATTTCCGTTCAGCTCGATGGAGCTAGCAATTACTTCTAACGTTGGAGAGGATGCCTTGATAGCCCTTGTTGCGATAATACTTCTAGCATTCCTTTTCTATTCAATAAAAATTGTGCGAGAATACCAGAGGATAGTTGTCTTCAGGTTCGGAAGGGCACTGGCAGAGAAGGGACCTGGGATCGTATTCATCTACCCCATAATCGATGTCCCGGTAAGGGTAGACTTGAGGGAGAGGTTCCTTACGATTCCACATCAAACTTGCATAACGAAAGATAATGCCCCAGTTGATGTAGACTTCATCATATACTTCAAGGTCATAAGCGCATCAGATTCTGTCATACAGGTCCAGAATTTTGAGGGGGCTGCAATGGGTATAGCCACAACAACGCTGAGGGCCGTGGTCGGCGATATAATACTGGACGAGGTCCTGTCCAAGAGAGAAAACATTAATGCGATTCTAAGAACAAAACTTGATGAGGTAACGACCAGATGGGGGGTCAAGGTTACCAATGTGGAAATCAGAGAGATTCTCCCACCCAAGAACGTTTCAGACGCTATGATAATGCAGATGAGCGCAGAGAGATCAAGAAGAGCGGTGGTGACTGAAGCGGAAGGAAAGAAACAGGCAACAATCACGGTCGCGGAAGGAGACAAGCAATCTAACATTCTGAGAGCAGAGGGGGACAAACAATCCGCAATCTTGAGGGCAGAAGGATACGCAATGGCGCTCACTACCATATTCAACGCAGCTAAGGAAATTGACCAGAAGACAATGGCCCTTCAGTATCTGGAAATGATGCGAGCTCTCGGTTCAAGCAACTCCACTAAGTACATAATACCCATGGAGTTTACAGAGATGTTCAAGCCCTTCACCGAAACGTTAAGGGCAGCCTCTTCACCTTCGGACAGCAAGAAACAGTAGGAATGCTCATGGCAAAAGAACCCAGCAAGTTCACGGTTAAGTATGGCTACCGGGCCGTCGTTCCCATAGCAATCATCACCATTTTTGCCCTGTACCTGCTTATTGAATACTTTATCACAGGCCGAAACAATTCATTCATGCTTGCCTTTTCCATAGTCTTTTTCCTGATAGCACTTCTCTTATTCGTTGGATTTTCGATAACCATTTCACAGAGGATCACGAAGAAATACTTCAGCAAGGAAACCATGATAGGTCAGACAGGAAGGGTTCTAAAGGGCGTACCTGCTAACGAAATCGGAACCGTAGTAGTAAAGAGCGAGGATTGGAGCTTCGTCTGCGACGAGGACACTATCGACAACGAACTCGTCACAGTAGTTGCGGTGCAAGATGATTCAGCAACACTCAAGGTCCGGAAATCCTCTTGACTTTTGCTACCCCTTCGCTGTAACTTAGCACCTCCACCTGCTCCCCTTTCTTTATTGCCTCCGAGGAGGTAGCTGTCCACTCCTCTGACAGCACGTTGATTACCCCCTTTCCGTTTGGTTCTATATCCGTGACTGCCTTGCCCCTCCTTCCAACTATGTTCTGTGGTCCCACTCTGGGAGGACCTCTCATAGCTGCCTTCCTTATGCCGATGAGATAGAGAGCGCCTATCGGAATGGCTGTGGCTTCCAAGGCGATCAGCGCATAGTTAGATCCGTTGAGAACAGGAACATTTGAAGAGTAGCCGACCCCCACCATCAATATCAGCCCACCTGCGATTACCAATACGACGCCACCCATCATAGCCAATCCATGCCCAAGTTTGATCTCTAGGAATATCAGAGCGATGCCCATGACCATAAGGAGAACAGCAACAGGCTGGAAGCTGATCAACGTAACCCCCCAAAATCCAAGTGCTAAGGCGATTATCCCAGCAACGCTTAGCGCAATAGACCCGTGGAAGATGTCAAGAAGAATTGCAACTGCGCCGATAAGTATGAGAAAATCTGCAACGGTAGAATTTGAAAGGAATGACTCTAGCTGCTGGACTGTGTTCTCGTAGAATTGGATGGGTTGCAGTCCCTGGTAACCCAGTTTCTGAATTACCGCAGCAAGGCTATCTGATACCCCTGTTATCAATCCAATTCTTGATGCGTTCTGTGCCGTATAGGCCACGTTGTTTAATACCATCTGTCTCACTGCACTCTGGTTCCATCCATGGTCTTGTGCGAGTGACTCCATGAAGGTAAGTGCTGCATTAGTGACGTGCTGCTGCTCCAGGGCACTTCCTCCAATTATGTACGGAGTAGAAGGGCCTATGAAGCTAACATTTCCCATATACACGTAATCAGACGAAAGGGCTATATATGAGCCTGCAGAAGCCGCCATGCTCCCAGATGGAACGTAAGTCACTACTGTCACCGATTTCTCTGCAGCAATAGTGTTATTCACAATCGCAAATGCGTTAGCCAGATAACCGCCTGGAGTGTTCATCACTATTATGACGGGATCGTTGTTGGATACGGCATAGGAGAGGACTGATTGGAAGTAATCCTGTGCTCCCGGGTCCACTTGATATGTGAAATTTAGAATCACCAGAGAGCGGGAATCCGCATGTACGGCTGGAATAGAAAATGCAAAGAGGAGAGCGATGAACACTGCCAGTAGTATGGCTAATTTCATAGTTATATATCCAGAATCCAGAAATAAGGATTTCTTTGTGACCATTTTGGCCGTCGCTAAGCTAAAATTAAGTACAAAGCTACGATATTCTTATCTGATTAACGTGAACACTAAACCCACCATAAATTATGGATTGGAGGGGATTTACGTAGACGAGAGCTCTATATCGAAGGTTGACGGGCAGAACGGCAGGCTTTGGTACAGGGGTTACGCAATAGAGGAGCTTGCCGAGAAGTCTAACTTCGAGGAGGTCTCATACCTTCTCATATACGGGAAGCTGCCGAACAGGAGGGAGTATGAGGAGTTCGTTGCAAAGCTGAGGGGGAGGAGGGAGATAGAGAAGGGGGTGAAGGACGTCATAAGGAGGATGGCGCCTGCCGCACACCCCATGGACGTCATGAGGACTGCCACGTCCATGCTGGTGATGTTCGACAGTGACCCGAACAACAGGGATGAGGATGCCACCATAGACAAGGTCATAACCCTCATTGCGAAGATGCCCACTATAGCTGCTGCAACAGGCAGGTTCATGAGGGGGAGGAGGTACATACCCCCAGACCCTTCCCTGGGGCATGCAGAGAACTTCCTCTACATGCTCACAGGAAGGAGGCCCAACAGGTTCGAGAGCAAGCTGATAGACCTTATGTTCATACTGCATGCAGAGCACAGCACAAACGCATCCACATTCTCCGTCCTTGTTACCGCTTCAACACTTGCCGACGTGTATGCTGCGGCAACTACCGGCATAGGGACGCTCAAGGGACCGCTTCATGGAGGCGCCGACGAGGCAGCGCTGAGCATGATGAACGCCATAGGCGACCCTGAGAACACGGAGAGGTACATAGAGGAGGCGCTTGAGGGGAAGAAGAGGATCATGGGTTTCGGCCACCGCGTATACAAGACTTACGACCCAAGGGCAAGGATAGTGAGGAGCTACCTGGAGGAGAGCCTGGCAAAGGAGCCTTCCGACGAGGTGAGGAGGCTGCTCCAGATAGCCCTCAGGGCTGAGAAGATGATGATAGAGAAGCTGGGGAACAGCAAGGGCATATGGCCGAACATAGACTTCTTCGCAGGACCGCTCTACAGGGTGCTTGGCATAGAGGGGCAGATGTTCACGCCAATATTCGTTGCATCCAGGATGGCAGGATGGGGTTCCCACATAGTGGAGTACTGGAAGAACAACAAGCTTGTGAGACCGCT
>JAJZYX010000003.1 GCA_021797855.1 Thermoplasmata archaeon
CTTGTTTGTCTTTTCAACTGGCCTGAATATCTCAAAGAATATCCTTCCGTTAGCGACATTGATATTACCAAGGAATCTCAAGTCATAAAAATCATCTATTTTTAAAGAAGGCATATGTCGTTCATTTTGTCTCCTTATAAAAGTTTGACCTAAATGCACCCCTTTTCTACTTACACCCTGAATTTCCGGTACATCCTTACTACCTATATTTCTGAACTCTGTAAGATGGGTGCAGAAATATCAGGTTTTCGGGAATTTGAAAATGCTAGAATTAATTTGAGATATGAACTGTGCTGTGATGTTTCAACGTGTTAAGAAGGTATTATGTTGTAGCATACAAATCTCTAACATAACCCAAAGGGCAAAATATAGGAATCAAACATCAACAAATATTTGATAAAATCTAAATTTGCAAAAGTCAGTATGACTCCCGCGTTGACCGCAAAAGTAACAGGCGAAACGTGGTCGATTAGGCTTAGACAAGTTAGGGGTATAGAAAGTTTTTTATCGCTCATAGGACTTTTTAAGACCGTGACATTGCCCAGATACATCAAGGTCATTCTGACGGGAGCTACCGTCGTTGTCGTAATAGCTGCGTTGGTTATAATCCCGTTTGATATTCTCGAACTTCATCACAGTACTTCAACGGTTCTCCCTCCACCACCATCCTCAACCCATATTGGCTTAGTCACCAATTCACAGGTCAACAACTCCAGCGGGCAAGATTTGAACGAGAAACCAGGAGCATTCAGCTTATTTTCTGCTCAATCGACCCAAAAACCAGTAAACGCAGATATAGCATATTTCGTTAATTCAATAGGCAACTCCAGGGTCATTATTGGCTCATTTGAGTTCACATCCAAATCTTCAGCCTCCTTGTTCGTTTCTCAGACTTATCATAGCGCAATTCTCGATCTGGAGGGATACGAGGTGGGACCCGGTGGTTTAACTGTTGACGTAGTCAATGATTCATTCGACGGCTTCCTCTTCACTGCCATAACCCTGGGCACGTTTGGAAACAATACGGGGTCGGGTTCAATTGTTTTGATTGTAGCTGGCTCATCTAACCATTTCGCCTTCGCCATTGAGGTCTACCATCTCGCGATTTCCGAACCAATCGTTCTGATTCATGATGAAATACTAGCAATGACAAATTAGATATCTTAAATAATTATTTTCTTGATTCCTATGGATTATGCCTGGAAAAATCTTTATTCCCAATTCGTGTGGTGACGATTGTTGTAATGAATATCTCGATGTATTTCCTAAAGAGGCTAGCTTCAATACCTCCTACTATTTTGGCAATTCTCTATTTTTTATTCGTGTTGTTTTCGGCGATAGGGAACCCCAATTCCAATTCATATTTTCCTTCTTTTTCCGATTCTATCTTTTCATATCTCGGAGCTTTCGGAAAGTTTGTATGGAATGTTTTAACGGGAAATTGGGGCTATCTTGTTGCCTTCCCTAAAGAGCAGACGTTTAGCGGTCCAGTTTCAGTGCTCATTAGCATATACTTCTTTTCAACTCTTGAAGTAGTTATTTTTGCAGCTACTATATCATTGATAGTCTCATTTCCTCTTGGAAGGTATCTAGGGACTCACCATACATACAGGTTTGCTAAAATAAGCAGGTCAATAACTCTATTAGGATATCTCACTCCTGCCTATGTAACCGCTTTGGTCCTTCAGATACTGTTTGGCAAAGGGGTGATACGGGGAAACCCGCTAGCAATCTTCCCCATTACAGGTGCATTCGACGCAACTTCCCTTCCCTCCGAAATTACGAAGCCGAGCTGGTTGGAGAGCAATGGAATACTAATCTCAAGTCCTACTCACATGTTGCTCATCGATTCTCTCTTACATGGCGACTACACGCTGGCCTTCAATGTGTTTATGCACCTTGTCCTGCCTGTTGCAACACTCGTCATCAGTATCACCGCTATAGTCACGTTCTTGGTATCCTCTGCTTATACCGATCATATAGGTACGGAGTATGTGAAGAGCGCTAGAAGCAGGGGAGTTCCTGAAAGACAGATAGAAATAAGGCACGTTAGACCTAACGCTGTATTGCCAGTAATGGCTTCAGCCACAATAATGGTAGCATTTCTACTAAGCAACGTGATCATGATGGAGAATGTTTTTGACTACCCGGGGATTGGGCTATTTCTAGCTAATACAATTTCGTACGACCAGTACTATCCAACCGCAGTTGTGATTTTCCTACTAGGAGTGATGGTAATGCTGATTAGCCTTACCATCGACGTAATCTACTTTGCAAAGAATCCTCTAATCCGTAGGGAGGGTTGATATACTATCTAAGTTGTCCGGGGGTCAAGCGCCTTTCTCATTCCGTCTGAAAGTGCGATCAAACCTATTACTAAAATGAGAAGGAACAAGACGGGAAAAAAGACTGTCCACCAATAGCCCATGTATAGGAACAGGGAAGCTGTAGCAGGAATGTATTGAGAACCAACCAAATGAAAACCAAACAGATATCCGAATTCTGGAAATCCATTAATAAGAGCCCCTAATTCCGGTGTCGTTGCCAGCGGTGTGAATTGTTGCCAGAATAAGAAGTTGGTAGCGGAGAAAATCATTATTACCGTCGCAATGTCTAGCGAGAACCTGATTAGAACGGGGGTAGCTATATTAGGAAAAACGTGAGAATATACGATGCGCAGATCAGACGCACCCGAAGCTCTTGCTGCCTCGATAAATTGGTTTCCCTTTATATTTAGTGTGAGCATTCTAGCTATTTGCGCGTAATATGCCCACAATACAGCAATTATCCCAATCGAAATCGCGAAGAGTGTGAAATGAAGTAAGAACCCGAAAATTAAGACAGAGATGATTATAGGGATACTGATAAACGTATTAGACACGAAAGAAATGACCCATTCCAGCTTCTTAGTTAGGAATGCACCAGAAACTCCAATAAAAGTGCCTATTGTCGCACTCACTCCTGCTATCAATACGGCAAATCCCAAGTCTACCGGTATGGAAGCGAGTATGGCGGGGAGGATGGGAATCCCGTAGGCAGTAGTGCCTAATAAATATAGCAACCCCTCATTCGTTGTTGGCGGTGAAGGTTGCTTCATTAGAACTGACCTTATGCCAGGGTTAGAGAAAGAGAATAAATTAAATGCATTGCTTACGCCCAAATACTTCGGGTCTATGAAATCAAGCAGAGATATAATCAAATATATCGTGACTATGATTGCTCCAACCTGAAATGATAGATTCCTCTTTAACCTTCCAGCAAAGGAATCTCCCAAAGACCATTTAATGTAGTTAGCTGTGACCGACATCCTTTTGGGGATTAATATTGCAACTGTTCTTAACCTTTCGTAGATTATAAGAGTGTTGAGACTGCATTGCCTTCCTCGAAATACAAAAATGTTATTAGGCAAAGACGACATTCGTGAACACGAAGGGGAAAGGATATGGATTGGGGAATGAAGAATAGACTTTCAAGGATGATAAAACCTTCCACGGGAAGGTCGGTAATGCTGGCAGCGGATCATGGTTACTTTATGGGACCTACCCGGAAGCTGGAAAATCCCAGGAAGATGCTCGAACCACTACTTCCATTTGCTGATACTGTAGCTGTGACAAGAGGGATTCTCAGAACTTCGATTGACCCGGAGTGGGATACTCCGATCCTCTTGAGAGTGTCCGGGGGGACGAGCATCCTGAAGGATGATTTGAGCGACGAGGAAATTACAACATCTATGACCGATGCCGTCAGGCTGAATGTATCCGCCGTAGCCCTCTCTATATTTGTCGGAACTAACCACGAGAAGCAGTCCTTGGTAAATCTTTCCAGGTTGGTCAACGAGGGTGAGGAATTCGGAATGCCCGTAATGGCAATAACCGCGGTAGGAAAGGAGCTTAAGAAGAGGGATGCTAAATATCTCGCTCTGTCGTGCAGACTTGCGGCTGAGATAGGGGCACATATTGTTAAGACGTACTACTGCGATAATTTCAGGAAAGTCGTGGACGGATCACCAGTTCCCCTAGTAGTCGCAGGCGGACCAAAGTTGGATACTGAACTTGATGTGCTAAACCTCGTTTACAACGCCCTTCAAGAGGGCGCTATCGGCGTGGACATGGGCAGGAATATCTGGCAGAACGACTACCCGGTGGCGATGATAAAGGCCATAAGGGCCATCGTTCATGAAAAGGCAACTGTCAAGGAGGCAATGCAAGTCTACACGGACAATAAGGGAAGAGCAACAGAACAGGTCGCAATACACAGGTCCTGAGGAACCCCTGCAGGCGACTCTCTCCGCTATTCCAAAGCTCTATCCTTTCTGCTCATTTTTTATCTTTATTTCCTTTCTCAATTCCGCACTCAACCTCCCGAGTTCCTCCTCCTTGGTGTTCAGAAATTTGAAGGCCGGGGTTATGGAAGGGTTCACTTCCAACACGCGATCAACCATCACTCTGCTTAATCTTCTTAAATCGAAATGGGCCTGCGGTGTTGATCTCAGGTCCGTAAGATAGACCAGCTCCCTGAGGTTGACTGTTACTATGATTGGATGCTTGTGGGCAAACAAGACAACGTACTGAGCGGCATTGCGGTCTTCGGAATATATGTCATTGAACAGTTTCCTTGATTCCTCCATCACATTCATATATTCTTTCAACAACTCCCGGATATTTGAGACAATAGGAGGGATGTCGTAACCGAAATTGGGGGTAAGCTTCTTCCTCTGAACTGTCAGGGTCCTGTGTCTTTGGAAGTCCCTAAATGCGCCGAAATTTGTGTTGATCTCGAAGGTGTAGCGAACATGTTCAAAGCTTCTGTCCGGCTTCTGTCTCCTGTTACCCCTTAGTGACATTATCCTGTTTAGCATTTCCCTCTTCTTGGATATGTCAAGAGAGGATATCGCAGAGTATAGGGCAGCAAATTCCCCATCAGTGCGCTCGAAATAATGGGCGGAAAGCACGTTGTTTATGACCTTTTCATCCCCTTCGTGGAAGATCAACCTTACTTCTTCGCCAAACGATGAATCCGCAGATATCGGTTCCGGCAATACTGTTGAAATCTTTTTCAGGTACTCAATGCCTTCAATTCCGTGTGGTTTCTCTACATTGTCTATTAGCTTCGGAAAGACTAGCTTTAGCTCTGACAAAAGGTCTTTGTAAAGTTTATCCGCTTCCTTTAATTGGCTGGATTTGAGCCTCTCGAGCAGGTGAGAGAAAGCCCTGGCATTTCCACTTATTCCTATATTTGTGAGTGTGGAGGCTGGAAGGAGAAATCGCGCCTCATCGAGTGTTCTGCTCCTGACTGAAGAATCGTAGGCTTTTCTCATCATTTCTTCAGTGATGCCTCCGTCCCCTGGATTGATCTCCTTCCCACCGGGAAGGTAAAACCTCGTGTTTTCAAAGGGGTTGTTCTCACGGATATATGAAGCTACTCCGTCTGCCACCCTTTCATAAAGCTCGAAAATAGATTCGTTGAACTCTTCATACCTCTTCTGGAATTTCTGGGGGATTCCCGCTGAATCCGCTTCCAAATAGAGGTACTTACCATCCTTCTTGTCCCTATAGGAAACGTACCTAGAACTCTTCTCCAGATATGATAAACCGATTCTGCTCTCCTCTATGATCTTTGAAAGAACATTGCTGACGTTTTGTATTCCGACCTGTGCGGTAGCCAATTCCGCGACAGACTCGTCACCGTACTCCAAGAACACTCGTTCGTAGAATTTTTCTGCCCTGTCGGGAACTCCCTCAAATTCCTTGTCCCAGAGCTTCCTGATGTCCAATTCCCTAGTCCTGCTGTAGCGCGACATGAGAGCTCCCCTATCTATCATCTTTTCGCAAGTTATAAGGAAAACATCCTTGTCACGGTTGGAAAATGAGTCCATGCGACCCCAACTTCAATTCCAATATATTCTTTGCCTCGTGTGTTTAGGTGGGGTATCCTTCCCTTCACCAAAATCGGATAAATGTATTTTATTAGGGGCGTATTTGCAGACTATGATGTATAGGGTCCCTGATGCAGGAAGGAAGCTACTAGAGGAGAGGGTAACAACCTCAAGATTGCTTGGGGCAGACGAAAACCTGGTACTTCACGGCGGGGGAAATACAAGCGTCAAGATGAAGGTAATGAATGTGGCAGGGAGGGAAGTGGATGCTTTGTTGGTCAAAGGCTCTGGTTCAAACCTAGCAACAATAGGACCGGATGGGTTCACCGTAATGAAGCTGAGGGACCTGCTGGAAGCGAAGTCGGTCGAAAAAATGACCGATGAGGAAATGTCGTCGTTTATCAGAGGTAGCATGCTCGATCCGGATCAGCCCTTTCCGTCAGTGGAAACGTTCATCCATGCGTTCATAGATTCCAGATACGTTGATCACACCCACGCAGACTTCATCGTTGCCATAACAAATACGGATCTCGAAGATCAGGCTATTGCCAATATATTCGAGGAGAAGGTTTTAGTTATTCCGTATGTACAGCCTGGTTTCCAGCTGGCAAAGGTATTCCTGAAGGAGATGAACAAGGCAAACCTGTCAAATTTTGCAGGAATCATCCTGAGAAACCACGGTCTTGTAACCTGGGGCGATACTGCAAAGCAGAGCTATGAAATGCACATTAGACTTGTTTCTGAAGCCAGGAAGTTCGTGGAGAGCAGGTGGAAAGGCATTCCACGCAGCAAGATGACCAAGGAAATGGGAGATGAACTCATCGATTTCCTACCAAAACTCAGAGGGATGTTAAGCAGAAAGTCAAGGAAGATACTGACGTGGGATCATTCTGATGAGGCGGTAGGTTACTCCTTGAGCAACGAGGCAAGGATTTTTGCAACCCTGGGACCCGCAACGCCGGATATGCTCGTAAGGACGAAGAAGGATTACCTCTATTCTGAAGGGATTACCGATATTGAAGAAAAGGTAGAGGGATTTGCAAGAACTTACGAGGACAATTTTAGGAAATACGTTGACTCGGGAAGGACTATGCATGATCCCTATCCGTCGGTACTGGTGATAAGAGGATGCGGGATAATATGTGCAGCTCCTTCGAAAAGAGAGGCCGACATCATCAGGGATGAAGCCTTACATTCATTCAAGGTCTCCTCCGCAGCCAGAGCGATAGGGAAAAACAAGTTCATCACTGAAAAGGAGTGCTACGACATGGAATACTGGCCATTTCAGGAGGCAAAGGTATCGAAGGGTAAGAAGAGCGAGCTTGAGGGGATTGTTGGACTGGTCACGGGGGCAGCAAGCGGAATAGGTAAAGTCACTCTGAAGAGGTTTGCAGAAGAGGGTATCTTTGGAGTCGGAGGGGACATAGACCCAAAGATCGTGCAGGTTTCCTCTGAAATTGGCCCAAATTCACTTGGGATTGTCTTTGACATTTCAAAGGAAGATTCTGTCAGGGAGGCATTCAGGGAAATAGTGAGTAGATTCGGAGGAATAGACGTGGTGTTCAACAATGCCGGTTATCTAAAGCCATCTCCGATAGATGAGACCACCCTTGATGACCTCAGGAAGCACGTGGAAATAAATTCCATTGGCACATTCCTGGTAACGAAGGAAGCATTCAGGATAATGAAGTCGCAAGGAATTGGAGGGTCTTTCATTTTCAATGTAACAAAAAACGTTACTAACCCCGGAGAAGGGATGATGTCCTACGGAACCTCTAAAGCCTTTGCCGCTCAACTCTCCAGGTACGTCGCCCTTGAAGGGGGCAAATTCGGCATCAGAAGCAATGTCGTCAACCCGGACAAGATATTCAGGGAATCGAAGATATGGGAAGGAGGAGTCCTTGAAAACAGGGCAAGGGCAAAGGGAATAACTCCGGAAGAATACAAGAGAGGAAATCTGCTTGGGATAGAAGTTCTTCCGGATCACGTTGCTAACGTGGTGGTTGAGCTAGTACGAGAAAGAGTGTTCGGTGCCACCACAGGAACAATGATACCCATCGACGGTGGGATTAAGTGAGTAAGGGATGCTGATTCAAACAGTTCCTTAATTTTACGAAGGTTTTTCCCTGCAATAAAAGAGAAATGACGCTAATTCAGTCAGAAAAAATATTTAAAGCGCATTATCTTGAAAATGCATGGCAGACGAAATTAAGATTGGAGATACTGCTCCCGACTTCGAATTCCCCCTGAACGGGGAGAAGAGAAAACTCTCCGACTTCAAGGGTAAGACTGTGGTCGTCTACTTCTACCCGAAGGATTTCACTCCTGGTTGCACGACAGAGGCTTGCAACTTCAGGGACAACTTTGATGCCTTCAAGAAGCTGGGAATAGAGGTGATAGGTATAAGTGTTGATTCCGAGAATTCTCACAAAAAATTCGCAGAGAAATACGACCTCCCATTCCATCTGGCACCAGACTCATCCAAAGAAATATCTAGGAAATACAACGTGCTTGGGATTGGAACAGCTAAGAGGGTTACATTCATAATAGACCGGCAGGGGAAGGTGGCCCATGTCTTTCCAAAAGTAAGCCCAAAAGACCACGCGAGAGAGGTGCTAGATAAAATCAAAGAGCTCGGACTCGCGTCCTAGGAGTTTCTACGACCGAACCAGCCTCTTCTGGGCGAGCCTGATTCTTTCGGAGGCTGTACTTCAGGAGGTGGCGGGTTCTGGTCTCCATCCTTTTCTTTCCTCTTCCTGGACATTGAAATCGCCCGAGCAAAGAATGCAAATGCAAGGAAGAAGAGGTAGGTTATCGCAAGGTAGCTCAGTATCAGGCTTTCAGACAACAGAAGGACCAGATTGGCAGTGGATATCAAGATAGGCCCGAGGAATTCCACATAGTGAGGCTTTGAGGTATCGTTCTTCAGGAACAGAGTTACATTAACCACATATGCATGCTGGGACAGCTGCCCCGTGCTCCATGCATAGGTGTAATTGGAACCGTAAAGGCTGAGGGTAGCATTCTTTGATAGGAGGGTGTTGGTCGGATCGAAGAGGTCTACCAGTTTAAGGGCAATGTTATTTGTAAAATTCAGCGAGGGCAGAGTGAAATTGAATACGTACCCTCCCTGCGTGTTAGTATAGCTGTAGTGGATATCGTAGGTGACCGATGAAATGGTGAGGGAGGCTGTGGCTTGGTGTGGCGCGCTTGAAATGGAATCAGAAATGCCTGCCATAGCTAGGAAGAATGCGATCAATATCGCTATGAGGCCATAGAAAGCCCTGTCGGAGAATCTCCAGGCTTTTGTATAATGGAATACGACGAGAAGGATTACTGGTATCAGGAGGTAGAGGAATGAAATATAGAAGGAAAGGTACAGCAAGATAGATGATACGACCGTTCCCACTGCGAGTCCATAGATGCCGTTTTTCCTCCGTTTTCCAGTAACCCCTTCCCACATCTTGTTCTGAGAGGATAAAAGAGTTAATTAATATTGTTGAAGGAATTTCAAAACGTGGACTTTTCCATAATAGGAATCAAGGGTTACTACTTCGATCTCAAACCTTCGGGAGGGAAGCTCAGGAGCCAGCCTGAGGACTTTTACGTGGAGGAAGTTGTCGAAGGTTTGGAGAAAAAGGATGAAGGAAACACCCTCGTTCTTAAATTGAGAGCAAAGAACTGGGAACACAATAGGTTGATCAGGTTTGTCGCAAGGATTTACCATGTGTCACAAAGGAGAGTCTACTTCTCTGGAACCAAGGACAGGAGAAGCGTCAAAGTGCAATATCTGAGCATTCCCGGCGTAAAATATAGAGCATTCAACCTGGTCGACGTTGAGGTGCTTGACCATTTCTATCTTGATGCCCCGTTAACCGTTGGCTCCCACAGTAAGAACCTCTTTAGAATAAGGGTTGAAGGCGCAGATGAGCGAGTTTTTCTAACCAATTGCAGGGAAGTCTCCGCAAAAAAGGTGATACCTAACTTCTACGGACCACAACGATTCGGCCCTCTAAGACCAGTCACTCATCTTGTTGGGAGGGAGATCGTTAAGGGGAATTTTTCTGGTGCAGTAAATCTTTTCATAGGCTATCCCGGAGAGGATAGATTTGCGGACTTGAGGAAGGAATACATTGATAACCCGGACCCAAAAGTCGGGTTGGAGAAGTTTCCGAAATCTCTGGACTTGGAAAGAAAGGTCATGGAGCATTTACTTTTGAAACCTGGGGATTACTCAGGAGCAATAAAGGTGCTTCCTGACAACCTTGTCTCAATGTTCGTGCACGCGTATCAGGGATACGTATTCAACAAGATACTCAGCAGGCGCCTCGAGCTTCACACGCCAATCCTCCCTGGGGACATATACAGATTTGGAGATAAGACCGTGAGAGTAAACAGCATAAACATTGAAAGAATAGCCTCATCCTTCGAAAGAGGGGTTGGCTCGCCTACCGGCCTAGTGGTTGGAAGCAGAGTAGATCTTGCAGGCGGAAAGATGGGCGAGATAGAGGATGAAGTGCTCAAGGAAGAGGGGATAAGACAGAACGACTTCAAAATTCCATTCGGTCTAAACTCGAATGGTGAGAGGAGGGATCTTTTCTTCAGGCCGGAGGACTTCGAATTTGATGGGTCAACAGTCAAGTTTTCTTTACCTCCCGGTGCTTATGCCACTTCAGTAATGAGGGAGATAATGAGGGTAGATGAGATGGCCAACTATTGATCCTTCCTGAAAATTGTACCGCAGTCGTCGCATCGGTATAAATCGTCATAAAGCAGTGTTAGGTGTGATGAACCGCAGTTCTTGCACGCACCAGCCTTCCTTACAGGAGTGATAGGTAAAGGATTATAGGAAGGGAGAGCATTTGGAACTGATCCCCGTGCTCTGTAGGCTGATACTGCTTGCATCACGTATGCTACCAGAACAACAACTCCACCGACTAAGGAGACCAGCACCATCGCACTTATGAATGCATTTGTATAACTGGAAGCTAGGGGGTCACCATACCCAAGTGGCATCAGTAGAGATGGCGAATCAATCGAAAAATGGAATAATACGTCCGCGTACAACCCAAATCTGAGGTACAGGATTCCGAGAAGAACACCCCCTAGCATGGCCTGGGGCACCTTAGATAGATCCCATGATGTCACATGAGCGAAGCCGAATATCACTGAAGAGATTATTAGGACCGTTATCTCAGGCATCCCGAACTTGTACCCTCCGCCCCAGATTACCCTGTACCAAGGTAGGTCAGATGGTCGGGACTTAGACTGCTTCCCATGTCTGCTCCACGTATAGTAAAGATAGAGTGGGATACCCATATAAGCGACTCTGGATATGAGCTCTTCATACAACCCCGCATTGGTGATTGTCAAGAAATTCAGGTAGAATGGGGTGGAAGTGGTAATAGGAGTTATAACTGGGTGACCCGCCAATCCTATCAGGCCTATGTAGACCACAGAAAGAAAGTAGTTAAGTGCAAAGAATTCCGTGAGCCTGAATAACGGAGAATTCTCAAATTTCTTGGCAGAACGATACAGCCCAACCATCAGGAACACTATAACCGCTATTACCACCAGCACTAGCCAGATGGCTGTGAATGTGCCGGAGAGATATGCTATTAAAATAGGAATGGGGACTATTACGAATAGGGGAAAAGGAGTTTGAAGCATATTGTGAAATGTGGGCTTTAGAAGGATGACAGTCATTGCCAGGTCTACGATCATCATTACTGCCCAAAGCACCGACAGAACTGCAACAAATATCACGTATCCCTTGTTCATCTGGTTACCCTTTCAGCCCTGGACAGTAATATGTCGTTTAATACTGTTGCGGCAGATTCCAGCGGCCCGTCATGGTCAGTGAATAGCGTGAGATGATTGAAGATGTCAGTATTGAACCTTATGAGCATAGCTGGACCTACTGTATTGGAATAGATGCTGTTTCTCTCTATCCTCCTGTATTCGACCTTCACTCCTTCAGGCGTCACCTCAGTTATTTGCCTGTTTCCATCCTTAACCTCACTTTCCTTAGCGAGAATTGTCGCGTCCTTTATAGTCCTGGTTGAACCGTAAATTCTTCGGTGCAAGATCGTACCCTTTCTCGCGGAATCTATTCCCTCGAGATCATCCCTCTGGTCCTTTTCAGCTATTCCCATCCTGATCGCCTCTTCCTTGGCGGATGCCTTGCTCCTTCCTCCTTCCATTTGGGAGATGACGAATGTGCTGGTTGCATTCAGAACCCCTTCAACCGACAGGAACTTGGCTGGCTTGACGCAGTAGTCCATGAGGTTGAATACTGGCATCCCCCCGCAGACCGTTGCCTCGTACCTTATAGACCTCCCCATTTCCTTGGCCACCCCAAACGCATCAAAATCAGAGACTAGGATGCTCTTGTTTGCCGTTACCACATCCTTTTCATTTTCAAACGCCTTGACCACATGATCAATCCCGGGTCGTCCGTCCTTTGTGCTTTGCGTGATTTCCACAACTATATCTGATTCCAGATCCCTTATCGCCGAAGATGCGCTTATCCTTTCAAATGAGTCGAGTGTTTTGAGGCCTCCGCCTTCCTTGGCCTGAATGATTCTTGTAAGCGGAAGTCCGTCAGTGATTACTGTCCCCGTCGTATCGCTGACCGATACAACATCAATCTTTTCGCCAGTGGACGCACGAATGAAAGGTCCCTTCTCGTTAATAAGTTTCAGGAGATTCTTCCCTATCGAGCCCAACCCAATTAACTGGACTCTCATGTTAATCGCATGTTACATTGTTTTATTATCTTTATTTAGCCGGAAGGAGAAATGTTAAATCATTGTAATTCAATATTAGTTCATGGGCGAAGACAGGGTCCTTCCCTCCCTCTCGAAGAGTACGGATGAATACATGGCAGCAAGTGAACTCCTGGAGGATGGACTTCTTGAGGAAGCAGAGAAGCACGCTAGGAAATCTATTGAAATAAAGAAAAACATCGACGCTCTCATACTGCTCATTGACATTCTCGAGAGACAGGGAAAGGATTCATCGGATTTTCTGAAGATGCTTCAGGACGAATACCCTGCCAACCCGGATACGTATCGTAGGCTTTCGCTTTCATCTCTGAAATCTAATAAGGAAGAGGCCCTATCGTACATAAACAGGGCAATCACCCTGATGAAGAAGCCCATCTACTATTTCGATAAGGCAGGTTTGCTGTACTCAATGGAAAGGTACGCGGAGGCGCTCGCATCCATAGATATGGCCATAAGGATGGAGAACAGGAATACCTCTTTCTGGGACCTTAGGGCTGAGATACTTATGAAGATGCAGAGGATGAATGATGCGAAGGAGTCCTGCGACATTTCCCTCAAGATAAATCAGAGGGACAGGAGAGCACTGGTCATCCTCTCCAAAATTTACTTGATCTCAGGAGACAAAGAGAAGGCTAGGGAGATGCTCCTTAGAATTGAAGATAGGGACGAGGAAATCAAAAAGTTGCTCGATGAAGCTATCTCTTAGGCACCGTATTTGTCCGACTTGTTTGCAGAACTCAACAGGACATCTATAAGATCGTTGCCTCTAAGTCGAAGATATCCGTCCTTTGAGCTGATCTCGTCAAATTTCCCCACGCCATCGCGTCTGCAACCAGGATACCTCAGAAGTATCGGGACTGGATCTGAAGTATGCTCCCTTACGCTCGCGGGTGTGGAATGATCCCCAGTGAAGCATATCAGAATATCGTCCTTTATCTTCATGATTGTGTCCGTCATCGCAGAATCTATCCTTTCTATGAACTCCTTCTTTGCCACTCCCTTGCCATCGTGTCCTGCAATATCTGTTCCCTTGACATTTACGAGCATGAAATCCACTTCCCTCAGTCCCTCCACGGCAGCTGAAAATTTCTTCTTGATGTTCGTGTCCGTCGATCCTGTCACGCCAGCAGGCGTATAATCTTTTAAGCCGACGAGCTTGCAGATTCCAGATACCAGAGCCACTGCGGCAACAAAGCCACCCGTGAGGGAGTGTCTTTCCTTGAAACTCGGAAGGATTGGTACCTGACCCCCACCCCTATACAGGATTGCATTTGCTTCCATGAGCCCTTTCCTCCTCCTCTCCTTGTTTATTTCATGATCCTTGAGGATAACAAGAGAGCGTCGGTAGAATTCGTTAAGGATTCTTGCTGTCTTTTCTCCCTTTTCCGAGGTAGCAACTATTTTTTTAGGTTCTAAATTGTCTGAGTGAGGGTCGTTGTCAGAAACTTCGGTTGAAATGCCATTTCCCCTTAGCACCAGGGCTCCTCTGTGCTCCGTACCCTCCTTGAAAAGAATCTCCACATCTTCAATCTTCATATTCAGGGACTTCGCTAGGTCTGATGTTCCTTCCCTGATTCTTCCTGCTCTCCTATCTAGAACAATTCCAGATTCATCCACGGTAGCGAAATTTGCCCTGAAGGCAATGTCGCCTCCCTTCAATACAAGACCTGTACCCATAGCCTCGAATGGACCCCTTCCCGTGTAATATTTGTACGGGTCGTAGCCGAGATAGTTGAGGTGTGAGGTGTCCGATCCAGGAATTATTCCTGGTTTTATAGGGTCTATTAGACCAACCATACCTTCTTCTGCAAGTCTATTTATGTTTGGCTTTTCTGCTGCCTCCAAAGGCGTTTTACCACCAAGTTCCTTAACGGGTCTGTCCCCAAGTCCGTCTGCAATTAACAGAAGAATCTTCACTTATTGTAATACCCTCTTTATAAAATAAATTTACCGAAGAAACACCAATGCACCAATGCAAGTTGCAAATGAGACTGAAAGAAAATTGACAGAGTACTTCGTTAAATATCCCCTGTTCTCCAGCGTTTCTCCAAGAACGGAATCGAATAGGTTCCCGGCGAACGCAATGAGGCCTGACATGAATGTAAGGTCAAGCATTGAAATGAGCGAAACGGAACCTAACACACCAAATATCACAAAACCAAGAATGGAAAAGAATAGGGGAAATATTAGGGAGACTATCGTTCCAAGGATGGATATCCCCCCATTGATTCCCGTTTCTGCAGGTTTAAGGGTTAGGATCATATAGGTTCCTTCATCCAGGGACCCTATCTCTGAGGCCGCCGTATCTGAAAGTATTGTTCCGAGAGCAACAATATACAGGAAAAAGACCACCTTTGGAGAGACTCCCCAGAAATTGATCAGAGATACTGCGGCAGGAATAGCACCCGCTGCGAAGACATTCCTAGCCCCTCTCTCCCCCTTTATCCCTTCCTGCAGGCTCCAGCTTTTTTTCTTCTCAAATCCAGCAAGGGTTGATATATATGAAAGACCCAAGAACAGGAATAGCATTACGAAGTACAGCCACCCACCTCCTATTATGATGAGAGACCCTATGACAGCCGCGGTTATGGCCCCTTCCCTGCTGAAAGCTTTGATCTTGATACCTAGTATAAAGAGGAGAGGTATCGTGATTAGGAGGACTAGGTTGTATTCGTCCATGCGCCTTTTGAAATCCTGATATTTTATAAATCGTTTGTTATTTGAACTTTTTGGACATCATTTACGTTTTCATCCTATCTTTAACCAATGTCACCAGGTTCCTGCAAAAGTTATATTACTCCTTTCACAATTTGCTTTGGTGCCAACAGAAGAAATCCGAAAGTGCATGGTCCATGGATACTACAGGGGTAGAAATTGCCCCTCGTGCGGTGAGGAGGGAAAGTTCGTTCTCTCTGACGAAGAAGTGGACATGCTAGGGAGAATCATAACAGGGATATTAAGGCACAAACCAGAGAAGTACCATCTTGAAATATCAGACAGGGGCTACGTAAACATAGACGAGATGGTACAGGAAATACGTTTTTACTACAGAAGGTTTCACTTCGTCGGACCCTCCCACATATTTGCCATTGTCCTCACTGACCAGAAAGGGAGATACCAGCTCACCGAAAACAAGAGGTATCTCAGAGCCACCTACGGGCACTCAATTGATGTAGACCTTACCGATCTACCCACAGATGGGATACCGGAAATTCTCTATTACCCGACCAACAGGGAGGAATTTGAGATACTCAAGGAAAATGGAATTCTACCATCAGACAGAAGATGGATCCATCTCTCCAGTTCCAAGGAGAAAGCATATATCGCAGGTCTTTACCACTTCGATGTTCCTCTCGTAATCCCGATAAAAAGCGATAATATCTTAGACACCGGTGAAAGCATATACCACGCAGGGCAGGAGGTTTTCATCTGCAAATTTGTTCCACCAGATAGTATGCTTGAGCCAGAGGAGTATGAAGGCAAAATTGACGAGAAAACTTTGGAAGAAATAAAAGTCTCAAAAGAAAGAAAGATGAGAAGCAAGCAAGAGGGCTGGTAGATCAGCGGAAGATCGCCTGCTTTGCAAGCAGGAGGTCCGGGGTTCAAATCCCCGCCAGTCCATCGAAGATTTGTTGGTCAGGAGAATGCAGCGAACGGATAACCCTTGCCACCATTGGTCCAACACCCATCACAAAATATCCTTTGAACTTATGACTTTTGCAAATTCTTCGTTTATTGATGCAAGGTTAACCTTGTGCACTAAGCCAGCTGCGATCCTGTTCCCTTCCGGGTCTACCCTGTCGAAGGTTGCACATCCATCTTCTATTACATGGCTCCTAAACCCAAGGTTACCAGACATCCTTGCCGTGGTGCTTACGCAGTGGTCTGTTACAAAACCAACATAGAACACCTGCGGATCTTTCATCTTTCGAAGAATTGACTCGAGATTCGTGCCTATAAAAGCACTATTCACATGTTTCGTAATGACGAGCTCATTTGAAGCTGGTTCAGCTTCCTCTATAAACTCGAATGTAGGTTTACCCTCTCTGAAGAGCGATGCCGGGTTAGAGGATTCGTGCCTAACGTGAATTATTCTGAGCCTTCTATTCCTAAAGGTGACAATAAGTTTATTGATCACTTTTTCCGCATAAGGATTGTTCCTTTTGCCGATCTCAGGCTCTAACCATGCCTTCTGAGCATCTATCACAACCAGAACTGCACCCTTTTCCAATTTTGTCATCTTAGCCAGCAGATTTAGATTGTCTATTAATATTGTGACCCACCTTACATTTCATTCCAAGAACTTGTATTCGCTCATTAAATAGTTGAGATAAACTATTAAATTCCCAGAATCTCTCCCCCCACTGTGCTTCCTTGCCAGGGTAGCCTAGTCCGGCCAAGGCGATAGATTCGAGATCTATTGCTCGAGAGAGCTCGGGAGTTCAAATCTCCCCCCTGGCGTAAATCAAAAGCCGTGACTTTTCAATCGTATAAAGGGAAAATAGGATTATTTTATTTGCAGTTAGATTACCCGTTTGGACTGAATCAAATAACTACAAATGCAGATCATTATGCGGAATTTTATAATTAGATTGTAGAATTGCGCCTGTGACCTAAGTATCTGCGGATTGTCGGAAATCTGGAAATGTACCAAAATAGTGATATGAGTGTATGGCAAGTAGACAAGCTCTTAAATTTCATCCCGACCTTGGTATTTGGGAGACTCATGTCTTCCCGGCATAGAACATGTCGATCAGGCCGGATATTGAAGAATATACCAATTTCGATATTTCAGAACCCAGGTCTGTTCCGGTACCTGCATATCTGTATTCCTCTCCCTGAACGAAACTCACGATTGCAGTAACGTCAGTGATAGTACCTGTGGCTAATTTTTCAGAATACCTGCTCTTGATGTTTTTACTCATTAGCGAATATGCCTTCGCTTCGACTGAAGTCTTGAATGCATCAACATACGCTTCACCTGTTAGTTTGAAATCCGTCAGAATTATGGTATTTATTGTACCGTAAACGACCTTTCCGGAATACGAAAGACCGTCAAGTGGAGATGCTGCATTATCGAGACCTAGAGAGATGAAGCAATGTGTGTGCTCTGCTCTGACGTACGCAAAGGCCTCAGGATTAACGGCCGTAAGTAGTCCTACGGTTTCTCCTGGCTTTGCCTCCAGTCCCTCCACTATCTTTAGGAGATACTCTGCTGGCTTTCCATCGCAATCCTCTTTTCCATAGAGCGAATAATTGATAATAGCAGAGCACCTTTTCAACCCGCCATTTAAAGAGGCATTGCTCAGGCATCCCGTGCTACTCGTTTTAATAAGAAGAAAATCACGGTACATTTTGGCTGAAAAGAACTCTCCTTCAATTGTTTGGTTCTTTTTTAACAAGGTCAACACATCCCTTTGAAGGATGCCGTTCATATAAGCTTTGATATGAATTCGACTAAATTCCAGATGCTTCATTCAATTCAACTGAACAAATATCCTCACCGGGGGAAATAGATTGGATACTTTTCCAATAACAAAAAATCGCAACACCAAAAATCACCATTTGGGGGCTACTGGAGGTCCGATTTCCTTGAGGGAACACGGTATTACCTCTGAACCTTGGGTTTACTAATATGGCCTGCTTCACTCCTTCAACTTATAAACTGAGATTACTTCATAAAATTCTTAAATTGAGCGCCTTGATTTACTGCGTCATTTACATAGAACCACTTCATATTACTACCCAGCATATGAAAGCTACAAATTAGACGATACTGTTTAAAACGAAACATTAATGAATATAAATGAACTATAGTCTCCGTGAATCCAAAGGATAGAGCGATATTCCTGGATCAGGATGAAATTCCAAAGAGCTGGTACAACATCCAGGCCGACCTTCCTGAACCGCTGCCACCTCCGCTGGATCCTGAGACTCGAGAACCGGTAAATCCTAATAAACTAACCAGAATATTTGCAAAGCAGTTAGTTTTACAGGAGGTGTCCAGAGAAAGATATATCAATATACCAGAGGAGATCAGGGAAGCCTACAAATGGCTTCCAAGACCTTCCCCCTTATATAGAGCCTACGGACTTGAGCGATTCCTAAAGACTCCTGCAAGAATATATTACAAGTGGGAAGGTGTTAACCCAGCCGGAAGCCATAAACCTAATACCGCCTTGGCCCAGGCATATTACAACGCAAAGGAAGGGGTCCAAACCTTGACTACAGAAACGGGAGCCGGTCAGTGGGGTTCTGCTCTGGCGATGTCAGCTGCTTATTTCGGCCTCAAGGCAAGAGTTTATATGGTTTCGGCCAGCTACAGACAAAAACCAGGTCGAAAGATAATGATGGAAACCTGGGGGGCAACATGCTACTCGTCCCCAAGCAGTAACACAGAGTATGGCAGGAAACTCCTCGAAGAAGATCCGGAAAACCCGGGTTCTCTCGGAATTGCAATCTCAGAGGCCATTGAAGACGCGCTGACTCACGAAAACACAAAATATTCCTTGGGGTCCGTGCTTAACCACGTACTTCTTCATCAGACGGTAATCGGTCAGGAGGTTGAAAGACAACTCGAATTAGTGGACGAAGTCCCAGACGTAATTGTAGGGAATATAGGCGGGGGATCAAACTTCGGTGGTTTTTCACTCCCATTCATGGGAAAGAAACTGAATGGAAAACTAAATGCTAGATTCGTTGCCTGTGAATCGTCTGCAGTTCCGCACACCACCAAAGGCAAGTACACATAC
This sequence comes from Thermoplasmata archaeon, assembly GCA_021797855.1. GTDB lineage: Archaea > Thermoplasmatota > Thermoplasmata > Thermoplasmatales. The sequence continues at coordinate 19,416 of JAJZYX010000003.1, forward strand.
GATTTTGGCGATACGGGTCATCTAACTCCCTTGCTGAAGATGCTCACACTTGGAAGCGACTATAAAAATCCTCCCATACATGCAGGAGGTCTGCGGTACCACGGTATGTCCCCCATAATATCTTATCTGATAGAGAATGGCTATATGGAATCTTATGCATACCCGCAGAATGCGGTATTCGAGGCTGGAACCATATTTGCCAGAAGCGAGGGCATCATTCCTGCCCCTGAGTCCGCCCATGAGATTAGATTCGTCATTGACGAGGCCCTTAGATGTAAGAGGGAGAACAAAGAAGAGGTAATCATTTTCAACAATTCAGGGCATGGACTGCTGGATCTTTCGGCATACGATCTCTACAACAACAAGAAGCTAGAAGACTGGGAACCACAGAAGATCAACTACCCTAGTCTCGTGCAAAATTGAGAAGGTTATGGAACGCACTCCTTCCAATATCGAGAATTGGGGTTTCCCCCCATACAATGGAATTCACCTGATTTGGAAAGGAGAGGAGGGCTGTAAGAGATGATTGTCAGAGGGTTCTCCCCTTATGTATTCAACGGCGAGGTTGGTAATTTTGTATCTCCACCGACAGACATGGTGTCAAAGACTGAAGTCACAGCACTTTCCTCCCGTGGGGACAATGTGGCCGATATAACTTTCGGAGATGATCCATTTGGGAAGTTGAATGCCCTTGTTCAAAGCAAAAGCATTATTGGCCTTGGTTCTGATATAATGCTCCTACTCAAGCAGGATTTCTTGCGGAATGGCAAAAACTCTACCAGGATCGGCTTGATATGTACTGTGGATCTTGAAGGAAAGGAGAGCAGTTTGATACCCCACGAATCCACAATCAGAGAATTCGTTGACCAGAGGAAAAATTTCCTGAGAATGACAGGCGCGCAAGTGGAACCAGTGTTCCTGACTGTCAGTGGGACAACCATCGAAAGCTATCTCCTAAGCTTATTGCCAGGGAGGGAGAAGTTATTCTCATTCGATGACTCGGCGGGAGTGAAAAACTCGGTCTACATTTTGGACGATGGGACCAGAATTCGCGAGATTTCGAAGCTTCTTATTAAAGCCAAGGGCATTATTGCAGACGGGCATCATAGAGTCAAGGCACTAACCGAGATAAATAACGAAAGGAAGATGTTGGGCCTTAAACCTATACCTTTACTCTCTTACATAACAAGTCTGGATAGCAACTCCATTGAAATTACGGGCATACACAAGTTGATAAGGAAAGAAAATAAAGACATAATGAAGAGGATAAAATCAGGTTTCAGAATGAGAGAAAGACCTTCTTACTCCTCAAAAGGAAATGTTGTTTTCTACGACGGCACTTTCAGAGAAATAAGGCCTACCCAGCTTACTGTGAGGATCCTGAGGAGTATCGGAATATACCCCGAAACCCCAGCAGATTATTTCCAATTTGCTCTGATGGGGGTTCAAACGAAGGATAGCGTTACCCAACATCAAGAAAAAATGATCGCATATACCCCCTATGAGGATAGGGCGATGTTAGAAGTGGATAGGGGTTCGGCAAAGGCAGCAGTCCTCATGCCTTCTTGGGAGAAGGAGATGTTCAGGAAGGTTGTGTCTTCTGGAAGGGTCCTCCCCCCCAAATCTACCTTTTTTTACCCCAAGATTTTTGCAGGAATTGTCATGTCCATAAACAGAGATTAGCAATGATAATTGTTGTTCATGTTTCCCATTGCATCTATCAAAACATAGACTAGCCGCCTCCCAATCACAAACATTGGCAGAGCAGGATGGAAACTGTCATCTTACCACAGAACACGATTTTTTCACATTTTGCTTACAGTTTATATTAAGTCCTTAAATAACCGCGTTCCGTGACGGAAAGGTGACTTCATTCTTGTTGAAATTGCGCCTCCTCAATATAAAAGTTAATCTTATAATCAGAAACAGTCCTTTTGAGAGGTCTGAAATGATTTCCTTAGGGACGGGAAAGAGTAAAATACGGTGATAATTTTCCCTTCATCTGCCACCGTAGCTCAGTCGGAAGAGCAGCTGATTTGTAATCAGCAGGTCGGGGGCTCGATTCCCTCCGGTGGCTTCCTTAGTAGTGGTCCGCTTCTTTCGTCTCAAGGCTATTCAACATATGAATGCCGTCATACCATTTCCGGAACATCGCCCTTCCAAATGACGAAAGTAGGACTGACGCAAGGATTATTGCACCGAACAGAATAATGGATGCCCTCGCAGGACTTCCTGGAGAGAGATCGGCCATAGTAGAGAATACGACTGTAATTCCCATGATCGCGACTGATAAGAGAGCAATGATAGAACCCCTTGTCTCCCTTGTCTTTATCGTCATTTTCAATAGTGAAAAACCTCCTATCACCTGAATGGTCATGTAAGAGAACGACACGACCGCAGCAATTGCCACAAACCCCATAAAATTCCCAAGAAAGAAGTTGGCTACTAGTATCACTGCCGTCTCAAGAATTAAAAAGACCAGTATCGGTCTTCTCCTTGCAGTGACAATTCTTGCCAGGATACCATCATCTCCCATCCTTCTGATTTCGTTCAGGACTGAATTGGAATATGCAACACATAAGTTCATGGAGCTTAAGACGGCAAGAGCTGCAAAGAGGGCGTATACCCCTTTTCCGAAAGCAACTTGAACTGACTTGCCAATATAAAATGGATCGGATGAATAAGCAGAAATGCCCTTTAGGCCCAGAAAGGCAAGTATGGAAAAAGCGGAGATGACGAGCAAAATGCCAGTCGCTATATAGGAGTAGACTAATGCTTTGGGAACGACAAACCTGCTCTTCCTTGTATTTTCGGAAAGATACACCGGAGACTCCATACCTGCAAATGCGAGTATTCCAAAGACAACTCCACTAAACACTGAATATACCCCCGATAGATTAGTTGGAATGACAGAGAAAGATAAGGTTGTCTCGTTTCGAAGGAACAAAACGTCAAGAGCTATGACAAAAAATAGTTCCATTATTCCAGCTGCCACGGTGTACTTTATGGATCGTCCGAGCCCTTGGTATATAATCCCTAAAAGAACAAGCAGGAATATAAGCGGTATCAGATAACTTAGCATCCCAGAAAGACTTCTACCCAGCGGAATAAGATGCAGTAAGAAGAATGAGGCAAACAAGGCAATGTTTGGTATTACGAGGAGGGCATATGCGGCGTATACAATGGAAATGAATATTCCCGCTCCCTTTCCTAGTATCCTACCTGCGAATAGATAATACCCACCATTCGATTGGTACCGTCTTGAAAGATTCCAGACAACGTATACCGCTGTCATTGCGGTAAAAAAAGAAATCAGCATTACGACCCCCAAGTAAGGACCTGAATAAACTGCTATTGCTGAGAATAGTGCTACTATGTCCAGCATAGGTCCTATGGAGGTGAACGACTGCATGAAGGAGCCTGAAAATGTTACTCTCTGTTCCACTACGCGTTGAGTTATGCCAGAGTAATAGTGTTTTCTGTGCGTAGTTTTAGCATTTAAATGAGATCCAATTGCAGGTTAGTTCTCACCTATAATCTTGTCTTTTGGCACGGTAACGACTAGCTCTCAAATCCTATTCGATTTCTTTCCGCGATTTATTCCCTTGAATATCCCTCAAATTTTCAGTTGAAAGGTAAATCCCCTAACAAGCTTCGAGCATGCAATTAGTTATATTCTCGCGCTCTCAAACAGCCCATGTAGGGTGAGGCACAAAGATATGAAAGAGTGTATCGCTAGGAGGGGTGCTAATTAATTTACAATTATCACGTTATGACTACCCTTTAGCATTCTATGACTGCATCAAAAATTGTGCTCTGCTTGTAATGATATACCGCCGGATTCTCTCATGGAAGATAATTTATATAGAGTGTTAATTACGAACGAATGCCTTTCAAGGAAGCGACAGAGAGAATATTCAACAAGAAAATCTGCATGCACTGCTACGCCTCGAACCCCATAAGGTCTACAACATGCAGAAAGTGCGGGAGCCATGAGCTTAGGATGAAGGCCAGGGAAAAGAGAGGGGGACAGTAGACTAGATCGCCTTCTGTATTACTATTTCCGCAGACTTGATAAGGCTGTCTATTGCCATGGTTGGATATTTCCCGTCGAGCGAGCTATCGGAGTCTACGGGAAGAAGAACAAGTCCGGCCCTTGCTTTTGAGAGATAGAGAGAGTAGAAGAATATCTTGTTGCATAGGGATGCACCGCATGAGTAAGAGACCTCCGCAGGTATCCTTGACGACCTCAGGGAATGGACTGTTTCCTCAGCTGGGATCCTGGAAAACAGGGCATCCGGCCCATTTTCTATAATCTTTCCCACTTTAGTAGCCGGTCCATCTTCATCCCCACCTCCCGCCTGCCAGTTAATTGCCAGCTTCCCTATCCCAACAGATGTTCGTCCCGGTGAAAGGCAAAGGTTTATTATTGCCTCATAATCCTTCCCAATTTCCTCCCGATAGACCCTGTCGATGGCGGAATGCCCCATTTCCAGCGTCGTGCCTACAACCTCTTTCCCTTTGAAGTAGGACCCGTTAAGGAGTTCGGCAATTTCTCCTGATGTATTTCGTTTGAATGTCGAGTAGGGTTTAAATCCCGTGACTAGGATAATTGAAACCACCCTAACTGTTCGAGCACGTATTCCCTGCTCTTGTCCACGTCCTCTTTGTAATTAACCTTACCGCCATCTACAACCTTTTCATAAATCGATTCCATCGATGTACCGTCGACGGGGCATCTCTGCTTTGATTCTGTGGATACAAGGTAGGAGTGACACTTCTTGCACCTGAACACATTCTTGTTGCCGGAGTATTTCCCTTTCTTTGTCTTGTCCTTCCCGTCTATGTTTACTATGTCCATGGCGAAATCTATTGCTGCTGCACTTGAAATTGAAGTCCCGATCCCAAATCCAGTTGCTCCAGCTTTCTTCAGGCCTTCAATATCTTCTTCCTTTATGCCTCCTGAGACTATGATACCGACATCCCCTTTCCCCCTGCGGTCAAGCTCCCACTTGACTTCCCTCACTATATCCGAAAAGTTTCCACGCCTTGACGAAGGGGTGTCCAGTCTAACGGCATCCAAATCCTCTATTATTTCAGCAGCCCTAATGGCAGATTCCTTCTCATCACCATATGTATCAACCAGGGCAGTTCTTGCGGAGTCTGCTTCCATGACTTCGTCATACATCTTCCACCCCTTCTCTTCTCCAAGCAAGAGGAGGAGGGAGTGTGGCATTGTTCCTTCTGCCCTCTTACCTATCCTTTCCGCACCTATGATGCTCGATACCTTGTCACAGCCCCCAATGTAGGCATTCCTGTCAATCAGAGGTGCAAGTGCAGGGTGCATCCTTCTCACTCCGAATGAAAGGAGAGGAATGTCACCAATCCTCTTCTTGAAGAACGACGCCTTGGTCGCGATACCAGAAGCCTGGGAAATTGAGCCCAGTAGCGGGGTTTCAAGCATCCCGAATTCTAAGTATCTGCCAGTTATCTTCACCGCTGGAATGGGTATTCCATTTATGTCTCTCGGAGGAAAAATCGTACCCTCGGGTAGTGAAAACACATCAACATTCTTTCCCCTCAGGAGCTCAGTGAGATCATCCAGTCCTGCAAGTGTTATCCACGGAAGATCCCGCGAAGAGCAGGTTATCTCCATGACGACTTTTGGGTTAACACCAGCTCTCTTCAACACCTCCTTGGCCCTTAGGAAATAGATGTCAGTCGTCTTCAGGTTTACAATTTCCTCAAATGAGGCAATATTTCTCATTTTCAGATGATTTCAGTGAAAGATATTACCTTTGCTCCGTAGTTTTTTGACATGTATTCCAGTACCTTCTTCTTTGTGTCCGGAGAGTAGGTATCAGTGCACTCCTCAACCACTATTGGAGTAAAGCCCCTGAAGAAAGCAGAGGCAACAGAATGGACAACGCAGATATCCGTAACGACGCCACAGAATACCAACCTCTTTGCTCCTCTCTTCCTAAGCAGTTCATCTAGCCCTGTTTTGTAAAAAGCGTCGTAGGTCCTTTTCTTGATGACAACCTTAACCCCCTTCAGTTCCGGAACTGTCTCCGATTCGTGGGTGCCTTCCATGGCATGGCGCCCCCAGACTGCCATCTCGGGGTCTCCTTCCCTGTGTGAATCCTGTACCAAAACGGCGAACTTCCCGCTCTTTTCTATAAGTTCTTTTGTATACCTTACCACCTCTTCAAATTTGGGATGCCCTAGTCTTCCTGTTACGAACTCGTTGATAAGGTCTATGGAAACTATTGCGTCAAAGTCTACCACCATAGGTAGCTCCCCTCCGCGGTATCTTCTATCTTTATGCCCCTTGAGTTAAGGCTTTCCCTTATCCTGTCTGCAGACGTAAAATCCCCCTTTTTCCTCAGTTCGTTCCTCAACTCAAGTAGAACGTTCAGAGACCTTTCGGGAAGGGGAGGGGTGTGTACTATTCCCAGTACTTTCTCCACTTCGCTGAGTACGTATCTAATCTCACCCTTCTCCTGGATCGTCAGACCCTTCTTGGCAAGGGAGTCTTTCACGAAGGAGACTATTTCCCTCATGGTTTCCGGTGTATTCATGTCGCTTTCCAGAGGTGCAAATATCTTCATCACCGCTTCCACGGCCCTCTCTGTTTTCAATTCCGGAGAATCATCAACCCTATGCTGCAGGATTGCAATTCTTTCCGCCGTTCCCTGAGCGTCAGCTGCCGCTTTTTCCTCGAAATTCACTGGGGCATTGTACTTCATGGAAAGCATCATGATCCGAATAGCTTCCGGCCAGTAATTCTTTAGAGCCTCTTCAACGGTAACGAAATTCTTGAGGCTCTTGCTCATCTTTATATCATCCACATTCAAATGGCCTGTGTGGATCCAGTATTTGACCATAGGTCTCTTCCTGGAAATCGCTTCCATCTGGGCTATTTCCGATTCATGATGGGGGAAGATAAGGTCCTTCGCCCCTCCGTGTATGTCATAATTTGGCCCGAAGATTGATTCAGTAATTGCCGTATCCTCAATGTGCCACCCCGGCCTTCCTTCGCCCCAGGGGCTCTGCCAGGACGGTTCCCTCTCTTTCTTCTTCTTCCATAGCGCAAAATCGAGGGGATCTTCCTTCTCCTCATTCACTTCAACCCTCGCTCCGGCCATAAGCTGGTCGAGATTTTGTTTCGACAGCCTTCCATATTCCTTGAATTTTCTTGCCCTGTAGTAAACCCCGTCAGAGGTTTCGTAGGCATACCCTTTCTTCATGAGTCTTTTGATCTGGGAAATTATCTCTTCTATGAAATCCGTTGCAAACGCATAGTAGTTCACCGACCTGATCTTGAGCTTCTCCATCACATCGAAGAATCGGGATGAATACGTGGCTGTAATGTCTTCCCATGATCTGCCGGTCTCTTTCATCTTCGTGATGATGTGATCTTCTATGTCTGTGATGTTCATGAGGTAGAAGAGCCTTATCCCCCTGTACCTAAGGTACCGGGCGAGAACATCGTAGAATATGTACGTTCTTGCATGCCCCATATGCGGGTCATCCTGAACGGTAGGTCCGCAAACGAACATGTATAGCCTTTTCCCTTCTCTTGTTTCTATCTCTTTAAGAGAAGATGAAAGGGTGTCCCTTATCTCCATATTTGGGAAGAACAAGCATCATTAAATTTTTTATCGTAAATACTATGTACTTAAGTGCCTAAAGGCAAAGGGGAACTTAATTTAAAAACTTCACTGCTAAAGGATAAGAAGATAATCCTTGGTGTCACGGGGTCAATCTCTGCAGTGGAATCCGTCAAGCTTATTCACGAGCTTAGGAGGCATGGGGCAGAGGTTTTCCCTGTTATGACCAGCTCAGCCTGCAAGATCATACACCCCTCGAGTCTGGAATATGCATCAGGAAATAGTGCCGTCCTGGAGCTCACTGGGAAAATAGAGCACGTGAGACTGGTTGAAGATTCTGATCTCTTCCTAATTGCCCCCTCTACAGCAAACACGATATCTAAGATGGCGCACGGAATAGATGATTCGACAGTAACCTCTGTCTTCTCGAATGCACTCGAAAGGATCCCGGTGCTTGTTGTCCCAGCAATGCACTTGAACATGTATACGAATCCGATAATTCTGAAGAACATTGAGACGTTGAAATCCTACGGTGTCTCTTTCCTCAATCCGATCGTCGAGGAATCGAAGGCAAAGATTGCAGATACGGAATCGATAGTTGCAGAGACCATAAGAGCCCTCCACAATGAGTTAAGGGGAAAGAAAATATGCGTAATCGGAGGTTCCAGCAATGAAAAATTGGACGACGTCAGGGTCATCTCCAACAACTCAACCGGCGAAACCTCAATTGATATTGCAAAAATGGCCTACTATCTCGGCGCTGATGTTGACTTATATTTGGGCAGCGTAAGAGTCGAAGTTCCACAATACTTGAGGTACAGCACGTTTTCTAACGTTGCATCTCTAGTATCGAAGATTCCTTCTATTGAAAAGAATGACGCTGTGATAGTGCCGGCAGCACTTTCAGATTTCACTACGAACAAGATGCGGGGAAAGGTGAGCAGCGACAAACCTATAAAGATAACACTCAAGCCCGCTCCGAAGTTCCTGAAGCTTCTGAGGAAAAGTTACACAGGGGTAATCGTTGGGTTCAAGGCGGAATTCGATGTGGGGAGGAAGGAACTGTTGGAGAGAGCGAGGAGCAGAATGAAGGAGTACGGTCTTGACATGGTTGTGGCCAACGATATTAAAGACGTGAGACCTGGGATAACTAAGGTCATAGTTCTGAAGGGAAGGGATGAGACGACTCTGGAAGGTGATAAACTTGACGTCGCTAGGAGAATACTCGAGCTACTCCCGTAAGGCTTTTTCTCCTGGAAGCGCAACACTCTTCTTCATACCTAACAGCGAGGAGGACATACTTAGGAAGGGGTCCAAAGGGGTTGCAATTTGCATAGACACGGGCATGACGACCAAAGTGGAGCCATCTGAATCCATGGACATCAGGTTCAACGGAATACCCATAGACAACTCTATTCAGGAGGAGGTAGCAGGTGTCCTGAATTTTACGGGTAAGATATTCTCAAACTCAGAGCTCCCCCCTTCAAGCGGATTTGGTCTCAGTGCAGGTGCTGCGCTTACCACTGCCGCTGCAATACTTGGTAACGATGCAAGAAGCGGGAGAATTTACGAAATAGCGCACAAGATAGAGCTGACCAGGGGGACTGGCCTGGGAGACGTTCAGTCTCAGATCACAGGCGGATTTCACATAAGACTGAAGGGTGGGAGTTTCCCCTACTCAATCACAGAGAGAATACTTGAGGAACCGACGGAGCTAATAATTCTTCCTTTCAAGAAGAAGACACCAACCGGTGAGGTTATAAAATCTCCCACGAACCTCGCTGAAATTGTGAAACATGGCAGGAGGGCATTCAATGCATTCATTAAGAAACCAACACTCAAAAACGCATTCGCTCTCGGCAGGAGATTCGCATTTGACTCAAATCTCGTCTCTCCAAGGGCAGAAAAGATACTGAACGACTTGCCTAGGGATTCATCGTCTGTCTCGCTCATAGGGGATAGCATCATATCTCTTTACAGCGAGGAATCGATGGACATTCTAAGGAAATATGGAGACCCCATAAAAACTAGGATTTCTTCCACAGGCTTAATCCTAAGTCAGAGGGAAGTATAGGAAATCATCTATTTCACGTATATTTGTTTCAAACGTTTCTGATATCCATCTTTTCAGGTCGGAATCTTCTTTGGTACCCCGGAAAATCAGTTTTCCGTTCTTCATGAGAATGACAGTTCCGCCTATCTTGTTCAGTGCGTTCAGATCGTGTGAAACCATTATTATACCCTTGTTCTTCAAATTAGAAATAATATCCAGTACTTCCTGAACCGACCTTATGTCAAGGTGAGCCGTCGGCTCATCCATTAGGATATAACTGGCGTCTTGCACAAGGGCTCTCGCAATTATGGCTTTCTGAAGCTCGCCCCCAGAAAGCGTATTTATTTCCTTCAGAGTGAGGTTGGTAATCCCCACCATTTCAATTGCATCGTTTACCCTCCGGTCTTCGTGCCACCATTCTCTAGAATGGCTGTAGAGCCCCATTGATACGAAATCCTTCACTGTAAAGGCATAAGGAGTGGAAAATATCTGTGGCACATACGAAATCTCTCTAGCAATCTCAGTTCGCGAAAGTGCGCCTACCTCTCTACCGTTAAGGAAGATCCTACCCTCAAATTTTACAAGGCCAAGTAGCGCTCTCAGTAGAGTTGTCTTTCCAGACCCGTTCGGACCCATCAGAATGACCCGTTCTCCGTCTTTAACCTTCAGGCTGAGATTCTCTACTGCAATCTTCTTTCCGTACCTGACTGTAAGGTCTCGAATCTCTATCAAAGCTTTCTCCTCCTGTAGAGAAGATAGATGAGAACGGGGGCGCCCACAAAGGAGGTGATGATTCCTACCGGTATCTCCCCCTGAGGAGTGCTCCTAGCTATGGTATCGCTTGCCAGTAAAATGTTGGCGCCTATAAGTGGGGCTACAAATATTAGGAACCTGTGTGACTCCCCTACAATCTTCCTCCCTATGTGAGGGGAAACAAGACCGATAAATCCTATGATGCCAACCGCTGAAACTGCGAGACTGGTTATGAGACTTGATACGAGCAATGTTACTGTTTTGATCCTTCCTGTATTGACCCCCAAGCTCTTTGCTTGATCATCCCCTATAAGAATTATATCCAGTTCTTTCCGGAAGTAAACTATGACAGGGAGAATAACGATAAGTGCAATGAAAAGCCAGTAGTCTTCCGTCCATGTAGCGCCATATAATCCTCCAAGTAGCCAAAAGATAACGCCCCTCAAATTCGTTATCTTAAGATATATTATATAGGAGGCAACGGCCGAGAAGAGAAAACTAACCGAAACACCTGCAAGTATCAGCATCTCAGTGTTAACTTCGCCGTTTGATCTGGAAATTATAAAGGATATGGATACTGCAATCATTGCAAAGATGAATGCAAGAACCGGAACTAGGAATGGAGAGGTGAGAAATCCGATTGCAGCACCTACGGCGGCACCACTGGAGACACCTGTAAGATATGGGTCGCCAAGAGGGTTCTTGAAAATTGTCTGGGTTACTAACCCTGAAACCCCTAGGATGGTCCCTATGATTACTGCAAGAATGATCCTTGGGAGTCGGATATAAAACAGTATGGTCGACACGGTCCAGTTTGGATCTTTACCAAAAAAGTAAAGATAGATATTCCTAACTATATCCGTGATAGAAATATGCACAGGCCCTATAGACAGAGAGACTAGAATATTGATTATTGTTAGAAAAACGAGAAAGATGGTAAATAAGTAGTTAGTGGGCTTCATTCAAATGCTTGAGGATACAAGAATTGCGCGACCATTTGGACTGCGAATATTGTCAGCGGGCCTGGTTCATTCATCCACTCCGATTCCGTTACGTTGAAAACGAGCAGACGATCGCCTTTAATTGCAGATATGTTTTTCCACACCTGAGATTGGTTCCCTGTCGTGAAGTAGGTAATGTTTGAAATCCCTGTACCGTTATCAACTATTATTGCCTGAGGATTGTCCACAACAATCTGCTCGAGACTTATCACCGGGTAAGCTCCAGTTAGGTTGTCTGCAATGTTTTCACCGCCAGCTGCAGAAATTACGCTATTGATGAAGCTGGTAGGACCAGCCGTATAAATGGGATCGGGCCATAGCATATAGAGCAGAGAGACTCTGCTATAATTCTCTATCTTCTGTTGAACCCCCTTGATGACTGTTTTCATATGATTGACTTCAGCGACCGCGGTGGAATAATGGCCGGTGACATTGCCAAGAGTTAACATATCTGAATATATGTTGGAAATATTCTGAGGCTCAAATACAAGAACTGGAATGGAAAGGTTTTGAAGCTGGTCAATGATCTGCATTGGTTGAATAGTTGTGGCAAGAACTAGGTCTGGTGTCATATTGACAACTTGCTCAACTGAAGCCGTGCCGTTATCCATTGCAACATGAGGTAATTTTGTAGCATTCTCGGGCCACCAGTCATAACTTGTATCAGCCACTAGAAGGTTCCCTGCACCGATGGCATACATCATTTGAGTATTAGATGGGTCCATTGAAACAACCCTTTTTACAGGGAGTGGAATAGTAACTTTCCTGCCAAGATCGTCTACTACGGTAATGGTAGAGGGGCCAGGCTTTTGCTTGTGCAAGTCGCTATACGCGAATGATAATGACGCCGCTATAACAATAACCACGACAATGGAAACAATGACTTTGGAGTTCATCTATGTCAAATAAACTTGAATTATTTAAATTTTATTTGAATCAAAATACCTTTAATTCAATTTCGATGAAATATAGAATGAACTATGGGAGGGGCAGCAAATATGACACTCCATAGCAAAAGCCCGTTAACTTCGTTATTTTCTCTGGTTTCGGTTTATCACAAATCTGTCTAGCATGGGAAACATGAGATGCGAGTACAAGGCGAGCGCATTGTTATAGTATATCCCGTCGCTTCCATCCCCAAGTCCCTTACCCCTCAGATTTTTGAATACTGTCCTTTCTCTTATATCGTCAACCTTTGATTGATGGAATTCGTGTCCTTTAAACTTTGACCCTACGTTTGAAATGAGCGTCTCTTGTCCAGCCTTCAGCTCGGTGTATCCTATAGTTAGTTTCGATGCCATCGAAATGCTCACGTCAAAAATTCCGACCATACTGTGGTCCCGGTCCGTTTTCAGATTTGATGATAAGTACATCAATCCTCCGCACTCTCCGAGTATCGGAGTGCCTTTATCAGCTTCTTTTTTAATCCAGCCCTTAGTCTCTTTTCCTCTCTCTAGTCTATCGGCGTATATCTCTGGGTACCCTCCACCCAGATATATGAAAGAAGGTTTATCTACAATTTCGTCAGATAGAGGACTAAAGAATTCCAGATCAAAGATTTCCTTGAGGAACTCAATGTTCTCCCTGTAGTAAAAGAGGAATGCGTTATCCAGAGCAATGGCGGCCTTGCCTGATTTTTTGATCTTTTCTTCACTGACAGTTTCTCTTGGAACTTCCATCTTGGTAATATCGAGAATTTTCTCCACGTCAATCCTTTCTGAGACTACCTCACTTGCGGCCCTCACAAATTCTTCAGTGTTAGTATTTGGTGTTATTAGTCCAAGATGACGAGAACCCACAGAGAGATTAGAATCATGCGGAATCCATCCGAGTGGAGTCACCCCGCGGGGGAGGCGCCTGGTACAGTCCCTGTAATGGTTGTCTGAAGCAACATTGTTGAATATCACGCCCTTGATGTTGTTCCTTTTGAATTTCTTCAGTCCTGTTACTACAGCCGATGAGGTAGTGGAACTTCTAGAACAATCTATAACCAGGATAACTGGAGTGTTCAGAGTATTGGAAAGTTCCCAAGTGCTATATCTGCCATTCATACCGTCATAAAATCCCATAACTCCTTCGATAATTGAAACATCAGACCTTATTGAATACTTATTGAACGATTTTACGACACCTTCTTTGCCCATCAGCCATAGGTCAAGATTTATTGAGTCACGACCACTAGCTACCTTGTGGTACATCGGATCTATAAAATCTGGACCAGCCTTGAATGGTGATACCTTTACTGATTTAGAAAGGGCCCTCATGAGTCCTAAACTGATAGTCGTTTTGCCTGAATCACTCCTATCCGACGAAATAGTCAGGCAACTCACTCTAACCGTTTCTGGTTTTTCACTATTCATTGATGATGCAGAGAACTAGGATATCTAAAATTTTCCTGAGATATTACGTTCTTTGAGACATAGCCTGAGCTACGAATTCCTAAGTCCTTTACTTATGAGATATGCTATGATACCAGAAACAATTATGACAACAGACAAAGTTACTGAAATGTTAAATGGATAGAGGTAGTTGTTCTCCGCTATAGTCATAATGGCATAGATGAGGATTATTGAGGCAATGGCTGGGACAAGTAGGTTGCTAATAATCCTCAGTCTTCCCATTTTATAGCTATAAAAGGCTAAGGAAACTGAGACGATTATATGGGATGAATAGCTAAGAATAGCGGCCATAACCAGCAAAAATATGCTTCCTTCAAACGGACCGAAAAAAGAACCTGCCAGAAGGGCAATAGATAGACCGACCAGAGCACCGAAAATGGCTGGGGTTCTTGGAACCCCATTTATATTAACCTTTGACAACCACCTTGGACCGAAATTCCCCTCCCTTGACAATCCGTAGAGCATCCTGGTATAGTTGTTTGATGTTGCAACTACAGAAGAGTTGAAACTGTTCAAAATAAGTACGAGGAGGAAGATTGAAAAGAAGATACCAAGACTTTTCCCGTAAATCCAGTATCCAGGATCGTTGATGACAGAGTAGAGATAAAACTCTTTTGGACCAAGTACAATACTTTGTGCAAAGGAGCTAAGGATGATTACACTACCCAATAGGAAAAGGGAAATAAGTAGAGAACGGGGTACATTGTACGTCGGACTTCTTGTCTCAGATGATAGAGGAGTGAGTCCACTTATCCCGCCAAATGCACCCAAGCCAAGGATTAGTGCTAGTGGCCTGATGGTAGATATGTTCATGGCAGTGGCGTAATGTAAATTGTTTCGAAATAACCAAATAAGCAGTATAGAGGTAAAGATCAGAAATAAGATTTCGACTAACCCCGTAACAATAAAATAACGCGTTGAAAACTCTACCTTCTTTAGAACAACAGCCACTGCTTCCATAGTCATTACAATAGCTACGAGATACCACAACCATTGGTACTGAAGAACTCCTCCAAGAGAATTCAGAAATGCAGAAATCCCAAGTAAGCCAAACCCCCCAAACCCTACAATATAATAAATCCAATAGATCCAGCCTGAAACAAATCCCACACCTTTTCCTAGCCCCATTGAAGCATATTGCATCCAAGGTGCTGGCGAATCAACAATCCGCGACCATTGATAAATGACGTACGTTATCGCACCATAGATTATGAATGAAACTAGGAGAACAGATGTCATGTCGAAACCAGCAAATGATGCCAGTGCGACAAGGTATAGTGATACAGTAGCTGCTGGTCCATTCATAGCAATTGACTGCCCAACACTATCAAATATTCCTAAGGATCCCTTCCGAAGGTCAGATTGATCCATTTACTCACTTATAAGATCGGAATAGAGGCTGTCTATTTCTTCCACTATCTCTCTATCAGTAAATCCAGTGGATGAGGCGAAGTAGTAAGCGCCTCCTGCCCCGACCCCCTCCTTAACTATACCATTCTCATAGTCTCTTATCCCTGGATGCCTTGAAATTGAGAGATTGACTTTAACCTCGGTGAAAGCCGCCCCTATCTCATTTGCAGTTTCCGAGAACGTTGCACTCTTATCCTCTACTACATAGTTGGTAGTCACAATTGTGCCACTGTTATAACCCTCAGATTTCAAGAGTGCGGCAACTGCAAGCATCTGCGTGCCGCCGGCTAAATAGACTTTCCCCCTAAACCTCCTAGTAAAACCATAGAGGAATGATAAGACGGGGTCTCCAAATTCCATAAGAACCTTGCTCCGTTCTATTTTGCCTACCCTGAGAAGTGCCTCCTCCACGACCTTCGACTTAAGTGCCACAGGATTATTTGACATGGATGAAGAGGAGACGGAATTGTAACCGAGGCTACGGAGGATTGCCATCGCAGTAGTCGTGCCTCCGGGTATGCTTTCCGCCAGCATAACCTCCTCATCCTCCTTAAATATCTCATCTGCAAGTATACTGCTCCTTTCAAGAATTTCTTTGATTTCTGGAACACCTGATTCTCTTCTAATGTCTCTTCCTTCTTTGTCTGATATGAAGAAATATGGAAGAGAAGGACTTGTTACAGCCCCAGCTCGAGCCACTAGGACAGGGAACCCAACAAGTTTCTTTGACGCCTTTGTTATTATTGCAGGAGTTGGATTCCCAGATGGTGTAACTGGTATAGAATCTATGCACTTTGGTCTATCGTAAAACAAATACTCCGCATCTGCAGGTGGGGTAAATTTGATCAGGTCCTCACTCTCTCCTGCAGCTGTTATGCCATTTACCCTAGATACCGCGGTATTACCAATTGCAAGTATGAATATCATGTCAAGCAAACTTGATAAAATTAAAGTTTATTTAACCCTTTTGAATTTACCAACTAACAGTATGGAAGCAACAACATATCATAGATATAAAACTCATCCATTTAGGAGCCCTGAGTTACTCCTTGCATTTCCTATAGCCGTTCCTTCAGTTGCCAGAATGGGCAAACCCCTTTCATTATCCGGAGAGGGAAGTGAAAAGGAGAATTTGACATCGTGAAGTCGCTAGTATCATTCTTCACGCGAATCCCAGTAGGAGGGGTTGCTGAGGGACCAAGTAGACTCTATCTATTAGTTGTTGTTTCAGCCTTGATAGCTTTATTTCCGGTGGTAGTCTTTTTGATAACTTTTCAGTTTCTACCTAGGATCCTCGTCTCTATTTTGTCTCTCCTGTCCATATATACAACAACTGGCTTGCTACACGTTGACGGTTTGTCCGACTTTGCTGACGGCATAATGAAGAAGGGCTCTAAGGAAGAGAAGATCAAGGCGATGAAAGATGTTAACACTGGTGCTGCTGGACTGTTTTCAATGATCATGGTGATAATTTCTGAAGTCTATGCAATATCTGTCGTCGGGGTTCAAATACAAACAGTAATCCTATTCTTCTTAGTTTCTGAAGTTTCGTCAAAATTTTCAATGCTAGTTGGCCTTACATTCTTTCCGTCTCCTGACTCTGGTCTGGCACATATGTTGAAAGGAAGTACGAAGAAATATGACATTCCCATTTTTCTTGCTATCTCGCTGCCCGTTCTCTTTATATCATTTAGGATTTGGTTGAATATTCTAGTTGGAGGTGCCGTATCGATTGTAGTGGGATTGATTTCCTTGAAAAATTTTTCTTTCGTAAATGGAGACTCACTTGGTGCTATGAATGAAATTAGCAGGGCGGTGACAATGTGGTTGATCTGCTTGGGGTTGTGATGGCAGGTGGAAAATCGTCCAGGTATGGGAAGGAAAAACTTTTGGAGGTCTTAAATGGGAAAAGGGTAATTGATATCGTGGTTGGAAACCTGTCTCTGTCAAGTGTGAAAAAAATCTTAATAGCTGTCTCTCCGAATGCCCCTAAAACTCTCCACTACTGCAAGAGATATGACTATATCCTTACTCCAGGAACCGGCTATCCAGAGGACATAAAATTTCTCCTTGACAAGCTTTCAAAACCTTTGTTGATTGTCAATGGGGATTCTGTATTTGTAGATCCAGTGACTATCAATTCCTTTATCTCAAGATATCACGGCAGAAGCATGACCGCAGTTGTAAATTTACCTAACGGCAAGGTATACATTGGTCTCAACATAGCAGTACCAGGGGATGAAGTCGATGAAGTCGTGGAATTCGGAAATCAGCTCCTCTCTCTGAATATAAACACCCCAGAAGACCTCGGGAGGGCAGAGACTATTGTCTCCAAGCGGTAGGGAATTGTGGGTTTTAATCGTTTTAGTTGCACTCATAATAGATTTCATCTTTGAATATCCTAATAAAATACATCCTGTTGCGTGGACGGGGAAACTGCTTGGTTTATTTGATAATCACAGATTGTCTTCAACTCATAGAGGTGAATTCATTAACGGGATGACCTCGGTCTTAGTAACGATTTTAATATGGATGATAGTCCTTTATTTTACTGGACTCCTACCACTAACTATTAGAACGATAATAGAGATTTACATACTAAAGTCCACATTTTCCATAGGAGGGTTGGTTAAATCTGTTAGAAGGTGCGAAACAGATGATACCGAAACATTGAGGAGAAACGTTGCCCAGATTGTTTCAAGGGATGTAACAAATCTGGACCAGAATCATTTGTACTCAGCGGCATTCGAGTCCGGGGCAGAAAATCTGGTCGACTCGGTTGTTTCACCTTTGTTCTATTTTGCTCTGTTTGGAATTTGGGGGGCTGTTGTTTTCAGGATAGTAAATACTGCCGATGCAATGATTGGATACAGGAACGATAAGTACGAATTCTACGGTAAATTTGCTGCAAGAGCTGATGATGTTCTGAATTTCCTGCCATCACGAATCTTTGCCTTGATAGTGATGGTGGCAAACCCTAGACGTGTTTACAAGAACTTGAAAAATTACAGTAAATTGAAGATAAATGGGATGTACTCCATGGCGACCGTTGCTGCGGTTTTCGACGTGAAAATAGAGAAAATCGGTCACTATTACGTGGATGGTAGATCATTCCCAAATGAGCGCTCACTTAGGAAGCTTGAATATGCGATATACTTAATATCGTATTCCCTATTTTTCGTATTAATAGGGGTGGTATATTTTCATGGAACATGGTGGAGCTAGAGAAGGGGAAGAACATCTTATGGATTTTTCCTACTCCGCGAATCCATACAGGCCACCGTTTGTCAGGAGAGCCCTTCAAAGGGCAAAAATTGATAGGTATCCCTACTGCAATGACAGATTCGAAAGAGGTATAAGGGATAAGTATCGCATCCCGCAGGAAGTTGTTATAACTGCGGGCATCACAGAGCTGATTCAGATAATTATATCCTATTTCAGACGGAGAAGGATAGTCTCTCTGAGAAGTACATATGGGGAGTATGCCAGAACTGCAAGACTCTTTGGTTCTGAGCTTGAAATAATTACCGACCCAGATCCAGATATAGCGGTACTGACGCCAAAGAAAGAGGATGTCCTCTTCTTTGCCAATCCCAATAACCCCACGGGGAAGTATTACAAATACGTTAATGAGCTGGCCGAGCAGGCA
Source organism: Thermoplasmata archaeon (assembly GCA_021797855.1). GTDB lineage: Archaea > Thermoplasmatota > Thermoplasmata > Thermoplasmatales. Next base: position 38,294 of record JAJZYX010000003.1, read on the forward strand.
GAAGCCAAAGGATTCATGCTCATATTGGATGAAGCGTTCATCGATTTTGTTGATTCAGTAGTTCCATACGACATCAACGACAACGTGGTTGTAATGCGGTCTTTCAGCAAGGCCTACAACCTCTCGGGAATTAGGATCGGTTACGCAATAGCTTCAAAGCCACTTGCAGAGAGATTTAGGGAGATGAGGCTTCCCTGGGGCATCGGTTCACTGGGCTGTGCATTTATAGAGGAAATTCTGAAGGATAGGGAATTTCTACCAAATTCCCTGAAAAAAATTCGCAGGGAGAGAAGAAGGATTTCTGAGACCACAGGCCTTAGAACTGACTCCAATTACTTTCTAGCCTCGATGGGGGATGCTAAAGTTGCAGTTAATAGACTTAAACAAAAGGGAATACTCGTAAGGGACTGTTCATCGTTCGGGCTTCCTGATGCCATTAGATTCTCCATAAGGAGCAAGAAAGACAACGATCTTCTCCTTTCTTCGCTAAAGGATATGGAGGTGATGCCCCCTGACTACGTATCGTTCGAGTAGGTTCAGACCATTGATGATTTTAGGCACGTCCTCAGGAGTTGGAAAATCGCTCATGGTAACAGCTCTATGTAGAATATTCTCTGATATGGGAATCAGAGTTGCGCCATTCAAGGTGCAGAATATGTCCCTGAATGCTGGAGCTGCAGATGGGGGAGAGATGGCATATGCGCAGATTGTTCAGGCATTTGCAGCGGGTATTGAACCGTCAGTCCACATGAATCCCATCCTCCTAAAACCGGAGGGTGATAGAACGCACGTAATTGTCCAGGGAAAACACATAGGCACTTATGATTCGGGTCGCTACTTCACGGAGGGAAACGAATCTCTCTTGAAGAAGGCATTGGAATCCTTTAATTTACTCAAGAGAACTTATGATCTAATAGTAATTGAGGGGGCGGGGTCTCCTGCAGAGATAAACCTAAGGGGGGACATAGCTAATACGAGATTCTCTAAACTTGTTGGAGCCAGGGAAATTCTAGTAGTTGATATCGAGAGAGGTGGTGCGTTTGCGAGTACTGTTGGAACACTAGACCTTGTCTCCTTCAATGATTTAATCGGGATAATAGTGAATAAATTTAGAGGGGACGAAAAGCTTCTCAAACCTGGGTACGATTACATAGAGAGAAGATTTTCAACTAAGATTCTCGGGACCGTCCCATTTGTGCCAAACAGCATCCCGGAAGAAGACTCTCTTAGAACGTACCACAGGCGGGATGGGAAACCAATGGTGGGAATAGTAAAGACCCCAAACATGGCGAATGCAACCGACTTCGAGATATTGGAAAGGTATCAACGCATAGGCTTTCAGTTTATTACAAAACCAGAATTAATGGAGAAATCTGATATTATTATCCTACCTGGCTCCAAGCTTACCACAGTTGACCTAGATCATCTTAAAAGGGAAGGGTACATTGACGGTCTAAGAAATATTTCAGGTGAGAGGTACATAATGGGGATTTGCGGAGGGCTCCAAATTCTTGGTAAATGGGTGAATGACGTAGAGGAAACTGGCAGAGGAAAGATTGAGGGTGCAGGATTGCTGGACATAAGCACTATCTTGAAGGGAAGGAAAGTGGTAAGGCGTGTGAGATCGAGGATTCTGTACCCTGAAATGAAAGGGATATTTGTTGACGGTTATGAAATACATACCGGAAGGTCTGCAGGCAAACCCCATTTTTCAAACATAATCTCTGAAGATGGCAAGAACACAAATCTAATGGAGGGATCATATAAGTCGAAAGTCATCGGAACCTATATACATGGTATATTTGACAACACTCACTTCACTCAAACACTTTTCAATCTTGTGAGAAGGGGTCTCGGTATGGAACCCTTAGAGGAACCGGCAGTAGTAAGCACCGATTACGAAATAAGGAGATTCTCCGATGTGGTGAAAAAAAGCATTGACTTGGACTACATCTTGAAGTCATTGAAAAAGTAAAAGGCTTTTCGTAGGTATACTTAACTAGATTTGATCTGACATAAGATTTCACAGTTATTGCACTGTGCATACATCACCGAGGTACTAATACAAAAATTCAGAGCAGCACTAAATATTTGAATGTCTTGAATATCGCTTAATAATGCAGTGCAACGTGAAATTTTATGGAATTGTTCAGGGCGTGGGGTTTAGAGAGCGAACAAGGAGAATGGCAAAATCCCTAAATCTAAAAGGGTGGGTAAGGAACCTGAGAGATGGTTCTGTAGAAGCTATGATACAAGGAGATCCGGATTTAGTCGAGAGGCTGATCCAGTACTGCACTTCGGAAATCCCAAATGCCCTAGTGACAGATATTAAGAAAAGGTATGTCGAAGAGGATGACTTTGATAATTTTAAAATAATAAAATAAAAAGGTTAGACCTTCAGAGTGGCCTTCCCAGGTTCCCAGTTGACTGGGCATAACCCGCCCGTTTGAAGAGCTGCTAGAACCCTGTACGTCTCTTCAGTGCTTCTGCCTACATTATCGTCAGTAATGACAACATATTTTATGATCCCTTCTGGGTTTATTATGAAGAGACCTCTGTGTGAGTTACCAGATACCTCATCTAGCACTCCGTAGTCCCTGGATATTTCCCCCTTCCTGTCCTCCACCATGGGATATTTAGCTGCGGCAACTCTTTCGTCGTGCTCCACCCACGCTTTGTGAACGTATACTGTATCTCGACTAACTGCCACGATCTCAGCTCCAGCCTTCTTGAAATCCTTGTACTTCTCTGCGAACCCTTCTATTTCAGTTGGGCAGACGAACGTGAAATCTGCAGGGTAGAAGAAGAGGATTACCCATTTCCCTCTGAGCTTTGATAGCCTAAAGTCCTCTATTTTCCCATCCACGAAAGCCTTTGCCTCAAAATCAGGTGCCTTTTTTCCAATCATTTAATCACCATTTAATACTTGAAGAATAGTTAATTCGGAAATATAAATCTTAGTAACACCTTTGAGAACCACTGGCTCCTGAACGAATGAAGTCTCGCTATTATTCTAACTCCAGACTCAATAGTAGTTGGCATATTTCAACCCATAATTCGAGACTGCAACGCCCCTCCCTGAAACCACTATACCTAGTTCTTGGGGATTGAACTTGGACAGTTCCTGGATCACTTGGTCTTCGTCTTTCTTTGATGCTATTACCATCATCCCTATACCCATATTGAAGACCTCAAACGCCTCCTGGTAGGAAATGCCGCCATCGTTGATTATTTTTGTAAATAAATCTGGAATTTTTGGGTAGGTCAGTCTGTACCCTTTTTTGTTAAGTCTCAGCAAATTTCTGATCCCTCCGCCCGTTATGTGAGCTATACCGTGGATGTCAAGCTCCTGCGTCAGCTTGTAGACTTCCTTAGAGTAGATTCTAGTCCCTTTCAGAAGCTTTTTCCACAGTTTCTCCCCGTGGAAATTTTTATTGAGGAGGTCTGGCCTGGCCTCATATGTCCTCCTGATCAGAGAAAAACCGTTGGAATGAAAGCCGCTAGATTCCAGGCCGATTATCCTGTCCCCTTCCTTAACAAATCTTCCAGTAATCACCTTCCCACGCTCCAGGTACCCAACGACTGTCCCGGAGATATCAATTCCCTTCACAAGGTCTGGTACTGAGGCAGTTTCCCCACCGACCATAGGTATCCCTGCTTCTCTGCAGGCCTCATTGATGCTCCTACCAAGCATTCTGCCGGAATCTTCGTCCAGAACCGAACCTGCTATATAATCAACCATAGCCATTGGCTCAGCGCCCATACAGACTATGTCGTTTACATTCATCCCAACGAGATCGTATCCCAGCTCATCCATGTATTTGTGCTCAAGCGCCATGATTGTCTTGGTACCAACGTTGTCTGTGTGAATTGCGATGTAGTTCCCCATAAAAGAAACTAGTCCGGAGTAGTGACCGATATCCGTTGCCCTCCTGTATTTTCCACCTTTGAATGTGAGCTCTGAGATAATTGACCTTCTAAAATTTCCGACTGAGTCAAAGTCCACTCCGCTCTCGCTATACTTAGTCATCTCTTTTGTAAATGCGAAGGTTGATTAAGAATATCGCTGTATTCATTTACCTTAAGAAGATAGGGAACTGGTGAAGCTAGTATCTGAGTTCCCCGGTGGAAACAGCGAGATTTCCAAAGCGGAGATTTCGGGATTGCTTCGCAGCTATGGCGGGAAAATACTGGGAGAGAATAAGAGGCTCATCTTCTTTTCAACAGATCGCCCTGATGAAGTGGCGAGAAGAGTAGCTTTTTCTAAAAGAATTGGGAGGATCATCGAGAATGAACGAATTGAGCTTCCGCAGTCAGCCACTTATTCCATCCGGGAAGAGAAGGGTAACGGGAAACCCTCTTTGATAGAGGAGGTTGCCAAAAAAATCAGAGGAAGGGTCAATCTAGACAACCCTGATTTTTTATTCCATATCTATAATTTTGAAGAACCGATTATTGCGCAAGTGATACATGAGAGAAAAATGAAGGAGCTGATCGACCCTCGATATTATTCAAGACCGTTCAACCACCCTTCAAGCATATCACCGATGATCGCAAGGGGTATGCTGAATATTGCAGGGGTGAGGGAGAGTGAGAGGTTTGTTGACCCATTTGCTGGAACCGGAACCTATCTGATAGAGGGGTACAGGATGGGAATCATAGGGTTCGGCATAGACAGGAACCCAAAGATGGTAGAGGGTGGAAACCGTAATCTCAGGCACTTTGGATTCCCTCCCAACATTGTCCAGGGAGACTTTGCTGATCTGACATCTATCGACGATTTGTCCGCAATTGTGACAGACCCCCCTTACGGGAGAGGGTCGAAAATTTTTTCTCAATCGCGAGAGACTCTTTACCAGAGATTATTTTCACTCATATCCAGAGCGAAGGTCCCAGCCGTATTCTGTATTCCTTCGATTTCCCTTTTAGACACTGCGAGTGAGTATATTGATCTAAAGGTAGTGGCATCTATAAGGGTGCATTCCTCACTCACGAGGTACATAGCAATTTCCAAGTGATTTTTCCTTCCATGAGTGAAAAAAAATCATTTGCCCACTTCCGGTCCCGGGTAAGCTAGGCCTTGCCGACAATAAACAGTCTCACCCTAAAACTTATAACTTGCGAATCCTATTCTTTCTCAATGAGCGATAACCCCTTCTTCAAAAACTTTGCAAAGAGCTATTCCAGTAACAATTCCTTCAAGTCAGGTAAAGATCTCAAGACCCTTATGAATTTGCTGCCGGCGAGCATCCAAATAGCTCTGGATGTTGCGACCGGAACAGGATTTGTTGCGCTCGAACTTTCACGCCGGAGCGAGAAAGTGATAGCTCTTGATACCACTGACGCAATGCTCTCTGAAGCCAAAAAGCTTCTGACATCTAACAAAATGACCAATGTGGAATTTGTGAAATCCGACTATTACTCCTACGACACCTTCCTGAAATTCGACCTCATAACGTGCAGGAGGGCGCTTCACCACTTTGACCACAAAGAGGTGTTCTTCAAGAAGTCTAAGGAGTTGCTGAAGGAAAATGGAATACTGGCAATTATTGACATGATCGTACCTGACTCGGACAAGGCAGATCTGGTTAATCAACTTGAAAGGAAAAGGGACCCGACCCATGTGGCCGCATTGAATGAAGGTGAGCTGCTGTTCTATCTCAAATCGGCTGGCTTCAGGATCATGAAGACGGAGGTGGAGAGTGAAGAGATGAGGTTCGAGGATTGGCTCCATCCCGTTGAAACAAATTCTATTAACGGAATTGAATGCAAGAAATTCATAAACGGTCTTTCAGATTCGGAGCTTAAATCGATGAACTATGATAGGCATTCCAATACGATGACGAAGAGACGGATTATCGTAACTGCGTCGCCAGCCGGCTCATAGAGACAGCAACAAAAAATTACGGGAAACAAAGTACTAAATATAATATCGTGATTCGAGGGCAATGGTCAAGAGAACATACCTCTCCATAATATTCAATACTGAGGGTGAGAGACCCTCCGAGATAATATCCAGGCTGCAATCTCTTGGCTTCAAACCCATAACAGGAACGAGGGACCTTGTGTATGAGTGGGGGGACCACGCAACTGTGTCAGATGCCATTTCACTCATAGACAGAGTTCACGCAACACTTGGCGGCTTCAACGTTCTCTTTACCGCTGAGACGATAGACGAAAGATAGGAATTCTTCTGACGTAGCCACAAACACCGCAGCTGACCGTAATAGTGGAATTGTTTATTCTGACTCTTCCACTACCTGAATATATCCCGTTCTTGCATCTCTTGCAGACCCACGTTTTTGCGTCAACCGTAACTTTTGACTTATATTTCGTTGAATACAGGTAAATCAATTCATATTTCCGGTTGGCTTGCTTAAACCTCTTCTCTCTTTCGTCTTTCAGCGCAAGCGCGAACAGCTCCGCCATTCTCTGTTCCGCTACTCTCTTCTCACTTGACTTCGGCATCCAGGAACTCCCCAGAAGGGGATGATATAGCCTCCCCCTCCTGAACTATCAAGTTTCCACGGAGGAATACCAGGTCAGGAAAAATACCCTCAAAGTCTCCGAATGGTGTCCACCCGCACTTAGAATGCAACCTTTCCTCCCTTATTCGAACCGGCTTCTTCAGGTCAACTGATATGAAATCTGCATCGAACCCTTCCGCGATATATCCCTTGTTTATCCGGCATATCTGTGCAGGCCTTTCCATCAGTGCGGAAACCGCCTTTCCCATAGAGATGAAACCCTTCGTTTGCAGCCATAGAACGAGGGGAACCCTCGTTTCAACCCCAGGAATTCCAGAAGGTGCTTCCTTGAATGACTCCTTTTCCTTGCGCTTGTGAGGTGCATGGTCTGAAGAAATCACGTCTATCAGCTTCGAATTGAGGTTATTAAGCAGCTCTTCCTGCACACTCTTCTTCCTCAGCGGAGGGTTTACTTTGCCAAACGGTCCAATCGGCACCGAATTGTTGAGAAGAATGTGGTGAGGGGTTACCTCGGTAGTAAAACCAAGAGATTTGGCAAGTTCTAATGACCGAAGCGAGGTCACGTGGGCAATGTGAATTTTTGTCAATCTGTATCTGAAAATGTGCTGAATTGCGTCAATTTCGCATTCTAGAGGCCTCGCCATATCGTGGGATATAAGGCTGTCACTCTCCCTGAAGTTGAGGTCTAAGCATTCCTGCAGTTCCGCGTGAACTACTTTCACTTTGTCCTGCCATTTACACCTCTCCAAATCAGTAAGAAGACCGCCGGTGGATTTCCCTAGAAATATCTTCTCACCTATTGCGTTCCTGACCACGGCTGAGGAGGCGGCTTGGTAAAGGGCGAAGTCTGCGTAAGATTTATTCCTTACTGCGGAAAGCTTCGAACTGAACGCCTCGGGGGTGTCTACTGGAACCTTGTTGTTAGGCATATCACAGACTGTGGTAGTTCCTCCTAGGATTGAGGAGAGTGAACCAGTTCCGAAATCCTCCTTATCCGTCTCTCCCGGGTCTCGGAAATGGACATGCATGTCTACCCCTCCGGGCAGGATGTACCCCGGAAGACTCTTTACTTCCATACCGGGGGCTTCCGCCTTCACTCCCTTTATCACGCCATCGTCTACTATTACGTACCTCTCCTTAAACTCCCCCGCAATGTAGAATTTTCCGTGGAAAGCTTCCATTATCCTTTCCCCGGTTTCAGGATCTTTCTGAAGACCGGACCCCGGGGCTCAACCTCACCGAACACTTCTGCTGTGAAGGTATAAATTGATGTCTCATGATCCTTCCAGCACTCTGGTTCCATTCCGGCCTTCCAGCAGACTGCATTGAGGAACGACTTCTCGTCCATTTTCTCATCCACCGCAACCTGGGGGAGCAGCAGGCCTGAATAGGAACCTCTTTCTGCGATCAGACCGTCCCTCCCTACCTCTATCATCGACGGAAGTTCCTTCCTGTTCTTCACCTCAAGAACAGCCGGTTTGCTGAGCAGCGAAACCTCTACTATAATTTCATCCATCTCATCCTTAGTCACGGGTGGGAACCTTGGGTCGTTCACAGCCGCTGCAATCGCACTTTTGATTACTGCCTCTCCAAGTGGGTATATCGGTTCTGGGAACCCAATACAACCTCTGAGTTCTCCAGAGGTCTTTGTGAGGGTCGTGAACACCCCCCTCTTCTCGACAAACTTGCCTCCATAACTGTTCTTTATGATCAGCTTAATGTCTATGTATTCTTCAATGGCCCTTCTGGCCATCTTCGTAGCTATCTCGCCATCCTCATCCGTATATTCCTGCCCCATCATACTCCCCGCTTGTCCCCCCATATTATTTTGTGCAACTGTGGCAGTACTCTGATATTCAATCTTTCTTTTAATACTTTTTCAGTAAGCTCCTTGAGATTTTTCCCGCCTTCTGGCTGAAAAATCACTTCCCCGTCAAAGGGATATTTTTCTATTACAGTCTTGGAGAATGAATAGTCTTTATCGTCGGAAATCACGAACTTCAGATAGTCCTTTGCGGCTAACAGTTCGATGTTTTGATACAGGTTGTGCTCCACCATATTTGATGAAGGTGTTTTAATGTCCATCGCTATTATCATGTTTTCATCTGTCGGCACGTTTTCGACAGATATAGAGCCACTTGTTTCCAAGATTATTTTGTATTCCTTGTCCAGCAGCTTGTACATGAGCGAATAAACTTCATCCTGAAGAAGAGGTTCACCTCCAGTTATGCAGACGAATTTCGTCTTATACTTGGCTGCTTCCTCGACAAGACTCTCAACTGTTCTCTTCTCCCCTCCTGAATAAGAGTACTTAGTGTCGCACCACGTACACCTAAGGTTGCAACCAGACAGTCTTATGAAGAATGTCGGTACACCTATAAAAGGACCCTCTCCCTCGATTGAATAGAAGGTTTCGATTACCGTCAGCATCTTCTCCTCGATATAACTTGACGGCAATAAAACTTTATCAATCAAATTGGGTGGAGGTTGTCGATATCGGGTATGTGTGGGAAGGGACTTCAAGTCACAGACTTTGATAGCGTGATTTCGCAATCGTACTTGTCCTTCGACACAGTGTCCTTCTTTATGACCTTGTAGGAAGGGAGCATTGATTCTATCAGGGCATCTTCGAATGTTCCGCAGAATTCGTTATTTGTTTCCAGTGCCAGGGAGTAGTATATGCAGTTGTTTCTTTTTATAACTATATTCCCGTCCTTCTCGATCGCTGTCGCCATACACCCGAGGTTGTTGTAAAACGTCAGCAAGTCGTTTATGTCCTTAGCCTTATCCCCATCCGCTCTCACTATCCTTTCTCCAGCCCTCTTCAGGAAATTTCGAACCCACAGTGATCCGTTTTCTGTTGTGAGCTCGTCTAGAAGAATCTTTAGCAGAAGGTCGTACTTCTTAGGAAAAAGTTTCATTCCTTCGGCAGAAATCCTGTAAATTTTCTTCGGCCTCCCGACTTTTGTCTTGACGAATTCAGAATACACGTAGCCCATCCCTTCCAGGGCACTCAGATGCTCTCTCACCGCATTGCTCTGGATGCCGAGCCTCTCTGAAAGTTCATATACCACTCTGGGCTTATTAAGCAATTCTTCGAGGATTCGCCTCTTGCTAGTTCCCAGAGTAGCTATCTCTTCCATACAGTACAGAGAATCAGACGGGCGTATTTAATTTTTATCACTTTAGACAGGAAAAAATGTTTAAATAGCACAGTACCATACAAAAATTACAATGGATTCAAACGTTCTATCAATAAAGAATCTAAGGGTATCTGTGGGGGATAAGGAGATACTGAAAGGGGTGACTATCACTGTCAAGTCCGGTGAAATTCATGCACTAATGGGACCGAATGGTACAGGAAAGAGCACACTGGCACATACCATAATCGGGTCACTAAGATACAAGGTCAACAGCGGGGAAATAATGATAAATGACATCAACCTTAAAGATCTCCAGGTTTACGAGCGGGCCCGGGCCGGCCTCTTTGTCGCTTTTCAGGAGCCCGTTTCCGTCCAGGGGCTCAGGTTCATCAACTACCTGAGAACAGCTTATACGTCCCTCCATCCAGAAGAGAGGTTGGAATACAAGAAGTTCGTTGAGGAAGTGAAGGAGCTCCTTGCATATTTTGGACTCGACAGTTCCTTCATTGACAGGGGACTGAACGATGGCCTTTCTGGAGGAGAGAAGAAAAGGATGGAAGCCCTGCAAATGCTGATACTTAAGCCGAAATTCATAATTCTAGATGAGATAGATTCCGGCCTTGACATAGACGCACTCAAGGTCGTGTCTAAGGCCATAGGCAGAGCAAAAGAGAACGGAGCCGGAATAATAATCATAACACACTATCAGAGAATTCTGGACTACATAAAGCCGGATTACGTTCATGTGCTCATTAACGGAAGGATCGCCGAAAGCGGGTCAGGTGACCTGGCTAAGCTGATTGAGGAGAGGGGCTACGAATATTATAGAGGAGGAGAAATAGATGCAAAAGTGGAATGAAAACGAAGTTGAAGAAGTGAAGAAGCTGAACGAAATCAAGTACGATTTCGTGACAAACGTAAAGCCTGCTTACCAAGTGCAGAAGGGTATTAGCAGAAGTGTCATCGAGGAGATGTCAAGGGAGAAAAAGGAACCTGACTGGATGAGAAATATTAGACTCAAGGCCCTTGAGATTTTTCTCTCGAAACCCGTCCCAACCTGGGGACCGGACCTGTCGGAACTAAATTTCGACGAGATCACTTACTACATCAAACCTGAGGACAGGAAGGCAAACAACTGGGAGGATGTCCCAAAGGAGATAAAGGATACCTTTGACAAGCTGGGTGTTCCCGAGATGGAAAAGAAGTACCTTGCAGGTTCGGTCGCTCAGCTTCAGTCAGAAGGGGTGTACTCCAGACTCAAGAAACAGTGGGAAGACAAGGGAGTCATCTTCATGGACATGGACAGCGCCCTGCAAAAGTACCCGGATATTGTGAGGGAACATTTCGGCAAGGTCGTTCCTCCATCAGACAACAAGTTCGCTGCACTGAATACGGCAGCGTGGTCTGGCGGTTCGTTCCTCTACATACCGAGGGGGGTCAGTCTGGATCTCCCTGTGCAGGCTTACTTCAGGATGAACGGCGCCTTGGAAGGGCAGTTCGAAAGAACGATGATCATTGCGGAACCTGGAGCATCTGTGCATTACATTGAAGGGTGCACTGCACCAACATACAGCCAGTACTCGCTTCACGCCGCGATAGTAGAAGTATACGTAAAGGAGGGAAGCAAGGTAAGATACACCTCTGTCCAGAACTGGTCGGACAACATCATTAACGGACCTACCAAGAGGGCATGGGTGGAGAAAAACGGAAGGATGGAATGGGTGCAGGGTTCCCTTGGATCAAAGATAACGATGACCTATCCCTCATCGATACTCAGAGGGGAGTATGCAAGCACCTCAAACCTGAACGTAGCCTTAGGAATCGGACCCGTATGGAAGGATAACGGGGCCAAGGTTATACACGCCGCACCTAACACAAGCTCTAAGGTCGTCGCAAAGAGCATTTCTGGAAAGGGAGGTATGTCAGTTTACAGAGGTCAGCTGAGGATAAATCCAGGAGCGTATAACTCGAAGGCATCTGTGCAGTGTGATGCCCTCATTCTCGATGATATATCGAAAAGCAATACGTACCCACACAACGAGATACTTGAAGAGAGCGCATCATTCTCTCATGAGGCCTCGGTTGGAAAGATATCGGAGGAACAGGTAGATTATCTCATGAGCAGGGGAATAAGGGAAGAGGATGCCAGGTCCCTGATTGTTCTTGGATTCCTGGATGATGTCCTCAAGGAGATCCCTCTAGAGTATTCCATAGAGTTCAACAAGCTTGTAAAGCTGGAAATGAACAAGTACGGTGCTGTAGGGTGAATCTTGAAGAGTTAGTTGAAAATAAGAGAAGAACGGCAGATTCCATGCCGGTCCAGGGAGAGCACGATTCTCCGTCCGTGAAGAGTTACACGTCCATCAAAGAAAATGATCTGCTTCCCCTTTTGAGGTCACAGAGGAATGGCTGCGCGGGCATGCAGAGGAACATAACGACCCACAACGGGTCCCCCTGCAGGCTCTTCGGTGGTGGAAACGTTAAGTTCATCTCAGTGGAGGAGGCGGTATCTCAGGGTTTGATGAAGCCAGAAGACCTTTTCAATGAGAACTATGATAAGCTAAGTGCAATAAACCAGGGATACTTCAACGATGGTTTCTACCTGGGATTCCCCGCTAACTACCAGGGGGACAAGATGATAAACATCCTCCACACGGGTGACAGGAATTTCAATGTCAGAAACCTGTATTCCATCGGGAGCAATTCTTCAGCCAAGATACTTGAAAATTTTATAGTGACTGGCAACTCGTCAGTATCGCAGGGAACAGTAATCAAGGTTGGCGAAAATTCTTCCCTCGACTATTTCCTTCTCGAAGACGAGGAGAACACAGAACTGAGTTACCTGGAGAGGACAATCGTGCTGGAAAGGTACTCTAGCCTGAGAATCCATCACCTCTCTCTACCTGGAAAGAAGAGCATATCAAGATTCCGAATCGTACAGTCAGGAGAACACGTGGAATCGAAGTACTACGGAGCCGCGCTTGGAAAGCGGGATGAGCATCTCGACCTGGAGGTTTATACGGACCACAGGAATGTTTACGGGAAAAACGACACGACATTCAAGGGGATACTTGGAGGCAAGTCGTCTCTCATCTTCAGAGGGTTCATAAAAATAGGCGAAACTGCCCTCAACGTAGAATCGTTCCTTATGGCAAATCTGCTTCTTCTAACAAAGGAGGCAGTAGGTAATGCCCTGCCAGTCCTGGAGATATACAACGGAGAAGTAAAAGCAAAACACGGGGAATCCGTCTCAAACATTTCGGAAGAGCAGCTCATATACCTGATGAGCAGGGGCCTTGACCTCAGAGAAGCCAAAAAGGCCGTCATAGAAGGCTTTATAAGTCCTATTGTCTATCCTCTTCCTGAAGATATTTCTAGGAAATATCTTCAAATTGTGGAAGAAGTGATAGGCGATGATTAGTGCTCATGGGAGAAAGAAGGATTTCCCCATCTTCAGGAAAAAAATTGACGGGAAGGATATAGTTTACCTTGATTCCACTGCTACGACCCAGAAACCAAAGAAAGTTATAGATGCAATCGTCGCCTACTACGAAGGCGCAAATGCAAATGTCCACCGTTCTGTTTACAAGCTTGCGGACGAGGCCACGGAGCTCTATGAGGATTCCAGGGCAAACGTCGCAAACTTCATAGGGTCAAAGCAGAACGAGATCGTTTTCACGAGAAACACGACGGAAAGTCTCAATCTCCTTTCCTTCACCATTGGAGAGAGTCTGAGGAAAGGGGACAGGATACTCATAACATCCATGGAGCATCACAGCAACATACTGCCGTGGATGCGGCTGGAGGAGAGAGGCGTGAGACTGGATTATGCAGGCTTTGACGACGAAGGACACCTAAATATCGAGGACCTCAAGTCTAAACTCGTTAAGGAAACGAAAATCGTGTCTATAACTCACCAATCAAACGTCCTTGGAACGATTAATCCCATAGAGGATATTGCTAAGATCGTGAAGGAGAACGGTTCAACATTCATTGTTGACGCAGCTCAATCCGTACCGCACATGCCTTTCAGGGTCAGGGAGGAATACGATTTCGTGGCCTTCTCTGGGCACAAGATGCTAGGCCCCATGGGCATAGGCGTTCTCTATGGGAAGTACGACCTGCTTGATTCAATGCCCCCGTTCAACAGGGGAGGTGAGATGATAAAGGATGTGGATTTTCATAAGGTAATCTTTGAGGATCCACCTGTAAAGTTCGAGGCAGGAACACCTAATGTGGAAGGGGCTGTTGGTCTCTCGGCAGCTATTGACTACCTGAAGGAGATTGGAATGGACGAGGTAAGGAGGCACGAAAAACGTCTCACTTCGATGACTCTCAAAGGTCTAGATGACCTCAAAAGCGTCAAATATTACGGTCCAAGAGACCCTGATCAGAGGGGTGGAGTGATAGCGTTCAACGTGAAGGATGTCTCAAACGTGAAAAGGAAACTGGAGGGGAGGAACATAAAGGTGGACCATTTCTACCACTCCCACGACATCGCAACTTTTCTGGATGAAAGGAACGTGTATGTCAGATCCGGGCACCACTGTGCCGAACCGCTGATGCGAACGCTTGGACTTTCTGGAACCGCAAGGGCATCTTACTACGTCTACAACGGAGAGGAGGACGTGGAAGCATTCATTCGATCCCTGGGTGAGATAGATGTACAACGATGAGGTGATGGACAGGTACCAGAATCCGGTCAAGTACCGAAGGATGGAGAATTACAACATCAAGATAGACGAGGCATCCACCACCTGCGGAGACAAGATCATTCTCTATGTCAAGACTAATGGAGGGAAAATTGAAGATATGACGTGGCAGGGGGAAGGATGCATTCTTTCTATGGTCTCCACGGATCTCTTCTGCGAGAATTCCGTTGGCAGGGATATAGAGTCGGTGAAGGGAACAGATGACCTGAAATTCGTGGAAAGCTTCCCTGTTAAAATATCTCCGGGAAGGATCAACTGTGTCCTCCTCCCCCTGAGGGCCCTTAGAAGGGGTACAAAAGAAAAGTAGTTTACCGTCAAAGGAATTTGCGGTCGATGCTCAACCTATCCGACCTCATATCTTCTGCGAAGAGCGGGAACAGGCGTGATATTGGAAAACTCATAACCATGATTGAAAACAGGGATGACAATTACTCGGAACTGATGAATGTTATAAAAGGAAGAAGCGGTGACGCATTCGTTCTGGGAGTGACGGGGCCCCCTGGAGTAGGGAAGAGCTCCCTTATCTCCAGGCTAGCGTCTCAGTTTTCCGCGAGGGAAAAGCTTGCAATAATAATGATAGATGCCTCATCTCCATTCAGCGGGGGCTCTCTCCTTGGAAACAGGCTCAGGCTGAGCAACACCGACACTATATACGTCAGGAGCATGGCTACGAGAGGATCTACCGGCGGATTGAACCTCGCCCTCGGAGACGCGATTGAGCTGCTATCGTACCTAGGGTTCACGATGGTGATTGTAGAATCGGTAGGGACTGGCCAGGATGAAACTGACATCCTCCATTATTCTGATAAGATACTCATGGTCCTTTCTCCTGGTTTGGGAGACCAAGTTCAGGCCATTAAGGCAGGCCAGATGGAGATAGGGGACTTCATCGTTCTGAACAAGTCTGATAAACCTGAATCCGTGATAGCAGAGAAGGAGTTGTTGGAAACATTGAGCATTCCGGATTCATCCAAGAAGCATACGCTATTCAAGGTATCCGCTCTGACAGGAGAAGGCATTGACAGACTTGCAGAAGCCATAGATTCCTCAAGGAGCGCTGCCCGGAGCGCTCAGTCAGACATAAGCAGGGAGAAGGAGAGGATTAGGAGGGAAATATTGGCAATCCTGAAATTAAGGGATGAAGACCTGGAAAAATTCGCAAAGTACGTTCTGGAGGGAAGGATGGCTAGGCAGGAGGCTATCAACAAGATTATCAAGTTGATGGGGAACGAGACGCACGTTTGAATTTGGAAACCTCGCTACAAATATTCGCAATTGCGGTAAAGGCTTTTGCCCGCATTGAATAGACTGTGAATTTAGGCTACTGACATTCAGAAACTATTTGTAATCGTACACCGATATACTCTGGCAAGGGTGAATTTATAATGAAGATAACAGTTAGTTTGATTAAGGCCGATGTAGGCGGACTTGCGGGACACTCAAGAGTGCACCCTCAGCTAAAAGATGAGGCTAAGCTTGTCCTGGAAGAAGCCAAAAATAAATCTCAAATCATAGACTACCACGTCACTTCCGTGGGTGACGATCTTCAGCTTGTTGTGACGCATAAGAAAGGGGTAGACTCCAAGGAAATCCACGGGTTGGCGTGGGATGCATTCCTGAAGGCAACCGAAGTAGCCAAGAAACTTAAGCTCTACGGGGCAGGACAGGACCTGCTGAAGGATTCGTTCTCGGGGAATCTGAAAGGAATGGGACCCGGAGTTGCGGAGTTTGAATTCGAGGAGAGAAAGAGCGAGCCAATAGCCGCCTTCATGATGGACAAAACCGAGCCCGGGGCATTCAACCTTCCGATATTCAAGATATTCGCAGATCCTTTCAACACCCCAGGGCTCGTCATAGATCCCCACATGCACGACGGTTTTAAATTCGAAATATGGGACACCATAGAGCACAAGAAGGTGTTCCTGAAGACCCCTGAGGAGACTTACGACATTCTTGCCCTCATCGGATCGAAGTACAGGTACGTCATAAAGAGAGTATTCCCTGCTGAAAGCACGGGGATGTCCAAGGAGGCAGTTGCTGTCGTTAGCACTGATATGCTGCACGAAATCGCGGGCAAGTATGTAGGAAAGGACGACCCCGTCGCTATGATAAGGGCGCAGGCTGGTCTCCCTGCTATGGGGGAGATACTGGAAGGCTTTTCCTTTCCACATCTGGTTTCTGGGTGGATGAGAGGGAGCCACAATGGGCCGCTAATGCCGGTATCAGTTGCTGATGCAACCCCCTCCAGATTTGATGGCCCTCCTAGGGTCATCGGGCTTGGATTCCAGCTGGCCGAGGGAAAGCTTGTGGGCCCTGCCGACCTGCTAGGGGACAAGGCATTTGATAATGCAAGACAACTGGCAGTGCAGATAACAGACTACATGAGAAGAAACGGACCTTTTGAGCCACACAGATTACCCGAGGCAGAAATGGAATACACAACACTACCAGCAGTCCAGAAGAAACTGAGATCCAGAATGGTTGACCTATAATGCCCAACGGAAGCTTAAGAGGAATGCTCCTCAAGGACAGAATCATCGATATCCTCCGGGCCGACGGGAAGTCAATTTCTGAGATATATAAGGAAATAAACATGGAGGATGAGACAAAGATTCATCGCCTTGCCCTGACCGGTTATCTTTGGGCCATGGCAGATTTCAACGTGCTGAAAGAGAAGTACGTCAAGCCATCAAAACTTTATTTCCTACTGAAGAAGGATGAGACTTCGATATACGAGATGATTGGGGAACAGACCGCAAATGAGCCGCCTGATAAGCGTGGGGAAGAAGTGCTTTACATTCTTTACACCCTCTTTGACAGGCCGATATTTGAGGCTGAACTCGAGAGGGCTGGAGTGACCGGGAACGTGAAGGGGAAGAGATTAGACAAGAGGGAGAGGAAGAAGCTCATGGGAAAGGTAGACCTGAAGGGATTGAAGATTCCTTCGGATTCAGATGCGTACGTCCCTCTGCCGTCAGCGTCCTACCCCGCACTTGCTCTCAGGGTTCTGGGGAACATAATATCTGAGAAATACGACGTCAAGAGGGTTAAGAAGGGCATCCAGAAGGAATTGGACAGCGTTCTCTAAGATTCAAAGAGATTTTTCAGTATTTTCCTTTCCTTCAGGAACGATAGGTCGTTCCTATAGATGTCCCTTATGTCGTCTAAGGATAGGACTGTCATCAAGAGCCTTTCTAATCCGAGACCCCATGCCGCCACATTGTATTTTATCCCCCATGGTCGTAGCACTTCTGGCCTGAACATACCTGCACCTCCGAGCTCCATGTCCTTTCCACGGAACGTACCGTGGACTTCGAGAGAAGGCTCTGTGTAGGGGAAGTAGCTTGGCTTTACCCATACATCCTTCACACCCAGGCGATGGTAGAATCTCTCCAGCGTATCCATGAGTACTCCGAAGGTGACCCCCCTTCCGGAAATCACCCCCTCCACCTGTGAGAATTCGGCGAGGTGCTTAGCATCGAGATTCTCCCTCCTAAATATTTTTTCCACCGAGAATATCTTGCACTCTTCCTTAGGGTGTTCCACTATGTATCTTATAGTGTTCACAGTGGTGTGAGTTCTCAGAAGAAGCTTTGAAGCCTCGTCAAACGACCACTTGTACTGCCATCCCTTTGATCCTCCGATCCCTATTTCATGCACCCTCCTGATTTTCCTGGCCATGGCAGGATCTATTTTCCCCTTTCCTTTCAGGTAAAGGGTGTCTTGCATATCCCTTGCAGGATGATCCTGAGGAATGAACAGCATGTCCATGTTCCAGAACGCTGTTTCAACTATCTCCCCCTTGAGTTCGGTGAAACCCATCTCGAGCATCACTTCCCTCACCTCCGCTATGAACTCAGAAAGGGGATGGATCTTTCCCGGAAGGTACCTGGGAGCATAAAGCGTAGGGTCGTATGGCCTCAGATTCATGCCTTCGCCATACCTCTCTATTATTTCCGGAGTTATCTGATTGATCTCGTCAATCTCTTCAAGCGACTCTGGCGATATCTGCTCTCCGAGTGCAGTCAGTTTTACGAGCCTCTCCATCCTGACCTTCTCGCTTATGAAACCCTTCCTGGGCTTCAGGAGCTGCACATCCTCCTCGCTGACTTTTCCACCTTTTGCGGATTCGAGCGCTCTTCTCGTTCTCTCTATATGGTCTGTCAACCTTTGCTCATTCTCAAGAACTATCTTCCCGTCGACCACCTTTCCACCGTTCTTCAGAATCTGGGCAAGACCGTACCGAAGGTCACTTCCCATAATTCCCTCAAGTTCCTCCGTCTTATTCTTCCCTAGTCTATACAACTTCAGAAGATTCTCCTCTGGAAGGCCGCTGGAAAGCACCTTTTCCCCCTCAGAGCCGATTGAGAATTGAACTACGGGCTTTTCAAGAACATTGACTAGCTTCTTCTCCCTCAACCAGGAAATGGAGCTAGCAACCTCGTTCCTGTCAAACAACTTGAAAAGGTCTTCTGCCCCTACGTACCCCTTCCCCTTTAGATATTTAATGATCTTCTTCTCCCCGTTTGTCAGTTCCATTCCAAATCATTATGAGTGAGGTGATAAAATGTTTATGCATCGCGATTCCGATAATACAATGCTGATAGGAGCGTTGTTGGCTAAACTCTTTCCTCAACAGTGATGTCATTCTTTCTATCTCTTTCATTTGCAGCTACATATTCCAGCATCACTACCTTCTATTACATCCCCTACTATTTTTATCCGGAATAATGCTAGATAGTGCATCCACCCATTGCCTCCATTTCTGTCTACGAGAATGTTGAGTTTGGGTTGTGATTGCATGTGAAGGCAGCGAAAGAGACCATAGACAGCATTGTAATCCATGCCTTGATCTAGGCGGATCTTTACGAAGAGGTTATAGGTAACATAAATGCGATGGTGAATTCGCTCCCGGGTGGCAAACAACAGAGGTTGTGCATATCCCGGGCGATCGTCCTGAGACCAAAGGTCCTGATACTAGATGAACCAGCTGACGCGCTCGATCCCATTTCAAAGGGTAAGATTGCGAACCTTATTGCGTCACTCAAGAGCAAATACGCTGTAATTCTGGTTACAAACGACATGAACCTAACTAGGAGGGTGTCTGTATACAAACCTGATCTACAACGGTAAATTCATAGCTGAGGGAACGGGATCCGAGTTCTTTGAGTCAGAGATTGAAGAGGTCAGGGATTTCATTAGTGAGGCGTGATGAATCGCTCCCAGTGTCTCCCTGGCGTTGCCTATGACGCTTCTGCACGGGATATGATTTAATATTAATCAATCATAAGGCTGCGATGCCTGAAGAAGAACAGAAGAAATATATGCTTACTGCAAAGAAGGCCGAAAATATTAGTGAGTGGTACACCCAGGTTATTATAAACTCTGAGTTTGTAGATTACAGCGCAGTATCTGGAATGATGGTTTACAGACCGGATTCATATTTCGCCTGGGATACGTTAAAAGAGGCCACCGATAGGCTGTTCAAGGAAGCTGGGGTGCAGAACGTGTATTTCCCATTGTTCATACCCGAGAGGTTGCTGGAGAAGGAGAAGGAACATGTGGAGGGCTTCTCACCAGAGGTTGCCTGGATAACTCATGCAGGGAAGTCCGAACTTTCTGAAAGGCTCGCTGTTCGGCCTACTTCAGAAACAATAATGTACGACAGCTTCTCAAGATGGATTCGTTCCTGGAGGGACCTGCCGATAAGGTACAACATATGGGCAAGCGTAGTGAGATGGGAGTTCAAACATCCAACTCCGCTCCTCCGCAGCAGGGAGTTCCTTTGGAACGAGGGGCACAGCGCATTTGCTACGCTGGAGGAGGCTGAGAAGGAAAGGGATCAGATCCTGGACATCTACGAAAAGGTTACAAGGGAGTATCTCGCCCTCCCCGGAATAAGGGGGAGAAAAACGGAGAAAGAAAAATTTTCCGGGGCCATAGCTTCTTACAGCATAGAGCATTTAATGCCTGACGGATATTCGCTGCAAGGACCAGACCACCACAGCGACGGACAGAATTTCGCAAAGGCATTCGATATACAGTTTACTGACAAGGACGGAATCAAGAAATATGTTTATCAGAATACTTATGCGATAAGCACAAGAGAACTAGGGGCTATGGTTCTAACACACGGCGACGATAAGGGCTTAGTTCTTCCACCCAAGCTGGCCCGCATCCAGGTGGTGATAATCCCGATATACAACAATGCAAAGAAGGATGAGATACTCGACTATTCAAGATTAATCCACGAAAGAATAAAGGACAAGATAAGAAGCTACCTTGATGACAGGGACGAATACACCCCGGGATGGAAGTATAATGAATGGGAGATCAAGGGGGTACCGATAAGACTTGAAATCGGGAAGAGAGAACTCGGAAGTAGAAAGGTAACGGTAGTGAGGAGAGATACAGGCATGAAGGAAACGATCAACTTCGACGGCTTAGAGACCACACTTCAGTCTCTGCTAGAGGATATCCATTCAACTCTATATTCAAGGGCTCTGGATTTTCTGAACTCTCACATTTTCCCTGTAGACAGGTACGAAGACCTCAAGAAATTGGTGGGTAAAGGATTCGTCCAGGCACCCTGGTGCGGGTCTGGTGATTGCGAGGACAAGGTTAAGGAAGAAACAGGGGCCAAGATATCAAATCTGCCTTCAGACGCTCAGCACAAGGCGAAGGGGAAGAAGTGCGTGTACTGTGGAAGGGATGCGCTTCACATTGCAAACTTCGCTAAATCGTATTGAAAAGAGTTGGAGAATCAATGCAGTCTATGCAGGAATATTGATTTAAATACAAACGATGATTAATTCTATCGTTTGGAAGCCGTAGTGCAGCGAGTTTTGTTCCATTTTGGTCCCGGCCAAAAGAGTATACATTAAGCCTGTTTCACTTCAGATTCTCGCTGCTTGATCCTAAAGTGGGATAGAGCGATCCCCAAGACGCTAAAGAGTATCAGGACTACAGAAATTGAGTACAGCCCTATATCGTTCCAGTCGCCATAAGCGATTGACCATCCCAAGTAGAAGGAAACTGCCCCGAGCAGAAGGGCAAATGAGAGATACTGGATGATATGGTCTCCCGTGAGCTTCATTTGAAGGGTATAATGACCTTCAATAAATTAACTTTCTCATATTAATGATGAGTTATCCATCACTACAATCTGATAACGCTCCCCTCATTTTCTATCCTGCCTACAAAGTAAATTGCCACAGCGTATGCCACTATAGAACTGACGGCGCTCATTGCCATACCTATAGAGTATCCAAAGAACTGCCCCTCCAGAAGGAATGATATCCCATTGTAAATTGCGCTGACTACCGCAACCAGTGCAATTATTCCAGTCACCTTCAGGGCTCTAGATTGAGATTTGGAAGATAGGATCAGGAAATTTATTGATATCGCAAGGACCAGTATAGCAAGAATCATGTGGGTCCGAACCTGCCAGAAGTGAGAAAAGTAATACAGGAGGGCATAAACCCCTTCACCCTTGGACTGAGGAAGACTTAATTCTAGATTGATTGTCATGCCCAGCCAGAACTGTACTAGTATAATGCCCAGAAATGTGAAAATGTGTATTTTCATTGACCTTATAGGAGACATTGGTTGATCTGCGCCTTCAATTCTCCAGGACCTTCATTATAAAAATCCTTCGAAATTCAGAAGGCTAATTTTCAAAACAACACTTCTGGTTGTGAAATGGTTGCCTCACTCGGAATGCCACTTTCTCTATGACTTAGTTCTAGGCGGAACCAATGACATTTTCTTAAATCCGTTCAAAATGGTTGAAAAATCTGTTTCTCTTCATTCCTTTCCCTGGTCCCCAAATAGCGCTGAAGCTGGTTTTGACCACTCAGCATGCTAGTGGAGATATTTCTTTATTCTAAGCAGTTATCTTTATGCCGCTCCCTCTCATCTTCTCCGTAAAAGCCTTCATTTTCTCGGCGAGGTCGTCGTCTATGAAATGCTCGAAGAAGCACGCTCTTTCCCTGGCAGTGCGCTCGTCACACCCGATCAATCTCAGGAGGTCGTATATGGAGCCCTCTTTCTTTTCAAGTTCATTCAGTACTTTCGCTCCCTTCTCTGAAATTGTCATGCCACGGTATTTATGATAGATTATGAGTCCATCTTCGGACAGCTTGGTAAGCATCTGAGAAACGGACGCGGGCGTAACCTTCAGGTACTCGGCTATCTCAAGAGGTCTGGCATAGCCATGTTCCTTGATAAATCGATCAATTGTCTCCAGATATTTCTCCCTGTCTTCGTTAGATTTCATGCCAACTAAATAATTGAAACGTAGTATATCTTTTATCGTGCACCACTTTGCGCATTCTTACTGCTCACCGTCAAACCTATCCCAAAGGGATTATTCCTTAGCCAGGTGAGCTGTCCGGTTGAAAGCAATTAGTTGTACGGAGCTGGGACACGCTGCATTCTTATTTCCTAGTTAACCCCAGAATTATGAGCACTAGGCCCAGCACCAGGAGGGCAAGGTAGGCAGGGTGGAAACCCCTAATCACATAAAGCGCAACCACCAATGCGATTTCAATGAAACCAATCGCAAGATATCGCAGTATCACTTCATTTTATTGCTAAATGGGATATTAACTTCTGCCCCTTCCCGGCTCTTTTAATTTTTGGATTCAGTCAATCATGATTGGGGTTGGGGACTCCTGCCTACCACCTTCTTGACATATTGTGAGCATAGGCAACTCGCAAAATGAAAATTTTCCGAAATCGTTTAGACGAAGGGATATAGGGGCATATGGGCCCGGCCGGATTCGAACCGGCGGTCTCCGCCTTGTAAGGGCGACGTCATAGCCGCTAGACCACGAGCCCTGATTCTAGATTTACGAAGGATAATTAATGTTAACTGTCCTTCCTTTGTTTCAGAGTATCGGAAGCTGATTCTCTATCTCCCAGTCGGTCACATGAGACCTGAAATCGTCCCATTCCTTCTGCTTGATGTATATAAAATTGTTATATATGTGGTCGCCGAGGATGGATTTCATGAATTCACTCTTCCTAAGATGGTGGAGCGCCTCTCCCAGGGATTCTGGAAGGGAACCTATTCCCATTGAGTCCCTCTGTTTCTGGGTAAGGTGGAATATGTCAAGTTCGGTGGGTTCCGGGCACTCCATCTTCTTTTCTATCCCGTCCAGCCCCGCTGCAAGTATAGTTGCAAACTGAAGGTAAGGGTTGCCCGCAGAATCTGCAGCCCTGAACTCGAACCTTTTCTTGATTTTATCCCCTGCTGGTATCCTTATCAGGGCTGATCTGTTCTTGGTCCCCCAAGCTATGTAGACGGGAGCCTCATACCCAGGAACGAGCCTTTTATAAGAGTTCACCCAGGAGGCGAATATTGATGATAGTTCCACCGCATGAGAGAGAACGCCAGCGAGATAGTGATATGCCATTTCCGACAGCCCATTTTTGTCCTTCTCGTCCCAGAAATAATTGGTATCCTCCGTTGGTGTCATAAGGCTTTGATGTATATGCATCCCGGTGCCGTTTATGCCGTAGAAAGGCTTAGGCATAAACGTAGCATAGAGCCCGAACTTTGCGGCGACAGTTTTTATTGCGGTTCTCATTGTAATGATCCTGTCAGCCATAAACAGTGCAGGTGCGTATCTCAGGTCTATCTCGTGCTGTCCTGGTGAAACCTCGTGATGAGCAGCCTCCGGCATGTATCCCAGGAAATCCAGGTAGTTGAGAATCTCCTTTTTAACGATCTCACCCTTGTCAAGCGGGCCAAAGGTGAAGTATCCTCCAGTGTCATGCGGTACGAATTTTCCGTCCTTTTGCTCAAGAAGGAAGAATTCAAATTCTGGTCCTACGAAGAATTCCATATTCTTCTTTTCGATTCTTTCGAGCTGCCTTTGGAGAATGTACCTTGGATCGCCCATGAACGGAGTTCCGTCCGGCTTCATAATGGAACATACGAACCTAGCTGCCTTCCCTCCATCGACCGCCCATGGGAGAATTTCAAATGAAGAATAGTCTGGGAACGCCCTCATATCGCTCTCCTCTATTGTTGCGTACCCCAAGATTGAAGAGCCATCAAAAAGCACCCCCTCCTCGAGAATTTTTTCAAGCCTGTTCCTCGGGAGCATAACGGACTTTGGTGTCCCCCTGATGTCAGTAAATTGGAAGTAAAAATATTTCAGGTCCTTCTGGTCTGATATTTTGATGATCTCCTTCTCGTCATAGGCCATGAAATGTCAATGCCTCCACGATTTAAGTTTTTTCTTAATCCGAGGAACGATCATCCTCCGGAAAACTGAAGAGATTTTATCAGTTGCAAACTCTTGATCAGCTTTTCTTTCACCAAGATTTAATTATCTTTGTGTAGATTTGAGAATGTGAAAGCAATAGTGATTAGACAGCCTGGAGGATTTGAAAATACTAAAGTAGAAGACGTGGAAAAACCTAAGGGACCAATTACTGTACGGGTAACTTACGCGGGTTTGAATCCGGTGGACATAAACGTCGTACTGGGAAAGGTGAACTACACCATCTCGCCTTACCCGCACATCCCGGGAGCCGAATTCGTTGGGATAGTCGAGAGAGTACAGAATTCGAAGAAATTCAAGATTGGTGACAGGGTTGTTGTCTACCCGAGGGTATATGACCAAACATGCGACAGGTGCAGGGGTGGGATGGAAGAACTCTGCAGGAACGGAAGCGTCATGGGAGTTGGGTGCAATGGGGGGTTCTCAGAATACTTCGCCACTGATGAGGCCCATTTGGAACACATACCGGATTCAATGAGTTTTGAAGATGTGGTATCTCTTCCTGTAGGTGGATTAACCGCTTATCATGCTCTAAAGAGAGCGGGTCTGAAGCAGGGGGAAAAACTGCTGGTAGTAGGTGCCTCGGGTAACACTGGGACGTATGCTGTCGCATTAGGAAAGCTAATGGGAGCAGAGGTGTACTATTCCTCAAGGAAGAAGCTAGTCGAGGATTATGGTTCGGTTGAATGGAAGAATGAAAAGGTTGATGTGATAGTTAACTCCCTTGGGACAGAGGCATGGGAACCCTATGTTGATTTCCTTGACACGAGCGGAAGGGTGGTCACATTCGGAACCCTAACCGGAAAGGAAGTAAAGCTTAATATTGCTCACCTTTATACTGGAGAGAGATCTATCATCGGCTCGACAGCAGGGTCCCGCAGGGAGTTTAGCGAGCTGATAGAACTTGCTCACAAAAATAACATTAAGAGCAGAGTATGGAAAACATTCAAACTAGAGGATTATAATACGGCCATAGGGGAATATGGAAAGCGGGAGGGAAGGATAGTTCTCAAGGTATCAGAGGGCTGAGTTCCTCACTCTCTCACCTCTCAGGTTACCACAACAGAAGTGGTATGACCTTTCAAGGACATGTCCTCGAGGGTGGGTAGTCCAAATCTGACCTAGAATCAATATCTGGCCGCACGATCCAAATAATAGGAGTGCTTGATATCAGGGGCTATATCACCATCTTTGCGTCTATGATGAGGTAATCGTCCTCGTATAGAAATACAGGGTTGAAATCTACCTGTGAGAAATCCAAATTCTCAGCAAAATCTGAAACTTTGAGGAGCAAATCGACAAGTACCCTCCTATCAGACTTTAGCCCCCTATAACCATCAAGGAGGTTGCCATATTTCAGTTCTGTGATGACATCCTCTGCATCAAACCTATCTATGGGCACTCTTTTAAACGTGACGTCCTTTATGAGTTCCGAGTAATATCCCCCCACACCGAACATTAGAAGCTTTCCGAACTGATTGTCATTAACAAGCCCTATTATCACTTCAATTCCTTTTTTTGCCATCTCTTCCACATATAGGACCTCCCCTGGAAACTTGGATTTCATGATACCCAGCGTTACCTCCAGTTCCTCCATACTCTTTATATCACTAACCACGGCCCCTATCTCGGTTTTGTGTGTTATGTTCGCTGAGCTCACCTTTAGGACTGCCGGGAACCTGCCTTCGTAATCTCGCGGTTCCAGAACAACAGATCGTCTTGGTTGCTTGAAATTCAGTTTGTCAAGCATCTCTTTGAACTCAAGTTCAGGGACAACAGTCACCTTTCAAACCTCCTCAGGTATACCCCCCGTTCCCGGAGGGCAGAGAGAGCCGTAACTGCCCTAGATATAGATGGGTAGGCAGCTACTCCTCTAGAGGCAATCTTTCTTAGTGCGTCTCTTGAGTACAAACCTCCTATCACACCAACCACTATCGGTATCTTACCAACAGTGTTGAACTTGGCAAGGTATGAAATTATCTCTTCAGTTACCCCGTAAGTCTGGAAGAGGACGAATGCAAGGATTGCATCATACTCCCCTGACCTTTCAAGTTCTTCAATTACTCCTTCGTACTGGAGGTTCGTTGCCTCAGCCGTCATGTCAATTGGATTGTACGGCGATCCAATGCTTGAGATTTTACTTCCTAATCTAGAAGATAAGGAGTCAGAGGGCCTATTTACTATGAACCCGTTCTTTTCCAGAAGGTCTGTTGCTATAACGCCCACCCCTCCGGCAGAAGATACTACTGCTATCCTCTTCCCTTTCAGGGGTTTGGAAAAAGAGAGGGCGGACGCGATGTCAATCAGTTCAGTCTCATCATTGGCCAAAATTATTCCGCTCTGCCTGAATATTCCTCTTAGGGAGAAGCTTGTCCTCAGTAATGAACCCGTGTGTAAGGAAGTGGCTCGAATTCCTGCCTCAGTCTGCCCGCCCTTCAGAACCACTATACCTTTTTTTGTTGAAATTCTCTTACTCTCGCTGAGAAAACTGTCAACCTCTTCGATCTTTTCCAGATACAACGCGATAGATTTTGTCCTGTCGTCATTACCTAAGACCGAAAGCATTTCAGTTTCGTCCACATCTATTTCATTCCCCAGAGAAATGAAGGAGGAGAAGCCGATCCCTGCATCTGAAAATTTATCCATGGTTAGCAGGCCAAGCGCTCCGCTCTGCGAGATAAAGCCTATTCCCCCATCAGAAGGAAACTGGCTCTTACCCTCGGTGGTGAGTGCGGTGTTAAGCCCAATCCTTGGTATGATAACTCCAACGCAGTTAGGTCCTATTATCCTCGTTCCGTGCTTGGATGCCTCTTTCATCATCTTGATCTCTAGGAGTTTTCCCTCCCTTCCCTGTTCACCAAACCCACCTGCAACGGGTATGCAAATTTTACAGCCTCTTGTTGCAAGGGACCTGACCGCCTCAACAGCCTTTTCTGCAGGAAGAGAAACTACCCCGAGATCAACAGGATGCGGTATCAATTCTACGCTTCTGTAACACTTTATCCCCTCTATCTCCTCTGCATACGGGTGAACCAGGAAGATTTCCCCCTTGAATGCTTTCATTATGTTCTTAAGAACAGTATTCCCTACCTTCCCTTCCTCTCTCGACGCGCCTATAAGACAAACGGATTTAATTGAGAATATATCGGTTAGACTCATAGTTTAGAAATCAACTTCTTTCTTTCCTTGGCTGAGTATCCTGTAACATCTTCCAGGAATTGGTTGTATAATTTCACTATCTTCTCCTGGTCTTCCCCCGGGGATGTCTTAGTCTCCACGGATATCTCCTTCCTCCCCGTGACCTCGGCTGTGAGTTCAAAGGATTTGGAATATGAGGAAACATATCTCCCATTTTCCTTAACAACTTTTCCAAAAAATTCCTTCATCTTTGACTCAAGCTGCTGTTCTGTGACCTCTTTTTTGCAGGGATATTTTCGCATCTTACCTGAATGCCTTGAGTTATTAAATTATGACGGGTACGTGGGGAACCATTTGGCGGTAATTTGGATGTTGACGGAGCCTTGTATAAAAGGTTAGATATTCGAATCAGTATTTGCAGTATTCGGACCTTCAAATACCCTTTCTAATTATTGCATGATGATGAGAAGAATGGTCAAAGGGAGAATATGTCCAGTTCATTATTCGAACAGAACAAATGACCATCTTACGTTAGAGTAGACGTCAACGTGACCAGTTACGTCAATCGGACAATAGAGGAGAGTGACAAAGGAGAGGTAGAGTCACGACGGGATGCCGAGCAGGCTGATAAAAAAATAAACTTCCACTAATAGGGGATTGTGAGGTAACAGAACCGTGAAACCATCGTGTTATCCTATTATATATGACCACAGGCCTATTCCCCCTTGTATTTTTCTTCAGAAAATATAGATAAAATTAGTAGATGTAGAATGTCCCAGTCATCCACCCCGGAGTGACCATAGAGCCTCCCCACCCCGAAGGGCCAGTACCGCAGGGAGCCATACACTGCCAAATGTACGAGCCGGTAGAATTAGCGTAAAACTTTGCAATTTCTGTGAATCCACCCTCAACGGGTATATTGAGTCCTATCTGAGCTACGGTTATGGTGTGTGCAATGTTCCCTGCTGGAATCGAGGAAACATTTGCTCCCCAGTTTCCCATCATCTGCATAGAGGAGGAGTTTCCCATCATCCCTGTGGCCGAAGTACCATTTATGAGGGTTATGACATTTCCAACTGTGCCCGTAACATTAGAATACATAGCAGGAGTACCTGCAGTAGGCGTATCATAGGAAATCACGGTAAGCACAATTAGAGTGTGCGAAGGTAGAGATATATTTATTGCAGGGAGGAGGTATCCATTACTTACAATGAAGAACCTAGGTTGCATCGTGTTGTTCATGGAATTGTTCATCGTTTCAAGAAGTGTAATGTAATAGACACCTCCTTCTGTTCCGTTACCGTGTGGTGAAGATGAAATTTCGCTTACGCTCTTGTAGTATGCAGCACCTACGCTTACGCCACCGATTATTACTATGACCACTATCAGTGCGTAGAAAGTCTTTTCAGACATCATCAACTTCTTTATACATCCCAAAATAATAAGAATTACTAACAAACGAAGGGTGGTCTAATATTTGGTGTGGATATTCGAAAAAACTCCCTTGTGTACCCCCTAGCTGAGTTTCTCTTCCGGGTAAATATTAAAAGGTCATAATCTAGACCCCACAGTCACGCTATAAATGTTTTCTACTAATTAAGCAAGTGAAGTAATCCTTTGAATACCGACCTCTGAAAATAGCAGATAGGAGCGACTCCAGTAGGTTGGTCGGAGTCCAACCTATAAATGTGTCCCTAGCCTTTATCGGTAAACATTACATTACCCCCCAGGAAACCTGAAATTTATATAGAAGAACGAGTTACCGTTTTAGGGTGAAAATCAGATGTTGTCAGGACAAATCCCTATTCTAGTATTAAAAGAGGGTTCAACTCGAGAATCCGGAAAAGATGCTCAAAGAAATAATATTGAAGCCGCAAAGGCGATTGCAGATACGGTAAAATCAGCGCTTGGTCCAAAAGGTATGGACAAGATGCTGGTCGATTCCTTGGGGGATATCACAATTTCAAACGATGGTGCCACCATAATGAAGCAGATGGATGTCGACCATCCCACAGCGAAGATGATCATCGAGATAGCGAAGGGCCAGGATCAAGAGGTCGGAGATGGCACAACTACCGCTGTAGTAATAGCCGGAGAGCTGCTAAAGCAGGCAGAACTTCTCTTAGACCAGAATGTCCATCCTACGGTCATAGCGAATGGATACAAACTGGCATCAAACAAGGCTCTAGAAATTCTGTCAAACATCTCTGAGAAGAAGGTCAGCGACGAGGTTCTGAAGAACATTGCCATGACTGCAATGACAGGGAAGAACGTAGGTGGCGTCACGGACTTTTTAGCTAAGATGGCAGTAAAGGCCGTAAAAAGCATTGTAGAGGAAAGGGATGGGAAGAAAGTAGTGGATGTCGACAATATTCTCGTTCAGAAGAAGATTGGAGGAGGAATCACCGATTCTGAGCTCATTGAGGGGGTTGTGATTGACAAGGAAAAGGTTCACCCTAGAATGCCGACCGAGGTAAAGAATTCCAAAATAGCACTGATAGATTCTGGATTAGAAATCAAGAAGACGGAGATCGATGCCAAAGTTCAGATAACTGACCCAACAAAAATACAAGCATTCCTTGAGCAGGAGGAGGATACGCTCAGGGGAATGGTGGAGAAGGTTAAGAAATCAGGAGCCAATGTCCTCATGAGCCAGAAGGGAATTGACGATCTCGCACAGCACTTCCTCGCAAAGGAGGGAATATACGCAGTCAGGAGGGTGAAGAAGAGCGACATGGAAAAGATAGCCAAGGCGACAGGAGCAAAGATCATAACAAACCTGGACGATCTCACGTCAAAGGATTTAGGAACAGCGGAAAAGACGGAAGAGAGAAAGATCGGCGATGACAGGCTTACATTCATAACTGGCTGCAAGTATCCAAAGTCAGTTTCAATACTAATCAGGGGAGGAACGCAGCACACAATTGACGAAGTCGAGAGGGCTCTGCACGATGCACTCAAAGTGGTGGGAGTCGCAATAGAAGACCAGTCCTTCGTAACTGGTGGTGGGGCAATCGAAGCAGAACTGGCCTACCAGCTCAAGAAGTATGCACCTACCGTCGGAGGGAGGGAACAACTTGCCATTGAGACGTTTGCAAATGCGCTAGAGGTTGTACCCAGAACTCTCGCAGAAAACGCTGGGATGGACCCGATAGATTCCCTCTTGAAGCTCCGATCCGAGCACCAGACAGGGAACAAGAATGTGGGAATCGATGCTCTAGACGGTTCTGTGGGGGACCTCTTCAAGAAGAATGTCGTAGAACCCGTGAGGGTGAAATCCCACGCAATAGAGAGCGCGACGGAAGTAGCTACGATGATACTCAGGATTGACGATGTAATCTCCTCCAAGAAATCGGGAGCCGGAGGGGAGGGCAAGCAGGGCGGAGGAATGCCCCCAGGAATGGGCGGCCCAGAGGGTATGGGCGGAATGCCCCCTATGTAAAGGGGGATTCCTCTTGGAACTCGTACTTGGTGAAGAAAAGCAGGAAATTGAGAAGAGGGACTTTGACCTTGTGATCATAGGAGCGGGAGCTGCAGGTCTCTCGGCTGCGGTCTACGCAACAAGAGCCGGACTCTCCAACGTAGTGATTGACGGTTCTACCGCCGGAGGGCTGACTCTTGAGGCCCCTCTGGTTGAGAACTACCTCGGATTCACTGAAATCCCTGGCACAGACCTGGCGAAGGAATTCATAGAGCATGCAAGGAACTATACTAAGATAATAGACAACAACAGGGTAATCTCGATCAAGAAAGGGGATGGATTCACTCTTGAAACAGAAAAGGGTGAGTTCCATACAAAGGCAATTCTATTCGCCACCGGAACAAAGCACAAGCATCTGGGTATCCCGGGCGAGACTGAGTATTTCGGGAAGGGGGTCAGCTACTGCAGTACGTGTGACGGCTGGCTATTCAAGAACAAGAAAGTTCTGGTAATAGGCGGAGGCAACTCCGGGGCAATAGCCGCAATTTCTATGAAGAAGATTGTAAAGGACGTTAAGATATTCGAATTCATGCCGAAGTACATGTGTGAGGATGCCTACGTCAAGCAGATCAATTCGATGGGAATAGAATACAGACGGAACGTTCAGGTTACAGAGATAAAAGGGGACGGGAAGCTGGTGAAGAGCGTCAAATTCAAGGACAGGGCGACTGGGAAGGAAATGGAGGAAGAATTTGACGGAGTATTCATTTACGTTGGACTTGCCCCGCAGTCAGAACTGGCGAAATCGATAGGGGTGGAACTGACGGACAGGGGGTATATAAAGGTCGATAGGAGCTGCAGAACTAATGTGGAGAGAGTCTACGCTGCAGGTGATGTAGCAGGGTCATTCGCTCAGATAGTGGTTGCAGCTTCAGATGGGGCTATAGCGGCAGATTCTTGTTACAGGGATTTATATCTTAAATAATGCTTATTGAGAACGTAAACATCGCGACCCCTCCAAATAATAAGTTTGTTTCTGGCAAATCCCTAGACTCACTTGAAATTCTTGAGCATCAAGATATAAGAGTATCCAACGGAAAAATTGAAAGCATCACACCCTCGTCCCATCCTGAAAGCGGTGGGAGCTGGGTAATTCCTGCATTCTGCGATCCGCACACACATCCAGTATTCGCCGGGACTAGGGAAGATGAGATAGACCTTAAGAAAAAGATAGGGTATGCAGAAGTCCTGAAGAGAGGTGGTGGGATATATAGGACAATCAAGTCCACGGCTGAGTCAGATGACTACGCCCTTTACAGCGAATCCAAAAGCCGGGTTCTCGGCATGATGAGAAACGGGACCTCAATCTTCGAGTGCAAAACTGGGTACGGCATAACGAGTGAGGGTGAGGAGAGGATGCTAAGGGTAGCAGAACGCTTGGAAAGAGAGCTCAAGATAAAGATCAAGAAAACGCTTCTTGCTCATGTTATCCCAAAGGGAGTAAGGGAGGATGTTTACCTCAGAGAATTCAAAGGGATGATCGAGGAGTTCAGGAATAGGATTGACTATGTTGATGTTTTTGTTGACTACGGGGCTTTTTCGCCTTCGTTTGCGCGTGATGCCATCGAGTTTTCGAACTCAATGGGAATTCCCGGGAGGGTGCACCTCAACGAGATCGAGAACTTAAATGGTATAGAGAAACTCAGGGGGTTGGACATAAAATCGTACGATCACATGATAGAAACCAGGGACGACGAAATTGATAGCATAAGGGGGGCTGTCACAATTCTTCCATTCACAGCCATCACTCTCGGCAAAGGCCTCTCATTATTTGGTAAGATGAAGACGAAAGGAACAATAATGGCCATTGGGTCTGATCTTTCGCCCAACACCTATGTGACCTCACTTCCTCTGGTTATTTCCCTCGCTCGCCAGCTATCACCTTTCTCCATTGAGAACCTCTTGAACATGAGCACGCTGAACGCCTGCTACACCCTCTCTCTGTCAGAATCCTCAGGAAGTATCCAAAAGGGAAAGGATGCCAACCTGATATTTCTTAAGGAGAGCTACAAGATGGTCGGATACAAGTTCGGTGATGACCTGGTTGAGAGGGTTATGATCAACGGAAAATTTGTAACCTGACGGGGACCTAGGGGTGTTACGTGACTGTTTTCAAAGACCATTTGTAAATCAGCGCAATTTTGCAGAGAGCCCAAGCGTATGCAGTGATTTATAATGATAAGTTGAAATGATCAGGGGCCACCGTCCAAAATTCAGGTTGGGCTATGACTATTGCAGGCAAAAATCGCCCTTCATATCCTTCACTTGCGCAAATCCATTACAAAGCTAACCCTCCCTGCGGATTTTACTGTCAACCCCTTATCCTCTTGCGTCGTAATCACTCAGCTCTAGGTCAGCTCCGCTTTTCCATAATTCGAGGAGATTTCAGAAATCGATATAAGGTACCATAAAATCAGGTAATATGAGCCAGCTTCCCTTCTTTACTCTGGGCGATTTCGACTTAGCCGGGAAATCGGTCCTTTTGAGGGTGGACATAAATTCTCCTATTGACCCGAGAACAGGGAACATTCTTGATGATGCGAGATTCAGGGCTCATCTAGAGACGATAGAGGCTCTCTCGAGAGCAAAGGTATCCATCCTGGCCCATCAGAGCAGACCGGGGAAGAATGATTTTGTCAGTTTGAAGGTACACGCATCCCATTTCTCTAATATACTGAAGCGAAGAGTAAAGTTCCTTGGGGGCCTTTTTGACGATTCAACTCTCGAAGAGATAGATTCCTCAGAACCTGGAGATATTCTCATGCTCGAAAACACTAGGTTCTTCTCTGAGGAGGTAGTACTTGCAGAAGACAAACTGGAAGTGATGGAAAAGACACACATCGTGACTAACCTTGCGCACCACGCGGATTATTTCGTTAACGATGCCTTCGCGGCAGCCCACAGAAGCAACGTGACACTGGTTGGTTTCAGCAGGATGATGCCGAACATTGCTGGCAGGCTGATGGAGAAGGAAATAGTTGGAATCGAAAAATTTTTCTCCATAGAAGGGAAGAACCGGATAGGAATATTCGGGGGGGCCAAGGCTGATGACTCGATCAAGATAATAGACAAGATGTTAAGCGAAGGAAAACTTGATAAGGTTGTCACGGGGGGTCTAGTGGGGCACGTGTTTTTAATAGCGGGTGGAATGGATATGGGCAGCAAGAACGTGGAAATTCTACGAAAAGAAGTCGGAAATTATGAGAAAATTCTACGTGAAGCCGAGAAGCTGCTTGCACGCTACAGGGAAGCGATCCTCACCCCAGTCGATTTTCTTGGAAGCGAAAATGGGAAAGCCAAGCATTACAAGATAGATAACTTCAGGAAGGACATTCCAGCTATGGACATTGGAGTCGATACTATAGCAAATTATGCGTCTATAATCAAGAACTCCGATTCCGTAATGCTGAATGGCCCGATGGGAGTGTTCGAGCTAAATGACTTCGCGGCAGGAACGGAAGAGATATTTACTGCCGTCGCACGATCGTCAGGTTACAAGGTCGCAGGAGGGGGTCACACACTAGCAGCTCTCGAAAAGATGGGCATAGGTGAGAGCCAAATCAACCACATATCAACAGGAGGGGGGGCTCTCATTAGTTATCTGGCAGGTGAGCCGATGCCAGGTATAGAGTCGCTGAAGGCATCAAAGAATAAATTTGGAGGAAATTAGATGACACAGGATTCCAAGGTAGACCAGATTGTGTACAGCATGGAAGTGATCAGGCAGCAGCTGGACGAAATAGAGGGACAGATACAATCCCTCGCTCTAGTCATCCAGGACCTAGCCGTAACCATAGATTTCCTGAAGAACATCTCCAAAGTAGAGGGGAACTCACTCATACCGATTGGCAGGGGCCTATACGTCGAGGCTGAAGTCAAGAACAAGGACAGGGTGGTAGTGAGCA
Source organism: Thermoplasmata archaeon (assembly GCA_021797855.1). Classification (GTDB taxonomy): domain Archaea; phylum Thermoplasmatota; class Thermoplasmata; order Thermoplasmatales. The sequence continues at coordinate 73,456 of JAJZYX010000003.1, forward strand.
TCGGTTCCGGAGCCTATAAGAAGTCATCGGTAGAAGATGCCATAGGCATTCTTGAGGAAAGAAGGAGTGATGCCGCAAAGGCTCTAGAAAACAGCAGGAAAACGGAGAGCGATCTTCAACAAAGGTACAGCCAGCTTGAGGAATACCTGAACAGAGTGTACAAAAAGTGAACTCATGTTTGAAAAGCTAAAAGAAAAGCTAGGATTGGGAAAGAAGGAGGAGCCTGCCCCCACTGGCAGCGAAAGGGGAACCTCAATTAACGTAGTCGCTTCATCAAAGGATTTCGATGATTTAGTCGGAAACCTGAAGATTTCCCTGATTGAGGCAGATGTAGCACTTCCGGTTGCAGACAGGATTTCGAGCGTGCTTCTGAAGAAACTTGAGGAGAAAACGATCCGGCTGAAAGGTGACAGAAGCGCGGTTCTGAAGGAGGCCGTTGGGTCGACAATCAGGGAAATTGCCACTGTGCAACCTTTAGACCTGGTTGAGATGGCTTCCAAGAAGTCCCCGTTTGTAATAATGTTTGTAGGGATGAACGGTACAGGGAAAACAACGTCGATAGCAAAACTGGCCGAACTCTTCAAGAGCAAGGGTTTCTACGTGGTGATAGCAGCGGCAGATACCTTCAGGGCGGGCGCAATAGAGCAGATCGCTCTTCATGGCGAAAGGATTGGGGTAAGGGTGGTCAAACATCAGGCAGGAGGCGATCCTGCGGCAGTGACATTCGATGCTGTCAAGCATGCCTCAAGAGTGGATAAGTCTGTTGTGCTCATAGACACGGCAGGAAGGATGCAGAACAACAAGAACCTTCTCGAGGAGATGAAGAAGATCAAGAGGATATCAAATCCCGATCTTATAATACTGACGCTAGACGCACTCTCTGGCACGGACGTGCTGAATCAGGCTAAGCTCTTTGATGAGGCGGTTGGAATAGGCGGCTACATAATAACGAAGATAGACGCGGACGCTAAGGGAGGCTCGATAATATCCCTCCTCGCGGAAACGAAGAAGCCGATACTATTCGTAGGCACGGGTCAGACCTATTCTGACATTATCCCATTCAGCCTTGACTGGTATCTAGGGAGACTGCTGGGCTAGACCGACGCTAGCTTCTCCCTTATTTCGTCAGGTGAAAGATCGGTCGTGATCAACGGGATTCCCTCTATCTCCGCAAGTTTTACCGCAAGCGGATCGATCCTCTTGGGCTTTATGTAAACAACAACTGCCGGCTTTATGGGATGCACCCTTACAGCGATCATTGGAGACCTCCCGAATTCGACATTCGTGAAGAATAATGCCCGCTCTGATGTCCACCCATATACCCTGAAATAATCGAAGGAGGTGAGCTTCAGTATGGCGTTGAGCGAGTCAAGAATTGTGTACCCCCTTATGCTTCTCTTTATTTCCTGCCCGCTCACTTCCCTCCCCTCTATGATCCTTATGAATTTCTGGAGGTCAACGTCATAGAAAAATTCCTTTATGTCAAGTATCACATCCTTCTCCGTGCCGAGCGAGTACTTAAGAAGAACTGGACTGCCACGCTCGTTGTCTATTTCCACCAGAGAGGTCACTAGGCTCTTGAGAAAGCTCGCGCCAGGTGACCTTCTGCGGCCCGTCTCATAGTCACTTATCACGGAAGTGTTTACCTTCATCCTTTCAGACAATTCCCTCTGGGTCACCCTGAATTCTTCCCTCCATTTTCTTATTGTCTTTCCTGGGTCGCTCGACATGACTATCTCCCCCGAGACGTTATAGATGAGGGCCTCTGAAGATGGGAATCTGTTGCTCTTCACTATGATCGTAATAGGTAAAACATTTTAAAGCCTTTGAAATCCTACCAGGGGGCTTGTGGGGTAGCCTGGTATCCTTTCGGCTTCGGGAGTCGAAGACTCCGGTCCAAATCCGGACAAGCCCATCTTGGCTTTCAGCCATAACCAAAGTATTTAATAGCAGTCGTGCGGTGTATGCTTCATGCATATTAAAGCCATCACTGTATCCGTGTTCGTTGCCCTTATAATGGTTTCGACACTAGTAGGTGCAGCAGGTCTACCTGATGTTCACTCAGGCAATCATAGAGGAGTGTTCCTAAACGATGCAGCAATGCTTGGTATTTCCTCGAGCGCATCTCTGAACTGGGCTGGGTACGTGGTTACTGGCAATGATGTGACATACGTAACTGGTTCATTTGTGGTCCCTTCAGTCGCCGTCTCGTCAGGTGCAACAGCCCATACTGGTCTACCTGGACAGGGTCACCATTCAACCTCCTCAAGCACGACTTATGCTGCATTTTGGGTAGGAATAGACGGATACAGCAGCTCGACTGTTGAGCAAGCCGGAGTCCTTATGGAAGATTCTGGCGGAGTTGCATCATATAGCGCCTGGTACGAGTTCTATCCGGCTGCCCCAGTATATGCTTCTTGGTCTCCACAAGCGGGGGATCTCATAAGTGTTACAGTCCAATACTACTCCAATGGCACGATGGTGGCTACCGTTACTGATATCACCACTGACAACTCATTTTCTTCCCCCTACGAGCCCGCGTCTTCCTACCAAAGGAATTCAGCAGAATGGATAACAGAGGCCCCATCATCCGCAAGGCAGATACTTCCGCTTGCTGACTTTGGTAAAGTGTATTTCGGGGTCGATTATACGAATATCCAAAATACAAACTACGCAACAATAGGCGGAACATACGGGTCTATTGCAGTGCTTTCCTCATCCTTCACAACCTACAGCCTTTCCATGGTCAACAGGAACGGTTCGCTGAAAGCAGCGCCCTCTTCGCTTTCAACTGACGGTACAAGTTTCTCAGTGACCTGGTATAGCTCTTAGCTTTTCTGATTTTTTATTTCTTGATCCATTTATATCTGCGTTGCGCAACCTAATAGGGTAGAGACTCTTTCGGTCGTAACAGCCCGGGCGTCACTAATGACATTGCCTATAATACATTGCACCTTTCCTTCTGGAAGGCTTTATATATATTCCAAACTTGAAGATTAATGACTCTAGATCCTGACATCAAAAAGTTGCTTGAGGTAATAGAGATGAACAGTCCCAAAGACTTAAATGCCATTTCTCCGAATGATTTTAGATCCTCATTTCGCCAGTCCGCACTCTTGTTTTCTGGACCGAAGGAGGAAGTTGAAGAGGTAAGGGATATATCGTTCCGTTACGATAATTCTGAAATCCCACTTAGGGTCTATAGACCGCATAACGCAGGGGAAGGTGCAATTATCTACTACCACGGAGGGGGTTTTGTAATAGGGGACATAGAAGCCTATGATTCGCAATGCAGGAAAATCGCAAATTCATCAATGCAGACAGTTATATCTGTTGGTTATAGACTTGCTCCTGAATACAAATTTCCAATCTGGGCGTACGATTCGTTAGAGGCATACAGATGGGTCTTTAAGAACAGCAGTAAGCTAAATATAAACGGATCCAAGATAGCGGTATCTGGGGACAGCGCAGGCGGTAACCTTTCTTTTGTTGTTCCCCTTATGCTCCTTGATCGTAATCTGGAAGTTCCCAAGATGATCATCGCACTTTATCCATTTATAGGTGTTGACACGTTCTCTGAAACCTGGAGAGAGTATAGCCACGGTTTGTTTCTGGACAGGGAAGCCATGTCATACTTTGCAAAGATGACGAGACTGAACCCGGAGGATTTCGTTGACCCCTACTACTCCCCAGCTCAACATTCGAACCTCTCAAACCTTCCAGAAAGCATCATAGTCACTGCAGAATACGATCCTCTGCGAGAACAGGGAGAGACGTTTCTATCTCAGATAAGAGAAGCTGGAACAAGGGCAACGGGGATACGGGCACTTGGAATGATTCACGGCTTTGCTACCTTTTCTGGGGCCTCACCTGCTGCAGATAAGATACTTAGGATGATATATAGGAACGCAGGCAGAGATCTGGACTAAACCCCTCAACTCTCTCCGGACAACTGCATAGTTGTTTCATATATCTGTGATTGGAACTTCGTGGAGGATGCTTGTTGACGCTAGGCCACCAAGAATATCTAGAATGAAGGCAGTAATCTCAACATCTTTCTAGGTTTCATCTGGTAATCAATCTCCTTTTACCTTCCACTACCCTTCATTTAAATAAAAGGTCCTGATTTAACTATCCGATAGGTTTGACGGAGGTAGAGGTTAAGTTTTACACTCCGGTCGAATGGATTAAGAAGATAGTCCAGACTCATTCTGCCGAAATCAAGATAAGGGATATACGTTCAAATTGAGAGGGAACCAAGGACCTAGTGGAAATCTTCTCCACATCAGGCAAGGTGGCCGGAATGTCTAGGGAGCTATATGACAATTCCCTTTTCTATTTTTCTTGTAGAACGCAGCGTTGTTACGATGAAAACCTATCCTCCATTTCATCTGCGAGTGGCTCGTCCATTCTCTTTCCTCTTTCTTTTAATCCCTTAATGACTCCCTTGCGGTCTTCACTGCTGCGATTCTGGCTCAGCTTCCATTTTCCTTCAATAGCTGTTGCTGTTATTTCAAATCCAATTATGGATTGAAGTTCATCATCGATGTATTCAGAAGGAGCGTCTGAGACCTTCCACGGTTTTTGAGAGTATGCCTCGTGATAATTTGTTAGATTGGTCACGATCTTTAGGAGATCATCATGAGAGTCCAGGAATTTAATCTCCCCTCTCACCTGTACGTTGATGTAATTCCAGGTTGGCACAACTTTGCCGGTTTCCCTCTTTGTCTGATACCAGTTAGGCGTAATGTATGCATTCGACCCTACAAACGTCGCCAGCGCCTCACTATGTGGGAATGTATCTCTCCACTGTGAATTTCCACGGGCGACATGCCCGAAGAGGACCCCAAATTTGCCTCTGGATTTGTCAAGTAGCATGGGGACATGACTTGCCATTAGGCCAGTCTTGCCATTAGTTATCAGTGTCCCAAAGCTAATCTCGTTAATAGCGCTTTGAAGGACCTGAAGCCTTTCTTCCTTGAACCAGGTAGGGATATACATATGGCAAGTGAAGTTCAATGCTCGATAATAAAGATGCCCCTAATTCTATCCTTGAATCTTTCAGGGTTGCTTCGCCTGTGATCAGGGAGACCATTGCAGTTTCTCGAAACCATGGACTGCAACCGCAGTTGCATAGTCGGTCTTACGAAAATGAAGACAACCATCTTAGTAGCTGCTAGGGCCATGGAATTAGTAGTAATGCCGCACTACCATTCTCCTCTCACGATTAAATCATCATAAAGCTGTTCGAGCTCGTTCCCCCTGTATATTTCATGCTTGGAAAGCATCTCAAAGAAGCTCCTTATTTTAGAATCTCTGTACTCTTTAGACATGATGGAAAACACATTCCTCAGATTATCTGACAACTTCAGCGCTTTGATAAGTACCTTTTCCTCTTCTGATAGCGAGGCCTCGTCTACTGAAAGTAGTTGCCTGAACATGCCAAAATTCATTTCTGCCGTTTCGAGATTCAGCTTGAGATTCCTTGCAGATATCGATTCTATCTCCTTACAATCCCGATCTGCTTCCCTTGCAAAGGTCTCGAGCATCTGCCTAACATTTGCTGACCTTGCGCTTTTGGAGAGAGCGGCATAGCTGTCCTTAAGGTTACAATAAAGCAATTTCGTCTTGTTTATCAACTCTTGTCTTACTTTTTCATTGTCCCTTCCAGAGATTGCTTCTGAAACCTTTTTTGTCTTTTGCACTATGGAAACTATCGAAATACTAGTATAAGAATTTAACTGAATCTAAATTCTTACATTCCAGCTCGGGGTAGATAATGCAGAAAGCAGGGTCGTCGCTTAAAATCCTTAGTGACGGAACAAGTCGAAGAGATTATGAAATCTCAGAAATTGAGAATTGTAAAATGGAATGTACGCATCTGTACTCCCCTACACATATCTTCATTCCTTCCCACTATGTCATGAGAGTCACTTTACCTTGAATGGCTACAAAGCGAGACCTCATCTTTGGTGCCTTTATCCATCAAATGAATACTGGGTTGACATTTAGATACGCATGAAAATTGTCGAATGAATTGTACTTTTTCTATACTCTGCTTTCAGGAGGTCTCCTTTTCCTTCTTCCTATCCTTAAGTATTGTATTCACTAATTCTCTATACTTAGGATTAATGTAATAATAACTGAATCTCCAGACCTGCTTCTTTTTGAGCAAACCTACGTCGTACATTTTGCTAAGGTGTGTGGTTATCGTTGGCTGCGGCATTCCAAGTGCTGGTTGAAGTTCACAGGTACATACCTCTTCATATTCTGAGATAATCTCGAGAATAGCAATTCTAGCCTTATTTCCGGCTGCATTGATGATCCTGGAAATATCTTCGTATTCATCTATATCGACCTTTCTTATCTTCCTCGTGGTGCAGTACTCAATTTCCGTCACTTCTTCGTCCCCCCCACAGTACTTAGACCCATTTTTGTAGTTATAACCACCTCTCTTCTTAACTGTATCCATACCAATAGGAGCATTAGGGGAATCTCCAAAAGGGGCCCTATGGCCGTAGTGATACCCACGTAAGGATATGCTCCAAATGCCGCCAGAGCGATTGCAATGCTTACCTCGAAGTCCCTTGCAGATACCGTAAATCCTATTGCAGTTGCGTCAGGATAATTGCGGCCTAGTTTTCTAGATAAGTAGTAACCAACATGGAACAGGACGAAGTAGAATGTGAGCATTACCACCCCAACCATCCATATTAGGGAAGGGGTGTCTACTATTCCGAATCCTTCTCCCCAGAATATAACCACTATCGTCAGTAGGAGTGCTGTAGTCTGTACGTTTCCTAGATACTTCAGGACTCTGGAATAATTTCTTCTCCCGTACATGACTCTCCTGGTTGCTGTTCCCGCTATCATAGGAAGAACAAGATAGAAAAGAACGCTTTCAAGTATAAGAACTGGACTGACTATTACGGATGTCCTGGCAAGAAGGTAGACGAGAAGAGGCGTTGTCAGTATCTGAATAATGGAATTCCACGCCACGAATGAAACCCCTAGGGGAAGATTTCCACGCGCCAGATCAGTCCATACCATGACCATGGCTATACAGGGTGCTACCCCCAAGAGGATGATACCGACCAGCATCTGCGCCGCAATGGATGTGGTCAGCACTCCCGCGCGAAGGAAAACAATATCTATGAAGAAGTATGCTATTCCCGCAACCAGGAATGGCGCTATCGCATAATTGAGAAAGACCATTAGCCCTACTGTCCTCACATCCTTCATGCTCTCCCTCATTTCTCCGAGCCTTACTTTGGTCATGGCGGGGTATATCATGAAGAATAGGCCAACTGGTATCCCGAAAGTTGCAACTAACGAGCTTTCTGACCTGAATTTGAATCCCAGTGAGAGACCTGCAATTATGGCAATCACGACAAGGAACGGAAAGAGGAGAGTTCTTATTCCTATTCGCCTAGCTATGCTTCTTTCACTCATTTTGAACCCCAATTACCGTAATTTCGTAAAATCCAAACAAAGGAAACATGTAAATTATCCCTATCCTTTTCTTCTAAAGGTAACGTCATATGGTGCAGTAACAACCACTCCCGTTTCGACATTTTACTAATTTCACGGCCAACTTCCACTAGTCCGGATTGGTGGGTCATATTTAGGGATTACGATATGATAATATTATACTTGACCTTCAATTAGATTTGGCATTTGACCTTAATTCTCTCTCGCAATCCAAACGAAAATGCACCCCCAAACGCCGGTCTTGAATTTATAAACGTCCCTTTAACACCTAAAATGATTGTTCAACTGAGCATAATAGCTTCTTCTGCGAGATAAATCTTATTAACGGTACTTGACTTTTAAATAAAGGTGTACGCGGTTGAAATACGTCGACTACAAGAGAATCCCCATAAAGCACAGCGATCCAGAGGAGAGGGTAAGAACGCTGGATATGAGGACCCTTGTACCTTATACGCTTGAGGAAGTAGTTGCAGAAAGTTCAAGGTGTCTTGGATGCGGACTATGCATTCAAGGCTGCCCCGCAAGGATAGACGTCCCCGGATATCAGATAGCGATGGCCAACGGAAACATAGAAGATGGCCTAAGGATAAACTTTGAGAAGCTCCCATTCGTAGAAGTCTGCGGAAATGTGTGCCCGCATCCATGCGAGGACTATTGCATTCTTGACGACAACAAGGGATCAATTGCAACACGCCACATCAAGAGATTCATATCGGAAAACATAGCTGACTATAGGGAGGTTCTGAAGGTAGATGTTCAGGACCTTGGTGGGCATCCTAACGTAGCAGTTGTCGGTGGGGGGCCCGCCGGACTCACGGTTGCCTTCTATCTCTCCATAAATGGGATAAAAGTTGACGTATACGAAGCAACGGATAAGCCAGGAGGGGTCATGGTCCACGGCATCCCTGCCTTCAGGCTTCCCAGAGATATAATTGAGAAGGAAGCCAAACATATTCTGTCATACGGTTCGAGGATCTTCTACAAGACAAAAGTAGGTAAGGATATCCCCTTCGAGAAACTGATGACTGACTATTCGGCCGTATACCTAGCTGTGGGGAACTGGAAACCTACCAGAACGAGGATTGAGGGCGAATCTCTTGGCGGGGTATACCACGCCCTAGAGTTTCTTTATAGGGTGAACAGCGGGGAGAAGATTGATGTGGGAGAAAAGGTGGTTATAATCGGCGGAGGATTCACCGCCTACGATGCAGCCAGAATATCCCTAAGGCTAGGCGCAAAGAAGGTGGCTATGCTTTACAGGCGTTCGGAGATAGATAGACCTGGTTATCCTTCGAGTAATGCTGACGAAGAACTAGAAGAGGCGAAGGAAGAGAATGTTCTGTTTGAGTGGGAGGCTAGTCCATTCGAATATACTGGACGGGATGGAAGGGTAAATGGCCTCAAATACTGGAAGAATCAAATGGTTGACACTGGAAAAGGGAGGAGGCAGCCCGTGCCGATCAAAGACAGAGAGTACTTCCTAGAGGCCGACACAATCATTGAAGCAACTGGGCAGAGGGAGGACCTTTCATTTATACCGCAGGAGATAATGGACAAGCTTAAGACAGCGCCAAATGGAGACCTGCTCGTCAACCAATACAATATGACAAGTTATCCTGGAATCTTCGCAGGCGGGGATATAACAAACAAGAGGAAGGATATCATAAGCGGTGTGGCAGATTCTGGGAGAGCAAGCATGGGCATACTAATCTACTTGAAAGAACTGGGAAAGATCAAGAGAGTCCCACAGAGGCTTACCAACTACGAGGGTGGGCCTTACTCAACCACTTATTACGAGATGCTAGAGAAAGAGGTGGAGTCGATATTACCTGACTCACCTGAAGTGAAAAACTGACTTAGACCGGTTAGTCTTGATAGAAAAGTAGGCCCATTTTCCGAACCCATTTTATATCTCCTAACTGCAATTAACTTATGAAAAAAATTGAGGCTGCACAGCAGGAGTCAATGAATATTTACCATAAACCGTAGATCCATGGCAGAAATGAGGCTCTTCTGCGTTGACAGCCACATGAACGGGAGCATGATAATCCACAATACGACTGATAGTTCCGCCTGCTGGGAGATAGCCCAGAAGCTCCATATCGGCCTTTGCGCTGAGAAAATGAGGTAGTAAAATATTATCGGCAAGATGCCAACAGATACTGCAAATGCCTCCAGCATTGAAGCTCCAATCACTGCTGGAGAAGAAAAGTAGACCACGGAAATCATAAGACCAGCGGTAAAGGCTGAATAAGACATCGTTGAGAACCAGAGGGGACTATTCACCGCAATAATGGTCAAGCCAGGGATGAACCATATTACAACAAGGAGGACAGACGTGAGGAGGAGCAGCACTGCAATGTATTTCCTTACTGTCCTTTTGGGGAAAAGGGAGTGAATAAGGTAGTAAGTAAGAAAGCCGTCCAGTATCATCACCATTGATGTCCCGAAAAGGAAGACTGGAGAGCTTTGAAGGCTGAATAATACCCCCACCACCACCAGCACCTGAGATGCCACTATGAGAATCTCAATCCAAATCAACTTTCCAAGTCTGCCCATTGAGAGGAAACCCGGCATCCTCGGAAGGCGCTTAATTTCGTAATATCTGACTACCATTATGTAAGTCAGCACAAGGAGTATTGCGCTCAAAACGAAGAAGGGGATGAGAAGGATATTGAATATCAGCATAGTTGCAGCCGGAAATATACCAATCGCGCTTTCACACTGGCAGCCCAGAGCACTTATTGCGCCGTACCCAGAAGTCACCAATCCTCCCTTCCTCTTTGCGAGGAGTTTTATAATGCGATGATAGTTTTCGACAAGCAGAGAGGAAATAAAGAAGTATAGGAGGAATTCGAACGGTCCCGTAATGAAGTCTATATACCTTGTGCTTATGAAAAGTCCGAAATACTCGGTTATAGGAACGGGAAGGCCAATGGTCATCATCCTGTCAGATAACAGTTCTATGGTCAACGGGGCAGGGACCTGTTGGGTCGTGAGGAGCATAACCTTGCCTATGATTGTCATGAACGCCAGTACCACCCCCAGCGACACTCCCTTTGTGATTTTGCTTGTAGTGTTTAACGTTCCGAGAGCGAGGACACCGGAAATTATGGAGGGTATCAGGAGCAGTGCAGTGATTATATTCCCCGCAAGAGCAACCAACCCTGTTATGTAGATAATTACGTAGAGGACAGAATAGAATGATGCCCCGTCCCTCTTGATTAATATCGGCACGATCAGGAATAGATTGAAAACAATCGACGAAACTACGAACAGCATGGTGGAATCTGTGGGTGTGAATATCAACCCTTCAGCGAACCCATATATTAAGTAAATATCAAGAAAAATAATTGTAAGAGTAATGAAAAGATTCCTAGGTGTGTTAAACTTCCTACTCATTGTATTCGTGAGACCTGTAAATGGCTATGTAAGCGGATGCAATAAGGAATAGCAACCCCATTCCTATGCCGTAAAGGGACTGGTTCAGTGTTGTTGTGGGAGGGATTATTGAGATCATGGATACTATGGCAATTGCAAGGAATCCGTAGATTCCACCGAATATTACATACCCCTTTCCTGAAAGCCTTTTAGGTTCCTCAGATTTCCTTATTCCGTATATCGTTCCGTAGAGGGTTGTTATTGATACCCCTAGAACAGCGAGCAAGAATATCGCTGCAGTTGTGTAGAATATGGCTCCGATCCGGACTGCTGCATAAATGGTGAGACCGGTCAGAACTGATACGAATCCGCTGAAAGATATCATAACGTAGATCTTCCACGCATTAGTAGCCCGCACCTTTCCTGATTCTATCTTTTTAGAGATGAAGTAGACCAACGGAATAATTACTGCCAGAGGTACAACGAAAAAGAGAAGACCAACGACGTTGCTCACCGGAACCCCTGGGGAAGTTGCACCCCAAACTGAAAGCCCGACTAGATAGAGTATCCCTATGATACCTGTTGAAATCATTAATGGTCTCTTTGTGGCCTTCAAGGTGCTTGACCTGTCGATGTATGGGATGAGAAGGAGATAGATTAGGGGAAGACCTGTAAACAGCACGGTGGCCCAGAATGGGCCGATAGTAGCGGAAATGCCGAAGTCCAGTTCTTTGTAGATGAATAGAAGGAACCAGGGAGGATAAGGTGGGACCTGTGAGGCCAGAGGGCTCGTAGCTGAGACCTGAGGGAAGGGGGAGAACAGTGCGGGAACGCTAGGAAGAGCGCCGAGGATGGAAGGTATGAGAAAGATGAGAGAAAGGGTGAACAAGCCTATTTGTGTCATGTAGAGGAGGTTGTAGGGGTACCAGGGTTTGTAAGTTTCGTCCTCCTTATCTATTGCAGGAACTTCATAACCTACCTTGTTTGGTTCTGGCATGATCGTGTTGTATTCAGCAAGGAAGAAGTGTACCGCAAAGGTGATACCGATTAGTGCCGCAATGATGATGTGCCATCCCTCAAAGCGCGTGAAGAGTGATATGTCCGTGCCGTTTCCGAGGAATATGGACCTTAGATATGAGCCAATAACTGGAAAGCCGCTTGCGATTCCCCTGGCCACGTCAGTTGCATCCGATGAGAGAACATCGCCAGTCAGCGAGTAACCGAAATAGGAAACTGCCACTGTCAGTACCAGAAGAACTATTCCAGTTAACCACTGCATTTCCCTTGGCTTCTTGTAGGCTCCTACAAACAAGTTCCTGAGGAGGTGGATGTATACCAGTGCGATCATTATGTACGCGCCGTACAGGTGTGTTGTGAGAATTACAGAACCGTAAGCTAAGTTCAGTACACCTTCTGTGCTTGTGTAGGCATTAGAGGGCTGATAGTAGAGGAAGAGGATTAGCCCTGTTATGGCCTCGTAGAAGAAGGCGATCATGACCATCGCGCCTGTCCAGTACCATAATCCGCCTCTCTTTCTCATGTAGTCTGGCACTTTCCTTGGAAGAGGCTGCGGATCGTTCATCACCTGTTCAAGGATACCTCTATTTGTCATCAGTTCACACTCCTAGAGTAGTCACGGTGGTGCCTGCGGAAGATATAGGGTTTCCTCCTGAAAGATCGGAGGAACGGCCGTATATGGTCGGACCCACCAGCATCGTTGCGGAATAGGTGTCGTTGGTCTGGTCGTAAGAAAGAACAATCCCTGGCAATGGTGCCTTCGTCGGACCAGTTACTACGCTGAAGCCTTTGTAAGGGTCGTATGTACTGCCGTGACAGTCGCAGTGAATCTTCCCAGGGAAGTCCGTGGCCGAGGGTGGATGGAATCTCAGTTCTGGAGGAATACACCCCAGATGCTGGCAGATGGCAGAAGATGAGACAACAGAACCGTACGGACCCACTCCCGCAGGGGACTGGTATTTTCCCCCAGTTGCAGGTATATCGACTGTCGTGGACTCAATCTTAACGTCATTGTTCGTGGAATCGCCAAGCCTGAGCAGGAAGTTAGGCTCGTTCTGAAGCGGGTAATCAAAAGTCACCACAGACGGATTGTTGACCGTCAGATCGGATGTATGAACCGGGTTCCCGTTAGGGAGCAGGAGAAGAAGGGTGGGAAAAGATGATTCCACATTTGAGGTGGGTGGAATGACATACTGAACGACGCTTCGCAGTGTTCCGGCAAGCCCAGCTCCTATTATCATCACTCCTACAACCTTAAGGAACTTTCTCCTCTGCTCGTCTATGGGTTTTTCGTCTTCAGGCAAGTGTATCCCCTTATGAAACGACCTGCACTACTCCGGTCATCCAACCTGCTGTCGCCATGGCCCCTCCCCATCCGTTCAGTTCGTCACCGCAAGGAACGAAACACTGCCAGGTATATGACCCCGTATTGTTCAGATAGAACTGAGTGACAGTAATAGACCCACCAGAAGGATTTGTTCCAGCGAATGTCGGCACGTTAAGCAGTATCTGGCCGTTCTGGATTATTGTGAAGGTATGCGTGACCTCCCATCCACCAGATGCCCCTCCCGTCCAGGGGAGGGCAGAGACTGCCCATCCCGATCCTTTCAGTATCGTGATGTTGTCTGAGGAGTTCCCGGATAACGTTGCGTTTATATATTGTGCAGTTCCGTTGTAAACATATTCAACATTGCCTACCGTTCCTATTACCTTTGCGTATGTAGAGTTGTTAGAAGTTCCATTTTGTCCTATGATAGGAGTGATGCCAGAATCGTAATCTATGATCGTGAGGGTGATAAGTTTGTGAGCAGGCAATTTTATCAGTGCAGATGATGCCAACTGACCGTTAGGTTCAACTACGAAGAAAGCAGGCTGTCTGTGATGGATTGTTGAATTATTGAACCAATTGTTGGGTGCTATTACCAAGGTCAGGGATGTCTGGGCTTGCTGCGTAGTTGAGCTGTGACTGGCAGAGACTGCTTCATAATAGGCAACGCCAATTCCCAATCCGCCAACAATTACGATGG
>JAJZYX010000004.1 GCA_021797855.1 Thermoplasmata archaeon
GACTTCTCGGCAAGCTCCTCTATTGCGTAACCCCTGTACCAAAGCCTGCCGTTCTGCCCGTCAACCTTCGATATAGAGCTCTCGTCTACGTAAATCCCCTCCAATCCATAATTTATGGTTGGTTTAGTGTTCATCATCTAGATCACACTTTATAATTAGGTAAAACCGATATAAAACGCTGATTCAAAATTAAGCAAATCTACGATCTTTAATTGGATCGAATGCCAACTAACGCAATGCTGATTCCATCATCTTTTCTAACAGTTCCCGGCGGGACACCGAAGGTCTCTAGGCGCACACCCCGAACTATTCCTGCCCCTGGCAATCTGTAGGTTATGGGGCGAAATTATTCCTGCTTCATGCGGGGAGTTTTATCCTGCTCTCTTTCACCTTGGTAGTGAAAGTTCGCATCTTTTCAGCCAGATCCTCGTCGATGAAGTGCTCGAAAAAGCAGGCCTTCTCCTTCGCCGTTTCCTCGTCACATCCCATCAGTTTCAGAAGTTCGTAAATTGAGCTCTCCTTCTTGCTCAGGTTTTCAAGTAGCTTCTTTCCTTTCTCCGATAGCGTCATCCCCCTGTATTTCTGGTAGTTGATGAGCCCATCCTTAGACAGCTTGCTCAGCATCTGGGATACCGATGCTGGGGTTACCTTCAAAAATTCAGCAATTTCAAGAGGTCGTGCATATCCCTGTAACCTTATGAAATGGTCGATCGATTCGAGGTATTTTTCCCTGTCCTCGTTTGTTTTCACCTACCTAAATTATTTAAGAATTATTACGCTTTCCTGCAAAAATTTAAGTACCATATCATTCGGCAACTAAAACTGTTTAGGGAACTCGGTTAGCCTTGAAGGAAGGCCTATCAAGAGGGAGGGGGAAATAAAATGGGATGGCTAAATCAAGCGAAAAAGGCAGAACGCTAGAGAGGCATATGATGAGTTCCAGTTGTCCCCAAAAGTGACGTCAGCATGGATGATGTCAGGAGTTGACAAAAAATTGAATAAGATGGATGACGATTTGGGAAGGTGCAAGATTCCGTGCAATCGGAAGATCTAGAAGGCATAGCCAAGGAGGTCAGGAAATCAATCATAAGGATGACCTACGAGGCAAAGAGCGGACATCCGGGTGGTTCCCTCAGTGCGACAGAAATACTCACGTACCTTTACTTCAGGGAATTGAGGATTGATCCATCAAATCCAAACTGGCCTGACAGGGACAGGTTTGTTTTATCAAAGGGGCATGCAACCCCCGCACTCTATTCCGTTCTTGCAATGAGGGGGTTTTTTGACAAGAGCCTCCTCCAGGGATTCAGGAAGATAAATTCACTGCTTCAGGGTCATGCTGTTAATCACGTCCCTGGAGTGGACATAACTGCAGGGTCCCTTGGACAGGGACTCAGCAATGCAGTAGGACTTGCGCTCGCTGCGAGGATTGACAACAAGAAATACAGAGTATTTGCGATGATAGGGGACGGGGAGTCTGACGAGGGGAGCATCTGGGAGGCAGCACTTTCCGCGGCTCACTTCAAGCTGTCTAACCTGATTGTGTTCCTGGACAGGAACATGATCCAGCTGGACGGCTTCACCGAAGAGATACTAACTCTTGGCGATCTGGAGGCTAAATTCAGGTCATTTGGCTGGTCGGCAATAACTATTGACGGCCACTCTTTCAACGAAATAAGGAATGCTTTGGAATGGGCCAAGGTTCAACAGGGCCCAAAGATGATCGTTGCCAGGACAGTCAAGGGGAAGGGAGTGAAATTCATGGAGAACAATCCCGAGTATCACGGCAAACCCGCACCCAACGAGGAGAAGCTAAACGAAGCGCTGAGGGACATCGAGGGGATGCAATAATGATGATGGCAGCAGAACTCCGCTGGCTACCGGACCTCATCAACGGACTGGAAAAGAAGAGCGTCAGGGAAGCGTACGGCAACACGTTAGTATCGATAGGCAGCGACAGGAATGTGGTGGTGCTCGATGCGGACCTTTCGACATCTACCCATACTTCCATGTTCCAGAAGAAGTATCCTGACAGGTTTTTCAACGTCGGGATTTCCGAGAACAATATGATGGGCATGGCAGCCGGACTGTCGTGGACGGGGAAGAAGGTTTTCGTTTCCTCCTTTGCCATATTTGCAACGGGACGGGCTTATGACTTCGTAAGGCAGAGCGTCTGCTACGCCGACAGCGACGTCAGGATCGTTGCAACGCACGCTGGTCTCACTGTTGGGGAGGACGGTGCGACGCACCAGATGCTTGAAGACATAGGTCTTATGTCAGGCCTTCCGAGGATGCGTGTGCTGGTCCCATCAGACGCTGCTGAGACTGAACAGATAGTAAGATACGTTTATGAGAACAGGGGACCTTTCTACGTAAGGCTCTCAAGGGAAAAGGTTCCTGTAGTCCATGGTAACGAATCGTTCAAGTTCGGGAGAGCGGAGACGATAAGCGATGGTGATGATGTGACCATCGTTGCTACAGGCATCCTTGTGATGGCCGCGAAGATTGCCGCTTCCTATCTGAAAAAGAAGGGTATATCTGCAAGGGTGCTGAACATGTCCACGATCAAGCCCCTCGATGCCGAGGGGATTGTGAAGGCAGCAAGGGAGACGGGGAGAATAATTACGGCAGAGGAGCACAGCATCTATAACGGCCTAGGAAGTAGGGTGAGCGAGGTTGTTGCGGAGAGGTACCCCGTACCTGTCAGAAGGCTGGGAGTGAACGACACTTTCGGTGAGTCGGGCAAATCGTGGGAACTGATGGACAAGTATGGGCTCAACCCGGCAGGGATAGTCAATGGAGTTGAAGAATTGTTGAAGGTGAAAGTATGAAATTCTTTCTGGATACTGCTAACATAGCTGAGATAGAGGAGGGTGTTTCTTGGGGGTGCGTTGACGGTGTCACGACGAATCCAACGCTCATATCCAAGGAGCTGACAGGAAATACAGACTTCAAGAAGCACGTAAGGAAAATTCTGAGCCTGGTCAATGGACCGGTCTCTTTGGAAGTAACTGCCACCTCGGCAAAAGAGATGGTGGAAGAAGGAAAGAGATTGAAGAAACTGGGGGATAATGTTGTCGTTAAAATTCCTGCTACCGTGGATGGGCTGAAGGCGCTGAAGGTGCTGAGGGAATTGAAAATAGATACCAACGCTACCCTGGTATTCTCCGTAAATCAGGCCCTTATGGTTTCCAAGGCCGGGGCTAACTACGTCTCACCGTTTGTCGGAAGGCTGGACGATATCAGCGAGGATGGAATGTCCCTTGTGGAGGATATAAGGGAGGTCTACGACAACTTCGGGTTAGAGACCAAGATCATCGTGGCTTCCATAAGGCATCCTGTTCACGTGAAGGACGCTGCCCTTATCGGAGCGGACATTGCCACTATGCCTTTCGATGTGTTCAGGAAGCTGATGAATCATCCAAAGACTGACGAAGGGCTTAAGAGGTTCCTGGATGACTGGCACAAGATAGACAAGAGCAAACTGATGTTCTGATGCCCAAGACTCTTGCGATTACGAGTCCACCTGACCTTGATGCTGTGGCATCCGCATATCTGCTTAGACGGGCCCTTCGAGAGGATTTGGAAGTTAGGTATCTGGACCACAGCATCATAGAAGTTTCAGAAGCTGATTACATCCTGGATTCCCCTCACGGAAAAGCCAGGATTATGCGGTTTGATCACCACGACACGAAGGAATGGACATGCTCAGCCATGAAGGTTGTCGAATACTTCCACATGGGCCCAGCCGAGAGGAGGCTCGCTGAGGCGGTTTGCTGGCAGGACAATGCAGGTTGGCGCTCACTTGGAAGAGACGGGCTGGACAACACTCTCGATTCCGCACTGAAGAGCATGATGGTAGCGAGGTACAGCCAGGAGCAGTTTGAGGGTATATTCAAAAGCATCTTTGATGCGATGATCACCAAGTTTGAAGAGGATGAGAGGGTCATCTCGCAAATAGAGAAGAACATAATTTTCAGGAGCGAGGGTAACGAGGTCCTGACAGTCAATGGTGACTTCCCCAAGGACGTGATATTCCAGCAGTTTTCCCCTCATTTCCTGGTTAAGGTTTCCAGGTGGGGCATTTCCGTAACAAGAATAGCCAAGCTTCGATCCCCTGATCTCTATGACTTCAAGGATTCCGTGAAGAAGATGCCCGGAAGCAATCCTGACAGATGGTTCTTTCATCCCCAGGGTTTCTATATAGGATATTCAATCAATCCTGACAGCAACGAGAGAATTCCAGTAGACCCGCTGGAATTTTCAAGGGAGCTGCTATCCTTCGTGAAGAATGATTCCAGGAAACCTGATTGAATTAAGTCCCGGACCATCTTCTAGAGAGTCAATACCCCTCAAAATTGAAAACAGAGGGACATTCAATACGATAAACGCGAAGTTGCAAATCGAACGCTCTCAATGCTGGCGTGAAGGATGATAGAAAACGTCTCCAGCCTCATAATTCTTCAGGTTCCTCTATTTTGTTGGAAAAATTAGGAAAAGTTTGATAAGAGTCTAGCATTTCACCGACATGCAGAAATTCAAGGACGTCCAGTCCGAGCCACCTGAAAGCAACTACAGGCTGGACAGAGTGGGTCTTACCAACGTGATGAGACCAATTACGGTTCAGAGGAAGAGGAAGACGATAACCCTTGTTCCAACCTTCAGGGTGTTTGTGGACCTCCCCCCATCCAGGAAGGGGAGCGATCTTTCGAGGGACATAGAGGCTGTGGAAGATGTCGTAGAAGGGGAGGTAGAAGGGAGGACAAAGGGGATAGAGTACGTTGCTGAACTGATAGTTGAAAAGCTCCTGGCGAGACACCCTT
The DNA here is from genome assembly GCA_021797855.1 of Thermoplasmata archaeon. Lineage (GTDB taxonomy): Archaea > Thermoplasmatota > Thermoplasmata > Thermoplasmatales. The sequence goes on from JAJZYX010000004.1 coordinate 4,824, forward strand.
ATGCCACTTCCGCAGAGGCAGAACTGTCTGCGGACTACTTCCTAGAGAGAAGCAACCCGAAAGGGAGGAAGACGACGGAGAGGTATCTAATCAAAGGTATCGCAATCAAAAAAGACAAGGAGAAGACGAGGAGATATATAGGAGCAACGGCAACAGGTATAACGGTATGCCCATCCGCGATGAAAACTGTATCCGCACTCATGAACAGGGGGGACGACTCCCCACCCTACATATCCCATAACCAGCGCAATGACGTCTCAATACTTATGGAGGTGCCGGATGGGTGGGACGTCGAGGTAAACGAACTCATTGATATAGCTGAAAGTTCAATGAGCGCCCCAACCTACGAGCTCCTGAAGAGGGAGGAGGAAGGGATGCTGGTGCTGCAGGCGCACATGAACCCAAAGTTCGTTGAAGATGCCGTCAGGGACGCGATGAAGCTTATCGTGAAGAGATATTCTAACATGCCGGACGGGGCATGGGTCAAGGTCACCAGCGAGAGTTATGAGACGATACACAAGCACAACGCGTATGCTGAAAAGTCAGGGACTCTAGGGGAACTGAGGCGCGAGCTGGGTTAGGACCAAAATCTCCTGTTTTTCGCGAATTCCACCTCATTCACAAGTATCTTTTCCAGAAGTTCGTTCTCGTTTCTCGAAGGGACTTCAAGTATCCTGGAGGCCCTTTCCGGTCCTATGCCGTGAGCCGCAAGGACAAGGAGTGCCTTTTCTTCGTACATCCTAAGGAGGTGGTATGACGCTGTTATCTTCCGTCTGGTATCCGGAGACATCTTCTTTGTACTTTCAACCTCGTACGGCTTTATCGGGGCAATCCTAGGGCTGCTGCAGAAAATGCATCTCCTCTCCCTCAGGTCCTGAATCCTGTTCTTGAAAACCCTCTGGCAGCTAAGGCAGTAGAATGCCATCTCCTCCGAAAGGAGCCTTCTCTTGACAGCTGCGAGTATGGGCGCAGTAGGCCTTATCGGCATCATCTTCTCCTTCAAGCTGCTCATATAGAGCCTGGAGGATTCAGAGAACGACGTTCTCGTTTCAATCTTCATCTTCCCGGAATAAATCAGTTCCCCGACCTTCGTCAAATTTTCAACGTCCAGATAATCCCACTTGAACTTCTCTACAGCCTCAACGAAGAACGGCGTTCCCTTGTGGGAAGAGAATATCCTGTCTATGCGGATTCTCGTGAAGTCGCTATCCTTCGAGATAACCCCGAATTTCTTAGCCACGTTTATGGTGCTGTACTGGAACGTCTTCGACTTCTCAACGTACCTCCCGATGTTAGGCAACTCATCATCCAGGTTCTTTATGATCTCCAGGATGTCATCAATTTCATACCTGCTGTTACCTCTTATCACAATGTGGTATGGTGAATTATCAAAAAGGAATGATTCTCCGTATTTCTCTGACAGCCTGAATGTGATTACAAGCGCTAGGGTGTAGTTGGCCCTTGTTCCTGCTGTTAGCTGTATAACTGTTGTACCACCCTCTTTCTCCACCCTGATCTCCCTGTCGTTAGTTGCATCTCTCCTGAACTCCCTGATCCTATCCTTCGTGAAATCGTCGAGGTTGTCGTCAAGAATTCCCTCCCTCCTCTCGCGTCCAACTTCCATAGCTATTTCGTAAGGTACAGGAATCTCCTCACCGGACCAACTCGGAGGAACGGAGATTCCCTGGATGAAATCTACGTAGATGTATCTCTCCTTTACCGAGAGAACCCTCCACGTACTACCCTTCAGCGTGAAGGTGGATCCGACATCTATTTCAGTTGCGACGTACCCCTCGTCCAGAAAACCTATGATTTTGGAGGTACTGGATTCCTTCACAATGTACCTCTTTTCGTCGGGTATCATGGATATGTTTTCTATGAAGTACTTCAGAGTCCTTCCGCTCTTTCTCACCAATCCAGTTAAAGGTTCATATCTTAGAGCCGATATCGAGGAAAGGAAGGAAAGGAGGGAATCCATTTCATCCCTTGTGATGTAAGCGAAATTCCCGACCCTTCTGAAAATTTCCATCAGCCTGTCTATATTTGTCTCCTTCTCCGAATGCACTATCGCCATTACCTGATTTGCAGCCACAATGAGCGGCTTTTCCCTTATCCTCACCTCCTCTATTGAGCCTCTCTCGGCGAATTTTGCAATCACGCCCCCCTCCTCAGCTTCGATTTCGTTCATCGCAACGATTTCCCCAACTGAAACCTCGGAGAGTCGGTGCTTTCCTCTCCCAACCCTCTGAACCAGCCTGATGACCTGTCTGGGGGAATTCACCTGTGCAACAAAACTCACGCTCCCTATGTCTATGCCCAGCTCCATGCTGGAAGTACAGATTATGCCGCTCAATTTTCCCCTCTTGAAGTCCTCTTCGATCTTCGTCCTTACATCTTTCCCGAGGGAGCCGTGGTGTACTTCCACGGGAATTTTCTCGTCAGCTAGCCTGAGCCTCATGACGATGTCCTCCGCAGTGGACCTCGTATTTGAGAATACAATGAACTGCTTGTTTTCGCGGTAAAGTCTCACTATGTAATCTATGACCTGAGAATAGTCTTCGTCAGACCCGATTACATCCTTGAACGTAGGATCTGCACCATGGGGAATCGAAACCCTGATGTCGTAGTGCTTTGAAATGCCCGCCTTCAACACACGGTACTCCTCACCAAAGAAAAGTTTCTCTGCCACTTCCTCAGGATTTCCTATGGTCGCAGAAATAGCTATGATCTTGAAATCCGGGGCTATTTCCCTCATCCTCGAAAGGCCAAGCATCATCTGCCACCCTCTCTCGTCATTGAGGAGTTCGTGGACCTCGTCTATTATCACGTACCTGACGGACCTAAGATGCTCCCTTATCTTCTTCCCGCTGACTATCAGCTGAAGTGTCTCCGGGGTGGTTATGAGGACTTGGGGAGGGTGAAGGAGCTGGTATCTCCTTTCGCTCTCGCTGCTGTCTCCGTGTCTAACCCCAACCTCGAGACTAAATTCCTTCCCGTAGAACTCTATCCTGGAAAGTACATCCCTGTTCAGTGCCCTGAGGGGGGTTATGTATATCGCCCCGAATCCATTTATTCGCTCCTTAGCTTCACTGAGCCTCTGGAATACCGGGAGGACGGCCGCCTCAGTCTTCCCGCTGCCGGTGGGAGACGTAAGCAAGATATTCTGGCCTTTCAGTATCTCAGGTATTCCTATCCTCTGGGGCTCGGTGAAATCTGAGAATCCCCTGCTTCTCAGGACATCAAGAAGCCTTCCTTCTATATTCTCATCGGAACGCGATGCCATGCACCAGTGGATAGACGGCTAGTTTAAAAATCAGATGCAGATGGGAAACAAGAAAATTATTTAAGGTGTGTCAAACTTGCGCCCTGATGTTAGGAAAGATGGGTCTCAAGCCCTTCTCGATCTATGAAATAAATGAGTTAACTCACGGTGAACCGGACAGTCCGAGGATAGTCAGCTTCAAGATGAGACCCAAGGATGGTCAGAAGGTGACCTTCATCCCAGGAATGTTTTCATCACTGTTCCTGAACCCAAATGACAAGCTCTTCCGTTCATACTCAATTGCTTCCTCCCCAAACGAGGATTACCTGGAATTCATGATAGAACTCATTAATGGAAAGTTCACGAGCCAGCTTGCGAAGTTAAAGGAGGGGGATGAAATCTACGTTTCCGAGCCCAGGGGAGCTTTCCTTTTCGACTCGAACGGCGGGGGGAAAGACATGTTTCTAGCAGCGGGAATTGGCATCGCACCCTTCTTCTCGATGCTCAGGTACCTGAAGCAGATGAACCAGAAGAAGGACATCTACCTCTTCTACAGCATAAAGCACAGGGACGACATAGTTAACCCGCTAGAGCTGGAAACTTACAAGGCGCTAGGCCTGAAGGTCATTTACACAGTAACTAGGGACCCAGATTCTATCCCATGGAATGGGGAGAGAGGGAGAATCAATATAAAGATGATACAAAGCCACGCCCCGGACTTCGCGCACAGAACAGTATACCTCTGCGGAGGCATAAAGTTCGTGAAGGACCTGGTAGAGGAACTCAAGGCGGAGGGGATGAAGGACGAGGAAATAAAGAGGGATATATGGGGGGAGTAAAGGATAGAATCAAATCTACCGTCATCTATGAAGGAAACTTACATAATTCAAAACTTGTTGTGTGTTTTCTTAAAAGAAAAAGTTGTAAGGTGGAGTTACTACTCCTTTTGAGTTGACAACCCTTAAATATCTTGCTTCCATTCGCATCAGATTGGATGGAGCTTAGATATTTCATACTTCGAAGGCTACTGCTTCTCATACCGACTGTTTTGGGTCTATCCATATTTATGTTTATTCTCATAGAAGCAGTCCCCAAAGCGATTTTGGTAACTCCATACATTAATCCGCACTCAAGAATTCCGTATATAATTCAGGAGGCTAATGCGCTGAAAATTCTTGGATTTAACTACCCTCCTCCTATCGCCTATCTTTTCTATTTGGATAGGCTACTTCATGGCAATCTCGGCCTAATGTCGATGCCGGGTTATCCAAACTCGGTTGCAGCTGCAATAGTTGATGCGTTTCCCAACACGATTCAGCTTACAATTTTTGCTTCCTTACTTTCGATCGCAATTGCGATCCCTCTGGGAACGTACATAGGGGCAAGACCGAACTCCATTGCAGACCAGGCAGGTAGGGTCTTCTCTCTGACGGGCTATGCCATTCCGGCATTCTGGCTTGCCCTGATGCTCCAGATAGTTTTCGGGAAGAACATATTGCTCGGAAACCCCCTGGGAGTTCTTCCTTTTTCTGGTTCATTCAGTGCGTCTGCGATCCCGAATCCTACTCCGTCGTGGTTTGTAAACGGTATCACGTATCCAACTCATCTGGTAATATTCGATGCCCTCATCCACGGTGACTTCCCATTGTTCGTAGATGCGCTGAAACACATAATACTCCCAGTCCTCACTCTTACTTACGGCATTCTCGCAGGGATACTGAGATTCATGAGAGCTGGAATGGTGGACGCTTCCAATCAGGAATACGTCAAGACTGCGAGATCAAAGGGGGTTCCGGAAAAACTTGTGATAAAGAGGCATATAAGGAAGAACGCTATGATCCCAACCATAACGGTTATGGGCCTTCTGGTTGCCGGCCTTCTTGGAGGGGTCGTGCTTGTGGAATACGTTTTTGCATACCCCGGAATGGGTTATCTGACAACTCAGGGTATCCTAAGTTACCAAATATGGCTTGTGATTGGGACAACTCTCATATTTGGCCTAATACTAGTTCTGACCAATCTGATTGTGGATGTGGTCTATGCTCTAACTGATCCAAGGATCAGGTACTGAGGTAGTGAATCTTATGGCGACCGAATCAAATGTTGGCGGATCGATTTTAAAGGCGCAACCCGTGAAACACAGGCCCAGAGTGGAGGATTTCAAGAGCACGTTCAAGCTGTTCATAAAGAACAGATTGGCCTTTGTGGGGTTCGTGATCGTACTGATATACTTCACCATAACAATCCTCGATTACGTATATCCCTCGTATCTCGGTGTCAAGGACATAAACACCATTGCTAGCTGGGTCCCGCAACTTTCAAGCGGAGTTCCTTCAGGACCGACGCTTTCGCACGGATGGTGGTACATTTTTGGGGAAACACTCTACTTTGCTCCTATATTTCCTGTGATGCTTGCTGCTCTCAAAACGGATATCACCTACTCAATACTCATAGTTCTGACTGGTGCGCTTATCGGAATAATCCTAGGAACGATGTCCGGTTATTTTGGTAAGCTGTATGATGAAGTCCTTATGAGAGTAACCGATATATTCTTCAGCGTCCCGACTCTCGTGCTGGCCATTGCGGTTACCGTCGTTCTTGGGAAATCCCTCCAGAACGTGGTTATAGCGCTGATAATAATATGGTGGCCAATCTATGCAAGACTGACTAGGGGAGTCTCTCTATCAATAAAGTCGAACAAGTTTATAGAGGCTGCCACCGCGGCTGGATCTTCGGGGTTAAGGAACGTATTTGTGCACATCCTGCCTAACGTTCTCTCAGTGGTATTTGTCCAGTTTTCGCTTGACCTCGGGTCAATTATACAGCTATTCGCTGCCCTGGATTTCATTGGATTCAACGAGGGTTCTCCACTTCTTCCAGAGTTAGGGAACATGCTCACTTGGGGGACGAGTTACCTAGTATCCGGGATTTGGTGGCCCATCGTTATTCCCGGAATATTCCTTCTGATATTCACGGTTGCAATTAACTTGATGGGGGATGGGCTAAGGGATGTCCTAGATCCAAAGCTCAGAAGGTGAAGAAAAATGATGCAGAATACAGAAGGAAAAAAGAGCGAAAGCGAGACATATCTGCGAGTTGAGAAGCTCAAAACACAGTTCTTTACTGCCAGGGGGATAGTGAAAGCACTGGATGAGATTGATCTAACGATCAGGAAGGGGGAGATTTACGGTCTTGTTGGCGAGAGCGGCTGCGGGAAAAGCGTAACCGCTCAGTCGATCATGTACCTAGTTCCTGATCCTCCTGGAAGAATCGTGAGCGGAAAAATATACGTTGGCAATGTGAACATTCTTACCGGACTGGAACAACTTGCTAAGATCACAGTAAAATCTGAAACAAACGTGAAGATCAAGAGAAATAAAAGAATGATAAAGAGGCACAACTACCTCCTCTCAAGGATAAGGGGGGACAGGATATCCATGATATTTCAGGAACCCACCCTGGCCCTGAATCCAGTAATAAGAGTCGGAGATCAGATAGCGGAGAATATCCTCCTCCATCTCAAGGTGGACATGGCCAATGCAATACTCAGAAGGGAGATGTCCACGAGGAAAGATTACGAATCATTTGTGCAGAAGGCACTGTCAATAGGCGATAAGGATGCGAGAAATAAAGCTATTCGAGAATGGTGCGAGAGTTATTCGATTTCCGATGCGGAGGAGCTGGTGAGGAACATCTTCCTCACCTATCAGGACCCGGAGACGGTAGTAAAGAGCATAGAATTCATAGTCAACGAAAGGAAGAGCGGGACAAATATAAACAGGCTATCCAGGGCCAGGGAGTATTATCTGTATCAGCAGAGGCTCTTCGAGGCCACCCTGAATCTGATGGAGGCGGAATCTGGGAAGAACCAGGATGAGATCGATAGGGCAAGGACTGCGCTGAACGAAATCAAGAAAGAAGGGAGCTCGTTCCTTTCATTTAGGATAATCAACAAATTCATAGGAAAGAGAATTGAAGCGCCACTCAGGGATGCCGCAAAGAGACGGGTTCATGAGCTACTCAACTTGGTGAACATAGCGGAACCCGAAAGGACAGCGCTGTCATATCCGCACGAGCTTAGCGGTGGAATGCAGCAGAGGGTGATGATTGCGATGGCTCTTGCTAGCAATCCTCAGATGCTCATCGCCGACGAACCTACCACAGCCCTGGATGTAACAACCCAGGCCCAAATACTTGACCTGATTAGGAATCTGAACAGGCAGATGGGGTCATCGGTGCTCTTCATAACCCATGACCTGGCTGTGATAGCGCAAATGTGTAACAGGGTTGGGGTAATGTATGCTGGGAACATCGTGGAAGAGGCGGACGTGAACACGATTTTCGACAATCCCAAACATCCTTACACCATAGGACTGCTAAAGGCGCTCCCAAGGGCCGACAGGATTGCCGGCAAAATGGTCAAGCTTGAGACTGTCGCAGGGAGCGTGCCAAACCTAATCACCCCGCCGACAGGGTGCAGGTTCCATCCAAGGTGCAAGTTCAAGATGGATATCTGCGAAAAGAAGAAGCCGGAACTTGATGATCTGGGGGACGGGCATAAGGTTGCATGCTGGCTGTATCAGGAACCTGGGGGGTCAGGCAAATGACGGATTTTGGAACCGGTGACGGTGGAACGTTGCTGTACGTTTCCCATCTGAAGAAGTATTTTGAAATATCCAAGTCGGGATTCAGGGTGACGGGCCACGTTAAGGCAGTGGATGACGTCTCCTTCACGCTCAACCAGAATGAGACTCTCGGGGTAGTCGGTGAGACAGGATGCGGTAAGACCACTCTGGGACGATTAGTCCTCAGGCTCCTTGAATCGACGGACGGTGATGTCTACTTCAACGCACCCAAGGAGGTCATCGAGAAGGTCATGTCCCTTGAAAGGGAACTAGATAGGATGGGGGAAAGCAACGATGGCGTCGACAAGGAAAGGTATGATTCAATCCTGAAGGAGTTGAAGAAACTGAGCAGCGAATACTCCCTAACGAAGATGAGCCACCGTAAGCTGAAGAAGTACAGGAAGGAGATGCAGCCGGTATTCCAGGACCCGTTCAGCTCCCTCGACCCAAGGCAGATCATCAGGGACATCCTTGCGGAGCCCATGAAGCTCCTGACAGACATGAAACCTGAGCAGATAAGGGAGAAGAGCCTCCAGCTGATAAATGAAGTGGGATTGAGCGAGGACCATCTCTACAGGTTCCCTCACGAATTCAGCGGTGGCCAGAGGCAGAGGATAGGGATTGCAAGGGCAATTTCTATCGAGCCGAAGCTTCTCGTACTGGACGAACCGACGTCAGCGCTTGACGTCTCAGTCCAGGCACAGATCCTGAACCTGCTGAAGGACCTCCAGGAGAGGAAGAAGCTGGCGTTCATATTCATCTCGCACCACCTGAATGTCATCAGATTGATGTCCGATAAGGTTGCCGTGATGTACCTTGGCAAGATAGTGGAGCTCACCGATACGGAGAGGTTGTTCACCAATATGCTCCATCCTTACACGGAGGCACTCCTGTCTGCGATACCGATTCCAGATCCGAAGGTAGGCATGTCAAGGATAATCCTGGAAGGGGAAGTTCCCAGCCCAGCCAATCCGCCAAAGGGCTGCCATTTCCATCCCCGCTGCAAGTACGCCATGACCAACTGCGGCTGGTCTCCAAGAGACATGGTCCTCCCACTCCAAGAGATACTTGAGCCGCTAAGGGTGAAGAGTAGCGACGTACTTCCCACCACCAAGGAAATCCTTACGGACGAATCCAAGAATACAGTGGAACTTACTTTCGACAAGGCACTCACATCAGCGCAGTTCGAGACGTTCAAGACTTTCATAAGCGAGGCTGCGGCGAAACCGAACGGAGTAAGGTTCAGGGCAATCAAGAGCATAACTTTAGGAGCAGGGGGCAACTCTATCCTTATGACAATGAGGGAAGCGGACGTTCCCAAGCTAAAGGAAGTAAAACCGGGACACTTCGTTTCGTGCCTTATGTACGAGAAGGGGGCGGAGAACACAGGGATAAGAGGAGCCAATGTCGGTAAAGCCGCGAGCTGAAGTTAGGGAAGTAAGTGAAGAGGAGAAAGAGATAACATCAAAGGATCTGACAAGGAAGCAACTCGTTCTTTACGTCTTCAACGACTTCCTCAGAGGATTGTATGTGGCAGGATGCCTGTTCCTTGATGGACTGGTGATTCTATACATAACGTATTTCATTCCTCCCAAGTATCTCAACAGGGGAGCCCTATCAAACGTCTATATGAGGAACATAATTCTCAGCCTTTTTACGCTTTCCATAGAGGTCCTAGTCATATTCTACCAGTACAAAGCTTACAGGAGAATCTGGCCGAAGGGGGCGCTATTTATCGGCCATAGGAGAGATTATGAAATCCACAAAAAGGAACTATCTTAATGCCAACAAAGACGGGATGTGGAACAAGGCAACGCAAGGGTTGTTAGAGGTCAGAAATTATCCACACTTTACGCAAGAAATTATTAATTAATATTTCTACTGGATAACCGTGGCAAGGATCAAGGTAGTTGAGCGAAAAGGGATGACCATCAGAGAGAAATTTATTAGCTCGTTGAAGAACAGGGTAGTAATAGCTATGCTTGTCCTCCTCATCCTTGGCTTCAGCCTCCTGATTGTTGCCCAGGAATATCACCCTACAATCTACACTAATGTAGGAAGCTATCAGGTGAGTGAGGTTAATCCTAGATTGAACACCTCTTTTTCCTTCAGCACAGACGGGAATTATGAAACTCTCGTCAACGTTTCTTTTCCGGCTAATGATGGAATTAGGTATTTCATAATGCTTAACGATTCATACGTCAGGAACGGGGTGGAGGTTTTACTGTATTACCCTTACGGTTCTGGATACCAGAACCACAGTTTCTCTTTCGGAATCTCTAACCGTGGCGTGAGCGGAAACACTTACATGATGAACATAACATCCACGACAGGGGGCTCATTTCCAGTGAATGTTTCTTATCAGATCATCATACCTAACAGAGGGAATGCCAATCCCCTCGTCCAGACAGCAGGATTGGTCTTAACAATAGGATCGGTCATAGCTATCGCCACATACTTAACGTTCAAGAATCCATTCATGAAGGAAAGAAGGTTTTAGCTTACAAAATGGTACCATTTTGAAATCACATATATTTAATAGAAAAATAAGAAAAAAAGAAAGAAATTAGGCCTACGTCAGTGTCAGGTAGTTGTACATCAGATCGCCGCCTCCACCCATCATAACGTTCTCTTGGTAGTCGATTATGGTGGATGGGGTCACGTGCGAGTTCATGATCCAGAACGCGCTAGACTGATCCAGGTAGACGTAGAACGTCATGTTCACAAGCATCTCGTTCAGTGCGTGGAAGTTTTGCAGTGCTATCGTTGGGTTTCCAGTTTCGCTTCCATTCAGGTACCAGTTTACCATTTCCGTGAGGTTCTGATACTGTATCTTCATTCCTGGTAGGGAGCTTACCGGGTTGGACGAGTTGTTGAACCAGGACGGGAACATTCCGTTTGGTCCGGGATAAGTACTGACATCTGATGGATATGCCATTGGTCCCATATAGTCCGTAGGATACGGGTAATCAGGCGCCCATCCGAGCTCATAGATTGGAGCAGGATTTGATCCGGGTACCATCCAGCTCAGCAGTGTTGTGAATGGCTCAGGTTCTACCGGGAATGACGCACCAGTTATGAAAGTTGCGAGATTTGTTCCCCATGTCGTTGCACCTTCCACATCTACTGGGTCTGCGCTGAATATAGATATGGGGATGTTGAGTGGAGCTCCGTTGTACATAATCGTACCTCCAGTTCCCACGGAAAGTCCTTCCGCAGAGAAATAGGCTGAATGTACGAAGGCTGTCCAGTTCTGTTCTGCATAAGTAAGATTATATTGTGGTAGTGAAACGCCTGCAGCTTTTAGGGTCGCATTGCTCTGATACCCGAGCATTCCGTTTGGTAGCATACCCGCATATCCCGTACCGAACGTTGTATTGTATACCGCATTACCTACCTGCTCTGCCAGATAATAGGGGTAATTGTAGGCATCCGCAAATGCCCTTCTTACCTGGATGGAGTCAAAGAAGGTCTGTGGAACGTTGGCGGATGGGAAGGTCTTTGCCAGCAGTGTTTCATTGATGTTCGCGTTGAGGTTGTACCAGAAGATAGATATCGTTGGGAACGGGTAAACTTTCACTATGCCTGACCTCTCCAGACCCTGGACTAGATACCAGTCGCTGCTGGGTATGCCGGCTGTATATGCGTACCCTGACTTGAGTTGCAGATACCTCGTGGATTCTTGTCCGATGTACTCGATGATGACCATCTTTATCGCTGGTCTTGGTTCATGCCCCCCAGCCGGTGGATTGTAGTTGGGATTTGCTGTAAGAACCACCTCAGACGCGGGTACGGTGTAATCTACCGTGTAAGGTCCGCTTGCCATTACGTTGTTCACCAAGTAACTTATGTAATCGCCAGCGCTTCCGTGTGCCTGATAGGCGGCGAAATCAGATGCGTTCCATCCAATTCCTCCACCGTGTGCCTGAACCCAGGATGCATCAAGAATCATGACTCCGCTGGTGAATCCCATTATCTCGAATACTAGCGAGGGGGCCATCGGCTCCTGGAAGTGGAAGGTCACGTTATTCGTAGCGTTGTTCCAGGTTATGTTCTGTGTTATGTTCCAGAAGGTGTTGGATGCATAATAGTTCCCGGGTAGCAGGTACTGGGCGTTTATCCATCCTGGGGTACCTGGTGATCCAGCATCAAATAGCAGGTCTCTGATGAACGAGAATGCAACGTCCCATGCGGTTACCTTGCTACCATCTTGGAATGTTGCATTAGACCGTATGTGGAATGTGTAGTTCTCGTACGGCTTTATTGTTACGTTGTAGCTTCCGCTGTATCCAGCCACTGCGGGATTCACATGAACTGTGTAGTTAGCCCAGTTCGTGTTTATTCCTCCGTTTGTTGTTGATGGAAGGTATGCAGCCAGGTACGGGAAGAACTGAGATGAGCTGCTTCCATTGTAGCCGACAAGTGTTGCCATTGTGTTTAGAAGAATCTCATAGCTAACTGTGTCGTATGCAACAGCAGGGTCTAAGGTCTTGTAACCTCCTGTCTCAGCCTCTGCATTCACGAATGCGAATGTGGTAGTTGCCGCCTGGTATGCCTTTGCTGTAGAGAATGACGGGATGTCGGAATAATAGGCCGTGTCAAACACTCCCATCGAGGTGTTAACTGCACCAGATGAGGCGTTAACTGCAGCGGTGTAGGTAGTCACTTCAAGCTGGTAGTATCCTGTATTCAGGGTCAGGTTGTATATGGCGCTGCTTATGGGCAGTTCGTACTGGCCCGCAGACATGTTAAAGTAGTACGGAAGGACCACTGAATTCACTTCAGACCCGTTGAACGATACTGTTAGAGTCTGTGAGACCACCTGGTAGCTTGAGTTTGCTGGCGGAGTGAAGTAAGCCAGCAGCAGAGATAGCGTTGTTCCGGGAGCGTACACCCAGCTTCCGTTTATAAGCGGGCTAGAGGACGCTGACTGCAGTGCTATATCTCCGTAAGAATCAGTTGCAGGCAGTGCAGATGATGCTGCACTCACTCCTACAGGTATAAGCTCCATGTTGCTCGTGTATGTTGTTGTTGGATAGTTCACGACGTAGTACACGTAGAAGTTCCCTGGACTCGTGTAGGTGTGTGATACGTTCACATAGTCAGATCCGGAATATGGAATCACCTGTGGTGCTCCATCTCCCCAGTAAAGGTCTATGCTGTTGAACATTCCGTTCGTCTTTATTGATATGTTGTAAGGCGTATTGTACTGAGCCACTGTACTTGCTGACTGTATACTGGCTGTTGTTCCTACTGGCACCTTTGGTGTCGGGTGGTAGAATGCAAAGACGCCGAGGGCAGCTATAATCACCACCAAGACGATGATTATCGCATACCACTTTGCGTTAGACGTTCCTTGCTTCTTGGGAGGTTGAGGTGCCGGACCTGGCATCGATGGTTGGTTGTCTTTCTGATCAGTTGTCATCGACAATTTCCTCCAAAATCTCGAGCTCCCATTCAAATACCTTTATTAAATGTTTTCCTTCCGAGAGTATTTGAGAGTTGCTTGGCGAATAAGATAAATTGATAAGATTAAGCAGGCCTTGATTGCGGTATTGAAGTTAGGTGATGATAATTCGATTGCATCAAGGCGCATTCTCCAGTATCCTTGACACTACAGAGGAATGCTGAACAATAGGAAAGCTTAAGGGTTATACTTTTAGAATATACCTCTGGAACGGAGTTATAGCACGAATTTACCTATCTCCTTTGGAAACAGGACCACATCAGAAATACGTTCCGCTCCCAGTATGAACCTCACGAATCTCTCAATTCCGATTCCGAAACCTGCCGAAGGGGGTATGCCGAGCCTTGCAGCCTCCAAAAGGAGCGCATAATCCTCCTTCCTCTGCCCTTTCTTGGCTATTCTCTGTAATATCCTCTCATATTTGTATTCCCTTTCCCCCCCGCTGATGGCCTCTCCATAACCTAGGGGGTAAATCAGATCCATATCCATAAGAACCCCTTCCTCATCGTCCTTCTCCCTGTCGTAGAACTCCCTTTCCATCAGGGGTATGTCTATGATCCAGAAAGGCTCCTCTGCCTCCTGGCTCATCTTAGTTTCAAAGTTTTTACCATATTCCTCCACTGCGTCAAGATATCTCACCTTCCTGAAGGGCCTTTTGTACCTCCTAAGTCCCGGATTTAGGCTTCCTCTATCCAGGGCATTCAGGACATTTTCAATTGCATCATCGATCATTCCTTCTGCGATCTTCATCACAAATTCCCTTCCTTTTCCCTTCACCTCAAGGTCCAGTTGAGTGAATTCCGCCAGGTGTCTTCCCGTACCTCTTCTTTCCAGGGGTTCAAGTCTTATGTTAGGGGAGAAGGAGTATATCTTGTCGAAATGGACAAGGGCAAGCTGCTTGTGAAATATCATGGATTTAGTCAGGCGGTATCTATAACCGTAATAACTAAGAGTTGGGTCGTCCACCGGGTGATTGAGAGGGTCTGATATTGGTGAGATGATGACAGGATTTATCTCAAGGAAACCTAACCTGTCAAGGTATCTTTTCATCGATCCCCTGATTATGGTGTTCACTTTTGTGCCCAGATATATCTTTTCCTTGTCCCTGTGGAAGAAACCTTCTATCGGACTAGCCTCAATCATAAGGACTGGAATAATATCATCCGGATTACTTTTAGGTCCATGCGGATGTACTTTTTGATTAGAAAAGGTTATAATAAGAATATATATCAAACATTATGAAAACTATTGATGATATAGATAAACAAATTGTAAACTATCTAATGGAGAATGGAAGGGACAGGGTTACGTACATCGCGGATGCCCTGGGATTGAATAGGGTGACCGTTGCCCAAAGGATAGAGAGGCTGGTTAAGACAGGGGTCATAAGGCGATTCACTGTTAAGCTCAACTACGAATCACTGGGGTTGGATGTTCTGGCCTTCGTTTTCATCTCCTTCAAGAAGACTGACGGGACGACCCAGGAGGAGCTTGCCAAGATGATTTCCGAAATGGAGGGTGTTGAGGAGGTGCACATCATAGCCGGAGAATTTGACATAATTGCGAGGGTCAGGGCAAGGAACCTAAGGGAGCTCGGAGAGAAGGTTGTTAACAAAATAAGAAGCTATGAGGGAGTGGAAAACACGTTTTCACACCTCGTCTTCCAGACGATAAAGGAATAGGGTCAAATCCTGACAGATCTTGATATGAAGTCAGTGAGAGCAGATGGAATCCTGAACGGAAACGAAAAAAGGATATAGAGTAATGCCCGAGAAGGATAGTCAACATCTCCTACCCTGTTGACTCCAGAGATGCTAGAGGAGACCATTGGTACCCACAGCCAGTAGTGCTTTTCGTACCTATCCAGGAGCTGACGTATCTTGAAATCCCTACTTATTTCCTGGCCAAAAGATCTTTGCCAGTTTTTCTGATAATCTCCAAGAACATCCTCCCCCTTTTCAATGGCTCTAGACAGAGTAATACCGGAATTCAGGGCAGCATAGAGCCCCCCTCCTGTTGTGGCCTTACTTAGGCCTGCAGCATCACCTATTAGGAATCCCCCACCTTTACCAAGTTCCGTGGGTCCGAGAGGGATGAGACCACCTCTCTTCCTGATTACTCTCTCGCTTCCTGCAATCCCCCTCACGACTTCCTCGCTTCTTGCTCCGGATGCACCTATCTCAACCTCGTCACCGTTTGGGACTTCCCAGGAGAAGAAGTCCGGGGTTCTCGTCCTGTCGAGGTATATCTTCACTTCTTCTGATTTCCGGGCCACATCGTATTGAATAGAACTCAGCAGGCGGGGAGATCGTATCCCAAGCCCTCTTCTCACCGTACTAGCTGGCCCGTCCGCCCCTATTATGAACCTTGATTCCACCTTCTCATACCCTTTCCTGGATTTGAGAAGAGATACTGTCCTGCCACCACTCTGATGGAACTCTGTCAGGCTTGTCCTAAGGGCCAGTTCGGCGCCTTCAGACTGCGCCATATCTGCCAACTTAACGTCTAGAGCCACCCTGTCAATCACCCTCATCCTGTCTGATTTTAGAGTGAATGATCCCAGCGGGGTGGTGACTTCTGCACTTGCCGGCTTTCCGACAACAAGGTCCTCACCAACCATGTCTACGACTCTTCTGTCCACCAACCCGGAGCAGTGATTTGGAATCCCTATCCTCTCCTTAAGGTCGATGATCTTTACCCTGAACCCCTTCCGGGACAGCTCGTAGGATATATTGGATCCTGCGGGCCCGGCACCAACGACAAGAGCGTCGTACACTCGGACCCATTAAAACTTAAGTATTAAAACTAAATGGGCTGCAAAGGTGCAATAATGGCAAGGATGCATACGAGGAAAAGAGGGAAAGCATCATCTAAACGTCCGGTCAGGGAGGGTAAGCCCAGCTGGGTTACTATAGGCAGCGAAGAACTTGATCAGCTGATAGTGAAACTCAAGAGGGAGGGACTCACCAAATCCAAGCTGGGAATGATCCTGAGGGACCAGTATGGCATCCCCAAGGTTAAGGAACTCAGAGGCATTAGAATTTCAAAGATCCTTAAGACCAATGGGATAGAGGATCAGGTGCCCGAGGATCTTTCTGCCTTGCTGTCTAAGGCGGTCAACCTTAACAAGCATCTAGTCCTGAACCCAAAGGACCTCAAGAACAGAAGGGGCCTGGAACTTGTTGAGGCAAAAATAAAGAGGCTTAGCGATTACTACAAGAGGAAGAGCAAGCTTCCTGCGAACTGGAGCTACTCCAAGGCAGCCTCAGAACTCAGTGTCAAATGATATCGATCAACGAGGAATACGCATCAAAATTTGAAGAGGCAAGGAAGGTAATAGAGAAGGAGAGTTTTTTCAGGGTTTTCAGCCATTATGATGGCGACGGTGTTTCTTCTGCACTAATAATAGCGGAATCGCTTAGGAGGCTCCACAAGGGGTTCCATCTCTCGTTCCTCAGGTCGATGGAACTGGACGCCAAGAAGGAATCCGGAGAGCACCCTATAATCCTCAGCGATCTTGGAACGGAAGTACCGTCAGGCATAAAACCTGAGGCAGGGGTGATAATTCTTGACCATCATATGTTCTCAGGTGCTGATCGACAGGGGGTCATAAATCTGAACCCGAGGAGGTACGGCTATGACGGCACCAGGGAGGCCTGCTCCAGCACAGTTTCCTTCCTTCTTTCTCTTGCAATCGATCCCTCTAACTACGACCTATTTCCTGCATTCATTGCTGGCGTCATAGGAGACAAGCAGAATATTGGAGGTTTCAGCGGTATAAACGCGAAAATTGTAGAAGATATGAAGGGAAGGTATCAGTCGACAAAGGACCTGAACTTTTTCGGGAAATCAATATCCGAAGGGATATACCTCTCCATAGAACCGTACTTCGACGGCCTCAGCGGGAACCTGGAGGGTTCCAGATATTTCCTCCAAAACCTCGGGATAGACCCAGATTCCCCAGTTTCAAGTCTCAGGACAGACGAGAAGGAGAGGATAGTAGATTCACTGACTATCCAGCTTGTCAGGCAGAATGCCGCAAGGGAGGGGTATGAGACACTTGTAAACGATACTTTCATTTTCAAGGACATCGGCTTGAGCGGCAACCAGGCCAGCGAATATTTCGATGCCGCGGGAAGGAACGGAAGGATGGGTCTACCGACATCATGGTTCATGGGGTATGAAGATGGCAAGGAGGAAATGGAGGAACTTTACAGCACGCTCAGGAAGGAGGCCCTCGAACAGATCAGGAAGTCCTACGCTTCCAGAAAAGAATTCGATAATTTTCATTTGGCATACGTAGAGAACCCGAATCTCGCGGGCGTGACTGCTAGTACAATGATGCTTTACCTTGTATCTGGCCGGAAGCCGGTAATAGCCCTTTACAGGAATAAGGGAACGAAGATTTCCGGCAGGGGCACAAGGGAGCTGTTATCGAAGGGGTTGGATCTCTCGAAGGCAATTGGGGAGGCTGCCGAAAGTGTCGGGGGTCACGGAGGGGGCCACAACATAGCTGCCGGGGGAGAGATACCCTTCGATAAGGAGGAATCATTCCTTAGAAGGCTCAACGAAGTGTTGGGTGATCAGATTGGAAATACCTAAGGGGCATCCAAGATATGAAAGCCTCAAGAGGAGAGAGGCCCTGATAGATTTCTATGAAAAGGGGATTGTTACGGTCTCCGGGTTGATATCCCACGGGAGGGGGGAGGCTTTCGATTACATCATCGGGGAAAAGAGCAGGCCGTTCGCGATCGAGGCCGAAAAGGCGGCTCTTGACAGGATTCTCAATTCAAGGAATGCCGTCATATCTGTTAATGGGAACGTTGCAGCGCTCGCCGGGAAGGAGATAGCTGACTTCGCAAGGAAGTTCGGGGTGACGGTGGAAGCAAACATATTCTACTGGTCGAAGGAGAGAATGGAGAAGATCGTCTCACTTTTCAGGAGGATGGGGTTGGAAGTCTTGGGAATGAATCAGGATGCTCTTATACCAGGTCTCGACAGCAACAGGGGAAAGTGTGAAAGCGCGGGCATATTCTCTGCCGACACGGTGCTCATACCTCTGGAGGATGGGGACAGGGCAGAAGCCCTCAAAAAGATGGGGAAGTTCGTTATATCCTTGGACCTCAACCCACTCTCCCGGACATCCAGGTACAGTGACATCACCATAGTTGACGATGTCACAAGGACATTCAGGAATTTCTTGGAATTCAGGGAGAGCGATTACTCAGGACACTCATCATCCTTCAACAACGCAAGTAATGTGAAAGAGGCAATATCCTTCATGGCGGACAGGTTGCGATCACTGAAAAACTGGCCAGACCTATGATTTTTCCTTAAGCATCCTTATGATCTTTCTCGTCCCGTCGAACTCGCTCTCTGAGTATTTGGATATCCTTACCACCTTGAGGTCAATACCCCTCTTCTTTCCTTCATTCACAATCTCTTCAGGATCAAAATTCTGGTCGTAGCCCAGGGTAACTATGTTCGGTCTCACCGTTGTCAATATGTCATAAATGTTGCCCTCGACCCCAAGTATTGCCCTGTCAACGGGCTTCAAGGCTGCAACCATTGCAACCCTAATGTTCTCTGGAATGAAGGGACGTCTCTTCATCTTCTCTGCCACCGAATCCCTCGCAACTACCACAACCAGCTCGTCACCGAGTTTCTTTGATTCCGTAAGGAAGTGCACGTGACCGGGATGCAGTATGTCAAAAACACCAGTTGCGAGGACCCTTATCATTGAGCAGGCTATTCAAGCCGGCTAAATAATTATTTCAGTCAAGACTCTTCTCAAGCCTGATAGCATTTCTCGATCCCCGGTATGGGGTGCGGTAGTAGTTCAGTACCAGCTCCTTGACCTTGTATCCACTGCGTACGTAAAGATTCAGTGCGGAGACATTTTTCTCAAACGTCTCGAGCACAATTCTGGAACACCCCCTCTCCTCGGATACCCTGTCAACTTCCCTTATGAGAATCTTGCCAATTCCCGTTCCCTGATAATCAGGATCTACTGCAATACTCTCGAGGTGAGAAATGCTCGAGTTCTTCCTGAAGTAAACGGTGGCATATGCCACAATAGTTCCATCGACCGTCGCTACAGTTGTGACTGAGTTTGCTATGGCGAGCATGTATTGGAGCGCTTGGTGATCGTAGGCATGCTCCCCGAATGCTCTGTTTTCGACTTTCTCAATCCCTTCCAGGTCGCCTAAATTGCCCCTCCTTATCATGGGTTCAGAAATCATCATCATCCTCGTCGTCTTCATCATCGTCCGGCCTTCTCTTGATCGACATCAGAGCACCTCCCACGGAGGGGGGATGGAGTTCGGTTTATTAAAGTGTTGTCATACGCATCTGAGACAGACCGTTTCATGAGATGATGGGGTGCATGTAAGGTCAAAAAAGAATTAATAGTCCGGGAAGTTGGTTCATCTATGCATGAGGAGACGGTAATATGCCCAAACTGCGGAGCGGAGATACCTGTAACTACCGCTCTGAAGGAATCGATAGAAATGAGGGCCAACGAGTTGTACGAGACGCGGCTAAGGGCAGAGCTGGAGAAGAAGATGGCAGAGGAGAGGGAAAGGATGAAGCAGCAGATAGGGGAAGAATTCAGCTCCAGGCTTGCTGCGATGGAAGATGCAATAAACGTGAAAGACAAGCATCTCCAGGAAGCGAGGAAGATGGAGAGCGAGGAAAGGAGAAGGAGAATAGAAACTGAGGAGAGAATAAAGGAGCTGAGGCTGGCCTCAGAAAGGCAATTAGAGGAAGAGAGGGGAAAGATGAGGGAAGCCCTAAGGAGGGAGTATGACGAAGCTTACAATCTGGAAAAGCGTGAAAACCAGCAGAAGATAGAAGGGCTAATGAGGAAGGTGCAGGAACTTACTCAGAAGCTTGAGCAGGGATCACAGCAGGTTCAGGGCGAGGCGATGGAAGGCGAACTAGAGGACAGGCTGAGGAGTGCTTTCTCGTTAGATTCCATAGAACCTGTTCCGCAGGGTACAAAGGGGCCGGACCTGATACAGACAGTCAGGAACTCTTCAGGCATGGAATCCGGAAGAATCGCCTGGGAGGCAAAGAGGACAAAGGAGTGGAACGATGAATGGATAGCAAAGCTAAAGGAGGACCTGGTTAAATACAGGGCGGAGATAGGAATAATAGTTTCAAAGACACTTCCAAGGGAAATCAAAAATTTCGGGATGAGGGAAGGGATACTGATAAGTGATTTTGAAAGTGCGATTCCCCTCGCCGGAATAGCAAGAAGCAATCTCATCGAGCTCGCAAGGCAAAAACGGTTGGGAGAGAGCGGAAGTGAGATGAAGGACATTCTATACAGATACCTGACCAGCACGGAGTTCAGGCAAAGGGTCGAGGCAGTCGCCCAAGGTATCGTGAGTATGAGGGAGGAGTTGGAAACGGAGCGCAGATCGATGGAGAGGCAATGGGCAAGGAGGACGAAAGAGATAGAGAGAACAATGATAAATTTTTCAGGGATGTTTGGGGACCTTCAGGGTATCCTGGGCACTGGTCTCCCTACGGTCAAGACTCTAGGGATATCGGACGAAGACGAGAGGGAGTGAAGCGGGATAAATCTCCGATCTTCAGGTTCCCCCTATTTCCTGTAAGAGAGGCCCATCAAAAAGGCTCCGTATCCTACTCCCCATAAAAGGAAGGGGTAAACAACCAATCTTTCCCACCCTCCAGCGCCGAAGAGTGAGTTGCCGTAAAGTACCGGCAGGGCTATGGCAAGATATGAGATAATGCCCAATACCACGGACACGAATTTAAACGGAGATGTTTCATACCTGTAGGCATATATTGCGGTGAGAGGTCCCAGTATGAAGGTGAAAAACGACACATAACCGTGTATAGCCCCGAAGTGTTCGTTGAAGACCCCCACCAAAAGAGCACCCAATCCAGTAAGTGCGATCAGGACCGGAAATATTTTGGCGTCGAAGCCCTTGTAAACGAAATAAGAAGATATGATGACAGCGATGCCCAGGAAGGATATGGAAGAGTCAAACAGCATGCCCGTCGATCCAACTCCAAGGTCACTGATGTAGTTGTTGGCAATGCTGTAGTGTGGGTAAAGTGATTCAGCTATAAACATCGTTATCACAAATTGTACTGAGAATACGAAAAGGAGGATGCCGGCGATGTTCAGGCTCCTGCTGGAAGCTATCTTAAGCATAGTAGAGTATGATTTTAACCCCTTATAAAGGTAGTGGAGGAATTAGAGTAAGGATTTATTGCGTAAGTTTATATCACCCAGTGATCAGGAAAAGTTTCAAGTCATCTCATGGTACGGTATCGTACATAGAAAGGGATGGCCCCATACCCGTGATATTCCTCCACGGCCTCGGCGGCACAGGTAACTCTTGGATCAAACTATCCCAGTATATGGACTCTGAGTTCGGGCTCTATTTCCTCGATCTCCTTGGGCACGGCAGATCTGAGAAGAGGGAAATGGAGTACACAGTTTCCGTCCAGGAGGACGTCATTGAGGAATTCGCTCGCGAAAAGCATCTGGAGGAATACTCTTTGATGGGTAATTCCTACGGAGGGTGGATTGCCATGCGTTTTTCCGTCGACAGGCAACTTCCATCGCATTTAGTTCTCGAAGATAGCGCAGGGATAAACAGAACATTCGGAGAAACTGACGAAGAGAGGAGAAGACAGTTCGTGAAAATGGTGGTAAAAAGCAACTCGATGAATTCTGAGTATGTCATCGACAACATAGTCAGGAACAATGCCAACCCAGTATGGAAAATGAAGGAGTCTGAATTGCGGGGGCTTAAAGTAAAAACCCTCATAATCTGGGGCAAGGATGATACGGTGATTCCAATAGAACACGGTTTGCGCCTCAAGGAACTCATTCCTTCATGCGTATTTCAGGAGATAGATGGAGGGGGGCATGTTCCTCATGTTCGTAAACCGGAGCAGGTCGCAGGCCTTGTCAACAGCTTTTTGAAATCTTGATTTCCAGAAAACCAGAAATCTTATATTCCTGAAATCTATACATTACTATGGCAGATAAGAAAAAGGAAAGCGGAGACGAAGATACGGAAAATATATCAATTAAGGGCGTACAGAGGAGGGTATATGAAAGGGTCAAAAAACTGGCAAATGAGACTGGAAGGACGGTGGGAGAACTGACAAACGATGCCTTCAAGGTCCTGATATCTGCAGCAGAGGAGACAAGAAAGGTGGGGGAGGAGTTCATCAACGCCGTCAGGGATTCAAGGGTGACATATGTCCAGGACCTCAATTCTATAGAAATATCTGGAAGCGAACTGGCAAAGAACAACAGAAAAGTTGCTTTCAGGAACATCCAAAATCTTGTGCTGAAGGATATCACAGAATCTGATTTTGACAGGTATGTTGAATCTCTTGTAAACGTGAAGTTTCTGGAAGTTCCGAAAAGTGTCTCAAAGTTCAAGGTGCTTGAGAGGGCGAAGTACGTGGACAACATAAAGTTCACGTGAGCTTAAGCAAAATTAATCTCCATTGTCCAGATTAACCTCGGTGTTTGACTTAACCATTTCCTACATTTTATTAATTTTAATCACAGCAGTTTTTGCTGGGATCATAGGATCGATGGCAGGTCTGGGTGGGGGTGTTCTCATTGTGCCATTCCTCACCCTTTACTTTCACGTCCCGGTATCTCTTGCAATAGGTGCCTCGATAATTTCCGTCATCGCTACGTCAAGCGGTTCTGCTTCCGCTTACGTCAAAGACAGGATATCCAACATTAGGGTTGGAACATTTCTTGTTCTTTTCACCACCACAGGAGCTATAGTAGGGGCTTTCCTCGAACACATAGCGCCAACAAGAATTATCTACCTCGTATTCGGCACGGTCCTTCTCATATCAATCCTGCCACTTCTGAAGAGGATGGGGGAGGTCAATCAGCCAAGCAACGTGAAGAACGATCCGATAGCTGAGAAACTCTCACTCAACTCTCACTATCACAATATGGAACTTGGCAGAGAAGTCGGATACAACGTAGCAGGCGTTAAGAGCGGTTCTGCAATGATGTTCGTGGCAGGCGTCCTATCAGGTCTTCTAGGGATAGGTTCCGGAGTCTTCAAGGTAATAGCCATGGATACGTTCATGAAGCTTCCGATAAAGGTCTCAACAACTACATCAAATTTCATGATAGGGATGACGGCTGCGGCCAGTGCTGGGATATACTTCTTCAACGGATATGTAAATCCCTACATTTCTGCCCCAGTGGCAGTTGGAGTCCTGATAGGGGCAGTGCTTGGTGCAAGGCTTTTGGTGAAGACAAGGGGATCGACGGTGAGGATCATCTTTGCTGTAATAATAGTGGTTGTCGCTGTAGAGATGCTTCTTAACGGGGTGGGAATACGGGTATAGAATCTGGCATAAGGGAAAAAGAGATAGAGCGGGAAAAGGAAGAAGAGGAAGACATTTCTTCGAAGATACTCCCCTTATATCTCATATGGAGCGTCTTGATATCACTCGCCGTAATAGTAATCGGAGTTGTTGAATACGTTATAATTGGCAATACCGGTTACTTGAAAGTTCCACTGGACGTACTGATTAAGTCTGGGGGGCCATCAACAAATGTGTTCCCCCACTACCTTGGGGCTATTGCGTACGGAGTGCTTCAGTTCAAATCTTTCGGGATAATACAGCTCGGAATACTGCTGCTGATCCTCTCCCCTATCGGTAGGATATTCCTACAAATATTGATATATGCGAAGGAGAGAGACCGCGCGTTCATAGCAATCGCCGCCACAGTCTTCGTGATTCTCCTCATTTCTCTATACCTTTCGAGATACATCGCGTAGGTGCCTGTGATCTCAAGCGGATAGGGGAGGAGTTCAGCCAAACATAAGGCAGACTCACGGTCAGAATGCGAATTGCGAAGACCTCGACATAAAGCTTGTCTTCTCTCCCTATTCCAGTTTCTTTCCGTATATTGACAGGATGCTCCTCATCCCCAGACTGGTGTAGAACTTGTGTGCGAGCAGATTCTCTGAGGGGAACTCCACTGTAACAATATTGCAGCTCTTCCCCTTCTCTTTCTCTATCAGCACATCAAGCATCCTCTTTCCCAATCCGCTCTTCCTGAACTCCGGAAGGAGGTATATCTCCGTGACCCTCAGCTCCTTCCCAGGCTGATAGAAGGGCCTATTGAGAATCTCCCCCATGATGACACCAACTATCTTCTTCTTATAGTCAGCGACCAGAACGTCTCTGGTCTCCATTTTTATTGCGCTCTCAAGGTACTCAGCAACGTTCTTCTCCAGATCAGGAGAGACGCTGAAAAGCGGATCATGTTCAGAATTGAATTTCTTGAGTCTCACGACTAAATTCGTGGCATCCTTCAAATCTTCTTTCCTGAGGTCTCTTATCCTTATCTCTTCCATTTTCATTTCACCCCCTTAATAAGTCCCTGGCCCATCATTTTTTCTATCATTTCCCTGTTGCCTGATATTATCTCCTTGGCTCTGGAATAAAACTCCTGCTGACTTTTCCTTACCCTTGCAAGGTTCTCCTTCACTCCCTCGTCAGCTATCGCTGCTGCAACTCTCGGAAACACTTCCCATTCTTCCATGGTTGGGATTATGTAGTCACTGCTTATCCCTCTCTCTTCCGCGAACAATGCCAGTTCTTTTGATGCCCTGACGACCATCTGTTCGTTGATTTTCTTCACCCTCGCGTCAAGTGCTCCCCTGAAAACCCCTGGAAAAACGAGGCTATTGTTGACCTGATTTGGGAAATCAGACCTACCGGTCCCCACGATCTCAGCGCCATATTCCTTGGCCTCGTTTGGCCATATCTCTGGAACAGGATTTGCCAACGCAAAGACAATTGCCCGTCTTTCCATCCTCTTGATCCATTCTCCCTTTATGACTCCTGGGCCGGGTTTTGATGCGGCAATAACAACGTCTGCCCCATCCATCGCATCCTTAATGTCACCACTGATCCTTCTCCTGTTTGTTCTGATGCCAAGGTCGTACTTCCAGGGGTTGTTCCTCATGAGAGAGTCCATGTCCTCCCTTTCGGGGTGCAGTATTCCATGTGAATCAACAGCAGTGATATTTCCTATGTCAAATCCGGCAGCCTCAAAGAGCTTTATCGTCGCGATGTTCGCAGCACCTGACCCAACGACCACGATCTTAGTATCCCTCTCATTCCTTCCTGTCAGCTTTAGTGCGTTAAGCAGTCCCGCTAGTGTTGCTCCAGCGGTACCGAGTTGATCGTCGTGCCACACGGGTATGTTCATCTCTTTTCTAAGGGTCTCCAGAAGGTAGAAACACTTCGGCGACTCGATATCTTCTAGATTGATGCCCCCGAACGCGGGTTCTATTGCCTTCACGACACTGGCTATCTGCTCCCTTTCATGAACGTTCACAGGGATGGGTATTGCATCGACCCCTCCCAGATACTTGAAAATGAGCCCCTTCCCTTCCATGACTGGCAGGGATGCCTCTGGTCCTACGTTCCCAAGTCCTAGAACCCTGGTCCCATCTGTCACTATTGCTACCGTATTCCATCTCCAGGTCATGTCGAACGAAAGGTCCTTATTTCTCGCTATTTCCAGCGAAACTGCAGCGACGCCGGGTGTATACCATACCGAAAAGTCACTCAGGCTTCTAACAGGGACCTTAGGCATGGTCTGTATCTTTCCTAGATATTCTCTGGAGTACTTGATGGCAAGTTCTGAAAAATTCTCACCACCAGTTTCCCCCTCATTTCTCATATTACCGTATCAATAACGAGATGTTAAATGTTGTCAGGAGTCCACGCAGGACCGGATTTTGTTTCAATTTTTAAAGCTTGAACGAAGGCTTAAGCGTGGAAGACCAAAGAGCTGCCGCAGGGGAATCAATGCAAGGAGAAATATTATGTAGAAAGTATTTAGATTATGTTTCCTATCACAAGACCATGGCGGATTTAAGGGATCAGGTCGTTGAGGATAGAGGTATAATCAAGAAGATTCAACTTCTGTTCCCGGGTTATCACGGATACAGGATAAACGAAGATTTGAGGGATGCGGATGTGATCCTCAAGGACGAGCTCTACAAGAAGATGCTTGATGTCATAGCGAAACTCAAGACAGGCGAGAGCTCGCTCGTGAGTGCAGGACAGTTCAAGGGACTGGAGGCAATCGGAGCCTTAAGGTCCAGGATGCAAACAGCAGCAGAGGACGTGAAACACCATAGTGCTGGCTATTCCGGCATTTCCGCACCAATAAAAGTTGACGCGAAGAAAATTTCCGCCCTTTATGATTTAGACATGAAGATCTTTGACCAGATTCAGAGCCTCCAGAGGGGAGTTTCTGATTTTGTTAGCAAATGCGCTTCAGGGAGCATAGATCAATCCAAGCTGCAGGAGATCGATGCGGTAATTTCGTCTATAACGGACTTGAACAACAGCAGAGAAAACCTCCTGTATGGGGGTGTTTAAATGGTATTCGGCAAGAAGGGTGGTGATATACCCTCGAAGGGAGGGAGCGTTTTCGGTTCAACTACATTCGAGTGGGAAGATCAGTTCAAACAGGGGAACATCATGTGGAAGGTCCCCAGGCTCATCAGACTGAACGACAACGTCGTTGTGAGGGAAGATGAAACCGCAGTCTTCTTCAGGGATGGGAAGGCTATTTGGTACATCGACAAACCGGGGAGGTATGCACTCACAGACCTCAACGCTCCAATTGTGGGAGGACTTGTCAAGGCGCTAACAGGAATCCAGCAACAGGCTTACGTCTATTACCTCCAGAGGAGAATAATAGATGGCAAATTCGGGTCAAAGGAACCTTACGCCTTCAGGGACAAGGATTTCGATATAGTCATGCTGAGACTCTTCGGTGATATGAGGTACAGGATATCAGACCCATCCATCTTCATCAACCAATTTGTGGGTACCTTCAACGCAGAGACAAGCGCTGATGTCGAGAGCAGAATAAGGGATCAGGTAGTACTGCTTATATACAACATCCTAGGAAAGATGAAGGATCAGGGAGTCTCGGTCCTTGACCTTCCCTCAAACCTGTTGAACATAGAGGAGGCCGTGCTCGCTTCTTCAAAGGCAGCCTTTGATCAGTACGGAATTGAAATTAACAAGATATCCGGACTCAACATCTCGCTTCCGGAAGCAGTGCAGAAGGCGATTGATACCCGTTCAAGCATGAAGGTTGTAGGCGCAAACTATCTTCAGTTTCAGGCGGGTCAGGCGATGGTCGATGCCGCCAAGAACCCTGGCGGGACTGCTGGTGCCGGAGTAGGACTTGGAATGGGTCTCGGTGCAGGCGCAGGAATGGCGTATCCAATGGCATCCAATATAACGCAGGGGATGAGCCAGCAGCCCCCCCAACAGGAGAGGAAGGTGAAGAAGTGTCCGAAGTGCCAGACGGAGGTAGACGAGAACGCGAAATTCTGCCCGTCATGCGGGTATAATTTTGAGTCAGACCAGTTGATGAAATGCCCGAGCTGTGGAAAGGATATCCCCAAAACCTCAAAGTTCTGCCCTGAGTGCGGGAAGCCGATAGTAACAAAATGCCTGAAGTGCGGAACTGAAATTCCAGCTGGGGCTAAGTTCTGTCCAAATTGCGGAGAAAAGGTGGTATGAGTTGTATTGCAGGAAGTGCGGCTCCCAGATTCCGGACGATTCAGACTTTTGCCCGAAATGCGGTGCACCTCAGAAGGTAGGGTCTGGCCAAGCTCAGTCCGGCGAGAAACCACAGGACCAGGAAGAAGTTCTCAAGGAAATGAAATGCCCCAACTGCGGTGCTCCTCTGAATCCTGCATCCGGCGAAGCGATGGTAGTGTGCAGCTACTGCGGTACATCAATATCCCTAGGCTCGCTCGGATGGACCAAGGTCGAGAAACACTTCATTCTTGACATAAAGGTACAGATGAGGGATCAGGCAGAGCAGATTGCAAAGGAGTTCCTGGACAGCAGCATCTTTCACAGACATCTGTTCGAGAAAAGCGAGCTGAAGAAATCGGAGTTGAATTATCTCCCCTACTGGATAATTGACGCTGGATACTCCGCCCAATATCAGTACAAGAGGGAACAGGTAAACCCAGGTGGGTTTGTTGCAGTTGGAATGGGAGGAAGGGGAGGCTTCGGGGGGCCCACTGTCAACATCCAAACTATCGTTGAATCCGGATCGGACGTGAATGAGGTAAGCTACCCGGTTATAGCAATAGAGAACATGAACCAGTACCAACCTCCTGATTATGTGTTCAACCTCGCTGCAAAGAGACCCATAGGACAGACCGACATGAACGGTCCGGTGAAACTGCTGAACGGCACGATGGGGGAAGAAAAGGCGAGAATGGAAGGTAAAATAAGAATTCAGCAGTGGGAAATCAGAAAATTACAGAGGACAGTGAGAGGATTCCTGTCAGCAAGCGTTACGGTTGACTTGGCGGATATGTATCTGGTGCACATCCCGATCTGGTCTCTCCAATTTCAGCACAAGGACCAGACGATATTCCTCCTGATCGATGCACACAATGCAAGGGTAATGGAAGAAACGAAGTCCTAAAGGCGGAAAGCAGAACGACCCATAGGTAATGGAGAAATCTTCATCCCATGTGCGTGTGCCCTCAATCAATATTTTAGTAATCTTTCCCTAACCTCCCAGGCAAATGCGAGACCTGTCGTTTAAAAGTTTCACGTTTCGATTGAATTGTCTTTAATTTACAGTTACGCTAGAACATACGGAATAATATTCCGAACTTCCCCTGTACAACAGCATAAATCTTCCATATATTGGACATTCGATGAGGGAGAGCAATCTTTTTTTGGAATGTAAGTTTAACATGCTATGCCGGTTAGATTTGTCTTGGACCTGTCTGAGGCTCATACTGGGATTGTGAACGTCCACATGGAGTTCCCTTCCTCTGGTAAGGAAGAGGTTGTGATGCCTGTCTGGACCCCGGGTTCTTACCTCGTCAGAGACTTCTCCAGGCATGTATCGGGAATCAGAGCTGATGGCAAGATAGAGCAGATTTCAAAGAACAGGTGGTCGGTCCTATCGAAGGGGGATACGGCAATCGTTGACTACCAGGTTTTCTGTGACGAGTTAACTGTCGATACGCCATATTCGAACGGTTCATTCGTCCTCATTAACGGAGCGGGCATATTCTTCTATCCTGAGGGGAAGAAAGACTGCGAATATAACGTGAAAATAAGGAACTACGGGAAATGGAAGATAGCCACAGGAATGCCCGAGAAAGGTGGTGTATATGTCGCAGAGGACTACGACCACCTTGTGGACTGTCCGTTTCTTATCGGCGATCTCCAAATGATGGAATTTTCTGTAAAAGGCAAGAAGCACACAATAGCGTGGCAGGGGAAAATGATTAGGGAGAAGAGCAGAATAACCGACGACTTCAGGAGGATAGTTGAAGCAGAGGGGAGGATATTCGGGGAATTGCCGTACGACAGGTACGTCTTTCTCATCATGTCTGTCCCAGATGAGTACTACGGAGGACTGGAGCACAAGAACAGCACCGCAATTCTCACACCCGATTACAAGCTCATCGAGGACTATGACTACAAGCTTTTCCTGACAACGGTCTCCCATGAATTTTTCCACACATGGAATGTCAAGAGGATAAGGCCCAAGGAGCTGGGACCCTTTGATTATACGAGGGAGGTATACACCAATCTACTCTGGCTGAGTGAAGGTTTCACGTCTTATTACGAATGGGTCGTCCTCTGGAGGGCAGGGTTGGTAAAGGAGGATGAGTACATCTCACACATAACGAAGATGATAGACTACTACAGGATGCAGCCAGGTCATATCCTACCAGCGGACCTGTCGTCTTTTACCACCTGGATAAAGCTGTACAAACCTGACGGGAACTCAATAAATTCCTACGTCTCTTATTACCTGAAGGGGGAGTTGATCGCCTTCGCACTAAACAGCGAGATAATCAGGAAGACCGGAGGAAAGAGATCGCTTGATGATGTTTTCCGGGAGCTGTTCGAGGAGTTCAAGAAGACCGGCAGGGGCATAGATAAGGAGGACCTGATAGCAAAGGTGGATGGGCTAATCGGGGAAGAGGCAGGCAGACTTGTCAAAAGACTTTCAGAGACAACGGAGGAGATAAATTTCGATGGGTACCTGCGGCAAATGGGCTACAGGGTAAGCAGGAAATACGCAGAAAAGAGAACAAGTCCAAGAGCGTTCCTGGGGATGTTCGTATCGACCGAAGCTGGAAAAGTCGCTGTCAGGAGCGTGATAAAGGGTTATCCTGCCCACAAGGCCGGAATCCTGCCCGGGGACGAGCTCGTAGCAATAAATGGCGAAAGATTCACCGATACATTCACGAGGATTCTGGCTAAGGAGCTCAGGTCAGCAAAGGTCGATTCCCTAAAGCACCTGAAGCCGGGTGATGATGTGGAACTTTACGTCTTCAGGAAGAACAACCTCCATTACTTCAGGATGAAGGCCAGTGAGGAACCGAAGGAAACTGTAGCAGTTAAGGGGAGGAGCACTAAAATAAAGTCAAAGATGCTTTCAGGATAGGAATTTATCCCTAATCTCTGAAAGAACGTTCACAAACCTAACCTTTGTCAATCTGCCGGTGTTGACGTTTCTCGGGCTGGGGTGGTAGGAAGCGTACAACCATACGCCCCCTAACCTGTATGCAGCGCCATGCTTGAAGACCAGTCCTGAAACGTCATAACCCTTGCTCTTATAATAGGCTTTACAGATATCAAAAGCAATCTTCCCCAGGGTCAGAATGACCTTCAGATTCTTCATGTGCTCAATTTCAAACTCCCGATAGTCGCTGCAGTTCGAGAGCTCCTGACGTGTCGGCTTGTCGCTGGGCGGAACGCACTTGAGGACAGCCGTAATGTAGAGGTCTTCGAGTCTGAGGCCGTCGTCCTTTGACACGGAATCTGGCTTATTTGACAGGCCTACATCGTACAGGCAAGAGAAAAGGAAAGAGGCGCTCTTGTCCCCTGTGAATACCCGCCCCGTCCTATTCCCTCCGGTTGCGGCTGGAGCCAGGCCTAGTATCAGGAGCCTGGAATCGATGTTTCCAAATCCTGGAACTGGCCTGCTCCAGAAGCTTTCCCCCAGAAACCTGGAATTTCTCTTCGCCACTGCAACCCTGAACTTGACTAGTCTCGGGCATCTCCTGCATCTCACCAGTTTTGAATTCATCTCCTCCAGAGATTTGAAACTCATAATCCCTTCCTGAACATTTCGTTCTGTTTCTTAAGCAGGGTCTCCAGAAAAGCTCTCATCATTGAAGGGGTTGGTAGCCTGTATCTTGCTGCAGTCTCCCCATCCCCTACCTTTATCGTCACATGTTTTGACAGTTTCTCGAAAGCCTCCTCGTCTGTCCTGTCATCCCCAGCGAATAATACGAGGTCTTCAGTTCCGATGAGTTTCAACATAGCAGTCCCCTTATTCACACCCTTCACCCTGAGTTCGTAAACAAACTTTCCGCTATATAATTCAAACCCGTCCTCCCGTATGTTGGATATAACATATTCAAGATCGTCAAGTCTGTTCCTTGCCACGTTATAGTAATGGAACTGCAATCCACCCCTCTTGTCTATGATACGCAAGCCAGGGAATTCCTCTTCAAGATAGGAATATTTATTTGCCATTTTCCGTGTTTCCTTCCTGTAATAGTCAAAACCCTCTATGAAACTCTTCTCTCCGTCCTCACTCATCCGTTCAGAGCCGTGCATTGCGATGATATTGAATCCCTTCCCAATCAAGGAGACGAACCCGTCAAGGTCTCGCCCTGTCACAAGGTAGAGGGGCAATCTCGATTTCAGCGCAACCAGGAGATCAATCAGACCCCTGTCCGGAATCGCAAGTTCTGGCTGTGATGTTATGTCCACGAGAGTTCCATCGTAGTCCAGGAACATCTTTGTAAGTCCACCCCTTTCCTTGATATCTCTCAATATATCCTCAAGCATCGTAGCATTCCTGTGTAGTATTCCCCGAGTAATTGGATAATTGCTAATTTACCTTTCCGAAGGCTCCGTCATCAAGCACTATGTCCCGACATAAGGGAGAATCAGGACTGATCGAAGGAATCGAATGTAGTCTGTATATTCCTACTTCCCCCTCCCTTCAGAATGTTCTTCATCTTCTTCTCCTTCCTTCCTGCGGAATAGTAGTAGGAAAAGTCCCTGGTGTTCTCCATTGTCAGGACGTATACCTTGCCCCTCCCAAACCTCCCAGTCCTCCCCCTCCTCTGAATAGATCTCACCTCACTCGCCACAGGCTCGTGAAAAATGACTGTGTCAGCAGAAGGAACGTCAAGTCCCTCCTCGCCCACCTGTGTTGCCACAAGAACCTTTATCTTTCCTTCCCTGAAGAGTTGGAGTGTCGTAGTCTGCTCCTTCTGGCTCATCCCCTTGCCTTCCTTTCCGGAACTCTGTCCAATGAATTTCTCGCAGGAGAACCCCTCGCCCCTCAGTATTTCGGAGAGAATGTTGGCCGTTATCCTGTAATGGCAGAACACAATAGCCTTTTCATAGCTTCTTCCCCTCAGTATTTCTATTATCTTGGAAATTTTTGGCGTATGCTTGTCCAGTGGTTGTTTTAATAGGGACTCAACCCTCTCCTCTATGTAGGAGATCCTCTTGTCCGCCATGATCTTTTTCGCATTGCCACCTTTCTTCTTCATTTCCTCAAGGTATGCCTGAAAAGGCAAAATGCCCTGCGTTTCTGCAAACTCAAGAAGGTAGTCTATGAGTATTGCGTGGGTCCTGATCCTCAGGGCCGAATATAGATACCTGTTTCCCCTCCTGATCTCACTGAAAATGTAGTCACCCAAATCTATGAGTTCCTTTCTAGAGTGACCTTGAAGCCGCAAGGAGAACGATTCCAATTTCCTCACCATCTCGCCAAGCATCTCTCTCAGAACACCTATAATTTCAGCGACTCCATCCGGAGTAGGTATCCTGACCTGTTCAATCTCTATCCCCTTTATGTAAGCTACCACGTCAGGGGAGTTTTCATCCCTGACCTCAAGTTCGACAATCTTGAGATTCTTGATAATCTCTTCAATCTTTTCCCTATCCCCTCCGGGGGAAGCAGTTGTTGCGATGATCCTTGATTCCCGGAAAAATTCAGCGATCTCCACATAGGAATAATTCCCTATGGCCCTGTGCGCTTCATCGAATATCACGACCTTCACATCATTCTTTATGTCTTCAAGAAGTGAGAAATCGTTACTTATCACCTGTGGAGTGGAAACAATGACCCTTGCACTCTGATACCTCTCCCTCCTTTCCTTTTTCTTCGTCTCCCCCGTAACCTCTACAATCTCAGCCTCGTCCAACGTAAGCAACTTCCTAAGGTTGGTGGCATGCTGGTGAACAAGTGGCCTGGTGGGGGCAAGAAATATGCCTTTTCCACCATCACGGATTAGGATTGAGAGGGCAATGATCGCTATGATCGTCTTGCCGAGGGCTGTTGGTATGACCACCAAAGTATTCTTTTCAACTGCCTTGAGCGCAATGCTCTCTTGATATTCCCTGAACTCTATCAGGTCATCCCTGAGGAGTTCAGAATATTTTGGCACGATGGTTAATCACTGAATGGCTTTAACTTTAACCAAAGAGTACCAAGGTTTTATTTCTATAAAAATCTCTATATTTTTAAAAAAGGTTTATTTACGCGTTTCACATACACACTGCAGTGCTACCGATCTACAGGGATGTCCTATTAGTCTCGATTCTCACGACGATAATCTATCTCCTCTACTATTCTGTCAATACCTATTACCTCACCAGGCACGAATCCGTCACTAAGCCCGAATTGAATGTGGATTTAGAGGAGGTAACGGTCGTTGTCCCGGTCTACAATGAAAAGGTCGACGTATTTGAGAAGGTCGTAGCAGCCATAAAGGAGCAGAACGTTAGGTTCGTCGTAGTGGGGGATTCCAGCAATGAGCCCTACAGGTCGATCGTGGAGAGGAACGGTGGCACCTTCGTTTATCTTCAAAACCGCAGCGGGAAGCGGATAGCAATTTCTGAAGGGATGCAGCGTGTAACCACCAAGTTTGTGCTGTTCGTTGACAGCGACACCACCCTCCCCCCTGACACGGTTGTAAAGATGCTGGGGCACTTTGACGAAAACGTTGGAGGGGTTGGGGCGAATGTTTCAGTGAGAAGGTCACCATCTGGAGCATCCTATAGCGCTGAATTCCTGGAGAGGACAAGGGAGGTCATACTGAAGGCTATGGCTGCTAACGGAGGGAGCGTTATGGTTATAGACGGCAAGTGTGCGATGTATAGGACGGAATTGGTGAAGCCCCTGCTGATATCCGATGAATTCAGAAACTACAGGGTGGCCGGAAGGGTCGCAACGATGGGGGACGATCAGCAGCTTACTGCTTACATCATAAGGAATGGCTATAAGGCAGCCAAGTGTTTTGACGTTACGGTTGAAACAGAACCTCCTGAGGATTTCAGGCAGTTCGCAAAGCAGAGTGTCAGATGGGCGAGGAGCTCCTATTATTACTTTATAAAGAATCTGTTCGATGGTACCACATTCAAGGCTGGGCCTTTCTATGCATTCGAAGCTATAAGTACGTTTGCCCTTCCTGTAATCACGCTAGGTCTCGGTTTTTTCAGGCTGTATCTCAGCATACACATTCTGGGAACGTATGCAGGCAACAGTCTTGATACCATTTTAGACCTTCTGGCAAATCCATCAGTCTTGTTTACCAACAGGGTGGACCGTGCACTTCTCCATCCGTTTCTTACTCTGATCAGCCTTCCTGGGCCAATAATATTCGGGACTGCCGTGGCCTATAACCTTAGGAAGGAGAGGTTGAGGACACTGGGGTACGGCGGACTGGCGCTCCTTATAATTTTCTTCACCTCAATATATGGATTTATGACCTGCTGGAAACAGTCGAAGTGGATGACGAGATAGCTATGGATTCTGATAGAATGATCTGCGCCCCGATTTTAGCGCAGAGAAAGCTAGTGGTGGACTTCAATGAGATAGGACTTTCGGTCCCGCTAAATCAAACGAAACCCTGGTAACAAAGTCAGAATGTTCCATCATAACCTTCTGGACGCTCCATAGGTTATCTGGATCTGCTAGGATGAGAACAAAGCCCTCGGATCCTCCTCCCATCAAGCGGGCAGCAAGTGCGCCGCTATCCTTTGCCTCCTTTATGAGTCTGTCAACATTAGGATTGCTTATCTTATCCGACAGGGCCTTCTTCAAGCGCCAGCCGTCATCGACCAGCGTTGCAAATTTATGGAAATCACTCTCCTTAATCGCCTTCCTCGCCTCTTCCGTATTTCTTTTTATGTCCAACAACCGCTTAATTATGACGGTAGAACCTTCCTTCAATTTGCTTACCTCTCCCTGCAGCTCGTCGGAGCTGTTGTGGGACGAGCCAGTGTAAACCATCAGGGTCGACTTCTCAATCTGCTGTACGATATAAGAACGGTAATCGAAAGCTTCCATGGTGAAATTGCTCCCTGAGAACTCAAAATACTTGAACCCACCAAAGGCGATCGCAAAGGGATCCTGCCACCCCAGGGTGGCTCCAAAGAAATTCCTTTCAACATCGTAAGCCTCCTTCGCAAGTTCCTCCCTCATCAATTCCTTTCCGTTCAGGACTTTCTCGATCTGTATGAGACCGAGAACAAGTGAGCTTGATGTACCCAACCCGGTTCCAGGAGGGACATCTCCGGATATGCTTATTCTGCCACTGACCACCCCCCGGGCCTTCAGGAGTGTCGCAATGCCTTCCATGAAACTGTTGTGCACCTTCTTCGAGAAGCTCCAGCTCTTCAGGAGATCCCTCGAGGATATTTCCAGGGGCTGTCCATCATCCACGTACTCAAGTCTAATCCCCCTGTCTATGGTTGCATTTATCACTCTTCCCCCGTACATCTCCGGGAAAGGGGGAATATCCGTCCCTCCTCCGGTAAAACTTATCCGATAAGGGCAGGTGACTGAGATTCTTTTCATTGTCTAAGAGTAAATAAAAATTTCTTAATAACCATGATGCAGGTTGCGGAGAAGGAACGGAAAAATGAAGGATGAAGTCAAAGTTAAAATCGTTCATCCACCTCCCTGAGATATGAAAGTCCTTGTTCTGGGAGTGGATGGCTACATAGGGTGGGCCCTAGCTCAGAAACTTGTCAAGAAGGGGCATGAGGTTTATGGGGCTGATAACTTCTTCACCAGGAAGAGAGTCAGGGAAGTAGGCTCTGATTCTGTCCTTCCAATCCCCCCGATTTCAAGGAGACTTCTGGATTTCAGAGCTCATTATGGAAAGAGCCTAGTTTTCTACAGGGGGAATGTAACGAACCCAAAGTTCATGTATGACTTATTCAGGAAGGTGAAACCTGATGCCGTATATCATCTTGCCGAACAGAGGTCTGCCCCATACTCCATGATCGGCTTGAAGCAGGCAAACGAGACTATGGTGAACAACATAGTGAGCACCATGAACCTCATCTATGCAGCAAAGGACATAAATCCAGATGTGCACATCATCAAGCTTGGAACGATGGGTGAGTACGGAACACCAAACATAGACATCGCAGAGGGGTTCTTCGAGGTCGAATTCAGGGGAAGAAGGGACACGTTGCCGTTCCCGAGAAATGCTGGTTCGTGGTACCACTGGACAAAAGTGCATGATTCAAACAACCTTATGTTCGCGAACAGGCTGTGGAATCTCAGGATAACGGACGTAATGCAGGGAGTAGTCTACGGAACTTCCACAGCCGAAATAAAAGATTCCCGTCTTTTCACGAGGTTCGACATAGACGAAGTTTGGGGAACGGCATTGAACAGGTTCGTTGCCCAGGCTGTTGCGGGTCTTCCGATAACGCCTTATGGAAAGGGGAATCAGAAGAGGGGATTCCTTTCCCTGGAGGACAGCATAAACTGCCTGAACATAGCACTTGAGAAGCCACCTGGAGACGGAGAATACAGGGTCCTCAACCAATTCGACCAGTACTACTCGGTGAACTTTCTTGCCGAAACCGTAAGGGATGTCTACGGCGAACTGACAGGAAATGAGGCAAAGATAGAACATGTGAGGAACCCCCGGGTTGAATCGGAGGATCACTATTACAACCCTGACCACGCCAAGCTACGAGAGCTGGGCTACAAACCATCTGGGGACTTGCGAGGGGACATCAGGAATATGATTTCTGACCTTATGGAACATAAGGAAAAGTGCTTGCTGCTGAGGAAAGTGGTCATGCCCAAGACTCTGTGGAGAGGGAGCCCAGGAGTTTCCTGAATCATCACCGCATGGAGCTTGCAGCATACTTGTACGTAATTCCCAAAATTCGGATATAATCATCGGCCAAACCAACACTTATCCATGATTTCTTTGGGACTTTGATTGCTCTGAATTTAATTCCTGACCTGATGCAGGAGTCTATCGCGTCAGTCAGTTCAGCATTGCCATCCTTGTAGGTTATGAAGTTGAAGATGCGAGGCGGGAGGTAGTACAATGCACACATCGCAAAATTTGATCGTGGGGTGTCTGGCTTTTCCACCACGCTTTCAACCTCTCCCCTCTTGACAACTGCAACGCCATATCTCCTTGGGTCTTGAACTCTCATGATGAACAGAGTCCATCTCTTCCTTGCCTCGGCCTGAATGAGAACATTCCGGTAACTCTCGATATTCATTAGTAACCCATCCCCTGCAGCAAGAAGGAATCCTTCATCCCTAACGAAGTCCCTGGCGGCCGCCACCGCATCCCCAAACCCCTTCCTCTCCTTCTGGAAGAAAATCTTAACGTCCGGGTATGCCCTCCCTACATAATCCCTGGATATACTGTCGCCGGGATCTAGAACAACAGCCACTTCTCTGATCCCCATCCTCATCAGCCTGAAGATAAGTTCATCAAGGATCGGTCTCAGCTGGATAGTTCCGTCCCTGGAGACGTATATGTTCAGGAGCTCCTTCCTCATGATCCCATTCAGTCCGGATCTCCTGCCCAGCCCTGCTGCGGTTATTATGGCCTTCATTGTTGGAGGAGATTGGAGAGTCATATAAATTCTTCCGGAAGCATTCACAGACCCAAGCAACGCTGCTTGTAAACCCATCAGAAGGGCTATATTATTAATGCGGAAATCATTGGGGAGAGGTGTCACCCCTGCTCCTGTCCACCTCTCTAATCGCTGCCGGGATAGCGATGCTTATAGCATCTTCGTTTCTTCTGACGATAACCATTGAGGATCTTGGGAAGAGGGGGAGGTTCAGCGATAGGTTCACGGGAGCAGTCATCAGTCCACTATTCACAGCGTTGCCTGAACTGGTGGTCATAATTTTCGCTCTAGTTTTGGTGGGCAAGGAATCGGGAGCTGAGATAGCAGCTGGAACTATCATAGGAGAACCGTTCATGGTCTCCGCTCTTGGTTTCCCTGCTGTTGCGCTGGCGTTGTTCATTGCTGGAAGAAAAGGAAGGAACGACCAACTGGACCCAGCTCTCCCACTCACTCTCATCTTCTTGGGGGCAGTGTTTCCGATAATGCTCATCCCATCTTTCTTCCGCTCCCTCCTCCTGAGGGTGTTTATTGCTGCAGTACTTGTGTCACTCTACTTCCTCTTCTTGAGATTCGTCAGAGGTGAAAGGAACGAGGGGGAAATGGCAGAGGAGCTCAGGATAGGCAATAGGATCATCCTCGTTGCAGCTATACTTTCCGGATTGGCACTCCTGTTTGCAGGTTCTGCAGCCCTTGTCAGAGGCATTGACTCAGTCTCAATCATCACAGGAGTGAATCAGGAGTTGGTCACCATCCTCCTCGTACCAATTGGCACTATCGTGCCTGAAACAATGAATGCTATAATATGGGCATCCAGAAACAAGACAAACCTCTCTATCGGAGCTATTGCAGGGGAGGAGGTTTTCTTTGTGACACTCTTCCCCGCTTTGGGGATCTTGGCAAGCCAATGGATCGTGACGAGGGACGGGATAATAGCTGTCTCCCTCACATCAATCCTGTCGGTAGCAATTGGGATTGTGATGTATCGATTCAGGGAAGCTGTCCATGTCTTTATTGTTTACCTTCTCTCCTTAATCATTTTTTTGGTGCTCATTTACTAATTTTTTGGTAAATCCAAAAAATTAGAAATGTTAAAATACCGTCCTTAACTCATAGCAATATGGCTGACCTAACTCCAGAATTGCTTTCAGGTATAAGAGGGGATTTATTGAATGGAGTCCCCGTAATAGTCTATGATTTTGATAAAAGGGAAGAGGAGGCCGACATGGTCTTCTACGCAGGGGCCATAACGTGGAGCTCAATAAATCGTCTCAGGAAGGATGCGGGCGGGCTCATATGCTATGTCACAGGCTCGGAAGAGGCAAGGGATATTGGACTCAGATTCCTCACGGACGAATGGAAAACCCATCCCGTTTACAATGGCCTCATAAAGAGGCCCTCTTACGGCGATTATCCCTCCTTCACGATGTGGGTAAACCATGTTTCTGTATCGACGGGAATCTCAGACTCTGACAGGGCAAGTACGATCAGGGAACTCCACAATCTTCTGACGGACCATGTAATCAACAAGGA
Source organism: Thermoplasmata archaeon (assembly GCA_021797855.1). GTDB lineage: Archaea > Thermoplasmatota > Thermoplasmata > Thermoplasmatales. The sequence continues at coordinate 44,716 of JAJZYX010000004.1, forward strand.
AGAGTATTTTCACAGGAATTTCTACGCGCCGGGGCACGTCCCTATTCTGGCATCCAGAGGGTTGGAACAGAGAAGGGGGCATACCGAACTTGTCTCGCGCCTGGCCGAACTGATTGGCCTGCCTAGAAGCATGGTGATTGCCGAAATGCTTGGCGAAGGAAAAAGCATGAAGAAGGATGCCGCGGAAAGGTATGCTTCCGAGAATAACCTGATTTTTCTTGAAGGGAAGGACATCTTAAGGGCGTGACGGATATGACGAAGTACGGCATTGTCGACACGACTTTCTCAAGGATTGATATGGGGAAATACGCCTTCGAAACGATAAGGAGGGAGGACCCGGACGGCGAGATACTTCGCTACACGGTGCCGGGGATAAAGGACCTCCCTGTCGGAGCGACAAAACTGTTCGAAAGGGGGTGCGAGGGGGTCATAACACTTGGCTGGGTTGGCAAGACGAAGCTTGACAAGTACAGTTACCTTGCGGCCAGCATCGGCCTGATACAGGCCCAACTCATTGCGAAAAGGCACATAATGGATGTGACGGTACATGAGGACGAAGTTGAGGAATCACAGCTCCCCGCACTGGCGAAGGACAGGGCAGTCAAGCATGCAGTCAATCTGGTGAAACTTGTCAGGGACGGAGGCGAAGCACTTTCCCCCATGGCCGGAAGGGGACTCAGGCAAGGTTATAATAACGCAGGAAAGATTCTAAGTGAGGATTAGAATGACAAAAATAGGACTTGTTGTCTCAGATTTCAACTATGACATAACGTCCCTCATGCAAAGGAAGGCTGAGGAGCAGGCTGAGCTTCTTGGGTTCGAGCACGAAGCCGTCCGAGTTCCTGGTGTTTTTGACATGCCCCTTGCAGTCAAGACCCTCCTCAAGAAGAGGGAAATCGAAGGAGTCGCTCTGCTTGGTGCGGTAATAAAGGGGGAGACGAAGCACGATGAGCTTGTTATAAGTCAGTCCATCAGGAAAATAGTGGATCTATCCACGGAATACGATAAACCGGTTACACTGGGGATCATAGGGCCGGGTGCTGAACATGATCAGGCAGTGGCCAGAATAGAGGAGTACTCTGTACGGGCTGTCGAATCACTCGCAAAGGTGTTCAGGGCCCTGGGTAGAAAAAAATAACGAGAATCTTTTTTTAATCTGGCGCTATCCGCAACAAATGCCGTACGACTTTAAGGAAAGTGAGAGGAAGTGGAGTTCATTCTGGAATGATGAAAGGATATTCCAGTACGATTTTCATTCCTCGAAACCCACATACAGCATAGATACACCTCCCCGTTACGCGTCTGGGAAAATGCACATTGGTCATGCTTTCCACTATTCCCACATAGACATGGTGGCCAAATATCACAAGCTAAAGGGGGAGGAGGTATTTTTCCCGCTCTGTTTCGACGTCAACGGAATGCCCATCGAGGTGAATGTCGAGAAGAAGTATGGCATTAGGATGAGGGAATATGACAGGCAGAAGTTTGTGAAGCTCTGTGAGGATTTTGCAGAATCCAATATCCAGGCTATGATTGCCCAGTTCAAGTCCCTTGGGATAACAGCAGACCCTTCGCTCTATTTCAAAACTGACTCTGAGATGTACAGGAAATACACCCAGATATCTTTCATAAGGATGTACAGGAACGGATTGGCCTACAGAGGGAAGCATCCGGTAAACTGGTGCCCAAGATGTGAAACGGCAATCGCCGAGTCTGAGATCGTATATGAGGAGAGAGAAGTCTTCCTGTACGACGTAAGGTTTCGGGGAGAGGGATTTGAACTGGTCATCTCGACCACAAGGCCTGAACTATTATTTGCATGCTTAGCAGTTGCAGTTAATCCAACGGACGAACGCTATTCTTCCTTCGGAGGGAGGAAAGTTAAGATTCCCATCTTCGAAAAGGAGGTTCCCGTAATAACGGACGAGGAGGTCATCAAGGATTTTGGAACAGGCGCTGAAATGGTCTGTTCCGTGGGAGATAAGACAGATCTCAGGATGATCTACAGGCATTCCCTCCCCTTCCTCAAGAGCATAGACGAACGCGGAAGGCTGACGGAGAATGCTGGTCGCTATGCGAATCTGTCGGTACAGGATGCGAAGAAGAGGATTGTTGAAGACCTGGAAGCATCTGGGAATCTTGTATCGGCCAAGAACATAAAGCAGAATGTGGGAACATGCTGGAGATGCGGTGCACCCCTTGAATTTCTGCAGAAGGAGCAGTGGTTCATCAGGTCCATTGATTTCAAGGAAGACTTGAAGAGATGGACCAACGAGCTGGAATGGTACCCCCAGTTTATGAAGAAGAGATTGGAAGACTGGATCGATTCGCTGTCATGGGACTGGGTCATCTCGAGGCAGAGATACTTTGCAACCCCAATCCCTGTATGGGAATGCGAAAATGGACACGTGGTTGTAGCAGAGGAAGAGCAGTGCTATGTTGACCCACTCATTGATCCGCCTCCTACGGGGAAGTGTCCGGTCTGTCAGCTCCCTCTTAAGGGCTCTGAAGAGGTATTTGATACCTGGATGGATTCTTCCATCTCTCCCCTTTTCAACACATTCTATGTTCGTGACGGAGACCTATTTTCGAAATTGTATCCAATGTCCCTCAGACCACAGGGGCAGGACATAATAAGGACGTGGGCCTACTACAGCTTACTGAGGGGGAACCTCCTAACTGGAAAGAATCCATGGAAGAGCATAATGGTAGATGGAAACATAATGGCGCCTGACGGAAGGCCAATGCACGCTTCCTGGGGTAATGTGGTAGACCCCAATGTCTTGCTTGAGAAGTACGGAGCCGATGCATTCAGGTATTTCACCGCCTCCTGTTCCCTTGGAGAGGATACCGCTTTCAGGGAGAGGGACCTGGTCCGAGGTCAGCGTTTCGTCAACAAGATTTACAACCTGGTCAACTTCGTGGATTTCTACAACGGTAAGCAGAGCAAGAGTGATGATCTGAGGCCGGCAGATCATTGGATTCTGCGCCAGATGAACATAACGCTTGAACAGGTCAAAGAAGCCATGGATAAGTTCGAGTTTGATCGTGCAGCTAGGATAATAGAATCATTTGTGTGGCATGACGTTGCTGATAACTACGTGGAAATCGTTAAGCACAGGATAGATGGTATCGGCACATTCAATACCGTTTACAGGGTCATACTATCTTCCCTGGTAATGGTCGCTCCAATCTTCCCCTTCATAGCTGAAGATTCCTTTCAGAGGGCGTTCAGGGCAACTGAAGGGAAGAAGAGCATTTTCGAGCTAGAGTTCCCTGACAAGGTTCCCTTTAACGAAGAGAAGGCTGTTACTGGGGAAACAACAGTCAGGGCAATAGCAATGATGAGGGACCTGAAGGTAAAGGAAAAGATACCTCTCTCCGGAGAGATAGCGGAGGCATCGATATTCTCAGATTCTAAAATAGATGTAGATGAGGGGGACATAATCGGCACAATCAAGGCCAAACAGATTTCTTACAAGAGGGGAGAGGTCGAGGAGAAGGTTCTTTCTGCGAAGCTCACCCCCGAGCTCTATTCAGTCCTGCGGGAGAAAGCAGGTAACTTTCTGAAGAATTTGACAGAAGACCCGAAAATGCTGGATGCGGGAACGATTGAATTCGAGGGGGTAACCATTAGGTCCAAGGACATAATCCTGACGAAATCGTACCACATCCAGGGGAAGAACGTGAACTGCGGAAATCATTTTTGCGTATCGGTTTCGAAATGAAAAACGATTTATTCGATAAATGGGTGCATATTTAGTGGTAAAGAGACCCAGCGACGCCGAACTTATATTTAATGTCCTGGACATTCTGAGGAAGAACGGGGAGATAGTTGGCGAAATAAATTTTCTGCAATCTCTCAAGAAAAGGAATATAGGTGCGTCTCCCAGGAGGTTCCGCAGGCTCATCTTCGAAATCCCAGAGATTGAAGTTGAGGTGAGGTATTCAAAGAAGAAATTTGGACAGCTGAAGAGGTGCCCTGTTTGCAGCTCCAAACTTACTGCGATCAAGGGGATAAATCTTGAAGGAAAGAGGAAGGTCATAGGTTACAGATGCGCAGTGTGTGGATACAACTCCACGAGTAACGGGAAACCCTATATATACGTGTTCAGGTTAAAGAGTCATGATCTCTGACATAGAAAAAAATTACATTGTTGTGAAGATAGAAAAAGGAGAGGATGTTGGAGAATCGATCACTCAGGTTCTTGAAGATTATGGTATTTATTCTGGCCTGATTGTGTATGGGATAGGAATGATTAGGGACCTGGAGGTAGGGTACTGGAATGGGAAGGAATACGAGCGAGCGAAGCTGGATATGCCTGGGGAGGTTGTATCTTTCCACGGTAGCATTTCTTCAAACGAGCCGAGACTGCACATCCATACATCAGTAGCCCTTAGCGATCATAATGTCAAGGGAGGGCACTTTTTTTCGGGGGTAGCCGATCCTCTGATGGAGCTACACATCCTAAGGCTCGAAGAGATAGTTCTAAAGAGGGAATTGAATCAGAACTCAGGCCTAAGGGAACTTAAAATCGACTGATTCCCGTCAAATCCTCTGGAATATTCCGGGAGAGGTTGAGGTGGCATACAGAAATCTAGGAAAAAGAGGGGACTGGAGCTATACCTCAATCAGATGGGGAGGAATCTGCAGAGAATCCAACCAACGGAAAGTTCATTGTCCTTAAAAGTGATATATATGTGAATTGAATCGTAGCATATCGGATGAGAGTCACATTTCCCGTGCCGCTATGGTTGTCTATAATTGGATACGTCCTGTTCTTTGCAATGATTATAGGGTTCACTGTCTTTCTCCCCTGGATTGTCCCGGTCTCACTTATCATCGGGGCCTTCATCATAGGTCTCCTTGCATGGGGCGTCCACAAGAGGAGGGTTAACCTGCTTGTCGGGATTGTGATGAGCGCGGTTGCTGCAATATTCTTCATCCTGGCCTTCAGGGGGTTCGTCCTATTCGTCGAAACTCAACCGGAAGGGAAGGGGTTCCTCATAGCCGGAATCTTGGGTCTCGCTATAATATTCTTCGGTAGACGGAGGAAGGAAATCGAGGAATTTGAGAAATTCATAGGATTCCAGACTCCGCTTAGGGGACTAAGAAAGAACAGCCTCTATCTGGCAGGTCCCATCCTTGATCTCGGAAAAATACTGTCAAGAATTTACCACCCTAAACCAAAGAGCCGTTTATCGACTAGGAAGAAGATCCTGAGGAAGTAGGGGAAGGAACGTTCCAGCCTTGACATTTTGGCCGGAGGTGGGACGATAGGTGAGAATGACCGGTCTGTGCATTTTCCTTATCCAAACTTCCGAGGAAGGGGATTGCGATTTGGGTGAAAAGAGAAAGAAGATCCATAAAGGATTTAATAGTCGATTTACCGTGTTTCCAACGAGGCTGTCATGAGCTGAGGTTCTTAACATTGAAGATTGTGACTGAAAGTTTTGTAGGTTTGGAAATCAATGGATTTACACCCCCCTGCAGCAATCAGCATAACCTCTTTCCTCTTAAACGCAAAACTCTCTCTCGTTCCTTCGGACTTGTCTTAGCTGGAGAATAATTTCCTTATTCTGTCTGTCAGGAGGAGGGTACCTATGGAGTACACTTTCTCGTGCTCCACATCTATCACCGTCATCGAGGCCAGCTTTATGTCAATGCCGTAACTCTCCCTCTCGTCCAGTCCCAAAAAGCTAGAGACAAGAACCCTTATCGGAAGGGCGTGGCTGACAAAAATGTAGGAACCATCATAATCCATCAGCGCGCTCCTCATCCTTTCCAGCTGCGAATTCCAGGTTTCCATTCCTAAATCCTCCCTGTTGAGTTTCGGAACATCATCAACCTTGTATCCATTGTAGGGGCCAAGACCCGACTCTCTGATTTTGTTGCTTTCCGTGACCTTCAGGCCAATGACCTCGCCAACTGTCTTTGCGGTCTGCCTGGTCCTGAGCAGGGGGCTACATACTATTCCATCGAACTTCAGGCCCCTGAGTTGCTCTGCTGAAAATAATATCTGCTCCACTCCCCTCTCCGTCAGGGGGTACAGGTTCATATCCTCCGATATAATGCTACTGACATTGGCAAAACTTTCTCCATGCCTCATAAGAATCAATTTTCTAATCAACTAAATCTACCAATCTTTAATCATACGGTTTACTAAAATTTTCCTAAATGATGGTCATGAAAATGGTCCCATGGAAACATTCGGTGCTATTCTTCTCCCTACCGCAGCCGGGAACGCGGGCGAGGTTGCCAGCTTCTAGGGCCGCCTGAATGACCTGAAATGATCAAAACCCTCCGGGGGGTGGGTGTTGCCATCGATGTCAACCAGTCCCTTTCCTTCAACGACCCTCCCAACGACAGGGAAACCCCTCAGTCTTCGGGGCGAAGTAAATATGAGCTCGTAGTCACCCCCAAGGGAGAATAATGACCTTCTCTCTCTTTCGCCCTTCGAATTGATTGTGACGTCATTCTCTATAACTATCCTAACTCCGCTCAGCCGGGAGATGAGAGCGAGTGACTTGTATATTCCATCAGAATTGTCGATGCAGGAAGTAACCCCGGCCTTGCTCAGTCTTTCCCTCAGGTCCAGCCTGGGAGTTATGTCTAGTATATCTCCCTCTGATCCTTTCTCCCCGTTGTAATAACTCCTTATTGCACGCTCCTGCTTCCCGATTCTTGAGGAGATGTAAACGTAGTCCCCAGGTTTCGCGCCGCTTCTCCTAAATTCCCTTCCCTTGTGAACCTCCCCTATGACTAGTCCTGTCAGTGATATTCTCCTGGCTTCCTTCAGGTCCCCTCCGGAAAATTTAAGGCCGTACTTTTCAACCTCACCTTTCATTCCGCTAACAAGCTTTGAAACCCAAGTTTCTTCAAGGTCCCGGGGGAACGAGAACGAGACCATCAGTTCCAGAGGGATACCGTTCTTGGCGGCAATATCGCTCAAATTGATGTCCACCAGAAACTTCCCTATTTGTTCAGGATTCCACGATCTCTCGAAGTGGAACCCCTCGTTTATGGTATCCATTGCGAGAAGGAGGTACTTTCCGCCATTATCGAGGAAGTGTACGTCCTCATCCTCATTCTTCCCGCCGACCAGCCCCCAGATGTGGTCTATTAGCTTCCTCTCCCCCATTCTGCCGATCTTCATCACAAAGATAATTAGATTTACTTTAATAAGTTATCAAGAGATGGACGAAATCGAGGTCGAGAATGGCATATTTTTCACCAGATACGGGGCTGCATACCTTGAGGACATCTCTGCTGTAGCGGTCTCAGACGTACATCTTGGCTACGAGGATGTCCTCGCGATGAATGGCATTTTTATGCCGAGGGTGCAGTCTGAAATGATTTACGAAACAGTCTCCCTCATAATTGACAAGTACAAGCCCGAGAAGTTCATTATAAACGGGGACCTCAAGCACGAGTTCTCACGAAACACTCCGCAGGAATGGAGCGATGTGTACGAACTTCTGAGGATAATAGACCAGAAGTCAGAGCCGATTGTCGTCAAGGGTAATCATGACAACTACGTTGCCAATATCTCTTCAAAGCTCGGTATACGCACCTACGACATCTACAGGGATGGGAGATACACCTTTCATCACGGTCACAAGGCATTCAAGTGGGACGACATGGCAATAATTGGGAATGAACATCCTGCAGTTGGACTGAGGGACTCTGTTGATTCTGTGCTTAAGTTGCACTGTTTCCTGTACTTCAAGAAGGAACGGTTGATTGTCCTACCTGCTCTTTCGATATATGCCGGGGGATCTGACATCCTCAAAAACGATATTTCATCCCCTGTACTTAGGAACGTGAACCTGAATGATGGAAGGGTCTACGGTCTCTGGGATGCGTACGGGACCATAGATCTGGGAAAGGTGGGGGACCTCCTGTGATTGGATTCATATCAGCAGGCTTCAATCCGCCGCAAAGTCTCACTAAGGAGGAGATGAGTTTCCTGAGAGTCTCGGATACAATAATAGTGGATACGTATACTTCCCCCAATTACCTCAGGTCGTTCGAAGGCAGGGAACTGACGTTTGCAAGTAGGGAGAGAATGGAGGATTTCGAATGGATTCTGAGGTTAAAGGGAAACGTGTCTATAGTCATCCCTGGGGATTCATTCTCCGCTACCACCCATTTCTCCATCTATCAGCAGGCCGTAAAAGAGGGGGTTGAAATAAAGGTATTCCACAACGCATCCATTTTCCCTGTTGCCGCCACCAGGCTTGGGTTGCATCTCTACAAGGTCGGACCAGCGGTCTCCCTCCCAAGGTTCAAAGGGAGGTTCAGACCGGTCTCCCCGTACGACAAGATACTCGAAAACTTTAGGAGAGGGCTGCACACCATAGTTCTTCTTGACACAGAACCACCGATGAGGTTGAGTGATGCGCTAGATGAACTTCAGTGGATGGAAGCGGAGAGAAATGAGGGGCTATTCAGGGATGAAACCTCGGTGGGGGTGTTAAGCGGCCTGGGAATGCCTAACGAGAAGATTGCATTCGGAAATATGTCAACACTTAAGAAGTGGAACGAGGGGGATGTCCCGTTCACGATCGTTGTTCCAGGAGAACTCCATTTCCAGGAGAAGGAGGCGCTAGAACTGTTCAGGGTCAGGTTGTGATTCCCTCGCTAAAAACATCTCATAAAGATTTATTACTGCGTTGGCATATACGGAGAAAGTAGGTGAAATGATGCAATCAGCACAAATGGCATATGATAGAGCCATCACAGTGTTCTCACCCGACGGCAGATTGTTTCAGGTAGAGTATGCAAGGGAAGCCGTCAAGAGAGGTACAACTGCCATAGGTATAGTATTCGAGGATGGGGCAATCCTAATGGCAGACAAGAGGGTTAAAAGCGGTCTAATCGACGAAAGGAGCATAGAGAAGATATTCGCAATAGACGGTCATATTGGTGCTGCCTCGTCAGGTCTCATAGGGGATGCAAGAATACTGATAGACCACGCAAGGCTCCAGGCCCAGTCGGAAAAGGTGACTTATGGACAGGACATTATAGTAGAATCTTTGGTTAAGAAGGTGTGCGATCTCCTGCAGCAGTACACACAGTACGGAGGCGTGAGACCGTTCGGTGCTTCTCTCCTCATCACCGGAATTGACGAGACTGGAATAAGCCTCTTTGAAACGGACCCGTCAGGACTCTCGACCGGATACAAGGCGGACGCAATCGGCTACGGTAGGGATGCCGCAATGGATGTTTTTGAGAAGGAGTACAAGAGTGGACTTCAGCTCAAGGAAGCCGCCGAGCTTGGAATAAAGGCACTTAAAGCGGGTCTTGAGCAGGGACAGGGGCTTGGGACAATCAGCGTGGGACTCATAACCAAGGGGCAAAAGTTCAAGATTCTATCTTCGGAGGAGACGGGCAAGCTCATAGGCAACAAGTGAGAGAACCAATGGTCAAAGTAGAAGACGCGCTTATAGCGAGATACGAATCCAAGGGACACCGGTTTGAAGTCCTGATCGATCAGAAGCTGGTAGACCTTGTGAAATCCGGAAAGAGCGTCAACGTATCTGACTACATGGCTGCAGACATGATATTTAAGGATAGCAGCAAGGGGGACAGAGCCTCGGAGGAAGTGATAAGAGAGGTATTTGGAACCGACGATCTGCCAACAGTTGTCATTGAGATTGTCAAGAAGGGACAGGTTCAACTGACCACAGAGCAGAGAAGGAAGATGCTGGAGGAAAAAAGAAGACAGATCATAGAAATCATCTCCAGAGAATCAATGAATCCGCAATCGGGGACCCCGCACCCCCCGCAGAGGATAGAGAAGGCCATGGAGGAGGCAAGGGTCCGGATAGACCCGTTCAAGAGCGCAGAGGAGCAGGTCAACGACGTACTGAAGGCAATCAGGGTAATCCTGCCAATAAAGTTTGAACACGTCAAGATGGAAATCGAGGTTCCGGGCGGAGAATACGGGAAGATTTACGCGGAAATGGTGCGGCTTGGCCAGATAGTGAAGGAAGATTGGAAGAACAATGGGAATTACAGCGCAATAGTTGAGATTCCCGCAGGTGTTCAGGATCAGCTATACGATTTCCTGAACAAGAGGACGAAAGGAAACGTCAGTATAAAATTGGTAAAATAGAGGTGAATGTATTTGGATATTGAGAGAAAGATCGTACTGCCAGGGGAAGAGATAAATCTGGAGGGGATGAAACAGGGAAACGGAATATATCACGAGGGGGGGAAGTTCTACGCATACCAGATGGGCGTTGTTCAGGTCTATAACAACTACGCAAACATCATCCCCCTATCGGGCAAATATTACCCTGTGAGGAACGACAGGATAATTGCGAAGGTGATAGACATAGCACCCTCGTTCTGGATAATGGACATAAGAGGGCCATATCCAGGCTTCCTGCATATAAACGATACACCGTGGAGGAACGTGGACCAGGACCTTAGCAAGATACTTGGCATAGGGGATACCGTCTTCCTGAAAGTCAATGAGATCACGGAATCACGGCAGATATGGCTTTCATTGAAAGATGCAGGCCTGAGGAAGCTCGAGGGAGGGCACATAGTCATGGTCCAGCCTACAAAGGTTTCCAGAATAATCGGGAAAGGAGGGTCGATGGTCAACACCATAAAGGAGGTAACCGGGGTGAGGGTTCAGCTTGGACAGAATGGCGTCGTATGGCTTGACGGACCGGTCGAAAAGGTAATGGCAGTAAGGAAGATTTTGAAATTTATAGAGAAGGAGGCCCATACTTCAGGGCTCACGGAAAGAGTGAAGAAGATGCTAGAGGAGGGTAGGTGATAAGGTTGGGAATGCAGAGTGAAATCAAACTGATAAACGAGGAAGGTTTAAGGATAGACGGAAGGAAATACAATGAATTGAGGCCTATAAAAATAGAGGTTGGGGTGCTCAACAGGGCGGACGGCTCGGCCTACATAGAATGGGGCGGAAACAAGGTTCTGGTGGCGGTATATGGCCCCCGTGAGGCGTTTCCAAAGCACACCCAAAACCCCTCAAGGGCAATAATCAACGCAAGGTATAATATGGCGGCATTCTCTGTGGACGAAAGGAAACGACCCGGACCGGACAGGAGGGCAGTTGAGATAAGCAAGGTCATAGGGGAGGCCCTTGAATGTGCCGTGTTTACGGAACAGTTCCCGAGAACTAGCATAGATGTGTACATAGAGGTGCTGCAGGCAGATGCCGGCACCAGGATAGCAGGGTTGACTGCGGCTTCGGTTGCCTTGGTGGACGCAGGCATACCAATGAAGGATATGGTTGTGGGATGTGCAGCCGGAAAGATAGACGGAAAGGTGGTTCTTGACCTTAACAAGGAAGAGGACAATTTTGGTCAGGCCGATATGCCTATGGCGATAATACCCAGGACACAGGAGATAGTCCTGCTCCAGATGGACGGGAACATGACAAGGGATGAACTTGCCGAGGCCGTGGAACTTTCCAAGAAGGCATCAATGTACATTTCCGCCCTTCAAAAGGAGGCGCTCCTAGCAAAGTATAAGGTTCAAGAATCAGAGAAGGAAGGTGAGCAAGGTGAGTAAGAGCGCAGATGAAATAGTTTATGGGCTTAAGAGGGAGTATCTGGAGAAGATATCAGCGGAGGGTAACAGGATAGACGGGAGAAAGCTGGATGAAACACGAAAGGCCATAGTCAACACCAACTTTGTTCCGAGAGCTGAGGGTTCCGCAGAGGTGCGGCTGGGGGACACAAGGGTGCTTGTGGGAATCAAGATAGAGCAGGGAGAGCCATTCCCAGATACACCGAACAGCGGAATACTCACCACCAATGCGGAACTTCTTCCGATGGCATCCCCCACATTCGAGTCAGGCCCGCCGAGCGAAGATGCAATAGAGCTTGCAAGGGTAGTGGACAGGGGGATAAGGGAATCAAAGATGATCGACCTGGACAAGCTTGTCATAAAGGAAGGGGAGAAGGTCTGGGTTGTTTTCATAGACATGCACATCCTCGACTACGACGGCAACCTCATAGATGCATGCTCCCTCGGGGCAGTTGCAGCCCTCCTTGAGGCGAAGGTCCCTGCATCGAAGATTGGCGGGGAAGATTTTCCTCTGCCCATAAATCACGTCCCGGTGACGGTTACTTTCGCAAAGATAGGATCAGTGATGGTCGCGGACCCGAATCTGGATGAGGAAGAGGTGGCCTCAGCCAGATTGTCTGTTGCCACAAACGAGGAAGGGGCTGTCGTGGCAATGCAGAAGGGTCTTGGCGGTAGCATCACTCAGGAAGAACTGTTTGCGGCTGTAGATACGTCAATCAGGGTGGGAAAGGATATTAGGAAGAGAGTACTTGGGAGATAGGCCATGACAAAGAAGACGAAGAAGGTAGGTAGCTCAGGCAGATTCGGCGCCAGGTACGGGTCGACCGTCAAGAAAAGGTGGCTGGAGATGGAAAATCTGAGAAAGGCCACATACGTGTGCCCCAGATGCCACCACGTGTCTGTAAAGAGGAAACATCCCGGTATCTGGGAGTGCAGGAAATGCGGATTTGAGTACGTAGGAGATGCCTATTCGCCGGAACTGAACACGGAATTTAAGAAGGTTGATCTGGAAAATGTTTAAGTGCATAAGGTGCGGCAGGGAATTGAAGGACGAGGGGGATACAACCCAGTTTGAGTGCGAGTGCGGATCCAAGGTATTCGTCAGGATCCCCGGGAACGTCGTAAAGACAGTAGAAGTAAAATAGATGTTCCTCTGCACAAGCTGCAGGGAGAGGCTCTCATTTGAGGGCGATCCTCCATCAGACAAGGGCAGTACATGCGAAATTTGCGGTGGCCTGCTCGACCATATAGACGATTACTTCAGGATGTTCCTTGAGGAGGCAAAAATCTACGATTCAGGAACGTTCCTTATTGGGCTAAGGGCATCACCAGAGAAACTCAAGGCAGAGAAAGACCTGATGGCAAAATTAGGCGTCGTAACAGGGTCTTACAAGGAGGAGTTTCAGGTCAGACTTGGGTCCAGGATTGAGGAGGAGACTGGCTACAGGGCCGAGTTCTCAAGGCCTGACCTGACATTCACCGTCAACCAGGAAGATTTAGGTTACAGAGTATCCGTGAGGTCAATCTACGTTAAGGGGCGTTACCTCAAGAAGAGGAGAGGCATTCCGCAGTCCCCGTGGATAAAGCCTGGGGCAGGAAAGGATCAGGAGAAATCCGTTTCAGAGTACATTGGTAAGGTTGTCTGCGACTCTTTTGAAGGATCTGACTACAATTTCTATGCTTCAGGAAGGGAGGATGTGGATGCCCTCATGCTGGGAACAGGGAGACCCTTCTACGTGGAAGTCAGGAATCCAAGGAGAAGAAGGTCAGAAATGGGAAATATCGCCGCCAATGTTCTCAGTTTCTCCAGGGGAGGGGTCGAGGTGGTAGGGCTATCCCTGGCTGACCCGATGGAAGTTGAGGAAATGAAAAATTCGAGGCCTGACAAGACATACGAAGTCGGGATAACTGTGGATGGTGAAATGCCTCCTGATATATTTGAGAACCTAAGGAAGTTCCAGAACTATAAGATTAGTCAGAAGACCCCTAGCAGAGTCCTGGGCATCCGAAGGGATAAGGTGAGGGAAAAGAGCATCAGAAGTACTGAGGTCATCAGGATTTCCGGCAACAATATAATCCTGCGCATAAGGGCGGAGGCCGGGACGTACATAAAGGAATTTATTACAGGAGACAAAGGACGCACTGTCCCCAGTTTGAAGAGTGAACTTGACATAAACGTTAAAATAGATTATCTTGATGTGCTCGAAGTCAAGTAGGGGATGTAATAATGGGGAAAATGTCTCACGGTCCCAGATCCAAGACGAGGTACAAGCTTAGGAAGAAGCTAAAGGAGAGGGGGCCAGTTACTGTAAATAGGATAGTGAAAAGGTTCGAGGTAGGGGACACTGTGGCAATCGATATAGAACCGTCCTTTCACAACGGAATGCCGTTCAAGAGATTCCAGGGAATGACGGGAGTAGTAGAGGGTCAGAGAGGGGATGCGTACATAGTGAAGATAAGCGATCAGGGGAAACCCAAGACAGTGGTGGCTTATCCAGTACATCTGAAGAGGACGTGAAGCTGGGTAATGAAGATCAACTATATCCCCCTTGCAAAGGCAAAGGAACTTCTAACAGAAGCATCGAAGGAGAGGGAGCTGGATGAAGTGCAGACTGCAGCACTTAAGCACGTTTCAAAATTCTCCAAGGTTTCTGCTGACAAAGCTGCCAAGCTCCAAAAGGAGCTAGAATCCCTGGGCCTAGATGAGATGCTTGCAGTGAAGGTTATCGATATTATGCCCACCACGCTGGATGAGCTCAGATCAATACTCTATCCACACGTCCAGAATCTCGAGCAGGATCTAGGAAACAAGGTAATTGAGATTATTCAGAAGAGCAGGTGATTCCTGTGGAAGAGTATGCATACGTGCTTGACATCCTTCCACAAGGAAGAATGGAGGAGAAGGCATTCAAGAGGGTTCCTCTGTCCCTGGCAATAGGAGAGGAGGAAATGAAACTCTTCGAGCTAATTCCAAAGCAGGGCGTTGTCCTGACTATTGGCGACAAGGTTTACATCGGAAAGGACCTAGAGAAGAGGGACAAGATAAGCAGCGTGAGGAGGAGGATATCATTCGAGGAGCTCACTCCTGGGGCCCAGAACGAGCTGGAGTTCGTGATCAGGCAGATAATAGAGAACAACGAATCCAGGTTCGTGAATTTCTTCAATACAGCCCAGCCGGTTACGGCCAGGCTTCATCAGCTTGATCTCCTCTATGGGATAGGAAGGAACCTCATGTGGGAAATACTTGATGAGAGAAAGAAGGGCCCATTCAAGGACTTTCAGGATCTGAAGGCGAGGGTTAAGGGTCTCAGAGACCCAGAGAAGATGATAACGGAAAGGGTAATCAGGGAGCTGAAGAACAAGGAAGAAAGGCACAGACTCTTCGTTTCCGGATAGATGATGCACAGAACCAGGAGGGATGGAGTAAACTTTCTCAATGATCCTAGGATTGCGGAGAGGATAGTGTCCCTGGTGGACACCAAAGAAAAGAGGATTCTCGAGATTGGAGGAGGGCTCGGTCAACTCACCAGGTTCATCAGGAACTTCAGGTCGCTCATCATCATAGAGAAGGACCCTGATTTCGCAAAGCGTCTTACTGCGATGTTTCCCGAGGCAACGGTGATGAATGCCGATGCCCTCAGGGTTGAGTGGCCGGAATTCGACGTATTTCTGTCAAACATGCCCTACTCAATTTCTTCACCACTCCTCGAGAGGCTCTGGAACAGTGAGTTCGAGACGGGGGTCGTGACCGTCCAGAAAGAGGTAGCAGATAGGATCACAGCCGAGCCCGGAACAAAGGACTATTCAAGGCTGTCTGTCATGATGCAGATGAAATTCAGGATTGAGAGGGAATTTGACATCCCTCCGGTGAAGTTTACCCCCAGGCCTGCTGTTTACAGCACTGTCCTGAGACTTAGGAGGGGCAATGATGCAATCCCTGAAGGATTCGACAGTTTTCTGAAGACAATATTCTCGCAGAGGAGGAAGAAGCTAAGGAACATAGTGAAGACGGATTTATTCGGTGACTCCAGACCTGAGGAGCTCTCTAGAACGGACCTGCTGGAGGTCTTCAAAATAGTTAGCGAGCAGCAACGATCTTGATGACATCTCCGTCTACCAGAACGTAATCTTTCCCCAGTACCCTTTTTGTGCGTCCGTTGACAGCCCTTATAAATTTTTCACCTAGGTCCGTGTGCACCTTGTATGCGAGATCAATGGCAGTTGATCCTTCCCGCATCAGAATGGCATCCGGCAGTACATTCCCATTCTTGTCCGTCCAGTGATTCTCATCCTCAACGGGGTAAACGACGATCATCCTGAGCACCTTGTAGACCAGATGCTCGATCGCATCCTGGGTTCCAGTACCTCCATTTAACTTCAAGAAATCAGCCACCATCCTGAGAGCATCCCTTTGTGAAGGGCTGAGCTTGGCATCATCCTTGACTGTGAAGTACGTATCTCCGGGGAAATAATCAATGAGACCAGCCTTGGCCGCTCTTCTCAGGACGAGCTCGTAGTCACCGGAAACTACGTAAGCACCCCTTCCACGGAGTCTATCTGCATCCTCCTTCGTAATCTTGTCCCCCTTTGAAGCCACTATTATTCCAGGCTTTGAGATTTTGACTATCCCCTCAGCAACTCTGAAAGTGACGTCGTCATCCCAGTTCTTCAGGTTGCTGGGAATTCCTGCATTCTTCACGGCCAGTGCGACGTCCTTCGGGTCTATGCCCAGACCGGAAACCTTCTCATATATGATCCCTTCAATTTTCCCCCCTTCGCTCTCCAGTTTTCTCAGGTTTCTGATAAGACCGTCTGATATGATGTCTGCAAGCCAGAGAACGATTTCCCTGTGGACAAATTCTGCATCGCTGAGAGGGTCCACCCTCCCCCTTCCCACATTGTTGCCGTTCTGGTCCAGGGACCCGGTGGAATCAACGATCTGTATGAAGCCGTCTGCTCTCCTGAGGTCATCAAGAAATTTATTTCCTAGACCCTTCCCTTCATGAGCCCCTGGAACAAGTCCGGCTACATCGATAAGTTCGACCGGAACGAGCCTTGTCCCGTTGGAGCATCTCCCAAAATTGGGGCTGCACTTCCTCCCTATGTCCTTTTCAGGGCATCTTGTCCGTATATAGGTGACACCGCGATTGGAATCAATAGTGGTAAACGGATAATCTGCTATCTCCACCGGATTCTCGGTGAGTGCGGAGAAAAAGGTGCTCTTCCCGACGTTCGGTTTACCTATAATTCCGATGAGGATGCTCATTCTATCTTCGCTTCTATCAGGTCGTAGCCTCTTGGACAGGTTTGGTCAGCAATGCTGTTTATCTTGACCTTGGACCTGTCCTTTGTGAAACTGAGGATACAGATTTCAGAAAACTTGCACTCATAGTCGTCACAGTCCGGTTTCCTGTAAGTGACTTTTGCGCCTTCCTTCGCAATCTTCCTGGGGATCATCACACTCCTCTCAACCTCCTCCACCTCTACCGTATAGACCTTGTCACCTTCATGAATGAAGCATTTGTGCTCCTTCTCCCTGAATTTAGTAACGCTGTAGTGGGAACCGGGAGTGAGGTTATGGCAAACGTTCTTCAGGTTACAGACATTGCATTCCTGGGCCGGAGAGAAGTACTGGAAAACGGATCCCTCCTTAGTGAGATTCTTCGGAACGAGGGTAATTACCATCTAGGATACTCCCGTTATGCGAAGCGCCTCCCTGGCAGCGCTTTCACTCAGGCCATTTTCGCCAAGGATTGTGTATCTGTCAGGCCTGGTCTTGTGGGCCATCATAAGGGCTTGAATGGCATCCTCCTCTGTTAGTGAAACCTGGTCCAAGGTCGTCGGTGCGCCGATCGTCTGAAGGGTGTTCTTTATGGTTACCCAATCAGCTCCATGAAGGTACATTGCAATAATGGACCCTATCCCGCACAGCTCTCCGTGGAGGCCGTTCCCCTTCTTGATGGTGTCGACTGCGTGAGCAAACATGTGCTCGGCACCGGATGCCGGTCTTGAACTTCCAGCAATGCTCATTGCTATTCCAGAGAACACAATCTGTTTGATCACAAGCCAGACACTCTCCTCAACGTGCGGTTTGATCTGCGAGGCATTGTTGATTATCTCTTTAGCGGCAAATTCCGAGATGGCATAAGCTGAACTGCTAATTCTCTCCCCCTTTAGTCTGTGACCAAGACTCCAGTCCCTCAGCGCCGGTAAATTGGATAGTACGTCTGCTGCACCAGCAGCAAGAAATCTAAACGGTGCAGTAACTATGATCTCCGTGTCTGCAATAATTGCAGCCGGCATAGTTGCTTCAACTGAAGACGAGAGTCCATTCTTGCTTATTGTGGCCCTGGGGCTCGCCACCCCGTCATGACTTGCAGAGGTGGGGATTGAGATGAAATCAAGACCCAAGTCAAAGGCACTCTTCTTTGCAATGTCTATCTTGGTACCTCCACCGATGCCTATTATAACCTTGGCCTCGGATTTCTTAGTCTTTTCCTTGACAATTTCAACATTCTCTTCCGTGGCCCGGTCGGTGATAACTATCTCAGTAGCTATTCCAGAATCTTCCAGGAGGGTTCTGACACGTTCTCCCGCAAGCTTTACTGTTGTGCTGCCTGTCACTATCACCCCCTTCCTAGATATTGTAAGCTTCCTGAAGACATCTCCCACCTTTTCGATTGCACCGTGACCTCCGATGACCTCCCTGGGAAGTATCATCTCGGCCAGTTTCTCGAATGGCACACCGCCATATCCAATATTGATTATTTATGATTTGCTTGCCGGAGTTTGTGCCCCTCAGGTCCCTTCCTGCCAGGAATTGATGTATCTTTCCTGCTCTTTCGTCAGTGTGTCTATCTTTATCCCCTGGGAATTCAGGTACAGGTTCGCGACCTTCAGGTCTATCTCTTGAGGAACAGGAAATACTCTTGCCTTCTTTGGTGGGTTCTTTGCTATGAATTCTGCGGTTAGGGCCTGTATGGAAAATGAGAGGTCCATTATCTCAACTGGATGTCCCTGCCCCGCTGCGAGGTTAACAAGTCTTCCATCAGATAGGACGTAAATTTTCTTCCTGCCAACTGAATACTGTTTCACATTCCTTCTTACCTCTCTTCCCCTTCCGAACTCCTTTTCTATGTCGTCTACCGCAATCTCATTGTTGAAATGGCCAGAGTTTGCAAGAATTATGCCATCCTTTGCGTGCTTCAGCATTTCTGGTGTGACTATATCCTTCACCCCTGTTGCAGTTATTACAAAATCTGCACGCTTTATCGCCTCCTTCATTTCCTCAACGTCGAATCCATCCATGTGTGCCTCAATTGATTTGAATGGGTCGATTTCCGTTACAGTGACATTTGCCCCTAGACCCCTCATCTTGTTTGCAATCCCCCTTCCGCACCAGCCGTAGCCCGCCACGACCACTCTCTTACCTGCGATTACAAGGTTTGTTGCAGTCATGAGACCATCAATTGTGCTCTGCCCGGTTCCATATCTGTTATCAAACAGGTGCTTCATGAGGGCATCGTTGACGTCAAACATTGGAAACTTAAGCGCACCTGCCTTCTCCATGTTTTTCAAACGAACTACCCCAGTAGTTGTTTCCTCATTTCCACCCTTGACATTTTTGTACATCTCCCTGTCCTTTAGAACGAGGGTGGTTAGGTCACCACCATCATCTATAATTATGTCTGGTTCAGTCTCCACCGTGCGGGCCAAGTTGTCGTAGTATTCCTCTCTAGTCATCCCTCTTCTTCCAAATGCGCTTACCCCATAATCATCCCTTAATGACTTTGCCACCTCGTCATCTGTAGTCAGGGGGTTACACCCAGATATTCTAACACTTGCGCCACCGACCTTGAGCGTGTAGGCGAGGACAGCCGTCTTAGCTTCCAAATGGAGGGCCATAGAAACGTTCATCCCCTTGAATGGCTTCTTCGATTGGAACTCCCCCCTTACGTCATTGAGAACGGGCATCCACTTCATTGCCCATTCTATCTTCTTCTTTCCTTCCATATACATTGAACGGGATGTCGTTAAAATCCTTTTTTGATTCTGACCAGAACGCCATCTCCAAGTTTGAGGACTTCCGCAGATCCAAGGGTCAGGGGATTACTAAGAGGTCCGAACATTGATATTCCTTCTTCTCCGACCATAATGGGGGAATAGAATATGGAAATCTCATCCCAGTTGCCTTCTGAGATGAAGGAAGATATGACTGATTTTCCCCCTTCAACCATTATTCTTGAATAACCCATACTCCCCAGCTCCTTCACGGCATACGAGGAGTTTGGTCTGATGAGAGTGCTTCTTCTAATTACAGTCTCCGCTTCCCCTTCGGCAAGAACCGGCCCTTTCCGGGCGTCTTTCCCGCATAAGAGGATAACCTTCCTGGGATAATTGAAAACTCTGGCCTTCGGATTAACCGCGAGGGTGGTGTCGAGTATCGCCACATCCGGGATGTGATCGGATTTGAAGTACTTTTCATTTACTACGAGTTTAGGGTCATCAAGGTTTACAGTATTCTTTCCCACAAGTATTACGTCAGATTTGGATCGAAGCTCATGAACCCTCACGAGATCTTCATAGTTTGAGAACTTGAATGACTTTCCTCCCTTCAGTGCTATTTTACCGTCAAGTGAAGAGGCGAAATTTATAGTGACATAGGATTTCATTAAATATGAAACAGGGACGCAATAATATAATTTTGTAGGAGGAATCATCCACCCTTAGCGCTTCCTTCCGCTGAGATAGGCTTTCTGAGTAGATATTTCTATGAAGCAAGGTTTAATTAGGCTACCCTAATTATGTAAGGTGAAACATAACAGTCAGGATTACCTCCTGGCTATTTGGGAGTTAAGTGAGAGTTATGAATTCGCAAACGAGAAAGGTGTAGCAGACCGTCTGGGTATATCCCTCCCCTCTGCCTGGGAAGGCATTCATAAGCTGGAGAGGGAAAATTTGCTTACCGTCAGCAAGCAAGGGCTGAAGTTTACGAAAAACGGATACACGAAGGCGATGGGTATCGTGAGGGCTCACAGGATAACGGAATACTTCGTCTATACGTTCCTGGAGGTCCCATGGGATGAGGTACACAATTCGGTGATGGACCTGGAACATGACTTCCCGGAGAAGCTCCTTTCGAACCTCTACAGGAAAATGGGAAATCCTCCATTCTGTCCTCATGGGAATCCAGTGAGACCTGACATGAAAATGAGCGAACTCAGTGCGCAGGTGGCAGCAGAAGGAAAATATTACTTTGTAAGGCCTGTGCTCGAGGATCGGACGTTCTTGAAAAAACTGCTTGATGCAGGATCAACTCCGGGGATGCCAGTTAGAATAGAGAAGGGAGAGAAGAGCGTATATCTGATTGGAGAAAATGGGGAGATAAAGCTACCAGCAGGTATGGAAGAAACTGTAAGGTTATCCCCTAAGGTAATGAGAGTTTATAGTGGACTGAAGAGTGTGAAATATACAAGCCCTGTTGGATCAAGAAATAATATTTCCTGAAGTGACAAATTATGAACCCCACGATCAGGAAGTTACTCCCTGTCCTTGGCCCGGGATGGGTCGTAATGTTGGCAGACCTCGACGCACCCAGCGTTATAACCGCTGTCCAGTCAGGAATAGAGTTCAAGGCACATCTCATCATATTTTTGGTATTGCTGATCATTCCACTCTACCTCGTTCAGGACACCGCATCGAGAATTGGAGCGGTTACGGGTAAGACGCTGGGACAAGTGATTTCCCAGAATTTCGGTCACTTTTGGACTGTGACGGCAGTCAGCGGAACTGCAATCATAGACTTCGCGGCTTATGTAGGAGAATTTGCCGGAATAGCGCTGGCGGGATCTCTGATAGGGATTCCCATAGTAGCTACTGTTGCGTTCGTCATAGTTGTCCATACGGTAGTAGTATTCACTGGCAAATACAAGAAAATAGAGCTGTTTCTGGTTGCATTGGGTTTCCTGCTGTTCCTGTTCGTGGTCCTCGACTTCTTCGTATTCCCGCGCAATGTAAATATCGCAGATTTCACCCCGATAGTTACAAGCAACTCATTCTACTTTCTCCTTGCAGCGAACGTGGGCGCTGTAATCATGCCGTGGATGCTTTTTTACCATCAGGCGGCCGATGTGGACAGTGGCCTTAAGATTTCTGGAATGAAAAGGGAAAGCTGGGGAACTTTGCAGGGTGCAATTGCCTCAGAGGTTCTAATGGTATCTATAGTAGTGTTTTCGTGGAGACTTTCGCAGGATGGTCTTTCCAATGGGAATTCAGTTGCATACGTCGCTGCTGCTCTCCAACACGAAATAGGACCCATCGGTCCTGTCATATTCGCAATTGCAATGGGTGTTGCAGGGCTTCTTGCAATGTTCGTCATCTCAATGAGCATGTCATATTCTCTTTCTGATGTCTTCCGTTTAGGGGGTACGTTCAACAAACGCGTTGGCAAGCAGAAGAAATTTTACGCAATATACTTTCTTGAGATAATTCCAGCTGCGGTGCTTACTCTGCTCTTCACTGACCTCGTGAACCTTGCTCTGGATATAATGGTGCTGAGTGCCATAGCACTAGCACTCCCGTTGTTAGTGGTAATAAGAATCGGTTCAGATAAGGAGATAATGGGAGGTTACAGAATTGGTAAGCCAAGAACGATTTTCTTGTACGCGTTTCTTGTCGCAGTGGTCGGGTTGGGTGTTTTTTCTATTCTGCAGCTTTTTTAGATTAAATTTTCACATTTATAGACAGTCACCTTAATTTAGGCTGTACTGGTCAAAGCGGGCGTTCAAGAGGCAAAGACGTTCGTAGATTGAAAATTTGTGACCGACCACATGGAAATCTAGTTATCCTAATTGACAATATTTCTTCATGATTGTTTCTCCCCTTGATTACAGGTACGGAAGGGAAGAAGTCAGGGCCATATTTTCAGAAGAATCAAACTTAGCACACATACTAGAAGTGGAGGCTGCTTTGGCAGAGGCAGAAGCAGAGGCTGGGATAATCGCTAGAAAGGATGCCGCAGAAATAGCAAGGTGTGCAAACACAAATCTAGTTAAGATAGAGGAGGTGAAAAGGGTCGAGGCGGAGATAGGCCATAACGTGATGGCGGTTGTTAAGGTGTTGAATTCCGTTTGCGGAGAAAGTGGTAAGGTGGTCCACTTGGGTGCAACCTCGAACGATATCACCGACACGGCTACCGCCCTGCAATTCAAGAAATTCTACCCGCTGCTGATCGATGACCTATTCAAGCTCGGCGATTCGCTCTATTCGTTGTCTAAGAAGCATTTGCACACAGTGATGATTGGAAGAACGCACGGACAGCACGCACTACCGATAACTTTTGGCCTGAAGATGGCAGTGTATCTCGCGGAAATTTCTAGACATATTTCAAGGGTAGAGGAGTCTAAGAAGAGGGTGTTAGTCGGAAAATTCATGGGCGCGGTGGGAACGGGGGCTGCCCTCGGCAAGGATTCAATTAAAGTTCAATCGATCCTCATGAGGGATCTTGGCATCTCATTCGAAGAGGGCCCGACACAGATAGTGGACCGCGATAGGTTTGTGGAGTACGTTTCCATCATCGCTAACATAGCCACATCACTGGAAAAATTTGCTACAGAAATAAGGAATCTCCAGAGACCTGAGATAGGAGAAGTTCAGGAGCCATTCAATGAGACTAGGCAGGTAGGCTCAAGTACCATGGCCCAGAAAGTAAATCCGGTGGTTTCCGAGAACATTGTTTCGCTCGCGAGGATTATAAGAGGTTTCCTCGTCCCGATGCATGAATCTGCAGTGCTCTGGCACGAGAGAGACCTAACGAACAGTGCGTCTGAGCGCTTCATAATACCGTATGTATCTATACTCATAGATGACATATTGAACAAAATGACCACAGTATTCGATGGTCTGAAAGTGAATTCGGAAGTGATGCTTAAGAATGTGATGAACGATGATCTAGCCCTGGGAGAAGCCTACCTGATGGCACTTGTGAATAAGGGATTTGGCAGACAGGAAGCACACGAGATAGTAAGGAAGGCATCTATGGTGGTAAGGGAGAAAGGTGGAGATCTGAGGGATAGAATTGAAGAGAGCACGGGAGAGAAGATGGTAAAGCTATCTGCACTTGACTATACTGGCAATGCAGTAGAGATAACAGAGGGCATCATAAGGAAATATGAGGAGATGAGAGAAAGATACAGAACATATAGGTAGTGATCTTATGCCCTAGTTTCTGCATGAAATTGACGTTCGTCCCAATATTCAAGAGTGGAGAAGACACCGGAAACTCAACTAAAGTTTTTATTTTCATTAATGCTGTTGAATGGTGGAATCGATCGGGAGATTCTGTTTTTACAATTCAAACGGAAACTGTTATTTCATTAGAAATGCCCCGACTAGGTGCAATCTCTGCTACAACTTTGTATCCTTCAGGAAAGAGGCCCTCTCTCTTTCAGACAGCTCCAAATTACCCGTCACTTTTTTCGACCTGTCAATCAGCAGGGGAACGGGCAACCAATTTCAGACAAACTTGGTCTAAATTATCCTGGGTCCGATCAGTTCCCAGAGTATGAGGAACAAAACCAGCAGGCTGAACCCAGCGACAATGGCATCTCTTGCCCTCTTGTTCTTCTGAAGCGCAGGCATGTTAAGGAAGACGTAGCCACCATCTAGGGGGACGATGGGAAGTAGATTCATCAGTCCAAGGGCAAAATTCAGCCAAAATAGCCAGTAGAACAAGTATTCCAGGTTCAGTGTTATGGGGTTGGTGTATATCGATGACAGCATCGTTCCTGGAAGGGGGAGCTCAAAGTGGAATGGCAGACTCAGATATTCGAAGAAACCGAGTGGCCCTGCAGAGGCTGGGTTTTTAAGGAGATTAAGGTAGGCATACTGGTCGAAAAGGGTCAAGCCCATAATTGAAACATCAATACCGATGAATGGGGTATCCTTTGGAATTCCTGGACTTGAGATTCCGCTAGCCACCTCGTACGCATATTTGGACGCAAAGGTGATGTTGTAATAATGGTAGCTTGTTCCGTCATAGGTTTCAATGGTTGTGGCCTGTCCGGCTACATAACTAGATTCATCCCTTTCAAATGCGGTAACGTTTGAAATTGTTTTACCGCCCAAAGCAATGATTACGGCTCCCGGTGCAATGCCCGCATTGTATGCCGGGTAACCTTTCAATACCGCGGTTACATAGACTCCATAGACCACGCTTTCTGTTACATGGGCTCCATCTCTAATGAGGGTTACCTCAACCTGAGTTCCTGGTGGGAAAGAGAGGCTGGACAGTGCTGTTACATTGGGGATGCTAATTCCATCGATAGATTGAATCACGTCTCCCGGATGAAAGGATGGAAGGATCGAGCCTTGAACAGGTGCACCGGCAACTGGCGCAAAGGTGTAGGCCACAAGAATTGAAAGAACAAGGAATACAACGGTGAGAGTTATGTTAGTTCCAGGCCCGGCTGCGAATATCTTAGCCCTGACTTTTGGCTCTGCTTTCTTCGTTTCTTCCTCGTCAGGCTCTACGAAGGCACCTACCGGCACTATAAGCCAAAGGAGACCTGTACTCCTCACAGGAATCCCAAACCTTCTTGCTGCTATTCCATGAGAAGCCTCGTGGAGGGCTACTGCAACTATTAGCCCCACGATCCCCCACACTAAAGGTATCGCTGGATTGATACCCGGCAGGGCCAGCACGTATGAGAGCGAAGGGGCTGCGCTCCTCGGTATTGACAGGACAAGAAATGCTTCGTATACCAGTAGAAGGACTCCTGCCGCAGCAAATACAGGAAGGGCATAGTAGAAGAAGGTGATGAAGTAATCCCAGAACTTATACTTCGATATTCTTTCTATAGTTCTGACGCCGATTTGTGTCTTTATGAGAAGTGCTGGGCCGTAGGGAGCAACATGGCTCTTGAGTCTCGTAACTGCCAGGAAGAAGACTATGATCCAGGCAGATATTAGGGTTAACAAAACCAAGAGCCAATTCACCAGGCTCCATTAGAACTACTTTATTAACCATTTCTTTGTCACAACATCGTTATTTCTGAGGTTAGTATTGGTGTTCTTAGCACAGAATAATAGGAGGCCATCCCTGAGGGTTACCGGGGGGACTAGATTCTTAGAAACAGCTCATATAAAGATAAATACCACCCATTATTGCGAATACATGCGGGCAAAGGTGGAATGGGTTAATGGTTTGACATTCATTGCTTCGGGGGATTCTCACAGATATACAATCTTGGATAATTCTGACGATAGGGATTCCCAAAAGGGAAGCTCTCCAACTGAGATGTTGCTACAGGCCATGTGCGGATGCACTGCAATGGATGTAATTTCTATACTGAAAAAGAAAAGGGAACCAGTGATAGGCTTCGAAGTTATCGCAGAGGGCACTCGAGCGCCTGAACATCCAAAAGTGTTTACTGACATAAATCTAGAGTATGTGGTGTACGGCAAGGTATCAAAGGACAGCCTTGAAAGGGCGATTTCGCTTAGCCAGGAGAAATACTGCAACATCTCAGTTATTTTAAAAAGAGGTGGGGTGAGGGTAAATGTTTCCAGCCGAATAATCGAAACCGCGCCTGCAACCACAGGACAGGGGTAGTCATCAAGGAACTTCGAAGTTCTGCTTATTGGTCAGTATTTTACTAAGTGCCCAAACTTCCCATTCTTTCTGGAGGGCATGGTAATTTTATGCAGCCTATCCCCACTCTAGGATGCCGTTCCTCTTATTAGGGAAAGGGTCGCCTAATGTCGGGCGCACTTCCCTTCCTGTGCCAAGTTGCCCTAGGAGCATCCAATCCAAAGCGGAGGGGATTACTAATTTTCTAACTATTATTCTCTCTCCTCAAGGAGTTAGGCCCTTCACCACTGATCAATTTTAAAATTGAATTTGGATGCTCAGTTGGAAGTGGAAAACTGTCCCATACACATGAAGGAGACGCGACCTTCTAATACTGAAGAGAAATGACTTAAGGGAAAAACCCAAGATATATATAAAACACTATCTTTAACCAGAGATAACAGATGACTTGGCAGGATCAAGAGGTCAGGGAGTTAAAGGAGAACAAATACATTCTGATTGACGAAGAACCTTGTAAGATAGTGGAGATCACAACCTCAAAACCTGGGAAGCACGGAGAAGCAAAGGCCAGGATAGTGGCAATCGGAATATTCGATAATCAGAAAAGGAGTGTCGTTTACCCTACAAAGCACAAGGTCAAGGTACCAATCATTGAAAAGAAGACTGCCCAAATATTAAGCATATCTCAGAACGAAGGGCTCCTCATGGATATGGAGACCTTTGAACAGTTCAACATTCCAATACCGGAAGAATTCAAAGATAAGGCAGCAAGCGGGGTAGAGGTCGAATATTGGGAGTCAATGGGTAAAAGGAAGATCGTGCGTGTGTAAATGCCAGCCCGCCTCAAGTTCTGCGATTCCTCTGACAGTTATGAAGATTCAAAATATGTGTTATTTGGGGTGCCATTCGACTCAACAGTATCATTTAGGCCAGGAGCAAAGCTTGCGCCAAATGAGGTCAGAAAGGCATCCTACAATATGGAAAGTTATTCAATTAGAAAGGGCGTGAACCTCAGGAATTCTGGGATATTCGACATGGGAGACATAGAAGAAAGTCATCGGCCTGAAGAGATGCTGGAGGAAGTGTACTCCGTCACAGACAAGATTGTTTCTGACCGCAAATTCCCAATAATGATTGGCGGCGAGCACAGCATAACCGTAGGCTCATTAAGACGAATAAGAAGCAAGGTTGTTTTCATAGATGCACACTCCGATTACAGGGACTCTTATATGGGGGAAAGATTTTCACACGCGTGCGTAGCAAGGAGGGTCAGCGAGATAGTAGGGAAGGAAAACGTGGTGTCGCTGGGCATAAGGTCCGTCTCAACAGAAGAGCTTGAGGCTGGACCACAGACCTTTTTTACAAGCTACGAGGTCAATTCCAATCCCGAGAGAATGAAGTCATTTCTAAAGGAATTTTGCAATTCTAAGGTATATCTGTCAATAGATTTCGACGGATTCGATCCTGCATATGCGCCGGGTGTGGGTACACCTGAACCTTTCGGCCTGAATCCTACGATCTTGTTCGATGTCCTGGACGCTATAGGCGACAACCTGGTAGGTCTTGACGTAAATGAGATCACCCCTCTGTTCGACAACGGCAACACCTCCATGCTGGCGGCCCGAATCATTCAAGAAGTAGTTTCTCATCAAGAAACAACAAAGAAATGAACGACAACAAAAGCTACAGGGAGGGCTACAGGGATGGCATCAAATTCGCGATTCTTGAGGCTAGGGGTCAGGGAATAAGCGACGAATTCATAAAGAGACTGGAAAGGGAAGCCTCAGGTAATGTAGAAGGAAATGCGGTGAAGTTAGTTTACGGAGAAACCTATCTCATCTACGAAAGGAACAACCGTAAGGGAATGGAAATACTTTCAAACATCGTTGAGCAAGGCATCCCTGCCGTGATACTGACAAGGGAGACCAGGAATAACCTATCATCATACAAGAATCTGAAATTTGCGCCAATTACGTATGACGAATCTAGCGGAGGATTCAATCCAACGCAACTTAGCCAGATGCAGGAGTACGTAGTAAGTAATTTCAATGAAAAGGGGGTACTCTACGTCGACTGCATAGACTACATCTTTTCAACGTCCAATTCCGTTCAAAATGTGATAAAGTTTCTGACCGTTCTGAAGGATAAGGTGCTCGAAAGAAATGGCATTTTCATTGCGTCAGTCAACAGGGACACAATTGGGAAAGCGGAACTTTCTATTATCGAAAAGGAATTTAAAAATATAATCAAGACGAAGAGGGAACAGTAAGGTCTATGACATCCACCCTTGAAGGGGTGGGAATCTTGTGAGAAGCCATTCTTAGGGCCTCCTTGGCCTTTTTCTCTCCTGTCTTAGGTATCCTTACCACAAGGATTGCTGTACCTTTTCTAACCCTTGCTGCTGTCCCCACAGGCCTCCCGAACGCCAGGCTCATCCCGCTCGAAATTCTGTCAGCGCCAGCCCCAGTCGCCATCTTGTGCTCCCTTATGACGTGATGAGGAAATGTTTTAACCCTCATGAAGTAACCCTTCTCCCCGAAGTCCCTCATCAGCAACCTGTTGGACTTTACTCTCGCTGCTTCCAAGGCTGTGTGCCTTATCTGGCACGATTCCTCAGCCACTAACCTCAGTTCTATATCGTACTTCCCGTTTATGTCGCCGGCAACAAACTGCTGGATCCTGGATGCTGGGACACCCCCCATGTACTCCCTCTTGGTATATGCTGGTCCTGTGATTTTCCTGTACATTCTACCCGGCTTTCTTACCATTTAACTTCCCTTTCTCCAAAATGTTTCGGGATATAAAATCCTTCTTAGGCCCTTCTACGAAAGGTTATTTATTCCTATACGATGATTACTAGGGGAAATGGACGAAATCTGGATTGAAAAGTACCGGCCGAAAAAGCTTACCGAGATTGTTGGTCAAACCGCAGTGACGGAAAGACTAAAGGGTTATGTTCAGCAGAAAAACATCCCGCATTTGTTATTTTCTGGCCCACCCGGGACTGGGAAGACGACAGCTGCGACGGTGCTCGCTAGGGAATTCTACGGAGAGGAATGGAAAGAGAACTTCCTGGAGCTTAACGCATCTGACGACAGAGGAATTAAGATGGTGAGGGAGACCGTTAAGGAATATTCAAGAATCTTACCTAACAATCCACTCGGTTTCAAGATATTGTTCTTGGACGAGGCTGATTACATGACGGATGAGGCTCAAGCAGCTCTAAGAAGAACAATGGAAAACTTCACAAGAACAACACGTTTCATAATCTCATGCAATTATTCATCTAAGATAATAGAACCGATTCAGTCGAGGACTGCAATCTTTAGATTCAAGGCAATTCCGTCTGAGGCCGTAATATCAGCGCTTGCTGACATTTTGAAGAAGGAGGGGATAGAATATGAGAAGAGGTCGCTGGAAGTAATAGCTGAACTGTCGTACGGAGATATGAGGAAGGCTATTAATACTCTCCAGGTCGCTGCTACATACTCTCAGAAGATTACCGTAAACTCAATTTATGAAGCAGCAGGGTTGGTGCACAAAGACTGGGCGGTACAGGTTCTGAGCCTCGCACTGAAGGGTGACATTTCCAAGGCAAAGTCTATGCTGGAGGATGCGGTCATCAGGCAGGGTATCTCGGGGCAGGATGTGGTTGAACAGTTCCACAGGGTAGTTTACGACCTGCCAGTAAACGACGAACTAAAGGCTGACATTCTATTCGTGCTTGGTGATATCGATTTTAGGATATCCGAGGGTGCGAGGGAAATTATACAACTTGAAAGTTTCCTCGGTTATCTGTACGGCAAGGGTGCAAAATAGGGGGTGGATACTTTGACAAACGGAACCGTTTACGAGAGGGAGCTGAAACTGATACTATCCGGGAATGATTCACAGCTAAACAAGATAGGGTGGATAAGGGAGGACATTAAGAGTAGGATCAAGTCAAGGCCTTTCTTAGTTGTAAGAGCTGCAGGCAGTCATGGTTTTGACATCATTATCCTCCGACACGACCTCAGTATACCCATCGAAATAAAGAGTTCCAAGGAGAGAACGCTTAATTTCTCCTCCTCCTCTAATAGGTCGCAGGAGCAGGCTGAGGAGTACGTTGATATGATAACTAAAACCGGCGTGATGCCCTTATACGCCTTCAGACTCAAGAATGTCAGCGGAGATCCTTGGAGGATTTTTACTTTTGACTCCGAATATGAGGGAAGATACAGGATATTTGCAAAGAACATACCTAAACTAGAAACTACGAGGGGCGGCGCCTACCTAATGAAATGGGACAAAGGTCTAGAACTGTCTTCCCTTCTTGAATATCTTTTTTGATTTCCTGCCTCTCAGGCAGTTGCTTCTAGGACCTTTTCCTTCTGATTTCCACGTGGAAACTCCACTCCACGCTCTATCCTCTTATATTCTATGCTGGAAGGAGTGAGTTTGCCTAGTATGTATTCCAGAGCGGACTCCGCATTTTCTGTCGGGCCACAGGTAAAAATGTCAAGGGCAACTAAACCGTATTCCGGCCAAGTATGGAAGCTCAGATGAGATTCCGCCAGCAGAATAATTCCACTGACACCACTTGGGGTGAACTGGTGATAGTAGGACCGAATTTTGGTGAGTTTTCCATATTTCACAGCAGATTCCATGACATTCTGCATAGTTTCGACATCTGATATCTTTTCAGGATCAACACCTTTAAGATCCCCAACCAGATGTATACCAATTGACACCAAGCCTCACCAATTCGTCAGAAGTAATACTCGTATTTAAATCTTGATTTTTCAGCTATAAAGTGTATCCGTACTTTTCTATAAAAACACATATGAGATTTATACAATGGATGAAAAATTGATTTATCATCAAAAATTTTGTCATTATTTATTTTAGATTTAGTGTAACATTTGACGAATGTGATACATATGCTAACATTATGATTTGTCCCGATTCGGTGAATGGTTAGTTTGATTAAGTGTGATTCTTTAATTGTCATAAATTTTGAATGATTTTGTTGTAGTTTGTCAGGCTTAGGTCAGTAGAAAAGGTTAATAAGTACATTAGCCTGTGGAGGTTGAGCAAATAGCTCTAGACAAAGGATTGGTAGTATATGGACGAATTTACAAAAGTGAAGGACCTCAATCAGGGGTCCAAAAGGGTGACTGTTTTGGCAAAAGTTTTGAATGTTGGCGAACCGAAGGACATACAGACAAGGTACGGCGAGCAGAAAAAAGTTGTCGAGGCAGTTCTTGGAGACGAAACCGGAAAAGTGACAATGTCACTCTGGAATGAACAGGCGAACCAGGTTGAGAATGGTGACACCATAGTTGTTGAGAACGGGTACGTGAGCTTTGTCAGAGGCCACATGAGACTCAATGTCGGAAAATATGGAGCAATCAAAAAGTCCGATTCCGTCGTTGAGAGCGTCAACGAGTCTCTGGACATGAGCGAGAAAGAGTATCAGCCTGACGAGGTTGATAGAAGGCCTAGGAGAAGCTTTAACAACAACAGGAATTTCAGAAGCAGATTCTGATTGGGAATATCATTTTTCTATTATCCCCAAGCAAAATCTTCTATTTTTATCTTTTATTACGATTTCCTCGACGTCAAGGTCATTACCAAAGACTATGTCATTTATCCTTTTCAGGCTGGGGAAATTACAAATTTTACATTCAATAGGTTCCTTGAGGATAACAGTTCCATTCCTGTATTGGAAAGACGTCAGGGAGTAGCTTTGACAGTTTGTTCCATACTTCAGAAGTAATCTGCTGTTTGTTAGAACCTCAACCATTTCATCCAACCCCCTTTCGAGTTTAGGCACGCCCTTGTAACTGTTCTTGAACGTCTTAATGTGACAGTCCTTGCAGAGGGTTATCAAATTTTTGGTTGAATCTGAGCCACCTACGATCCTAGGAACTATGTGGTGGACCTCTACTTCTACCCTTAATCTTTCCACGCCATCGATATTTTCAGATATCATCGGTGCCCGACCACAAATCCTGCACTTGTAGCCATCCCTTTCAAGTGCAATGGTCTTAGCGACATTCCACGGGATCTGTACTTCTTCTGTACTGCCTTCCAGGGAATAGTCATGCACCTCTCCATACTGTGAATACTTCCTATTCAGCCTATCTATCCTTTCCATTATGCTGTCGTTCATTGAAGCCACGAAGTTTTTGGAACTACGATATGGTAGGTGCATTAAAAGTTTAGCCATCCACTATTCCTTCGTAGATTAGGTCACCTGGCCTAAGTTTATAAACCACGACAGATAACGGTTTTAGGAAACCGTGAGTTTCACAATATCTGGGTTGATCACGTATCTCATTCAGGAATCTCTATCTATAATGAGTAGTTTTGGCCCTGCAGGAGTCTTTCTGCTGATGGTTTTTGAAGGAATCGGCCTGCCATTCCCATCAGAGGTAATAATGGTGTTCGCAGGCTTTCTTTCGTCAGGGAGTATCATTTCGTTTGTTATCTATGCTTTGGCTGGTTCAATAGGGGGGTACGTGGGTAACTTGCTCCTCTATTACATCTCAGCATTTGGCGGGAGACCTTTGATCCTGTTCATTGGAAAGTACGCGGGTCTAAAGGAAGAGCATCTTGCAAGAACTGAAAGGTGGTTTGACGAAAGGGGAGAATGGACTGTCTTCTTCGGGAGATTTGTACCTGGGTTTCGCTCATATATGAGCATCCCTGCCGGAGTCTCCAAGATGAAGGTAGGTAAATTCTCTGTCTTCACTCTGTCGGGCTCCCTGATCTGGTCTACAGCGCTCGCAGCAGGCGGTTATGCAGTAGGAAAGTCCTGGAACACTTTGGTCCCGATAATTGAAAGGATAGGAATTGTTCTTCTGGTGGTATTCATTCTAGGATTTGTCGTCTACATCCTCTACAGACTGTATCTTAAGAGGAAAGTCAAAGAAAGTCCTAGACCTTCGTAAAGATATAAAAGGGCAATTAGCAACTCTACCCTTATGGGTGTCTTGTCTGGTCCCAGGCTATTAGAGCACCCCAAATGAGATGAAAAAGTACCCCACTAGGACTGCAGCAACGACAAAAATTGTGGCCCAGTACTTTCTGTCCCACGCGAACACCTTACTTCCGTCTAGCGGAGGGATAGGAAGCATATTAAAGAGCCCCAGCCAGAGGTTAATGTATACGAGGAAGAACACAGCGGCGTAGAAAACGAATGGAAGGGACACAAATAGGAGAAGAGGCAGGAGGGCTACCCCCATGACAAGATTTGCTATCGGACCGGCCATAGCTATCTTTCCTTCTCTTATTGGATTCCTGTAGCTTGCGAAGTAAACCGCACCAGGGAGCGCAAAGAGGAATCCTATAAGCCCTGTTATAATGGTCAGAACAAGTCCCATAGGCCACATCCTGAATTCTGACCACGCTCCAAAGTGAATTGCAGTGAATTTGTGGCTCATTTCATGTATTAAAAATGCAGTAATGGTCATCAGGAAGCCTATTCCAAGGGCTGGGAGCAGTTGCAACCTGACAGGTATTCCATCAACCTTGAAAGTCCAGCGGTATATTATCAGGAAAAGGGCTACAGAAAGAGTAATCACTGAAATAGCTATGTCCTGCAATTCTTTCTTGGAGAAATTACTCTTCTTATATGTGATTGTATAGGTAGCCATTCTTTCATGTATAGAAATAGCGTATTTAACCTGATTTGTTGAGAAAAAATGATGTTCAACGTTCACAAAACTTTTATCAGATAATCGAGTAAACCAGACGTGGAGAGAAAGGGAACAGTCAGCAAGGTCTTGGGTGTTGTGCTAGTAGGTCTGTTGCTGATAGCCCTTGTTTACTTTTTTATTCAAATATTCCACATAATCCCATCAAATTACAAGCAGTATACATCGGTCATACAGGCATTCTTATTCGGTGTTATACTGTACATAGTCCTGAGGGTAATACTTAGAGGATTGCAGATCACCCTTGAGAAAAGACTCCACAAGAAGTACGTGCGTCCGTTGATTTTCATAGTGTCGTTGCTGGGATATTTCATAATACTGCTAGTTATACTTGGCCAGCTGGGAGTTGACCTTAGTTCAGTCATCCTGGGAGGGGCGTTTGCTGGTGCCATAGTTGGGCTGGCGGCACAGCAGATTCTTTCTAATTTCTTCAGTGGTATCCTCCTGATATGGTCAAGACCATTTGTCCCTGGGGATTATATAGAATTTAACGCCTGGCAGGTTTCCTACCTGTTACCTTCCTATTCTCCGAAGTACCTATCAAGGGATGAATTCAGATGGAAGATTGCAGGGCACGTTGAAGACATATCTATGAATTACACTACAATTATCGAGGAGGACGGAACGATACTTAAGCTTCCGAACAGCATTGTGATTCAAGGAGCGGTTGCTGTAAACCCCGTCAGGAACAGGATTCAGATACGGGTTGAAATATCAAAGGCAGTTGAATTTCAAAAACTTAGGACTGAAATAGGTTCTGTGTCATCGAAGATTGAGGGTATTGAAAGCACAGATGTGAGTATTGACGAAATAGGGAAGGAAACATACCTGGTGAAGGTAATTCTGAGGATTACCGTTCCAGACTCAGAAGCAATAAGAGCCAAATTCATGGAAAATCTACTGCCTCTAACAAAGTAGCTGATATATTCGCTACGTGTCGCATTCCAAAAAGATTTTTATGCAACATTGCCAATCAACTCTAGGAGTTGAAATGAAATGGTAAAACTGACTTGGTATGGCCACGCTGCATGGCAAATAGATTTCATGGATGCTGTGGTAATCATTGACCCTTTCCTGAGGAACAATCCTAAATCTCCTGTTAAGCCGGAGGATCTTAAGAGAGTAGATTTTGTTGTGGTCACTCACAATCATGATGATCACTTAGGGGATGCCTTTGAGATTGCAAAAAAGAAGGGAGCTAAACTTATCTCTATGTTTGAAAACGTGCTTCCGGGGACGAAAGAAGGCATACCAGAAGATAATCTCGTCGGGATGAACATAGGCAATGAGGTCAACCTAGGGAAGATAAAGGTTGCATTGGTGCAGGCAGTCCATAGCGGTAACTGTGCTGGAGCAGTCATAACAGGAGACGGCGTGACCATATATCATGCAGGGGATACGGGGATTTTCGGTGATATGAAACTGATAGGTCAAATGTACAAACCGAAGGTATCCCTCCTACCAACTGGTGGATTTTACACAATGGGGCCAAAGGAAGCTGCCATGGCTGCAAGGATGATAGGATCGGAGATAATCATTCCAATGCATTATGGGACATTCCCTGGGATCGATTCGAATCCGCAGGAACTCCGTCTAGCGCTAGGGGAGGAGTTCAAGGTTCCGATACTCAAGCCAGGGGAATCTTTCATAATTTAGAAGAAAGGTAAAAGGCTAAATCACAAGATATCCTAATCTCTCGTGCCTCCGGATAGCTATTTGGGTATTGATGTTGGGGGAACAAAGATAACTGCTGTCTTGGCCTCTAAGAAAGGAAGAATAAAGAAAAGAATCGAGGAAAAGACAAGAAATCTGAAGGGAGTTTCAGACCTCATCGACCAGATATACTCCATTGGAAGACGATTTGATGACTTCGACCAGGTGGGTGTCATTTTCCCTGCACCTATTTCTGAGGACGGGGTAGCCCTTTATGCACCAAATCTCAGGGGTTGGAAGGGTGTAAACCTGAGGAAGAGGCTAGGCGAAGCATTTGGGAGGAGAGTGTATGTGGA
This sequence comes from Thermoplasmata archaeon, assembly GCA_021797855.1. Classification (GTDB taxonomy): domain Archaea; phylum Thermoplasmatota; class Thermoplasmata; order Thermoplasmatales. The sequence continues at coordinate 80,587 of JAJZYX010000004.1, forward strand.
CAACGATGCAACCGCTCAGGCCATTTCAGTGAAGATTTTTGGCATGGGGAAGAAGTACAGGAATTTCGTCTATCTGGTCATTGGAACAGGAATAGGGGGAGGAATTGTCATAAATGATAGGATTTATAGGGGCCATAATGGATATGCCGGAGAGCTTGGTCATTCAGTTGTTCTTGTCAACGGCCCACTTTGCGGTTGCGGAAGAAGGGGGTGCATTGAAGCTCTTGCCTCCGGAAGAGCCATAGTGAGGAGAGCCACTGAAAATTCTAGAGAGATGAGGAATTCTCCATTTCTTGCCTCAATTCCACTGGAAAGGCTAACTGCCGAAGATATTTTCAGCGGAAGAAAGCTGGAAGACCCGTTCTGTACCCTCCTCGTAGACGAATCGATATACTATCTTTCGGTGGCCATTGCCAATTTCATAAATCAATTCGATCCTGAGGCTGTATTTGTTGGTGGGGGTTTGATGAAGAACGATTCTGCCATCATTTCAGAGCTTAAGGAGTCGGTGGATCATGAACTTGGGAATTATTACAGGAATGTGCCTATATTCAAGGTCGAAGACCGTATCGTAGAGCTGGCCCCAGTTGCTCTCTCAATCTACGGATCAATGGCAGGAAAAATGGTTGACAAGCACAGTGTGTTGTAGAATAATGCCTTGAGCAGGGCTCATCATAGGCAAACTTTTTACCCGAAGTATGGGTACAAAACGGTATGACGAAAATAAGAGATATCAATATTTTGGAGCTTGGAGAAGAAAATGAAAGTTCTAGTCCGTGGAGTTCTACCATAATTGTCCTGAAGATGGTAACGAGTGACGGAGAGGTTGGGTATGGTGAAGCACCAACCACTCTGATGACCAGGCCGGTTTATGAGCAGATGAGGGAAGTCGGAAGGCAATTCCAGGGGAGGGATGTGGAGGAAATCAAGATGAATTATCTTGACTTCTACAGGAACTCATTCTATCTGCCAGTATCCATGGAATCAACAGCCGCATTAAGCGCTTTTGAAATTGCGTCATGGGACATAGTGGGAAAGGAGTATGGAGCGCCAATCTACAGCTTGCTCGGTGGTAAGATAAGGGAGAGGGTCAAAACCTATGCAAACGGATGGTACAGCGACTGCGTCCTGCCGGAGCACTTTGTTGCCAAGGCTAAGGAGATTGAGCGAATGGGATTCACTGCAGCAAAGTTTGACCCATTCGGGTCAAGTTTCGACCATATTGATCGAGACGGCATAGAAAGGGCGCGTGAGATAATTAAGACCCTTAAGGAAGAAGCGGACCTAGACCTCTTGATAGAGTGCCATGGAAGATTCGATGCAAACTCAGCAATCCAGGTAATGAACAGAATTAGGGATATGGACCCTTTCTTCGTCGAGGAACCAGTTCATCCTGACCAGTTTTCCGGTCTCGTAAGACTAAGGGAGAGCACTGATGTTAAGATAGCCTTGGGTGAGAGAGTTCTAAACAAGAATCTATTCCTTCCTTATCTAACCGCGAACCTTGTGGATGTCATCCAGCCAGACGTAACCAATGTTGGTGGCATTTTGCAGGGGAGGGAGTCCGCTTCGCTCGCTGAATCCTTCGGTGTTGAGGTCGCTTATCACAATGCGTTCGGCCCCATTCAGACTGCAGCCACGCTACAGCTTGATTTGAACATTCCGAACTTCCTTATCCAGGAGAGTTTTGAAAAATTCTGGCCCAAGTGGAAAAAGAACCTGGTGAAGTCGGGATACAAACTGGAGGATGGTTACTTCACCGCAAGCGGGAAACCTGGCCTTGGCATAGAAGTAAACGAAAACGTGTTGGATGAATTTGCAACAGACAAAATGGAGCCACTCGACCGCAAAGAACCCCCTTGGGTTGTCAAGGGAACATTCAAAAAGGGGTGAGATACATTAGGATCTACGATCTTTCAATTCCCTTGACGCAAGGGATGCCATATTTTAAGGGGGACCCAATCCCTGATATCCGACAGTTCAAAAATATTCAAAAGGACGGTTACAACATTATTGAGATGAAAATAGGAACACATACAGGGACTCATATTGATGCGCCTTCGCACTTCATAGAAGGTGGAAAGACTGTAGATCAACTTGACCTGTCAGACCTGATGGGAAAAGCAACGGTAGTCCGGTATGATCCCAACACCGGGCTACGTTTACCGAAAGAAATCAGTAAGATAGTATTCCTCTACACCGGTTACAACAGTAGTTGGAACAATTTCAAAACATTTGAAGATTTCAGTTACATAAATCCTGAGGATGCCACGGTGCTCAGAGATGGCGGTGCTAAGGTAGTAGGAATAGACTCCCCATCTGCAGAAATGCCTAATTCAAAGAATTTTGATACCCATCACATATTGCTGGGCAGCTCAATCCCTATTGTGGAAAATCTTAAATCGGAAGCGCTTTCAATGATAGTTAACCGTTCCATAAATATACATATCATTCCAATTCTTGTCAAGGGAGGGGACGGTGCTCCAGCTAGGGTATTTGCAATGGAGTCATGATCATGAGGGCAATTATAACCGAACCTCCTAGGGGAGGGGTAAGACTATCTGAAGTTCAGATGGAACTGAGTGGTGGAGTAGTCGTAAAAACATATCAGACAGGGATTTGCGGAACGGACAAGGAAATAGTCGAAGGAAAATTGAAATTTGCAAGACCTGAAGAAGGCAACTCACTGATATTAGGGCACGAATCGGTTGGGGTCGTATCTGATCCAAGGGGATATACAGGATTTAGGGAGGGCGACATCGTTATTCCTATGGTGAGAAGACCTGGTGGATGTCGAATGTGCAAACTCGGGAGACAGGACTATTGCGAAGATGGAGATTTTGTCGAGGCTGGCATAAGAGGGAAAAACGGGTTCATGAGGGAAGAATTTTCAGATGATCCACGCTTCCTGGTAAAGGTAAATGACAGGTCAATACTAGATATTGCAGTCCTCACGGAACCGCTGAAGAACGCAATAAAGATGAAAGAGATATTCCAGTTCCTCCGTCTGAGAAATCCCTGGTACTGCGATGACTCCACCTTAACATGTAAAAATTTGTACGTCTTCGGAACGGGAACCGAAGGTATGCTGATTTCGGCAGTATTCAAGTCAATGGGGATTAACGTAATAGCAGTTAACCGACATCCCCTTAAGGAAAATGTGATGTCCTACTTTGAAAGCAACGGGATAGATTACCTTGATACATCTTCTGAGAGTCTAGATAAAAGGGTAAGGGACCAACCAATGAATGCAGCGATAGATGCTGTAGGCGCGATGGACGTTTTGAAGGAGATAACTGACAACATAAGCAACAACGGCATAGCTATAATGTTCGGGACAAATGGCCAACTTCCCTCTTCACTATACACCATCCTGGAAAATGTGGTGGACAGGAATGTTGCCATTGTGGGCAGCGTAGACGGCTCAAAGGAACACTATGCGGAGGCTATAAGGTTCATTGAAACTCAGGGGAAGAAGATGAGGCTGGAGAAGCTGATAACTGGCAAACATCTGCCGGAGGATTTGAAGGTTTTTACCGAAAAGGAGGAAGGGGAGATAAAAAAGGTAATAGTCTGGTCGTAATCCACCTCTCGGGAGCTAAATCTTGAGGAGTGGTCTAAGGAATATCTACATCTACACATTCTTCTACTCGTTCCTTCTTCTTAATCCGATTTGGGTATTGTACCTCCTTGACCTCGGCTATAGTATCTTTTACGTTACGGTTCTTGACGTAGTCTTCTACCTTTCTATAGTTCTCGCTAGCGTCCCTATGGGAAGGGTAACGGACGCGGTGGGCAGGAGGGCTGCGCTTCTCATCTCCTCCATCCTCACAGGGATTGGAATACTATTTTTTGGCCTATTCCAGTCATTTACAGGCATAGCCATTAGCTACGTAGTATGGGGCGTCGGTGTGGCCATTAACTCAAGCGCGTTGGAGAGTGTAACCTACGAGTATTCCGAGTCTCACAACCTCAAATATCTTAGGATAATAGGTGCAGTGAACTTCCTTTCAGCCCTATCAGTAGCCATAGCTTCCCTTATTGGCGGGTTTGTAGGCGAGTACATAGGGTTGAGAGTTGTGGTAATTTTGACAGCCGCAGTGGTGATCTTCTCGTCCTTTTACACTATAAAACTAAGGGAAAGGACGAGGGAAAAACCACATGCCAAGGTCGCTCTCAAACTGGGGCAATACGTCAAGGATAGAAGGATATTGAGCATTATACTTCTCAGGGTCGCCCTCCTGTTGAACTTCAACATGATGCTGATATTCAAGCAGCCTTATTACAAGGCCTTGGGCATAGGTACTGGGCTCATAGGAGTGATTTTCTTTGCTGACGTCATTCTAAGGGGACTGGCTTCTTTGAACACACAGAGATTTGCCTTCATCGCTAAAAACAGGTTCTTTGCCATGCTATTTTTCACGTCCCTCACGTTCTTCACAATCTACGTCCCCGGGCTGATCGAGAGTTACGTCTCGTTGTTCTTTCTGATACTTAATTCTGTCATATTTGGATTTTACTCTAACATACTCAGCGAAGAAGTCAATATACTGGTTCCCTCAGACGTAAGAGCCACGGTTCTATCGGTTATATTTCTCGCAAGTTCTCTCCTGACAGCATTTGCAGAACCATTCCTTGGGTATTCAGCGTCAGTAATAGGTCTCGAAAAGACACTTCTGATATTCAGCGTCATCTTTCTTGCCATCTCGACTTTGGCAATACTCATCCACATCAAGGGCAGAGAATATTGGGAATTCAGGCTGGTTCCAGATAATAACCATGGAAACTAAACATTGACGAGACGGAAGGCCTCCTCTTTAAGAGATTGTAGCATGTTCCCTGGTAAAGGATATTCGAAGTTCCAATTACCTGCTTCTCTAATGAAATTGCAGAGTATCCCCTTTGCCGTCCTGAAAATCCTCATAGAGTTTGCCATGTTTTCCATCTGGTAATGAACCATAGACACACAGATAAGGATGACGCCATGAAAGAACGTGCTTACATCCCCTTGAAAATGCCTCCACAAATCTTCAAAGATCTCATGTGACAGCCAGTATTTCTCTTCCTGCATCGAATAAAATCCATAAGTGATGGCATTTCTAACATCCTCAGCGGTATTTAGGGGTAACGTCTCTCCTCTCTTGAAAACACACAAATCTTCTGCAGCCAAATGCGTGGCAACGTACTCTAGCCCTTCCCCGACGCTGGAAAATCGGAGGTCAAACTCCATATGCATTTTTCCCTTCCTAACTATGAGGGACTCATTACCAAGGTAGCTGTTCTGACTTCCAGAAGAGGAAAAAATTAGAATCCGTGTATTCCAGTCGCGCATTGAATGAGAACCAATCATGAGTTTAAATCTTATACCTCAAAACCTGAGTGCGTGTTCCCTGATTCATAGACTCATGGTGTGAGTCTTATAATGTTATACAAATCCTAGTTGGCATCATGGAATGTTTATTTTCCTTGTCAATTTTCTTCATAACTCAAACGCTTCTTGATTCCGGCTCCAGTTACTTTTCTATCTTACCATACTCTCTGCCGTTAATAACGAGAAATCCAGAAACCTCACATGCCTTACCTAGGGTATTCGTTACATAGCAGTCAGAACTAGCATTCATAGCTAATTTTCTAATAGTTTCGTGGTCTTCATTTGAGTGTATATTCACTATGTAGCTTATTTTTGAGAATGACCTTGGTCGGCTTACATAGAATTCTCCCTCTACTTTTATTTCCAAATGGTTCAATTCAATATTACTTGAAGCCGCCCACTCAGCGTAATGAATCATCTGGCACATTCCAAGGCTGGATAGAAAATAGGCTAGAGGACTTGGTCCTTCCTCCTGTGATTTCCATGAAAAGTTTTGGTCAATAGTTTTCGCAACAGATTCCATATTGTCTCCCTTGACCACATTTACTGTCATCTTTGACTTTACGCTTCCGATTCTGTCTGCATTGGAGAATTTTATCATCCTTTCTTTCATCCTTTCAACAAAATCCCGGCTGAAATTAACCATATTTTTGGAACCAACATTGTATTTAATAGAATGCAGTCAACAGTTGACAGTCATTACATTAACACAATGTTACCAAGTGCTGTGATTTCTATCTGTAGTCTTCCCCTTGAGTACCTGTTGACCGTGAACGTATTAATACCGACAAAAATTTTTCATCAGGTGATAGATTTGGCAGATGAAAAATATTTCTGTAAGGCATGCAATATGAGTTTTTCTACGCAGGAAGAACTTCAGGAGCATGGCAAGAAATATCATATGCACTGAAAGGCAACTTAATTGTTTTAAATCAATTTCTTTTTTTACCTTTTTGTAAA
>JAJZYX010000018.1 GCA_021797855.1 Thermoplasmata archaeon
TATACTTATATGACATAACACGCTCATGACGAGGAGAAGGACATGGGAAGCGAAGAGACACCTGTCTGATACTGATCTCATGAACGCAATAAAGAAAGAAAAGACAAGGGCAAGGATTGCCCCCAGGCTTATGTTCATAAGGCTGCTCTACAAAGGGATAAGCGTTCCACAAGCATCATCAGAGATGCAGATTCCCAAGAGACTCGGGTACATATGGCTGAACAAATGGAATGAATCTGGAATAGAAGGGCTCATTCCAGCATCTTCACCCGGAGGACCGACGAAGTTAACGAAGGAACAGATCAGCCAGCTTAAAGAGGATCTTTCACAGGGATCATGGACAACTAAGGACGTGAGGAAGCACATAAAATTGAGATTCAATGTCGATTATTCAATGAGGCAGGTATCCAGGATACTGAAGAAGTTAGGGATGCATCACGCCAAGCCCTATCCCCATGACTACAGGAGACCAAATGATGCAGATGAAAGATTAAAAAAAACTGGCTCCTGATGTCGTAAACGATGAAGTGATAGGATTCATGGACCAGAGTTCCCCACAGACCACATCAAACACAGTAAGAATGTGGTCATTCTTCAGACCAACAATCGTTAAGGATACAAAGAAATACAAATCAAACACCTTTGGGTTCTATGCAGTCAGAGGCAATTCGGTCATAGATTTCCCTGAACATTCTAGGAAGGAGGACGTGACTGCATTCCTTGAGAAGATAAGACTGGGCAATCCGGAGGGTAGGATAATGATAATACTTGACAATTTCAAGTCACATCACGCCTTAAAGGTGGCTGAGAGAGCTTTGGAACTCGGGATTGACCTGGTATTCCTTCCCCCTTATTCTCCTGACCTGAACCCAATAGAATTCATGTGGAAGTCAATAAAGAGGATCATTTCAAGGTCATTTATTAATTCCAGGGAGAGCATGTTCCATCTGATAGAGAATGCCTTCCTCTCCCTTTCAAAATTAAAGAGTTATGCAAAATCATGGATGTCGAGATTTCTCCCATTAGATGTCCAATCGGTTATTAACGGATAAACAAACATGTCAGTAACTATAGATTACTTTAAACGACAGTATATCGCCTTGTATTTCAAAGGGAGCAAATTCTTACTAAATCATCACCCCTCAATTTTTTTGAAAATTCCAACAACGAGGTCGTCAGACCTAGATATTTCAATGCCTCCAAGCACCTTCTTAGCCCCTGGCCATTCCCCAGACCCGGAGAAAGCGCTTAAAATATGGAAAGATTGTACCGGGTGCCTCAGTGAAAACTTCATCGCATTCATGAGGTAATTCTTCCTGCTCACCCTTTCGAATATGAACCCGAGGCTATTGAGCAGAGTGACTATCTTTCCGTGACTACCACCATGCATCTCTATGGCAAAATAGTCTAAAGACCTCATGATTTCGATGCTCGATTGTATGATGGAAGCCTCAGCACCTTCTACATCCATCTTCATGAACTTCAGCCTGTTCTTATCTACATTTAGACTTTCAAGAATGTGAGCAAGGGAGTCCACTTTTGAGTTAAATTTCTTTCCCTTGAACTCAATCTCAACAATCCTTGCGCCATCAGAAACACCGATGTTGATGGGGATCACATTTTTGCATCCATTCTCCTTAAGGTTTGAAAGAAGCGTTCTAAAATCGTCTGGTGAGGGTTCGATAGCGACCACAGTTCCATCAGCCCCTGCAAGTCTGGAGGCAATGATTGAGAATTCTCCGATGCCCGCTCCCACGTACAGGACTGTATCCCCCCTACGTATGTTGCGGATCTGGTATACGTCCAGAATGTTGTTTTCTATCAAGGCAGCTATATCGTGTTCGTCGTTATAATGGATGTTTGTTTTGGCAACCCTTAATTCCGGCATTTACAAACTTCATACTACGCTGAACTTTTAATCTTTCCTTTCATTGTCTGTTTAGTCATCAATTTCTTTTCCCTGTCCTGTTGCAGAGGAATATATGAAAGTACACATGAAAATAAGAAATCGTTAGAATCAGCCGCTCCATACCCTTGGACTCCTGAGTAACAATTGTATATTCAGCATTAACTGCACCTAAAATCGATGCCTCCCTTCCCTTGGACGGTGGAGCAGTGATGTCTGTCGCTGAAGAATGGAAAATGATCAGGGAATTGTAGAAGAATGAGACATTTCTTACCGGCGTACAAACATCTCCTATTTTCGCCATCGTCTGGGGCCGGCGCATTTATTTCTGTAAAATGTAGGGATAGCTTTTAGGCCTGTTTCGTACGAATCGTTTTCCTCTTCAATGAGCCTGCCTCCAGCGCTTCATTACTGTTAATAATACCCATTAGCACTTACAATGACCATAATAGCCCCTGCTGAATAGCATCCTTGACAATTCCCTTTAAGTTCGTTTCTCTTTCCGTGCAGTCAGCTGACTACATGGGGATATACTCTTCGACTACTGCAAATTACTACTGAAGAATGGTCAGTTCGGTGAACAAGGATGATATTATTCTAGATAGTAGAGCAGATGCTGGCATTTTTTCCTTCTCCATCTCCAATGACGTATAGGATTCCTTTGAGCTAAATCTCTAATAAACTCGTCCTAAAAATACCTCCCATTTGAATTAAAGAATGCGTTCTCAGCCGAAGAGGAGAAGCAATAAGACCTAAAAGATTTGTGATACTACGCAATCCATTGATTGATTGCTTACAAAATTGCAAGCAACTCCACATTGGTATGGCATAAGCTCGAAATTTAATTCCATTCTAAAAGGCCTTTACAAGGAATAAACTGACAATCCTTCTGAAGCTGAATCTCGAAGGTATGTAGGAGAGGAACTCCTCTCTTTTCAGACTTCGGAGGGAACGAGTCAGGTTGATGGCAATCCAGTAATAGAAAACACCGCTTAGCACATACAGGGGGAGCAGATGGATGAAGTTCCCGAGGAGCATCCGCTCTGCCGTGACCATTACGAACATGACAAGTGAAGAGAACCATAGCTTGAGCACCGTATTCCAGTCAAAGTTCTTCAGCTTCGTTCTGACAGCGTAGTGATAGAGCACGATAAATGTCACGATCATTACGGATGAATTCGCGACAGCAGCGCCCATAATGCCGAATCTTGGTATGAGAAGGAATGATAGCGCTACGTTTGAGGCGAGCGTCAGTATGGTCGTGACCACATACACCCTTGTTTTCCTGATGGCATAGATGACAGAACTCAAGACGCCACCTAGCACAAAAATCGAGGATGTGCCTAGCAGGATGATCAGAGCTATGTATCCGCTCGCATATATCTGTCTTGCCAGAAGCGTCAATGCGACAGGAGCAACAGCGGCAAGGCCCATTGCAATTGGGGAGTAAATGAGTACCGTCACGATAGATGACAGGTTCATCCCGTTCGTCATCTTATCTCTGTCGTCGGTTGAGAAATATTCCGACAGTTTAGGGACAAGAACGTTAGTGATTGGGCCACTGAGGAATGAAAGGGAGGATGATACGAGGAGGATGAAGCTGTATATTCCGAGGGTAGAGAGGTTCAGATAATATGCAACGACGAATCTGTCCACGTACGACGACCCGTAACCTATTAGGCCAGAGAGCATTACGGGCCAGGAGTAAGAGAGGATTAATGGAAGTGAAGTTTTGCTGCTTGTTATCCTTCCCTTGGGCTTACGGATGAAGACGTAGAATATGTAAAATGCGGAACCGTACATATAACTTAGGGTCAGCCCTATGATCAGGTAGATGATACCGTGGAATACCAGCAGCAGGACGAGGCCGATGATGTAGGAAAGAGAAGCAGATGACAGGTAGATGATAGCATCGGTCCTGAACATCTGGAACCCGAGAGCAGAACCGTGGAGGACGCCAAACAGAACGCCGATTGCTATGTAGAAAGAAGCCGCTTCTATGAGAGGAGTATCGTAAGGATTGTGGAAGAAAAGGATGGCGAACCACCTGGCCGTAACAAGGGTGAATGCCAGGCTAACCAACGACAGTACGACGCTAATGACAAGTATCTTTCGTGCCACCGAACGAGTCTCGTTATGATCCCCAGTTCCCAGGTGGAAGGAGATGAAGTGCGTTGCGGCCGCCGGGAACCCGAATGAAAAGGCAACGTTCATCAGGCTCGCAATGGCCAGAAGAAGAGATATGGCTCCAAGGGCTGATGTTGAAAGGAGCTTGGCTACAACTATATAGAATATCCCCCCTGCTGCCACAAACGTTACCGCACTCAGGTACTGATAAGAAAGTCCCGAGGCAATGCCATTCTCTTGAGCCACTGGCTGGCCTATAGTTAACTCAATATTAATTCTTCTCGGTTTCAGGTTCCTCTCATTGTATAAATCTCCCCCGAATTACAATTACTTCCAAGGACAGAACTCTCGTGAATTTCTCTAAGCATACCTTAACATATGGACTATGACCTGTTGGGATGAAGCCTACGCAACATTAGGAAAAGCGCTAAGGCAGAGGGTAACGCTATAAGGAGAATGAACAGGATCCCGCCTTCAACCAGGGAACTGAAAACAGGACTGACAAGCTTCTTGGCCAAGTAGATAAGTATGAGCGGTACAGACGGAGGGATACTCTTGAAGGGGCCGGAATACTCGACGGTCATCTTGGATTTGAGGAGATTTCCAGGAATGAACCCTCCTGATAGGTAATACTTTCCAGTAGATGCTTGTCCCATGGACGGATAACCTATCAGCACGATAGAAGGCTGGAACTGATTCTGAGATCTTAGGGAGGTGCCTGATCTTATATCAAGGGAATAGGTACCGCTCAGAGTAGTGTTGAACGCATACCTGAATTTGGAGATTTCCTGTATTACGCTTTGGTAGCTAGGCAGGATGGTCGTTGTTCTATTAGCCAGCACAACAGTAGGCGTTCCGCTCCCATTACCAAAAAGCTCAAGGGTGGCGTTGTGAAGCGGATATGGGAGTGATATGTTCTCCTCATAATCGCCTGGGGGAACTGTCCTGTTCCCTGAGGTATTAAGAACAATGTTGGAGGATGATGTGCTCTCTATGTAACCGATGAAATCACCTGAGTAGCTGCCTCCCACAAGTCCGGGGGTAGAAACTACGTAATCCACGATGAGCGAGCTCCCAGAGAGCGATTCGTATACAGGCTGGGCATAGAACTGGTCAAGCGATGGAGCAAGGAACATGTCTCCTGGTACGCTTGACGCAACTGGAGCGATAACGACAATTGCCACTACTGAAATTGCGACGAGGGTGGATAACTGGGAAGCAACGGTCTTCCTGAAATGCGTAACCTTTCCAGCCTTGATCCTGAGCCCTATGGGTATGAATGCAAGAAGGCAGAGGGAGTAGAAGAAGCCGGCGGCATAGTTTACCCATGGGGGGTAGGAGATGTTGATGTTTAGCAGTTTCAGGTTCACGTCGGAGAAGTATATCAGGAAACCTATGTGGTTGATTGTCTGCATGACTATCAGGCTGAGAACAGAGGCCGCCCACAATAGACCGATGAGGAGCCATCTTCTGTATATGACAGCCAAAATTACGGCGAAGGGTATCATCGCACTCATGTAGCTGGGAAGGTTGTAGGGGTTTATGGCAGAGAAGAGCACCCCCTGGATCAGGAAAAAGACAAGGAGG
>JAJZYX010000019.1 GCA_021797855.1 Thermoplasmata archaeon
CATGACGGCTTCTGTGGACGGCCCAACGAATAGGTCCAGGTTATCTGGGTGGGAAACAACGACATTCTTGTCACCGAAGGCATTCTTCAGTATAGCTTCAATCTTCCTGAGTCCGTAAGGTGCTTCTCTTGCCGATCCATCTGGTAGGGCGGACGGTTTTAAATATTTCCTGACAAATGGGCCCGCAAGCTTTTGCGGGAAACTTGCCCGCATGGCCTGCATCCAGCTATTTCCGAATGATGACATTTCCACCCTAGAAGCAGTCAACACAAACCTGACGCCTTTTTCTGCCATTTCACTATTCGCCTCCTTGCTTTAGGCCCTGCTTACGGAAGAAAGAGAATTTATCTCTTTCAAATTCTCAAGGCCGTATTCCTTTATCTTTTCCACTTTGACTCCTGCCTTGATTGCCCTCTTTTCTATTGTCCTTAGAAGCAATGATGCACCTAATGATATGGTTCCTCCAACCAGTGCACGAGATACCAAGTTTCCACGCGCATCCCTGTAGCCATCTCGTTGGGCCATCTTTGCAAGATGCCTATAGGCAGCATAGTATACTGCGAGCTGTTCCTTCGTGAGCATTTCCTTACTGATGGATCTTGACTTCAATCTGCCCAATGGAACGTTGAGCAGCGGTGTTACCGTAAATTCGAATGGTCTCCCTTCCGAATAAGAACTGCTCAGCCTGTTTATCAGCGCTACCGTATCCATAAGGTCTTCTTCAGTCTCGCCTTCCTGCCCCACCTGTACGGTGAATGCAGGCCTCCAGTAATTCTTTGTCTCTACGTAAACACCTTGCCAGACTATCTCTTGCCACGATCCATCAGGTCCTATCCTGAGCGGAAGGGTTTTATTAGGCATATGTTTCTTAGCAAGCGCATCGCTACCCGTCTCAATCCCAGTCTGAATTCCAATCCAGTTTTTTGGACCACCACGAAGGATCCTAGTGAATTTTGCCATCATTTCGGGATATGCGGCAGGTATGGAGATCCTGCCGTGAGTCGGGTTTGCAGTCTTTACCCCATTAACTCCCATCACTGCACTAAACAGTTCTGTAAGTGCCTCTTCATTAGGCTCGAAGAGCGTGCCATGCCTATAGCCCCATATCTCGTCTGATTGCAACCATGCGTTACTCTGGCCACCTTTAACATTAACTTCTATTTCCCTTTGGATGTTGGATATTGGATAATACCTCAGGGGGCGCAGGGTGACCTCGCAAAAATCGCAGCCCACACCGCACCCTCTCATCACTTCAACCAGCCCCTTCATAGATGGATTCACAATTGGGTCTATGTCCTCTGTCTTGGGGTATGGCTTGGATGTCTGCCCGCGGGAGATGAACCTCTCATCCTTTACGACCATCCGCCTGAATTTCTCGTCATACCCCATGAATCCATAGGAAAACATTCCCGTGTCTATTGAACCGCTTTCTATCTGCTGGAATAGTGGACCAGCAACGTCATCAACCTCTCCCTGGAAGAGGTAATCTATGCCATACCTGTCAATCTGATCCCTCATTATAGTGAATTCCCAGACGCCGGGTCCACCGATGACAAGTTTCGCCTTTTTGCCACTTCTTATCCTGTTTATCTTTTCCATGAGAATATCCCACTCCTTCCAAACCCATGCGTACAGCTCCCCTCCAAATAGGGCGTAATAGGACATTGTTACAGGGCCGAGACCTAACGGGTCCATGGTGGAGACTGCTATCACAGCTGTTTCTGCGTCCAAGTGCTCTCCGATGTGGTTCTCATCAACAACAACCACTTCATCAGGTCTATAGCTTTTCCTCAGTGCAGTTTCTACCCTCCTTACCGAGTATGGGGCATAAAGGAGTTCTCCTTTGGAACCGTGTTGAGGTTCTTTTCCCTTGAGAAAAGTGTAGATGGGCGAGGGGATCAGTCTTGACGGTGAACAGGAAAGGAAATCGAGAAGAGGGAAGTTCCTGTATGTGTAACTGAGAGTGGAATCAGGAACAAGAACTATTTTTGTCATAAACTTCCCTCAGTGAGCGGCTCCCGTTGGGCTGCTGGACGGGCTCACCTTCTTCGACGATGATGTCATCCAGTCGGGTATATATCCAAATCTCATCCTGAATTGAGATTTCAGGAACCTCATTATGACCCCACTTACTGCGTAAGTGCCAATGATCGTAGCGTACCTAGAAATCAGCCCAAAACTCTGTGTTGCTAGCCATATGTCCTGGTTGAATTGCCTTGCATTGTGTTTCCACGCAGTGTAGTACAGCTTCCAGTGATGCTCGTTCATCATGTCGTAGTCCATACTCCTGTAAGGCTTGTAATAGTCGACGTAGAGAAGAGGCGCAATAATTCCCTTGAGACCCACTTTGTTCGACAGTTCATCTATAAAATCGGTTGTTATGTCTACTTCATCATCCTGCTCGTCAGGATGGCCCACGACAAGCGTGATTGCTGGATAGTAATAGTTCTTGTTCATTATTTTTACAGCTTCCTTCACCGTTTCTGGATACTCTTCCGGAGTGAATGGTTTCATTTTGTATGGCATGAATTTTCTCACAAGTCTTGGGGAGACAAACTCCAGGCCAGGCTGCACGCCCATCCAGCTTTCAGGGCCTAGATTGTTTATCTTTGAAATCTCGGCTATTGTTTCGGGGGCCGCTCTTACCCCCGCAAATGTCCAGTGAGTTGCACCTATCTTCTCTGCTCCTGCCTCTTTTAGACTCCTGAACAGCTCAACAATCTTGTCGCCATTTGGAATCTTGTCCTTATTGTCACAACCGTAGAGGGTCAATTCCTCCGTCAGCAACCATATTGCTCTCTGACCGACTGCTATGTTCCTCTTTGCCTCCCTCACAAGTCTTTCAATGGGAAAGTCCCTTTTCGTTCTCAGGTTGGGCGCACAGAAATCGCAACCCCTTCCACACCCCCGCATAATCTCCACTGTTCCTGTCAGCGTGGGTCTCGTTATTTCCGGTATGTCTTCAATGCTCTTGATTGTGTTTGTAAGGGACCTTATCACTTCATGTGGGTCATCGTTCTGGATCCTTTCGAAAATATAAGGAGCTGTAAGGTCAGCTTCGCCTTCTACGACATAATCCACCCCGAGTTCCTCCTTGACCCATGGATCAATTTCATCTTTTATTGTTGTATAACTACTAGTCTGCACTTCTATCCGTGATTCTCTGCTCCTGGGAGTGTCAACCCTACGCATGTAATCTGTGAACGGTCTCAGCAATTGCCAAGAACCAGGTCCTCCGACAACCACCTTGAATTTATATCTATCCTTTAGCTTCTTCAAATTTTTCGTGAGCCTGATGAACCATTCTCTGTTCCATGGATCGTTGTTCCAGCTAATTGCGGTATCCACTGTCCCGATACCCAGAGGACTCATTTCTGTCAAACCAACTATTTTTGTCTCTTCATTTACTGCCTGTTCTATCCTCCCTGGATGCTGGGCGACTACTCTGTCGTTGCCATATTTTCGTGAAAGTGACTCCTGAATCCTCCGTAATCCCAGTGGTGCAAGAAGAAGCTCACCACTGCGTTTATCAAAGGTGTCTCCTGTGGGGCAGATCATACTGTAAATCGGCCGAGGGGATATTTTAGCAGGTCCGCAAGAAAGAAATCCAAAGAGGAAGTTACCCCTAAAATTCGAAACTTGAGAACGATCTGCAGTCAAAACGTATCGGTCTGCCATATTAAGATAAATATTAAGCACTTAAAATACAGTCAAGTAAACTTTTTTTTACTTTCAGGTACATATGGATGGAATAAATTACTAAATATGACAGAAGAAAGCTTTATGAAGATGATGGTTGAGACTCTGGCAAGGGTGCCAGAAGACCAAAGAAATACGATGTTGAGCGATAAGATGAGGAGCCTCCTTTCTCTTTCCGAGAAGCAAAGAACAGACGCTATGAAGTCCATGCTAATTGCGGCCCTCTCACTTAAAGACGAAGAATATCTAAAAATTGCAGATACGAGGACTCGAGTACTGATGGGATTCGCAGAGCCAGATAGGAACGTACTCATGAAAGCATACTTGAGTTGTATGTCCTCCCTAGACACGTCGTCAAAGCAAAAGGAGACATCCTGTATGAAAAAAATCTTAAAATCACTCCCAGAGCAGCAAAGAGAAACGATGATGAAGATTATCCCACCCGAACTCTCAAAGGAAATCCAATGAAAGAATTCAATGGAGAATTTTGGGTGAAACATTGCAGCGATTGTGATGTCATAGACCAAGACAGAAGGCGCTGGTGATGAATCTGATTAACATTATGGGGGTTGATTGATGTCTCAGGGTGAACACATCAGGAAAGTGGAGGTGGAATCGATCCCAATCCGGATGTTCCCGGGATTTACTGGTAGGATCTTGCCATTATTGGCATTATACTGGATAGGTGCCATTCTTATTTCATTTACTTATAGAACTGGATTACCTCTTGTCCTGGCCGGTTGGCTTACTCCCACTACGATTATGCTGTGGCCAGTTTCCAGAAAACAGGGGTTGAAGTACTCGAAATATCGTCGGCCAGGGTTCATTATATCCGTAGCTTCGATGGTTGGAGTCCCTCTTACGGTATTGTGGATTATTTCCACACCGTTCTCCGAAACTGTCGTAAAGCATTTGGCACTGGTTGTCCTGATTGTAGTAGTGATAGGTGCCTTTGGTATAGTCGGTGCACACCGTAAGGCATTTGGTAAGCCGGTGAAAATGCTATTCAGGCCTGACATCATAATGGGATCAAACAGGATATTGGCTGGAGGACTTGCGGCAATTGCAATAGGAATGAAGTTCATTTTCTCGAATGGACCGCCAGGTAACACTCCGATCGGCAACTGGTACGCTTTTTTCATCATAATCATATTAGGGCTTTATCAGTTAATTCCGCTTAGAGGGATGGCGAAGATGAAGTCTATGATCAGCAGGATGATTTACGGCAGGAAGTCTATCGGTCAAACTGCGCTTAGAGAGGTTTACCTCATTGCCGCAACGTCGTTAATGCTCTTCGGTGCCCATAACTTCTTCGGAGGTGTAACACCTTTTACTAAGGATGTTTTGAAGGGGAGTACCGAAGGACTTGCCATTATGCTAATTTCCGGTGCTCTGTGCGTTATCGTGAGAACAGCATACAAAATACACATTGGCGATCCATTCATAAAGGAAACATACAAACAACCTGTCATT
>JAJZYX010000010.1 GCA_021797855.1 Thermoplasmata archaeon
GACCGCTCTACAGGGTGCTTGGCATAGAGGGGCAGATGTTCACGCCAATATTCGTTGCATCCAGGATGGCAGGATGGGGTTCCCACATAGTGGAGTACTGGAAGAACAACAAGCTTGTGAGACCGCTGGAGTGGTACAACGGTCAGACAGACAATAAGTATGTTCCCATGGATGAAAGATAAAGAAAAAAGCGGGACCGGAAAAAGGTGAAAGGTTTAACTACCCTTTATTCATAGCCCATTCACATGGCCATATATCAGGGAAGAGCAAAGGTCAAGATAAGTGGCGGAAAACTCAGATCAAACAGACACAAGAAAAGGTTCGAGCTGGGTAGTGAGCCCTCTCTAACTGTACTGGGAAATACAAAGAGAAAGCAGGTGAGGGGGATGGGAGGCAACACTAAACCAGTTCTCCTGAGCACGAATGAGGCCAACGTGACAGACCAGGCGAGCAAAGTCACAAAAAGAGCCAAGATTCTAAATGTATTGGAAAATATAGCAGATCCGCACTTTGCCCAGAGGAACATAATCACCAAGGGGGCTGTCATAGTGACAGAGCTGGGCAACGCGAGGGTGACGTCCAGGCCAGGGCAAAGTGGAAGAATCAATGCAGTACTGATCAAGAAATGAAGCGGGTCCTTTGGGAAACCTATTTTGATACTTCAGTCACCAGAAAACAGGGTAGAAGGGTGAAGAAGGATTTCCCATCCCAGAAGCTTTATGATATCCTGAAGGGAATGGGGCTCGTCTACTCGGTTACGGAGGCAAGATACCCACGATCCCCCTGGAGAGTCGTGAGGAAGATAGAGGTGGAATGGGAAGGAAGCAAAGAAGAATTAATTAAAAAAATAGAGTCGGAGACATCTAGTGTTTCTTGAGAAAATCTGCCAGAATGTCGACAAGGTCAGGCTTACCGATCTCCTGAAGTTCGTATTTTACGTTGATAATCGGTTTATTTATTTTGATTACCTTTGTCAAATCTATTGGCGTTCCGGATACTACAACGTCTGCAGGCGTTAAATTAATTGTGGCCTCCAGGTCCTTGACCTGCTTTGGTGAATACCCCATGGCAGGGAGATAGTTGTGGACTTGTTTGTACTTCTCATAGACCCCCTTGATTGTTCCCTTCGCGTACTCCTTGGCATCAACAAGTTCAGATGCGCCGTATTTTATAGAGAACAGGACCGCAGCCCCGTAGCTCATCTCGCCATGGGTCAGGGTAGGTCCATCCTCAATAGCTAGAACCCTCTTTCTCCTGACTTTCTCCGCGTCTGAACTGAAAAATGGGGAAGCTGCATCCACAACCTTGGCTTTCGGGTTAAACTTCCTTATGTTCTCCCTAACGATGTTTATATTTTCGGGTGTCGCAGTCTCTTCCTTGTTGATCACGATGACATCCGCAGACCTGAGGTTTACTTCACCTGGGTGGTATCTGATCTCATGCCCAGCCCTGTGGGGGTCGGCAACTACTATCTGGAGATCGCTCTTGTAGAACGGGAAATCGTTGTTCCCACCGTCCCAGAGTATGATGTCCCCCTCCTTTTCTGCTTGCCTCAGAATGGCTTCGTAGTCCACTCCAGCATAGATGACCACATTCCTCTTGATGTGCGGTTCGTATTCTTCCCTCTCCTCTATGGTGCACTTCTGCTTTGCAAGGTCGTCCATCGTTGCGAACCTTTGGACCTTTTGTTCTAGAAGATTCCCGTAAGGCATGGGGTGCCTTATGGCGACCACTTTCTTGCCCATGGACGTCAGAATGTCTTCCACCCGCCTGGTCGTTTGGGACTTTCCGGACCCTGTTCTGACTGCGCATATGGAAATCAGGGGTTTCCTGCTCTTTATCTGGGTGTCCTTCGGCCCTAGGAGCATATAGTTTGCTCCTGCTGCCAATACCTCTGAAGCCTTGTGCATCACATACTCATGAGGCACATCCGAATACGAAAAAACGACCAGGTCAACCTTTTTTTCCTTTATCAGATCGGTAAGTTCGGACTCCGGATATATTGGTATTCCCTTTGGATATAGCTTTCCGGCAAGTTCCTTCGGGTAGATCCTTCCTTCTATGTTCGGTATCTGCGTTGCAGTAAATCCAACAACGTTGTACTCTTTCCTATCCCTGAAGTACGTGTTAAAATTATGGAAATCGCGGCCCGCTGCACCCATGATCAAAACATTCTGGGTCATAATATCACTCTCCCACATCGGTTGAAAAGATTTATTTTTTCTGATTTCTCTCCGTTATCGATTCTCTTCGTCAGCGGGTGTTGAGTACCCCTTGCCATCATAAGAAATGAAGGGTTAAGATTAACAGTGATCAGATTGTGTTTGCGAATTCTGTTTCAGGGGACAACCCCAAATGGCCCTGCTGCGGCTTTTGTGACCAGAAATCATTATTAATCATTTTAGGATGCAATATCGTGGTAAGCAGTCCAGAAACTTTCTATCAGAACGAGCTGAATGATTCAATGTTCTATGCGACAATCTCCAGAAGAATAAAGTCATCCCTGAGAAGAAGCGAGAGGAACGAGAAAATAGCAAAGAGATTAACTGAGCTTTCTGCAATTGAATCAAGACACGCGAAGTTCTGGGAAGAAATAATAAGGAGAAGGGGCGGTACTCCGCCACCATTCAAGAAAAGAAACGCCGCTTATTTCTCATATCTAGGGTTCCTACAGAGGATATTCGGCATCTCTTTCCTTGTTCGTTACCTCGAAAGGGGGGAGGTTGAAGCCATAAGGGAGTACTCTGACTACCTGGATAAGGAGTCCAGAGAACAATGGGAGAGGGACCAGCTGCAGAAGATACTTTCAGATGAGAGGGAGCATGAAGAAGTCTTCCTTGAGATGTCTAACGAACTCAAGGGGAATGCGGACTCCGTGAGGGACGCCATTTATGGAATGTCCGATGGGCTTATAGAGGTACTAGCCAGCGTTGCAGGCCTCACTGGAGTCTTTGTCAATAACATCTTCGTGGCAGTAGGAGGTATAGTGTTCGGAATCTCTGGCCTGATTTCGATGACAATAGGCGCGTACCTGTCAGAAAGGGCCAAGGGACAGATAGATTCGGACCAGAAGCACTCGCCGCTTAAAGCAGCAGGAAATACAGCATTTTACTATTTCCTTGGCGCGGTAGTCCCGATCATACCTTTCCTGTTTCTTCAAAGATACATTGCTCTTGGTACTGCATTTGCTCTTGTAATAATAGTGGACGGAATCGCAACGTCGGTGATATCCATTCAGTCCAACGGAAGGCTTAGCAGGGACCTAGTACGTTCCCTGGGCCTGGTTACCCTTGGATTTGTTGGAACGTTCATAGTTGGGTTGATAGCTCATCACTTCATAGGATATCTTGGATGATCTATCGCCGGTACCTACCCATTGCCTGGGCTTCCTCCAGGATTTTCCCTTCCATTGATTTCAGTAGCTTTTCCCTCGTTGCTGTTCCGGGGATGTTCAGACTTGAGGACAATGCATAGAGTTTGAAGAAATATCTGTGAAACCCATGTCCCCTCGGCGGGCATGGACCGTCATATCCGGTCCTGCCAAAATCATTCCCTCCCTGAATGAACCCATCCGAAGTCCTCTCTGATCTTTCCAGTTTCTCCTGGATCCTGGAAACGTTGGGTCCAATGTTGTACATCACCCAGTGGACGAACGTCCCTCCTGGGGCGTCAGGGTCTTCCACTATTAGAGCGAGGGATTGCGTCCCCGTCGGGGTTCCTGCTATCTCTATCTCCGGAGAATGATTCTTTCCATCACAGGTGTAGTCCTTTGGAATTACATCCCCTTCATTTATACCATTCACTTTGATACGAAGCGGCATAGCATAGCATGCTAATCTGTGTAGAAGTATTTTCTGTAAATGAGCTTACCCATGAAATGCGGTTAGTCGCTCAATAATCGTTTTATTGGGTGTTAGTATCACTCAGGGTGAAAGAGGACGAATTTACCGTTACGCCATGGGAAGTAACGGGGAAAGTAGATTACGAAAAGCTGATCCAACAGTTCGGCACGCAGAAGATCTCAAGTGAAATTCTCAACGAAATCTCCAAGGTATCCTACGGGAAGATGCACGTAATGCTCAGAAGGAATATTTTCTTCTCTCACAGGGACCTGGACCTTATCCTGAAAGATTATGTGGAGGGAAGAGGCTTCTTCCTCTATACCGGAAGAGCCCCATCCCTTGGGATGCACATAGGTCACCTTGTCCCTTTTCTATTCACAAAGTGGCTGCAGGATACGTTCGATGTGAACGTTTACATAGAGATCACTGACGACGAGAAATTCCTCAGAAACCAGGAATATTCGCTGAAGCAGACCTCAGAATGGTCGCACCAGAACATTCTTGACATAATAGCTGTGGGATTTAATCCCGACAAGACATTCATATTCAAGGATACGGAATACATAAGGAACATGTACCCACTTGTCGTCAGTATAGCAAAAAAGCTCAATTTTTCACAGGTTAAGGCGACGTTTGGCCTCGATGCATCATCTAACATAGGTATTCTCTTCTACCCAGCCATCCAAATTGCACCGACAATGTTTGAGAGAAGAAGGTGTCTGATACCAGCAGCCATTGATCAGGACCCATACTGGAGGTTGCAGAGGGACCTTGCTGAGTCGCTGGGTTATAAGAAGGCTGCTGAAATACACAGCAAATTTCTTCCCCCTCTTGCGAGTTCAAGTGGGAAGATGAGTTCTTCAGTTCCGGAATCGGCAGTTTACCTTTCCGACCCACCGAAGACTGTAGAGAAGAAGATAATGAGGTACGCATTTTCCGGAGGGCAAGCGACAACCGAACTCCAGAGAAAACTAGGAGCAGACCTAACGGTAGATGTGCCGTATCAATGGCTCTACTACATATTCGAGGAAGACGACGCGGAAATTGAACGGATAGGGAGTGATTATTCAAGCGGAAAGATGCTGACGGGGGAGGTAAAGAAAATCCTTGCAGAAAGAGTTAACCTAATGCTGGAAGAACACAGGAAGAGAAGGGAGCGGAGCGAGGAAAGTTATTCAAGATTCCTCTACGATGGCAGGCTTGCCAAGAAGATGTGGGAGACAATCCACTCTTAGTCGTCTTAAGGTTCTTGTCATTAGCCTGTGGGTTGACTTCTCCTTTTATGAATAGTTTGGACTACCTTTTCCTGATATTCTTTGCTATTTCCTGAAACTCTTTGAGAGATTCAGGATTTGCCATAGAACCTACATTCATGGCTTTTTCTACGTCAACTCCCATGAGCAGTTTCTTCAGGGGAACTTCCATCTTCTTGCCGTTGATGGTTCTCGGTATCTGCGAGACCCTTATTATGTCATCCGGAACGTGCCTGGGGGAAAGGCCATTCCTCAGCCTTTCGACTATCTTCCTCTTCACAAGATCGAAATCCTTGTCTTCGTCTACTACTACGAATAGAGGCATGTAATACTCTCCCCCCTCGAGCTCGAGCCCTACGATGATGCTGTCCTTTACCTCTTCAATCTCGTCAAGGACGCTGTAAATTTCTGCCGTTCCTATCCTGATACCTCTCCTCTTAAGGGTGGAGTCTGATCTCCCGAGGATGATCGAAGAGCCTTCTGCAGTCATGATTATCCAGTCTCCGTGCCTCCACACTCTAGGGTATCTGGAAAAGTAGGTTTCAGCAAGCTTATGACCGTCGTCGTTCCATAGATATATCGGCATCGACGGCATAGGTTTCTTGATCACGAGCTCCCCGACCTCATTCGTCACGGATTCACCGTCATCATTAAATGAGTGGATATCGGCCCCGAGATTCCTGCATTGAAGTTCCCCCTCAACGACTGGCAGACATGCACAACCCCCCAGAAAGGCAGTACACAGGTCGGTACCACCGCTGATTGAAGCAAGCCAGACGTCCTTCTTAATGTTTTCATATACATATCTGAATGCCTCTGCGGATAGAGGCGATCCAGTTGAGCCGATCGCGAAGAGGTTCTTTAGGGAGTATCTGTCTTCTACCCTTACACCTTCCTTCATTAAATGAGTGAGATAAGCTGCGCTGGTGCCGAAGAACGATATGTTATTTTCATCTGCAATTTTCCAGAGATGGTAGTTGTCAGGGTACGTTGCACTACCGTCGTAAAGCACCGCAGTGGCACCCGTGGATATCGAACTCACCAATACGTTCCACATCATCCATCCAGTAGTGGTGAACCAGAAGAATCTGTCCCCCTTCCTTAGGTTGTAGTGCAACCCCAGCAGCTTGAGGTGCTCAAGCAGTATTCCACCATGGCTATGAACGATTGCCTTTGGTGGTCCCGTAGTTCCTGATGAATAAAGTATCCAGAGGGGGTGATTGAACGGAACTCTAGTAAATGAGAGCGTTCTCTTCTCCCTTGATATGGATTCGAATGGCACGGAATCGCGAATGGCACCGTCTGTATTGCCAAGAATCACCACCTTTTCGATGCTCGGTATCTTTTCTGTAAGGCTTTTTATCACATCAAGCTTCCCGTATTTCTTTCCTCCATAGGTGTATCCAGCGGGCGCGAACAGCACTCTCGGGTTTATCTGCCTGAATCTTTCAACGATGGCTTCGTAACCAAAGTCCGGGGAAGAGCTAGACCAGATGGCACCCATAGCTGAAGTCGCATAGAGTGCCTCCATAGCCTCAGGGATGTTGGGCAACAGTGATGCGACCCTATCGCCCTCTTTAACCCCAAAATCCTGAAGGTGCCTCTCTATCGCACCCGCGGAACCTTCGAAATCGCTCCTTGGAATGGACCTCCTCTCTCCGGATTCGTTTAATGATAAAACTAACTCCTCCTGCCCACCAAGCAATAGATTGTTCTCAGCGTAGTTTAGCCTGAGACCATCGAACCAGAGGTTCCCTGGCATCCTTTCTGAGTTCAATACACTCTCGTAGTCTCCCTCAGTTATAACATTGAAATAGCTAAGTATAGATTCCCAGAATTCCGATATATTATCAATTGACCACTTTCTCAACCCCTCATAATCTCTGAAATCTTTTGAGTAGCTTGCGTTAACCCATTCCATATATCTTTTTATGTTTGATCTTTCACAGAACTCTTTGGGCTCCCAGAGTACTTTTCTTTCATTCACTGCGAACCGATGATGTAACTTAGCATATTATTATTTCCTAGACCTTACTTACCTGCTCTAATATCGAGTCTTTACCCTTTGTCTTTAGGTTGCCTAGTTCAGAACTCTTGAATATTCCGTATTCAGTTATGTAACCTGTCACATACTTGGTCGGGGTGACATCAAATGCCGGATTGTATGCTGCCGATTCCTTGGGAGAGACAGGTACACCCTTTATCTCCTTAACTTCCTCCTCAGTCCGTACCTCGATCGGTATCTCGTTCCCGTTCTCAATTGTAAAATCAAAAGTGCTTAGCGGTGCAGCAACATAGAAGTTTATTCCGTTCTCCCTCGCAAGTACTGCCTTTTCGTACGTCCCTATTTTATTTGCAAAGTCCCCGTTACTTGTGATTCTGTCCGCCCCCACTATAACCATATCCACCTCCCCTCTTTTCATAAGAAATCCGGCTGCGTTATCGGCTATCACATTGTGCCCAATCCCTTCCTGGACCAGTTCCCATGCAGTGAGCCTCGCTCCCTGAAGTCTTGGCCTTGTTTCGTCAACCCACACAAACGGCTTCTTGCCACTTTCGTTTGCCATTCTGATTGGGGACAGTGCAGTGCCATAGTCAACTGAAGCCAGGGCTCCGGCGTTGCAGTGTGTGAGTATCTTCTTCCTGTCCCCTATAAGTTCGTTGCCATTGACGCCAATCAACCTGGATCTCTCAACGATGGATTCCACGTAGAGGTCCGCATACTTTCGCGCTTCCTGCTTATGTTGCAGGACAAAGTCGACCGCAAAAAAAAGATCGTTGGCGGTAGGTCTCGATGACTTGATTATTTTGCCTGCCTCCTCAAGATCCTTCCCTAAGTAGCTCGCCTGCGCGATGCCATAAGCCGCAGCAGCTCCTATGGAGGGGGCTCCTCTGACCGTCATGTTCCTGATCGCACTGTAAAGTTCACTGGTGTCTCTTATGTCCACAATCTTGAACTCATCCGGGAGTATTCTCTGGTCAATCATCTTTATGACAGGCTCTTCGTACCATACCGCCCTGATGTTTCTCTTCGTCCCGCCTACATTGATATTCATGAATCCAAAACCGCGAATGATTAATTTAACCTTTGTCTCGAAGAATGACAAACGTTTTAACCATGAGACGATGCATAATCATGGCTCTCCCATGGACAGAAAAATACAGACCGACCCTCCTGAGCCAGCTCCGGAGAGAAAAGGCGGTGGAAGCGATGCTGTCGTGGGCCAAGAAATGGGAAGCCGGAGAACCCTCAAAAAAGGGGCTCATTATCTACGGCGCACCGGGGACTGGTAAGACGTCTGCTGCTATAGCACTAGCCAAGGAGATGGACTGGGACTATGTAGAGTTCAATGCATCAGACATCAGGTCGAGGGAAGCCATCGAGAAGAATGCCATCAAGGGATCCTTATATTCCTCAATTTCAGAGGAAAGGAACAGGAAGAAGCTTATCGTCATGGACGAGGCCGATTCGTTGTACGAGCGGAATGTGGAAGGATCGGATGCCGGGGGTAAGTCAGCAATATCAGACCTCCTGGAGAAAACGCTCAATCCTGTTATACTCATAGCCAATGACCTTTACGAGCTGAAGTCCTCCAGCACAGGGAAAGCTATTGCCGAAATGTGCGAACAGGTGGAGTTCAAGAGGTATATGAAATCGCAGATAACAGCTGTCCTGAAGGAGATACTCCAGACAGAGGGCATATATGTCCCCCCTGAAAGGATTAACGAGATAGCGGAGAATGCCAATGGAGATATGAGGGCAGCGGTCAATGACCTACAGGGCATAGGCGAAATATACGGCACGGAGGAGAGGGACATGACGCTGACCGCATACTCTGTCATCAACGACATACTGCACGGCCACAGGAATGATATAAAATTTACGAAGAGCGAAATCATGAACTCAGGCCTTGACCCTAATGACTTCATCCTTTACCTCCTGGAAAATGTATATCCACTTCACCTGGACATACAGAACTTCGTCCTTGCGATGAAATACATAGGAAGGGCGGACCTTTTTCTCGGGAGGGTGAGTTCAAGGATGAACTATTCGCTGTGGTCATACTCCAACGATTTCATGGCACTAATATCGCTGCTGCACCTACGGAGCGAGAGGTTCGAGAAATTCTCCTTCCCTTCTCTCATCAGAAATATGGCAGTACTAAGAAGATATAGAGGGGCCAGAAAGGATTTCTCGATGATGATGGGAAGGTATATCCACAAGTCGTCTTCGTTCGTTAACCAGGACTCCCTTGCATATCTCTACCACCTTTTAAAGAGGGATGAGGAACTGAGGAAGTTGATTGAGGAGAGAACCGGACTGGATATGGACGAGACTCTTTCACTTGACCTGTGATATCTTCCTTCTCAGAGCGCTCAGGGTGCCGGATACCATGTCAATGCTTGCCCCGCTTTCGCCTGCAATCTCACGAAGACGGGGGAGCTGGGTATGCTTTACTGCGACTGCAGTGATTCCCCGGTAATTTACAACCCTTGCCCCTTCTACCTTCTGTACTATATATCTTAGTTTAGGGGTGGACGGATTTATGAAATGAACGTACCTCTTCCTTCCTGTTCTTTCCTTTACAGTCATTTGACTGCGGTAATCTTCTCGAGATCCTTCTTGAGTATTTTTACCGCCTGGGATATCTCCCCCTTTTCCTTCGCACCGGTGCATACCACCTTTCCGGAACCGAATAGGAGGAGGACTACCTTCGGTTCCTCTATCCTGTATACAAGACCGGGGAACTGTTCAGGCTCATATTCCACATTCTCCAGTCCGAGTGACATGGCGATGTTCGTGAGGTTGAGCTGCATGTTGAGGTCATAAACTGCGACGATGTTTTGAACTACGATGTCTGGGTTGCTGTTTACAGCAATACCCGTTTTCTTGAGTTTATCAACAATCGTGCTGATCGTCTTGTTGACAGCATCAATAGTCTTTGCCCCCGTGCAATTTACCTTGCCGGATCTGAATATGAGAACTGCTGTCTTTGGCTCTGAAAGCCTATAAATCAATCCTGGAAATTGTTCTGGTTCGTATTCCGAACCTTCCAGCGCCAGCGCGATTTTGCTGAGATCTAGCTTGTCTGCAAGTGAGGTTGAAGCAACTATGTTCTCTATCGCTATGTTTTCTTCGTCAGCCATAACGGTCGCTGTTTATATATAGGGTATATAAATAGTTAATTGTCTAATGCGAAGGCAATTTTCATTTGGAACTCATATGCTGAACTATGCTCTCTGCAAATTCTGAAGTCTTCAGAGGCTTCACTCCCAGATGCCTCGCTAGGTCCTGCGGGACCTGTTTATCCCTGAGGGTGTTCAGGAATGCCTTCTCTATAACATTTGCGGGTTCGCTCCACTTTATGTATCGAAGCATCATTACAGCTGAAAGAAGAAGGGAAGATGGGTCTGCCACATCCAGATTGGCGTACTTCGGTGCGGAACCGTGAACAGCTTCAAACACGGCATAGTTGTCCCCTATATTTCCGGATGGCGCCACTCCGATTCCGCCAATCTGGGCAGCCAGTGCGTCAGAAATGTAATCGCCGTTGAGGTTGGGGCAAAGTATTATGTCATACTCGTCGGGCCGGAGAAGAATCTGCTGGAACATATTGTCTGCTATCCTGTCCTTAATGATCACCTTGCTATCCAGCTGTTTTCCAGCCGCTTCCGTCTCGCTTATCACCTTGTCTCCATACTCCTTTGACGCCTCGTAAGCCCATTCCTTGAATGCACCTTCCGTGTACTTCATTATGTTCCCTTTGTGCATTATGGTGACGCTCCTCCTCCCATTAGTGAGAGCGTAATCTATTGCCATCTTTGCTATCCTCGTCGTTCCAAACTTGCTCATAGGTTTTATTCCTATTCCGGAGCCCTCCCTGATATGATACCCCAGCCTGTTCAGCAACTCTATAACCTGCTCCGCACCCTCACTGTTGGAGGGGAACTCCACGCCCATGTAGACGTCCTCTGTGTTCTCCCTGAAAACTATCATGTCAACCTTTTCAGGATTCTTCAGCGGGCTTGGAAGTCCCGGATAGTATTTTACTGGTCTTACGTTCGCATACAAGTCCATTATCTGCCTTAGAGTGACATTGATGCTCCTGAAACCGCCACCCACTGGCGTGGTCAGCGGCCCCTTGAGGGAAATCCGATATTCAGTCATCTTCTTCACTGTGTCATCAGGCAGAGGGGTACCGAACTTAGAAATTGCCTTCTCCCCTGCCATGAGTTCTATCCAGTTGATTCTCCTGTCTTTCCCGTAAGATACCGTTACTGCTTCATCAACAATTTTCTTTGTTGCCCTTGTGATGTCGGGTCCTATTCCATCTCCCTCTATGAAGGGGATATCAACAACATCCGGAACCTTTAATTTGCCCTCTTCAACTTGAATTTTCATCGCTATCTTTTCTTTATTGCCTTCTCTTATAAATCATTAGTCAGAAACTTCGTGGATAGGCAAATTTTAACATAGCCCTGGCTCATACAGAGGTAGAGTGCAGGTACAATGGTTGAAAGACTACGGGGATTCAGGGATTTCTATCCTGAGGAGCAGGAGATAAGGAGCGAGATATTCAGGAAAATGAAGGAGTCATGTGCACAGTTCGGATTCCGGGAGATCGACGGGCCTTCTGTGGAGAGCGTAGAGCTCTTTGCCAATAAGTCAGGGATGGAAATAATGAACCAGATGTTTTCATTCAAGGACAAGGGGGGAAGAGACATAGCCCTAATTCCGGAATTCACCCCAACACTATCGAGGATGGTGGCGGCGAGAAAGGATCTTGTGAAACCCCTCAAGTGGTTCAGTATAGAAAAATTCTGGAGGTATGAGGAGCCACAATCCGGAAGGCAGAGAGAGTTCTATCAGCTGAACGCCGACATAGTGGGGAGCGATAGCTATCTTGCGGATGCTGAGGTAATATCGCTCGCGGGCTATCTCCTGAAATCGCTGAAAATAGGAGGGTATTCCAAACTCAGAATAAGTTCGCGAATTCTCATTGATAGGCTCATCCAGAAGATGCTCCCTGGCAGGAAGGATGATGTGTATTACATCCTCGATAGATGGGCAAAGGTTCCATCAGATGAAAGGGAAGCGCTGATGGAGGAAAGGAAGGTTGACAGGGATATTCTCCTTTCGTTTGCTAACGGTGACATTCTCGAGGGAGTTGAAGATACAGAGCTGACAAACCTCCAGAGAATAAGGGACTATGTCAAGAGTTCGGTTGATGTTGAAATTGAGATTGACCTTAAGATAGTAAGAGGGATTGCATACTACACCGGCTGCGTATTCGAGGCTTCTGATAAGGAAGAAAAGTTCAGGTCAATTCTTGGCGGGGGAAGGTACGACAGCGTGATCGAACAGCTTGGAGGGGAGAGCACTCCTGCTACCGGATTCGCAATGGGGGATGCCGTACTGGAGAACATAATGAAGTCAAAGGGGCTGTGGAACAAGGGTGGGGACGGTAGAGTGTTTGTTGCTCCAATAGACATGCAGGGAAGGCTCTATGCGGTCAAGGTAGCCTCAGTTCTCAGGAATATCGGACTGAAAGTGGACCTAAATGTAATGGAAAGAGGAATAAGCAAGCAGCTAGACTATGCATCAAAGATGGGTTACGAAAACGTCATCATTGTCGGTGAAGATGAAGCAAGAAATGAAACCATATCCATAAAGAACATGCTGTCGGGCAAGCAGTCAAAGCTGATGCTTGGGGACGCACGGGAGCTGTTGAAACTGGTACGTTAGGGTAGCTTGGCGAAGTGGAAAGAATCTCAAGAAACTTTTATAATAACCAAAGAATAACGAACCATAGATGGACTCTCTCGAAGACAAGATAGTTCACAGGAAGATAGGGAGAAATACCAATCTCACTGTGAAGGAGATACTGGACATGGTTGAGGAGGTAAGAAGGCAGTATCCAGAGAGAGAGGTCTTCTTCGACGGCGACGAATTCGCAATCTGCTCTAGGAAGAAGAGGCAGCCATCTACAGTCTGATCGGAATATTCTCAAGCATCTTCTTTGAATCTATGAGTGCCGCGAGCTTTTCTATGGCGGTTGTTGTTTCCCTATCCCCTCTGATTTCCCCTAATGTTCCCTGGATAGCGGAGAATGCCGAAGTAAGGTATTCCCCGGAGACACCGTACATCTCCATCCCCCTGTAGGCCACCAGCATCTCTATTGCTACTATCCCCTTGACGTTGTTAACTATCTCCCTCATCTTCCTCGTTGACGTACCTCCCATTGAATTGTGGTCCTCCTGGTTGGCAGAAGTTGGGATGTTGTCAGCGGATGACGGATAAGCAAGGACCTTATTTTCGTTGCACAGTGCAGCTGCAACGTACTGCGAAATCATCAACCCAGATTCTACTCCAGGTCTGTCCGCAAGAAAAGGATTCAGCCCAGACAGCGATCTGTCCAGTATTCTGAATACCCTTCTTTCAGAGATATTCCCCAGTTCCGTCAATGCTATGGAAAGGTAGTCTGCCGCCAGGGCAAGCGGTTCGCCGTGGAAGTTACACCCGGAAACTATTTCGTTTAGGACTAGAGGATTATCTGTAGAAGAGTTGAGCTCTACCTCCAATATGCCCTTCACATAGTTCATAGTCTGGAGAACCGACCCCATTACTGTTGGAATGCACCGGAGGGAATACGCATCCTGGACCTTTGATCCAGTTCCTGCCCTAATTCGTTCACTCCCTCTGATGAATGTCCTAAGAGCCTTTGCAATCTCTCCATGTCCCTTGTGAGGCCTTGCCTCGAAAAGACGGCAATCCAGTGCGCTCTCAGTCGCGCCCAGAAGATGCAGTGACATCCCGGCAGCTATGATCGCGTGGCGGAAGAGGTTCTCAGAATCCTTGTATCCAAGCGCAAGGTTAGCCAGCATGTATGACGTACCGTTAATCATTGAAATTCCCTCCTTCGGCTCAAGTTTTAGCGGCTTGATTCCCTTCCTTGAAAGTACTTCTTCAGAATCCTGAATCTTCCCGTTCTCTATGACCTTCCCCTCTCCCATTAGCACGAGAGCAAGGTGAGCCAGAGGGGAGAGATCCCCTGACGATCCGACACTCCCCTTCTCCGGAATGTAGGGGATGATATTTCCATTTATGAGGTCGATGAGGGAGGATATCAGTTCCGACCTGACTCCGGAATAGCCTTTGCACAGGGAGTTTGCACGAACTAGCATCATTGCCCTCACTGTTCTTTCGTCTAATGGCTTTCCGTAACCTGTGGCGTGAGACCTTATGAGATTGGCCTGGAGATCCCTCACCTTGTCTAAAGCCACTCTCTCGGTAATCAGATCACCGAATCCAGTTGTTACACCATAGATCGGTTTCCCGGAATCGATCAACCTTTCGACCTTTTCCCTGCTTGACTTAACTCGCTCCAGTGCTCCTTTGGAGGGGACAACCTTTTCCTTCCCCTCCGAAACCTTCAAAACCTGATCAAGAGTCAAGTCATTGCCCGTGAGTATGATCATAACTTGGAATAGCCCTCAGGGATAAATAATGATACTTCAATAATGAAAGGAGGTCACGATGCGGAGGAATACATCCCTTCTTCGGCAGGTCAGACGAAAATGAGAATCATTCCACGCAGCACGACATTTTTGACATATCCCTTATGAACGACTGGGCTGCCAGCTTAACCCCCTCTGAAAATGATGGAAAGATGTGGCTTGTGGATATGATATCATCTATAGTGAATCCGTTCCTCACTGCATATGCCCCCTCAGTGATAATGTCCGTGGCATTTGGAGCAAGTATGTGCATTCCTACAACCCTGTTGTCCCTTGGGTCTACAGTTATTTTTATCAACCCTTCCGTTTCCCCTATTATACTTGCCTTTGTCAGGTTATCGAGGGAGAATGTCCTGCAGGAGCATGATCCATTCTTCCTTGAAAATTCATTCTCCGTCATACCAACACCTGCAACCTGAGGGCTAGTGAACACTGCCCAGGCTGTGGAGTTGTAATCTATCCTGAGATTTTCGGCGAACATGTTGCTGACAGCTATTACACCCTCCCTGGCAGCAAGCGTCTCGAGGAATATCCTCTTCGAAACGCAGTCGCCTGCTGCGTATATTCCTGGGGCGGATGTTTCCATCTTGTCAGATGTGATAATCAGTCCTTTTGAATCCGTAGTTACGGCAGCCTTTCCAAGGTCCAGATAATCGGTGTTCGGCACTCTACCGGTAGCTACTATGATTTCCTTTACCTCAATTGTTTCCTTTCCTTTATGTGTTATCAATTCCAGGGACTTTCCCCTGTCTGTCCTGGTAACCGAGGCAACTCTGGCCCTCAAATGGAACTTCATTCCCTCCCTCTCCAGAATCTCCTTGAGTGCTGCACCTATCTCTGGCTCGGTCTGAGGCAGCAGAGAGTCTAGTGCCTCTATCACAGTTACTCTGGACCCAAAATGCAGAAGTGCTTGCCCTATTTCCAATCCAATGGCTCCGCCCCCTATTATGGCTACAGATTCAGGGAGTTCGTTTATGCCCCAGATCGAATCGCTCGTCAGATATCCCGTTTCCCTTAGACCGTCTATTTTTGGCACTGAAGGTCGTGAACCAGTAGCTATCAGTATATTTGAGCCTGTTATGAGGCCTATGTCCTTTCCGTTGGTATCTGAAACCTTCACGGTTTTTCTGTCCACGAATTTTCCTAGCCCTGTAAACAATTCAACATTTTTGTAACCCTCTATTACACGAACATACTTTGTCTCCCTTGCGTGAGTCACGTAAGAGCGCAGGCCTTTCATTACTTCAGGAAAGCTGAAATTCACTTTCGCCCTGTCCACTCCGGCTATTCTTGGATTCCCGGGTTTGAAGACGGCATGTGATGCCTCTAGGAGATACTTGGATGGCACACATCCTACATTCACACAGGTCCCTCCAATAGGTCCTGTTCCGACCATAGCTATAGTCATTTCGCCATTGCTAAGTTCTGACGCCTTTATGGCTCCAGAAAAAGCAGCAGCCCCTCTTCCAATTATCACAAGGTCGAACTTCTCTGGTTCACTCATTTAGAACTTTCTCCTCTTCACTCATTTATTATAATGGCCTTATAGTGGGAAGGTCTCGTAAAAACTTTGTTTCTTAGAAGCTCTTCAGGTTTTATCTCTTTGTTGTTGATATTTACCTCTCCCATTCCATCCCTAAGAGACACTTTGACATCTATTACCCCTTTCTGCTTCTTGAGGCCTTCGGTTACAGTCGCAACGCAATCGTCACATGTCATTCCATATATTCTCAGTTTTACCCTTTCCTCTTCCATGGACTAATATTGAAAACGTATACTAATATGGAAACGTAAACTTTTATTTACTTTAGGAAATGTTGAAAAGAGCAATATGGGAACGATTAAAAGGGAAGACAAGAAGAGATTCCTCAATAAGAATAAGGCCTGCATGATAGATGATCATAACTCCACGGTATGCATTGACCCTTCACTTCCGCTTCTTAATTTGATTGGGAAAAAATACACCATGATGGTACTTGGCGTTATAGGGAACAGGGGGAACAGGAAGAATTTTAATGAAATACTGAGGGACATACCCTTTTCAAGTTCTACCATTATCTCCAAAAGACTCAAGGAGCTTCAAGATTTCAATCTAGTTGAAAGGATCGAGGGGTCTGGGGGAATAACTTACTCCCTAACCGAATTCGGAAAGAGTGTTAGAGAGGGCCTTCTACCTCTTTTGCGTCTCACAGAAAAGTCTTCAAATGATTGGATGAGAGGAAGTCAAGACACAGATAGATTAGAACTCGACTAGTACTTAAGACACGAGCATACAATTAGATTAGGTAGTAGGGCCACTCACGCCCCAAAGTTAGGATTTGAAGCTTTTTGTATATAACCGGTCGTATTCGATTAAAGTTTTAAATGAATACTAATAAGACTCAATCTTTCGAATATTAATCCAACCACGAATAAGCATCAGATCGGGTTGCAATTCTTACAACTCTTATTGTTTCTTCTTGGAGATAATAGATAACTCGGTAGTCCCCAACCCTCAGTCTGAAATATGTGCGATTTGTGCCTGAAAGTTTCTTTGTGTCTAGCCTCTTGGAAATATTGTGAGCATCTTCCGCCAGTTCATTCAGGCTCTCCCTTATTCTCTCCTGCTCCATCCTCTGCAGAGCTTTGAATTCTTTGGAAGCAGTACGTGAAACCAGAACCTTAAATCTCGTCAAGAGGGATGAACTCCTCCGTATCGGCTATTCTGTCAAGTTCGTTAAAGAACATAGCCTTCTTGCTGATTTCAATAAGGTTCTCAATGATTTCTTCATAGGTTTGACCTTTTCTTCCAAGCCTCTTTAGTTTCTCTCTTGTTTCTTTTGAAACCTGTATGGTAGTCTGACTCATTTTACATAGATATTATGGCTATATATAACTATTGTCAATAGTTAAGCACAATATATAATTACACACAGACACCTATATTTGGCTATAGATTCCCTGAAAGGATTAAAAACTAGAAAAATGGACCGGTCGGGATTTGAACCCGAGGCCTCTTGCTTGCGAAGCAAGCGATCTTCCGCTGATCTACCGGCCCAGATGGAGTTATCTCTCCATTATTTTTCTAGATTTCTCTTTGAGCTCTGCGTCTTCTCTTTCGTAAGAGGAGTAGTTAATGAGGTCGTAGAATTCCTTCCTAGTCATAAGCTTCCCTAGGAAATCTCTCTGCGTGCAGTCCCTCGCTAGATCCCCATAAATTTCGTCAATCAACTTTAGTGTACCCCTGAATGCCGTGAGGGGAAATATGACTATGCGATAGCCCATCTCTCCAAGTTCTTGGGTAGACAGCAGAGGACTCTTTCCGAATTCTGTCATGTTTGCCATGAGAATCCCCCCTACCTTGTCTGAGAACTCCTTGAACTCTTCCCTTGATTCCAGGGCTTCTGGGAATATTCCGTCGGCCCCTGCTTTTAAGTATATCTTAGCCCTCTCTATTGCCTCGTCTATTCCCTCCACGCTCCTCGCGTCTGTCCTTGCAATAATCATGAATTCCCGACCAGTTCTTGCCTTGCATGCTGCCTGGATCTTTTCAACCATCTCCTCAACTTGCACTAGTTTCTTTCCTTCGAGGTGACCGCATTTTTTCGGAAGTACCTGATCTTCTATATGAACCGCAGATGCCCCTGCTTTTTCCAGCTCCCTTATGGACCTTTCAACGTTCAGTACCTCCCCAAAACCTGTATCGATATCCACTATCAGCGGCAGTTTGCTAACCAGCTTTATTCTTCTCACTTCCTCTACGACCTCGCTCAATGTCGTCAAAGAGAGATCAGGGAGCCCCATGCTACCTGCTACCCCGGAACCTGACAGATAGATAGCTTTGAACCCTTTTCTTTCCGCAATGAGAGCGCTTACAGCGTTGAAGACCCCAGGTACTGTGATTGCCCCCTTTCTTACGGCCTCCCTGAGAGCACCTGGACCTGACATATTTCCACCAAAAATCTGAGCCATTCTAACACACCTCCTCTATCATGCAATTCAATAGGTAATCATACTAATTCAATATTTATTCGAAATAGTCCATTATTAGCTCGCATATGTCCGTTGAATATAGTGCTATCCTCTCTGCATCTTCCAGGACCTCTGCCATCATTATGCTGTCCGATGACCCCCTCAGCTTCCGGTTGATATTATTCCTTTCCTCTTTGAAATATTCCTTCTTTGATATCTCTGCGTTGGCGCTCTGCACGTCCTTCCTGAAAAAATGGTCCATTGACCTGCCCATAATGTCTGTCGCCGCCTTTATATAATTCACTATCTGCTGGTTTTCCATCTTCTTACCTCCAAGAACGGTGTGTATCCTAACGCCATGGTCCGCGATTCGCTCGAGTATCCTTGATACAAGAAGGTACGAAAGAGCCTCGGAAGACGTTATCTTGTTTAGCTGCAGTACCGAATAATCCTTGAGGCTTTGGCTGAACAGTCTCTGGATGTATATGTTGAACTTGTCCACTTCGTTCTCCTTCTGCAGAACGTATTCTAGGTGTATTTTTTGATCGCTGACTGATTCCGCCACAATCCCCCTTACAAGGGTAACCATCCTCCTCATCCCCTTATCGAATGTCAGCATCGGGAGGGAGATGAGGTCTTCAAGGGTTGCCTCATTCCCTTTCTCGTCTGTTATTTCGAACCCTATGGTATAGTCAAGGAACCTCCTGATGACGTCATCCATCATCCTTTTGTCGTCCGACCTTATGTTTATTTTCTTCACTCCCTGGATGTATCGGGATATCAGCAACCTGAGCTCGTTTTCAATGTCCGTCCCTTTCTTGATGTCCACTATTGCAGCTGAGGAGGCCTGAGAACGATCAAATGGTTCAAGCATGATTCCTCCTCGTTCGTTGTAGTTTAACATGACCTTCGATCCAACTTTCAAGTCGAAGTTCTGGCACCAAGCCTTGGGAAGTGATACGACGAGTGTGCTTCCACCCGTCTTTTGAATTTTCCTTATTTCCACTGAATTGGATTGTCATCTTATATTTCAATCTGTTTATATTATAATTTGTCACCTTTTGGTGCTAAAGTACTTCGTTTCCATCCATCTTTATGATTCGAATTCTTTATATACATTTAGTCTAGGCAAGTGTAAACAGTCCTTGCTGTTATACGATCATGTCATTGTCAGTTATTGCAAAATCTTACGTCTTTGATCTAGAATCTGACTACTTTGGTGCTATTGTTAGAGTGGTATAGCATTTTTTAGCTACGAGAGAGACAACAACCAATTCCTTAGTTGTGGATAATACAAAATCTCTTTAATAGGGGCATGATTTGTAGAGCTATGGACCAAGCATTTGAATCCATACTGTCTCCGGAATTCGAAATCAGTCCGAATTCTAAGATGAAGAGTTTGGACGAGGTATACGAAAAATTCGGCCATCTGATAAACCCCGGAATGTTGGCAATAAGGGTGACTGCGTCTCTATGTCCTGAATGCGTTGCGGAAAACAAATTTGACAGGATGAAGATACCTGCCCTGGTTTATGCAGAAGGCGGGGAAGTAAAGATGATAAAGGAATGCCCTGAACACGGGGTAACGAAGGAGAAGTATTGGGAAGACTACGACATGTACATGAAGGCAAAGAAATGGCTGGACAAGGGAATCAAACTGGAAAATCCTATGATCAGCCTTGCAGCTGAAAAGATTAACTGTCCTACCCACTGCGGTCTTTGCGTAAAGCACAAGAGCCACACGGGTCTTGGAAATGTAGTGCTTACCAACAGATGCGACCTTTCATGCTGGTATTGCTTCTTCTATGCAAAGGAGAACGACCCCATTTATGAGCCCACGCTCGACCAAATAAGAATGATGCTTAGGAGAATGAGAAACGAGAAGCCTGTAGGGGCAAATGCAGTTCAGCTTACAGGCGGAGAACCGACGATGAGGGAGGATCTCCCTGAAATCATCAAGATAGCAAGGGAAGAAGGTTATGAACATGTACAGCTCAACACGAACAGCATAAGGGCCTCAAGGGATCTTGAATTTATCAAGAAATGCCGGGATGCCGGATCAAACGTAATTTACACAAGCTTCGACGGAGTCACGCCTAGATCCAACCCCAAAAACTTCTGGGAGATACCAGAGGCTCTAAACACGTATAGGAAGGCGAATGTAGGCGTTGTCCTCGTTCCCACCGTAATAGGCGGTGTGAATGATGGTGAGCTTGGAGACATTATAAGATTCGGCCTGTCCAATCTGGATGTTGTTAGGAGCGTAAACTTCCAGCCCGTTTCGCTTGTTGGCAGAATGCCTGACAAGCTGAGGGAGAGACAGAGAGTCACGATACCAGGCTGCATAAAGAAGATAGAGGCCCAGACAGATGGGGCTATAGGAAGGGAAGATTTCTTCACAGTCCCTAGCACAACCGCTGTCACAAATTTCGTAGAAGCTCTGAAGGGGAAACCCACATATAGGCTGAGTATTCACTTCGCATGCGGAATGGGCACATACATATTCAAGAAGCCAGATGGGTCGATCATACCCGTAACCCGCTTCATAGATGTTGAAGGACTGTTCGAGTACCTCAATGACCTCTCCGCAGACATAAACGAATCCAAGGTAAAAACACTCAAGAAGGCTTCCGCCCTGACCTCCCTACTCAGGAAACTGAATACATTCGTGGACGAGAAGAAGGCGCCGGAGGGCTTCAAGATGAGGGAGATGATCTTTGGAGCGTTCACTGGTGGAGACTACCACGGGCTGAAAGCCTTCCACTACAACTCCATGTTCGTAGGATTCATGCACTTCATGGACCCATATACCTACGACGTGGACAGGGTCGAGAGATGCGATATCCACTATGCAATGCCTGATGGGAAAGTGGTTCCGTTCTGCGCATTCAACGTTATACCCGAACTATACAGGGATGCAACCCAGAGAAGATTCTCTATGGACCCGAAGGTCTACGAAGAAAAGACTGGAAGGACACTCAAAGAGGAAAAATTCGTAAGGAAATACACCGACCAGGAGAAGGCTCAGATCATTGCGTACTACGAGAAGGCAATAGGCAGAAAGCTAGCCTGAACTAGGGAAATACAATCCTTTTCCCTACTATTTTATATTCTTTTTCGCTCATAAGTTTTATCGAGTTTACAAGTATCTCATGCTCTATGGGATGAGTTCTTTCCAAAAGTGTATCGGGAGTGTCGTAGTCCCGGACCTCCAGGCACTTCTGCATTATTATTGGCCCGCCGTCTATGTCTTTGGTTACCAGGTGGACAGTCGCTCCGGAGACCTTCATGCCGGCATCCAAAACTGCCTTAGCCACCCTGTCGCCGTACATACCCTTGCCGCCAAAAAATGGCAGTAGGGATGGATGGACGTTGATTATGGGCTTGATGTCAAGCAGTTCGTCAGGAATCACCCAAATAAAGCCTGCAAGTACTACCAGATCGACGCTTTTGAAAATGGGCGTTAGGATTGCCGGCATTTTTTTCCTTTCCACAATCACAGTGCTGATGTTATGGCGTTCAGCCCTTTTCAGTGCATAGGCATCTGGACTGCTCGATATGACATATGATATCGTCACCCCGCGCAGCGTCCCATCGTTTACGGCATCAATGATTGACTGGAGATTAGTTCCGTTTCCGGAAACTAGAACTGCCAATTTCATCAGTCATAACAATTTCATCAAATATATATCTACTTTTATCTTTCAATCCAAGGGCCATCTGTAATTCATAGAAGGAAATTACTGGTCTTGAGAAAGTGCCGTAGTCCTCTATTGTCACGCGAGGACAGGCGGTATTGACATATATCTCCGCGGGGAAGTTGACGAGCTCCTCATCCCTCAGCAGGTCCAGCGTTATTAAGAATGCAGACCTCCCTGCTTCGTGAACTATATTGGATGCGACTTTTGCCAGGGAATATCTCGTCTGGCCTATCTTCGTGGATACTATTATTCCGAATGTTTTAGCCCTGGCGGCCCTGTCTATTGCGCTGTACCTCTGACTGAGGAATTTTCTTCTTTCCTGTTCCATGTCGATATACTCCCCGGTCCTTGGATTGAAGGCAAGCACCCTCTTTTCTGGCAGTGCCAGCGCTATTCCAAGGGGATGAAAAATTCCTTCCCCAACGAAAAGGACGTTCCCCTCGAGACCTCTCGCGGCAGATATGTTACACCCTAGAATCTGCCCTGGGTATAGGACCCTCTGGTCCCCTCTCTTCAGGGTGACCCGGATTCCGCTTTCCTCAAGCGTCTTCTTTATCTTTGGAAGCTGTGCGGAATACGTTACGTTGGATGTCAGGATAAGTGACTCGAATGGAATATTCTCCGGTTTGATTTCAAAATCCATGTCCTCCTGGATTTCTTCAAAGATGATGTTCGGGAAGGACCCTAGATGGGGAATAGGGCTATGACCAAACTGTATCAACAAGTCCCATTTACCCCCCTGGGGGATGTCACATGCACCCCAAAAGGGGTCACCTATGAATATCACTTCCTTATCCCTAAACTCCTTCGTTATTTCTTCTATCCCCCTCTTCATCCCTTCCGGTAACTGTATTGCCACTGACCTAGCGTCTTTGTATCTTTTGTCTTCCTTAATTTTTCTCAGGATAGCCGCAAGATTCATTCGTAAAAAGCTATATCAAACATGTTATTAATGGTTGAGCCGTGGTAGCGAAGCGGCCTAACGCGCCAGACTTGAGATCTGGTTCTCTCACGAGATCGGGAGTTCAAATCTCCCCCACGGCGTGCATCTGTAAGTAATGTTAATGGTTACTTGATTTCCAAATTATAACAGTATTTTACAAAAAGGTAAAAAAAGAAATTGATTTAAAACAATTAAGTTGCCTTTCAGTGCATATGATATTTCTTGCCATGCTCCTGAAGTTCTTCCTGCGTAGAAAAACTCATATTGCATGCCTTACAGA
>JAJZYX010000005.1 GCA_021797855.1 Thermoplasmata archaeon
CCTCCCCGAAGCATATCGCAGCTTGGCACGGTCTTCATCGGTGCCCGAGCCGAGCCATCCATCAAGTGGCCTGCGTACTGTAACAATCCATCTCTTTCTAACCCTTTGCTGACCTTCATCAATCCTGATAGGATTTCAGTCCTTCCCCTGTGAGTATATTTCACAGGGTGCATAATGAGCAAAAGTACCATAACGACACTCCGTATATATACATTTCTTACCTCTCATTTTTCTGCCATTTTACTAATTCTCCAGAACTGGTGATGCAACCCATCCGTGACTACTGGGTATTTTGAGGAAGAGTTAATTGGGTTTATGGGACCCATTAAGTTGCTTTCTTAGGTGGTACCTGGGCCTCTCTTCCCTCGAGGATCCTCCCCAGACCCTGTTTGGCGATAATGGTGGCGTACTTTGCAGGAAGGGTTACTATGTCCTCCTTGTGCAGGTCTACGGACCTCCCCATTATTGATATCCCTGTCACCTCCTCCAGTATGTACACAACCACCTGTCTATTCTCCTCATCTTCCCTCACCTCACGCTCCTCCACTCCAATTTCCTCCTCGCCTTCTTTGGTTGGGATTATCACCTCCCCATGTTCCAGCTGAGCGGAGAATTCTGCTACGGATCTTGAAACATTTTCGAAGAATATTTGCTCTTCCGGGGTCATCTTTCCCTCGAGCTCCTCCCTTTCGTTGTTGGCCTTTGCTTTCAATATCTTTGATATCCTCAGTTCAATTATCTTCTTCAGGAACCTTTCAGAAGACTCAAGTTCATTGGTGAGCTTTCCAATCTGCCTCGAGTTCTTCTTCACAGTTTCAGTTTCTATCCTCTCCTTCAGGTTCTCAAGATAATTCCTTGCCTCCTTGTAAAATTGAGTGGGAACCTCCTCGAGGGAATAATCATTCTTTACCTCCAGTCGAAGAAGTGCATTCAGGTAACTTTCATTGACTTCTCCTTTCATCCGTTGTCAAATAACTCGATGGATAAATATCATTCTTCTCCAGTATCGTAGCAATGAGATCTGATGTCACCTTGAATTCGCTGGACCTTGCGCTCCCATGCTTATTATTCCCCCTCACCTGGAAGCATTCGTGTCTTCCTCTGAAGGTGCCGGATTTGATGTTGATCCTTCCGACAAAGTGAATGTCCTTATCTCTGGCAACTTTCTCCTTTAGAGCCAAAATTACTTCCTGCCTGTTATACTCACTAAGCACCTTGCAAAACTCCTCGTATATGAAATAAAGTGTGTCGTAGC
Organism: Thermoplasmata archaeon; assembly: GCA_021797855.1. GTDB lineage: Archaea > Thermoplasmatota > Thermoplasmata > Thermoplasmatales. Next base: position 1,256 of record JAJZYX010000005.1, read on the forward strand.
TCTTCATTTCCGATATGATGGAGTCTATCTTAAAGGACAGTCCAATTTTGCCCTTCTGTGTGGCGAAATCAAAATCTTTCTGCTTGAACTCGGTCGATCTTCCTGAAAAATTGACCGGTTCGACATTCCCCCTTTCCTGCCCATAAGGATTCAAGAGGACGAATTCCATGGGATCCTTCGGAAGGTCCAAACTCGTTCCAGTGAACTCCCTGACGTTTACCTTATCCGGATCCGTGAGTTTCATGAAGATGTAGTTGGAAATGTTAGAAAATATCAGGGATTGGAGGGTTTCGTGTATTGCCCTGAAGGATGTCGTCACGAAGAACACTCTGACCCCGAATTTCCTTCCAGAACTTAGGATGTCGCTTATCAGGGTACTCTGGTAGTCGTGCCCTTCCTCCAGGAAAAGAAAATAATTCCCACCTCTTGTTGAAGATATAATTTGCCAGATGTAGAGGGCGAAGATGTTTGAGAGCAACCTTGAGTCCTCATAGCCTAGGCGTCCTCTGTCCAGATTGATGATTACAAGGTCGCAACCTTGTATGGCCTTCCTAAGTGTTCCACTATCATTGGGATTACAGATGAACGAACGTATGATCGGGTCGTTCGCTAGCCTTCCTATTGCTCGTTCCGTGCTCGCCTTCTCTTCTCTCGACATCTCTTCCAGTTCATCCAAGAAATTCCTTAACTCCTGATCATCTGTAGTCGCAGCTATCTCCTTTCTTACTTTTCCATCCTTCAGAATATTGTAGAAGTCAACCAAAGTCATACCCCTTACCCTGGCAAGCAGTGAAATTCCCCTTGACAGTATATCCTCCATCCTTGGCCCGACTAGCGGATCGGTATACTGCACCTCCCTGAAGGACCGTAATATTGAAACGAAATCCTCCGCAACCTTGTATGGCAATCCCTTGCCGTCCACCCAGCCAATGACGTTCACAGAGCTCTCTGAATCGGGGGAAATTACGAACTTGGTGAATGTCGTTTCACACATCTTCCTTGCTGTATCTCCGTGAGGATCTATCAATATAACTTTCCCGGCTCTTTCCTCAAGAATGTTGTTCATCGCATGAAATATCAGCGAGCTCTTTCCAGCTCCGGAGGCCCCTACAATGAGACTGTGAGGATTCTTCTGCGAGTCTATGAATACTTCCCCCCTTTTGGGGGTTGTACCTATCTTCACATCTCCTTTGTCCGTGGGGTGGATTCTGGTGGGTATGAACTGGCTAACTTCCCACCATGCTACAACCGGGCTTTCAAATCCTATCCTCCCCTTCCTGGCCCTGACCCACTGAGAAGAAAATATGTGACAGAGATAGTTTCCGAGATTTTCGTTTCTATATGTCAAGACAATCTTCCACCCCTTCCTTTCGCTCATCTTTCTCTCCTTTGGAATTCCTTGAAGTAAACCCTGATTTCCATTCCTGCGACGAAAGTAGTGAGGTCTGATTGACATTCTGAGAAACCCGGAATCCTCCTCATTTAGCAGCTCCACTATCCTGTCTGCAAGGTTCTCGTTTGCAAAATGAATGAGCCTGGAATCGCCGCTGGTAAATATTCTTCTGCCCCTGAAATTGAACCCGATCCCTGAGGAGAATTTCCATCCTGCCTTCAGCAGAAAGCTTTCGCTCCCCCTTCCGCAGTATATCTTCGTTCTACTTCCGGGTTCCTTCAAGAATAGGAAATCTATCGCGCTTCCTCCCCTCAGCCAAGAGAGAAGGAATGGATTAGTCCCCACGATCGGAGACAATGATTCAACTCTAAGATATTCCATCTATCATATCCCTCTCTCGTTCGTTTGATTGGAATTTCAGTAGTGTTGTGAAAGTGGGAGTTACGAAGAGCGCCTCCGAATATTTCCCGTTGAATCCTGCTTCCACCCTCAGAAAATTGGACAGACCCTCATCCAGCGAATAGAACTTGATCATGTCCTCGCTCACAACTTGATGCCTAAAAAGCACATGAATGGAACAGTTCTCCATTATGGTAAGTGCCGGCCCCTTACTCAGGAAATCGTTCGCGGATTGGGATATTAAGATGAGCGAGATGTTGCTGTGTCGTGCGTGGCGCACATACCTCTCAAGCGAGCTAACAACTTTCTCTTGTAAGAGATAATGAGCCTCGTCTACGACGAGGTTTACCGGTCTCCCGTCAACGCTTCTCATCAGTAGGTCAAGGGAAAGAAGCATGTAGAAGGGGAGAAGTTTCTTTGGTACGTTGATCAGATTTACTCTTACATCACCCGTCAGATTAGGATTCTTCCCTGAACAGAATTTTTTGAAGGAACCGTCAAAAATTGGCGATATCTTGTTGTACGTCCCACCCGTCCTAGACTTTACGAAATTTTCTAGGAATTCCAGACCTTCATTCACTTCATACATCTTCGTGAGACCGCTGTCCAGGACGCCGCTATCTTCGTTATTGAGGTCGAAGAGTGTCATAAGAAGGGCAAGGGTCCTGTCCACATTCTCCTTTAGCGTAAGGTACGGCACTCTTTCAAATATGTTCATCTCCTGGTTGAGTAGGTCGAGCGATTCTATCTTCATCGATTTTGCTAATGTCCCATACTCACCCAGGGGATCAATTATCTTTATGTTCACATTCCTCACCATCTTCTCGCGGAACATGGTTGCCTTGACGAAGAAGGATTTGCCGAAACCTGTCATTCCAAGTACCAACTGGTGCGATGAAGGGAAAAGCGATCTGTCAAGAAACACAGGTGCCTTGGATATCTCGCATATTCCATAGAATGTCCCGTTTTCGTGGAAGAGGTATCCGTGATTTATCGGTATTAGGTTGGAAACAGATTCCGGGTCCAGATATATACCTTCTAGTCTTCCGTCTATGATCTTGTTCCTGACCTTCGCGTCCACGTACCTCTTGTTTTCTACTTTGACACTAAGCTTCTTGAGTTGCCGCAATAGGTCCCTTTTGTATGCCAGGACATTTCCTGACTTCCCCTTTATGAAATAAGCTGATGAAAATTTCAAAAGCTTCGACCTGCCTGAAGCAACTTCTTCCTTAAGGTTCTGGATGTTCTGTTTCGTCATTTTATTGTCTTCTACACTTCTGTCGTTGATTTTCTCGTGATCAATGAGCCCGATGAACCTCCTTCCAAACTCCCTGTTGATTATCCCCCATGCCACGCTTTCTTCTATCGGGCGTATACGAACCATCTGCCCCGCAGCTTCCCCACCAGTAACGTTCACCTTGAATCTTGAGTCAATCTCGAAAGGTATGTCCCTGACGAACAGGAACGAGTGTGCCTGCCCCTTATGGGCGTAGTACCATTCCTTCTGGAGTACCGGGATAGACTTACGTCTAGAAGCGGTCATTGAGGGCCCTTTCCTCTTCTTCTGCCAGTCTTCTGAAACTCACTCCGTGGTTCCTCAACGTTCTCTCAAGGTCGTCAGCTGCAAACTTGTTGACAATAATGAAGTATGCATCTGCGTAGCAGACCATCTCAGAAAATAGCGAGTCGTATTCACTCACCCCCTTTTGGAATCTATGAATCGGAACCTCGTACGGAAACCTGATAATGGCCACATCCTCGGACAACGAATCCAAGACAGAAGACCAGGTATGCAGTATGTTCTTATCCCGTTGTTCCGAAAGACCGTAATTGCTTCCGAATACCTCGTAGGCTGCCCTTTCCTCATTAATCAAAGGGTAGATGTCAAAAACTGTCCATCCCATCAGTTTCTTCCGGATATATTCATCCACGTAATCATACTGAATCCTCAGTAGGACCAGAGGGAGGAGAATTAAGGATACAAATCCATATTCCCCGAGGAAGAATACTGATAATAAAATTACAAAACTCACAAGAATGACTCTGTACAGTACCGTTCCCTCAAGGGGACCGATTCTCATGGATGATGTCTGGAATTTTACCATCCTGACCATTCTTCATTTCACCTTGAAGAACATGGATGAATCGTTATCGGACCCGGAATTCAATGGACTGAGCTGCCTTATTGAGCCTATTACCGGTTCTCCTTTCCCAATTCCCCCTTCCGTTGGTTTTGGAAGAGCATGAGCTATTGTTTTTGCGCTCCTTGCCCCTTTGCCTACGTAACTCACAGAAGCACCCATTCCCGTCCCTACTGACCTGCCGAGATACCCTGTTGCATGTCGGGACGACTGACTCAGGGCCAGCATGGTGGGCATAGCATCGGCAAGTGCTAGAAACCCGAGAACAAGTGCGCTGTCATTCCTAACGTACGTGGATAGAATCAATGGGATTGCCATCAATATGGGTGCAGCCAATGAATCAATGAACGTGAACCAGATTCTTTCCCCTATCTCCTTTGTCCTTGGAATGAGCATCAGCAGAGTAAATATTGGCACCAGTACCGGGAAGGTGTATATAATTGCCGCTCTGAGAGAGAGAAACAGCATGAGATAAATCATCAGGAACAGGAAGACGAAAAGAATCAACAGGCTTACAATTGACCCCGCATTACCTCCAATCTGGAGGCCTGCCAAGACATTCGAGCCTGAAGAAAAGTTGTGAGAAGGGAAACCATAGTCCCAAAGCTGCGAATACAACAAGGAGCCGATGTACAAAAAATCCTGGAACAAGAAGAAGGAGATGTTGGAAAGAATCAGGAGAAGAAGCAATTTTATCCAGAAGTTCCTGAAGTCCATGTTAAGCTGGATGCTGCTGTTCAACAGAATAATCAGTCCGACGACGACCATTATTATTGTGAGTACCGGGTCATAAATGTTGAACATGAGAAAATAGTACAGCGACTTTACTCCCTCTCCTATGCTGCCGTTAACAATACTTGGGAACGCATACTGTGGGGAAAGGAGGTATCTTGAGACATAATTGTCGTAAAGTGATACGAGGATTGGTTTTCCTATGTAGACTAATGCTGAAACTATGTAGCTTAGAGCCCTGACTATTGCGTCCACTATTATTGACACAATGTCCATATTACCATTTCTGATTAACCAGCAACGATATAATGGACTACCGCGTACAGAACTCCACTCACTGCCATTACGAATATGACCGTTCCTATGAGCGCATCCTTGGTCCTTTCCTTGGCATCTGCCTTCCTGTCAAGGTCCTTGGAAAAGTATCCTATTGCAATTGGTACCCAGAGTATTGCTATAATCAACCCGGATACACCTGCAATGATACCAAACGCCCTCTGGACCATCCCGTTAATAGTTGAAGCGTTGTCCGATGCAGATGGTACAGAATATTGGTTTGCCGCCGTTCCGTGGACAAATGCTACTGGAACCACGGAGATAATAACCAGGGCCAATGCCAGTACTAATAATCTCATTTAACCCCTCCCAATATTGCAATCCTTACTTTTATAAAACTTTTTTCAGCATAATTGCTGTGTTGCATAAAATAGAATACAGTTATAGCCATCTTGTTTGAGAACCATGGTCGACTTTGAGAATGAAATTAAATCGAGAATCAAATTACTCCAGCGGTGGGTCTCTAAAGAAAACATAGGTGGAATTTACCTTACTCCGGGAGACAACTTCTACTACTCGTCCGGGTTCAACGCCGATTCAATGGAACGTCTCCTTGCAGTAATTATAACTGCAGAGAGGTCAGTAATGGTAAGCCCACTGATGCTAGAGGACCAGATAAGAGGAACGCCATGGCCAGGAGAAATTGTTACTTGGAAGGATGGAGAGGACCCATACAAATGTGTCTTAGAAGTGTTCACAAGAGAGCATATTGAAACGCTTGCGGTGGAAAACAGAATTGGCTATTCCGATGTCCTTAGATTTAAAAAGATGGGAGTCAAGAAATTCAAATTTTCAGATAGCCTGTTCAATTCTTTGCGGATAACAAAGACCAACAATGAGATTGAATTCATTTCTATGGCAATAAGGTTATCTGAGGCATCTTACGTGAAAGCACTGGAAGAGGTCCACAAAGGAATGACAGAAGTGGAGCTTGCTGGTATCCTCGAATATAAATTCAAACTTAACTCCCTCCAATCTGTGGCCTTCGAAAGTATAGTTGCATTTGGTGAAAATGCTGCGATACCTCACCATGTTCCATCAGGAAGGAAACTGAGGTCTGGGGATCTCATACTGGTGGACTTTGGAGGAAAATACATGGGGTATTCCTCTGACACCACCAGAACCTGTGCATACGACAAAATCCAACCAGAAATGAAGACAATATACGAAATAGTTAAAGATGCACAGGAAAGCGCTCTGCATGGAATCAGAAGAGATTCCACTTATGCTTCCATCGACAAAACTGCCCGTGACATTATAACTAAGAGCGGATATGGCAAGCACTTCACTCACAGGGTAGGCCACGGACTTGGAATTGCAGTTCACGAAGAGCCCTACTTGAATTTTCTCAACAAACAAGTCATCCAGAAGAATGCTGTCTTCACCATCGAGCCGGGCATCTATCTCAAGGGGAAGGGAGGGGTAAGAATAGAGGATACCGTCTCATTTAATGGCGAAAGAGCGATACCGTTCAACAAACTATCCAAGGAACTTGCAACAATCTAGGCCCTGGCATAACGTATCATCTGTTCTCCTTTCATTAGACTTAACTTTTCCATCAATAAGTGAAGCCTTCGGTGGTTCATACCGCAATCAACAAAGATAATAATTTGTGTATATTTCTATAAGCATGGAAGAGCAGTGCGATGTTGCAGGTTGTTCTAACCCGAAAGCAAGGACTATAGGAAGGAAATCAGTTGAGAAGATATTCACTCTGAATTCCAAAGGAACAAAGGCCCACCTGTGCAAGGAACATTACAAACAGTACAAGAAGGCAACAAAGAAGGACAGGGAAATTGATAGGCTGAACTGGGTTTGAAGTCTGTTACGAGGAGCGATTATATGCAGGACTTATATGAATTCAGGGAAAAGGGAAACCTGACATCTGCACTGATCATAATCGAGCTGCTGAGGGGCAAGAGAAAGTTAAGGGAGATATCAACAGACCTCAAAATAACGCCACAGGGAGCATCGGTATATCTGAAGAATCTTCAGAAGAACAATTTCGTTGACTCCGGCAACACACCAACACCAAAGGGAGTAGCATTCCTCCAGCAGATACTCTCCACGATTTCCCAATTCGTAGAGAATGCTTACGAAGACACTGGAATTATCTCGTCCTGCGAAGCCATTGCCTGGGATGACCTTAAAAAAGGTGATAGGGTCAGCCTTTCCATGAAGAAAGGGATCCTTTACGCTAGCAAGAGAATAAGGTCAGGTTCAAACGGCATAGTTGATTTCAATGCCAAAAAGGGGGAACCGGTTAGGGTTTCGAATATCGAGGGAATAATCAATCATAAGGTAGGCGAGTTCTACGTAATGTCGGTAGACTTCGATGACCTGAAAGCCAATGGGGTAAGGAAGCTGAAGAATGTTATAAACAAGAAAAAGGTGGAATATGTTGGAGCCTACGGGGTCCTCGCTTACGAAATGTGCAACCGTGCCGGTATAAAGACAAGTATTTATGCACCGGTAGAAGGATGCATCGAAGCAGGGGCTAAGGGGCTGACAAGCCTGCTGGTATACTCCCCGGAGATGGCCAGGTTCTTCTTCCAGAAACTCTCTGCAAACATACATAAGTACAAAATAAATCCCAAATTCGTAGAGATATGACTGAGTTGGATACGGATAGAAAGGAAGTCAGCATTTCTGAGTTCTTCGACAAAAACAAGCAGATGCTTGGTTTTGACTCCCCGCAAAAGGCACTCTTCATGACTGTCAAGGAGGCAGTTGACAATTCGCTGGATGCTTGTGTGGACAGTGGGATTCTTCCTGAAATAACAGTCAAGATTGAGGAGCTTGGAAAAGAAAAATACAGGGTCGAGGTCACGGATAACGGACCGGGGATAAAAAGGACCGAGGTTGCAAATTCATTCGGTAAGATGCTGTACGGTTCAAGATTCTTCAAGGAGAGGCAGACAAGGGGACAGCAGGGACTCGGCATATCAGCTGCGATACTCTATGCCCAGAAGACGACCGGATTCCCGACTGAGATAATAACAAAGGTTGAGGGAGATATGACGGCATTCCACTTTGTCCTTGATATTGACATAAAGAAGAATTCCCCCCACAAGATCTCTGAGGTGCCCGAAATATGGGACGTAAAGAGTGGCCTTAAGATCATCCTGGTCCTCAAAGGGAAGTATGTTGGAGGGAAACAATCGGTCGAGGAATACATCAGGGAGAGTGCGATTGCCAACCCTCATTCCACGTTTCACCTGATACTCCCGGACAAGAGAGTGGACATTGAAAGGAGCATAGAAGAGGCTCCACCCATTCCTATAGCGGTCAAACCCCATCCGCACGGAGTCGAGCTTGGAGAGCTAATCTCAATACTCAGGGAATTTGAAAACCAGAGCATAGAGGAAGTTCTTGAGGATAAATTCTCCAGGGTAACAAAACAGACGGCGAGGGCAATAGTAGAGCGGTGCAAATTGGGAGGACGCAAAATATCAAAGCTTACGAGAGACGATTTTGAAGAGCTTTTGAAGGCGATAAGAGAGACAGAATTCATGGAGCCAAAGAAGGACTGTCTTTCCCCCATCGGAGGGGAGGCCCTTTTCAAAAGCGCAATCAATTCCTTCAAGGACTATCACCCCGCTTATTTCTCGCAGGCGGTTGTCCGCGGACCCTTCGTATTTTCCGGACACCCCTTTCTTGTTGAGGCTATAGCAATTTATGGAGGGGACCTGCCGAAAGAAGAAACGATCAGAGTCCTGAGGTTCGCAAACAGGGTACCGCTACTCTACCAGTCTGGAAGCTGTGCAATAACGAGGGCCGTCTCTTCTATTTCGTGGAGTCAGTACGGAATTTCACAACCGGTGAAGGACCAGCTCCCAATAGGTCCTCTAGTCATTGCAGTACACGTAGCAAGCACAAAGGTCCCATTTACCTCGGAGGCAAAGGAAGCTATTGCCCCAGTTCCAGAAATAATGGATGCTCTTGACATCCTCTTGAAAGGGGTAGCAAGGCAGATAAAGACCATGAGGAAGAAGGAGGCCCACAAGAGTCAGGTTGCCGAGAAATTTTCACTCATAGAGCAGATACTGCCAGAGATAGCTGCCAAGAGCTCCAAGATTCTAAAGGTAGAGCCTCCGGACATTACGCCGATAATATCAAAGGTGATGGGCGTAGTAGCCTTCAGGGAAGTGGAGGGGGAGCTATTTGCTGAAAATTACACTGAGAAGACCCATTCGTTCAAGGTGGTACTGAAGGGGGAAGGGACATTCACGGAGACTGTCAAGAACCTGAAACCATTTCAGAAAGTTAAGCTGAAATTCCCGAAAGAGGTGGTCAGCTCTTCGGAAATATATGCCGATCTTCCAGAACCGGTCCTCCTAGGGGCGTACACACTACCAAAGGTGTTTAGCGATGAATGAAAAACTTGAAAGGATAGTCAGGGAAATATACAAGGAGATGAGCGAAGGAAAGGTCCCTAAGGTGGAACTGAAGTCAAGGAACAAGGAGAACATACTGTTTGATCCGAAGACATCAGTCTGGAAATACGGGGACAACACGGTAAAGAGATACGCTTCAAAGGCAGCGTCAGCAAAGAGCATTCTGAAGATGCTATACATCATAGACTTCGTAGACGAGATGTCGACCGGGCAGAAGACTTCGACCCTGAGGGAGATGTATTACATATCGGAAGGCTGGAACCTAGGAAAGTTTGAAAGTCAGGATGAGTCGGACCTGATGGTTGAAGATCTCGAGGTTATGACAAACTACCTGAGGGAGGAGATGAGGCTGCGTCCTGAAGAAAGCGGAGCTTCAGTGATAGGTAACCTCACCCTTACGGAACTGAACAGGAAAGGGGAGAAGAAGAGGATAAACTGCAGGGACGATGTCGGGGACAGCGGATATACGATACCATACAACGTCGAGAAGGAGAAGGTGGAACTCATCTCCGCTGATGTTGATTTCGTGCTGGCAATAGAGACAGGAGGTATGTTCGACAGGCTTGTTGAGAACAGATTTGACGAGAAGATGAGAGCTCTCCTCGTTCACATGAAGGGACAGCCGTCCAGGTCGACGAAGAGACTGCTAAACAGGCTGAACAGGGAAATGGACCTGCCGATAGTGGTGTTCACAGACGGGGACCCTTGGAGCTTCAGGATTTTTGCTTCAGTTGCCTATGGAGCAATTAAGACGGCCCACATATCAGACATCCTAGCCACTCCGACTTCAGAATTTATAGGAATAACAGCGAGCGACATTCTCAGGTATGACCTTCCAACGGACAAACTGACTGAGAAGGATGTTGAGGCCCTGCATGCGGAACTTGAGGACCCCAGGTTCAATATCCCCTTCTGGAAGGGGGAGATTGAGACCATGCTTAAACTCGGAAAGAAGGCAGAGCAGCAGGCGCTTGCGAAGTATGGTCTAGATTTTGTAACCGACACCTACCTTCCCGAGAAACTAAAAGAATATGGCATAATATGAATGGCAGAACGGCTGCGATAATATTCGGGGCACTTGGAGGGTTCCTGGCTCTAGGCGACAGATATGTCATGTCGACCCTTTACAATCAACTGATGACAAACTACTTCCTCAAATCCACAGTTGTTTTTTCCATTCTTTTTTCATCATTCTACGTAGGTTACACGATATTCCAGCTCCCCGGTGGAAGGGTGGCCCAGAGATTTGGGCCTTCAAAGATTATGGGAATTTCCCTCATACTCTGGTCGGCCTTCTTCTTTATCCTTCCGATGATAAGATCGTTCACCGCAGCCGTGATTATATCATTCCTGATGGGTCTGGCGCAGGGACCGGTATTCCCTTCGATCATATTCCTGATCCGGCTCTTTTATAAGGACCGTCAATATGCACGTGCTTCGGGGATCGTTTCATCGGTTGGCGACCTTGCTCCTGCGGTCATACCGTTCGTAGCCCTCTGGCTTTATTATGAGGGAGTAGGGGTGAACCTTCCGTTCATCTTCTTCGGCATAATCGGAATTGCCGCTGGAGGGGCACTCCTTTCTTTGAGAGTCGCCTACAAAACCTCTCCGCAGAAAGGAAACTGGTCTTCCCTTTTTGGGAAGAGGTATCTGATCTTCGGTCTGTCTTTCCTAATCTACGATTATTTCTTCTACGTGATATTCACGTGGTATCCCTACTTCCTGAAGGAAAGGTTTTCAATCCAGTCCAACAATTTGGTATTTGGTCCCCTCCCTTGGGTGCTGATGGCGGCTGGTTCGCTGCTGTTCGGCACTTTCATGGACAGGATAAACAGGGATTCACTACTCTCTGAGGTTTCGTACGGTATAATAGCTCTGACACTTGTTGGCATGGCTTTCTCAAGAAATCCGTACTTATTCCTTACGTTTGTGGTGATTTCCCTCTTCTTTCTCAACCCAATTCTTCTCTCTTCCTGGCGCCTTTCCACCAGATTGGCTGGGGAGGGCAGCTCTTCATTCGTGGCAGGTTGGATGAATTTCTGGGGGAACGTAGGGGGGATCGCCGCCCCCGTGATGGTTGCTGCCCTAAATGATAGGTACGGGTTGCCGAGAACCTTCCTACTTTCGGTAACGCTCCCTGTTCTTGGTTTGATTTCATGGGCGGTGATGTCAAGGTGGGAAAACAATGAGGCATGATGCGGTCAGCCTGATTTCCAGCAGACTGAGGATCTCCAAAGAACGGTTCCACCAGAATTATGAGATTGTCGGGAGGGCAATGATCGTCAGGGAGGGGAGCGAGTTCATCAGACAGGACCGTTCATTCGCACATCTGCTTCTTTCATCGTTCAAACTGTGGTCTGTCTACGGGTACAGAGGGGTGGTTGACAGGGAGAGGAAACCTGTAGTGAGGCTCATCGACGGAATCCACACAGACGTCACACACCTGGAAGATGGAGTAATCTACAGGATGGACCCGGAGAAGGTTATGTTCTCCAAGGGAAACAAGAATGAGCGACACCTGCTGACGAAAATGGCTGAACCTGGCGAAACAGTTCTTGACATGTTTTCAGGGATCGGCTACTTTTCCATCCCTATCTCGTTCAGAGTAAAGAGGGTATATGCCTGCGAGATAAATCCGGATTCGTTCCATTACCTCATTGTCAACATTCGGCTGAATGGCGCAAAGAACGTAGTCCCTATGCTTGGCGACTCCTCCGAACTGGGGATGAAGGGAATCGCGGACAGGATAATCATGGGTCACTTCGATTCCCCAAAATATCTGGACAATGCGCTGAGGTATCTCAAGGAGAGGGGGAAGATACACATGCACCTCCTTGCAAAGAAAAGGGGATATGAAAAAGTACTAGAGTCTTACCGAAGTTACGACTTCGTTCATGAAGCAAAAATAAGGAAGGTCAAGAGTTACTCTCCTTCATACGACCACGTGGCTCTGGATCTAGAGGTGATAAAGCACTAATATAATGAATGATTCCAAATCATGCCAAGTATTTATGAGTTGATTAGGAGGCAGGAGGGTATTAGGAGGAGGGCCCTCCCTCTACAGCCGTCAGAGAATACCATTCCCAGGGAGGCACTCAAAGCACTTTCATCAGACTTTGAACAGAGATATTCCCTTGTCGTAGATTCCGAGTACAGAGGTCAAAAGATACACAACGCATATGCCGGCGCAAAATACTCGGAGGAGTTGATGAAAGAGGTAGAAAGATTGGCTAAGGTAGTTTTCAGGTCAGGATTCGCAGATGTGAGACCGATAGCCGGCCATCTTGCTGCCATGCAGGTATTGGGCAACTTACTGGAAAAAGGGGAAAGCTTCCTCTACATTCCGCTCAACAAGGGAGGGTATGACGGCTACACCCCGGACTACCTCCCCCATCTTCTTGGAATAAGGGGAACGGAAATCCCCATGGATGGATGGAAGATAGATTACGAAAGACTCTCTAGAATAAAGGGGCACTTCAAGGCTGTAGTTCTCGGTGCAAGCCTTTTTCTGCATCCTTATGACATAAGGAGGGTAAGAGAGCTTTTCCCTGATTCACATATACTTTACGACGCTTCCCATGTTTTTGGCCTCCTGGCAACTGACACATTCCAGAAGGATTTCCACGAGGCTGATGTGATATATGGATCGACTCACAAGAATTTTCCTGGACCGCAGGGTGGCTTAATTGTCGGAAGAAGGGAGTTAGAAGGGAGGGTCAAGGAGGGGGCTATATGGAAGTATTACGATAACTTCCATCTTTCCAGGATTGCGGCACTGGGTATTTCCCTGGAGTACATCCGCAAATCTGATTACGGGAAACGATGCCTTGAAAACAGGAAAGAACTGGTTACTGCACTCAGGGAAAGAAACATCAGACTATCTAACGAACCAGAAGTATCTGAAAGCGCCATGTTCCTCCTCGGATACGACAACCCCCCTGAGATTTCACAACGTCTTGAGGAGGCGAACATACTGGTTGACAGCGTCGGGAGGATTGGGGTTAACGAAATAACCATGAGGGGGCTGGGGAAGAAGTACATGAACCTCGTATCCGAGGCTCTTGAAGAGGGATTGCGGAAGGATGTGAGCAGCGCTAAAAAGACGGTAAAGAAGCTGCTGGAGCAAATGACCTGGCCCTGACATCACTACGGGAGCCGGGGAATATTTTATATTCCAAGGACGTTTTGAAGGGATGTTGAAGAGCTTCGATGTTGTGGTAATAGGTGCAGGGATCACTGGTCTTTCCTCTGCGTACCATATCAAGAGGATGAAGGACGAGCTGAGGGTAGCGATCGTTGATAAAAAGACGACGTCCTGCCAGGGGAATACTGCCAGGAGCTCATCTGCATTCAGGAACCTTTTCTCCTCTGAAGTGAACAGGAAGATCACACAATCCACAATTGAATTCTACAGGCACGTTCAATTTGAGCTTGGGTTTGATCTAGGAATGCACATCAATGGATACCTGTTCTTAGGTGACAACAAATTCCTCGGAAACCCTACCTTCAGGAGATTCGTAGATCAGGGGATGGCAAGATACGTTGACGAGGAGTCCCTTTGCAAGGCCGGATTCCGCACCAGACCCAGCGATGACGAAATCGGTCTCATGAACCTTTCAAACATCGAAGGTGGTCTTCTGGGATATGAGTGCGGGATATTGTCCCCAGAGAAAATATGCGAGTTCTATGTGAGCGAGTTGAGGAAGATGGGTGTTGAGTTCTTCTTCGGGACCGAGGTTTTTCCGCCCTCCCTGCAGCCTGAGACCAAATTGGATTATCCGGGGGAGCCATTCATCTGGCAGAGGACGACTTTGAAGTCTCTGGAAACAAGCAGTGGTAGTTTCACCGCTGATACTTTCGTGTTCTGCACTGATGTCTGGACTGACGGACTCCTGGAGAAGATGGGCATAGACGGTCATACCAGGGGCAAGAAGAGGCAGGTGTTCCAGGTGACAGGCCCGGGTGTCTTGTCACTGCTTCACAACAGCTTCCTAGACGGGGAGGGGCTAATGCCTGTGACCATACTCCCTTCGCACGGGATTGTGCTAAGACCGGAACCACAGAGCAAATCAATCTGGGTTACCATAGCTGAAGAATACAACAGAGACTTCTCCGTGAATGAGGACACCCAACCGGAACCGGAATTCTATGAAAGAGGCCTCTTCCCGGTGGTCGTAGCTTACCTGCCTCAGTTCAGGGACTCCAGGGTAACTTCCATGTGGGCCGGCCATTACGCATATAACACTATAGACAGGACGCACTACGTGTTTGAAGACAAGAACATAATAGTCGCAACGGGGTCAAGCGGAAGCGGAATCATGAAGGCCGACGCGATAGGAAGGGTCGTAGCATCGTTGTACTCAGGAAGGAAAAGAACCACTCTGTACGGTGGATATTCAATAGATACCAGCGCCCTGGGAGTGCACGGCAGAAGAGTCAAGGAGGAGGAGATGGTTATTTAGGCAGAGAGTTCGGACGGAACTCAGCGGATAAAAGACATCATCGACATTTCAAAACCTTTTTACGTCAAGATTCGATTTGTGCTCATGGCAATAAATGCCCCCATAAAAAGAGAATTTTCTGCACTTGCAAGCTCGATGAAACCTTCCGCCATCAGGCTTCTGCTCAAGGTTGCAAATCAGCCGGATATCATATCGTTCGGAGGAGGACTACCAAATCCTGAATCCTTCCCCATAGATGATATAAGAAGAATATTTGACGAGCAGATCTCAAGGAACGGAAAGAAGATGCTCCAGTACGGTGCGACTGAGGGGCTGGATACCCTCAATGTGGCCCTGTCAAAGATGCTAAGGGATAGGGAGGGTATAAAGTCGGAACCGTCGGATATAATCCAGACCACAGGTTCCCAGGAAGCACTTTACATAATAGGAAAGATAATGGCAAATCCTGGAGAGTATGTGATAACTGAGGCGCCAACATACGTAGGCACGATATCAGCCTTGAGAGGTTCCGGCATAAGGATGATAGGGGTGGAGATGGACCGCTACGGAATGAAGATGGATGCGCTCCGGGAGACCCTGAAGAAATATCCAAACCCCAAGTTCATTTATGTCATTCCTAACTTCCAGAATCCCACAGGAATCACGATGAGCATTGAAAGGAGGAAGGAGCTCATTGAGATCGCAAACGAAAGGGGAATAATGATCGTGGAGGACAACCCCTATGGAGCCCTTCGTTTTTCCGGACCTCAGATTCCTAACCTGAGGTCAATGGACGGCAACGTTGTTTACCTTGGAACCTTCTCCAAGGTTCTTTCACCTGGTCTGAGGCTGGGATACGTCGTCTCCCCGCCAGACATAAGAGACAAGATAAACATTGCAAAACAGGCACTGGACCTTGCTTCAAGCACAGTATCAGAATACATAGCCGAAGGTTACATAACCGGGGGGTACATGGACAAGCAGATACCGAAGATAATAGAGCTTTACAAACAGAAGAGGGATCTCATGATAGAATGCTTCCAGAACTACTTTCCGAAAGATGTCGAGTACACGAGACCGAACGGAGGCATGTTCCTGTGGGTAACGCGAAAGGGCGCGGACACCGACAAGATGTTTGACGAGGCAGTGAAGCAGAAGGTTCTCTATGTAGTGGGGTCAGCATTCTACCCGGACGAGGACAATCACGAGTCGATGAGGCTCAATTTCACCTACAGCTCAAACGAGAATATTGTTGAGGGCGTCAAGAGGCTGGGGAAGCTATTCGAAATCACCGCCAAATAGATGCCGTGAGGATTGATAGGCAACGTTCATCTGGTCAGTCGGCGCCAAGGTATCTCCTTAAACTAGCCGACACCACTCCGGAAACAGTCATCTTCGAGAACGGCCCTTCGACAGTATCTGTTGTGGAGATACTGTCCACGATTCCGGCATACTTTGACGTTCCCGACACGAAGAGGCCATGAACGCAGTAAACGTTTACGACCCTCGCCCCATTTTGCTTCAGTACCTTTGAGGATTCCAGTATTGTCCCTCCTGTGGATATCATGTCGTCGGTGAGGGCGATGACCTTGTCCTTGACGCTCACACCCTGGGGGATTGTAACCTCCACCTTGGTATCGGACACCCTCCTCTTGTTGAGGCACACCGATTCCAGGCCGGCCACCCTTGAGATGTTTTCACCCTCTTCCCTGAACCCGTCGTCTGGGGACACAACCATTTCGTTCCCGTCATCCCTCACCTGCTCCCCTATGACGGATTCGGCTCTGATCTCCTCCCCCTTGCTCCCCAGGAAGGCCATACCTTCGGGGGAATGCATGTTTACCACGAAGATCCTCTCGAACTTCTCCCTGAACAGGTCTGAAAGAACCCTTGCACTTATTGCCTCGTACTCCTGGAACATGGCATCCTGTCGGGCGTAGCCAAAATATGGGACCAGGAGAATTATCCTCTTTGCACCCGCATTGAGGACTGCGTCGGCGGTCAGAAGAATGTCGATTATGCCTGAATCTGGATAGGTATTTCCGACCACTATCGCCCCGTCTAGGGGCTCCTCCAGTTTCACGTAAAGCTCCCCATCCGCGAACCTTCTCCTGTTCACCCTCGCAAGCTGAATGCCAAGTTTTGATGATATCTTCGATGAAAGCCCTTCTGAGTTGCCTGTGGAAACAATCTTCACGCAGCTAAATTTCCTCTCGCTTAAAATTGTTGTTGCTCATTCAGTTTCATTAGGTCCTCTATCCTGAATTTGCACCTTCTTTCAAGTCGTGAATAGAGGCTCTTCAACCTTGGTACTTCGGATGCAAGTCCCTTCTGTCTGTAGTCTTCTGCAATTTCGTCTATCACGACAACCCTGTCCCCCTTGAGGAGGGTGTCTGAGTTGCAAACTATCTTCTCCTCCAGGGTCCGGGGAATGTAATCCTGGTCTGGAAGCTTCAGCTTCCTTGCAGTGCTCTTCAGGAGACCCGCCCCTACATGGGTGCTGCAGAACCTAGCTATGATCTCATCCATCCCCTCCCTTTTCAGTATCTTGTACCCCTCTACCCCATGGAATATGCTGTGCGTAACTGTTCTCCCGATATCGTGAAGGAGCGCGCCTGCCTCAAGAAGCCTCCTGTCTGCGTCACACCCTTCCCCCATCTTGAGAGCGACCCTGCTGCACATAATCGAATGCCTCTTCAATCTCTCGTCCGCCCCGTACTTGTCGAGGAGTGCCAGGCACTCATCCCTTCCTGGAATCCTCAAAACCCTCTTCCCCCGCTCCTCAGGGATAATTCTGAGCTCGCCCCTGAGGTCCTTTTTCCTTCCTAGGCGGTCCAGGAAGATGGAAAGTGCAGAAACTTCCGAATGGGGCTGGTTCCTGACTGCAATGTTGAAATCGGCCAGCTCATACACCTCCCTCGGAACCTTCTCCGAACCAACAATGACCATGATGTCCTCAGCCTTTCTCAATTCATTTATCCTCTTTTCAAGGGGGATGCCGTACATCGTCAGGTGAACCTTCGTACCCTTGAATTTCTTGATTTGTTCCCTGTAGCCTCCAAACTCTATCTCAAAATCCCCCCCGAATTTCCTTGTGACGTTATTGACCGTCCTGGTCAGCTTGTCATCCTGTCTGTCTACAATGATTTTATCGGCACCGAACGCTCTTGACACCAAGGCCACATGGGTCGTTATTCTCTTATCCCTTTCCGGCCTGTGCCCTATCCTCAGGACGGTGATCAAGTTACCTTCTCCACCTTCATTCCCTTTATCGTGAGGTGCTTGCTTCTCTTGATAATCGCCCTTACGTAGGTGGGTGATTGCTTCAATCTGTCCTGGATTTCAGCGATGTACTGCACACCCTCATCTATCATCTTCACTATCTTCTCGCAATATTCCTCTACCTCCTTGTCATCCATTGAAGCGACGTATATCACATCCCCAGCCTCTTCAGTCGGAAGGAGGATGTTGATCTGTATGCTTGTGTAATAATTGTGAAAGACCTTCTTTGGACCATTGGGGGTGTTGGACCACTGGGATTCCACGAATTTTATCTTCTCCATGTATTTCAGGTATTCTACCGCCTTGGCACCAAGTTTCTGCTTCACATCGTCCTCAGTCATCCAGTTCTGATTCAGCAGCTTTAACAACTCACTCTTCGTCCTGTCGTTCGAGATGGTAAAAATCGTAACTAAATCTCCAACATCATTAACGACTTTTATCTTATTCATAGACTCCCCCTTTATTTCCTCGTTATTTAAATACCTTCATTCTTGGTCCCAACCTTTCGGTTAGGCATTGTTCAGACTTAATCCCTTTTCGCCTCCCAGTTTATGAACAAGGATGAAAGGTATTGCAACCCACAATATGGCCGTTGTTTATAGCAGTATAGGAGTGATTTCAAAATTTTCGTGATTTATGATTTGAGATTAGCCTCCCTCTCCGTGACCTTCGGTCACGCAGTAGTAGCCGGTAAAGTACTTCAGGAGTGGGACCCACTAGGCATTCATTTCGCAATTGGACAGCTCTGGAACCCATCTGATCTGCCCAGACAATTTGTTTTTTCCTTAGTGACGCTTTTACCGCCGACAAGAGCATCCCTCGAAGTGGGAAGAGTAGCGCCTGCCGCTATTCTGATTGTAGTCTACCCCTGCATAGTTCAGGGCAACGAGCCTAGCGTTTCCTCACCACCTATATCCGGGTCAGATTTGTCTTCTGTGGTCCTTTCTCATGGAGGGTATATCTTCGCAAGGTTGTCCATTGTTATCACGGATTCAACCCTTCGTTATGCATCCTTTATCAAAAGAATCTATTAATAATCATAGTCGAACCACTCACCCCCTTACTAATGCAGTAACACCCGAGAACTTTCTTATAAACCAAGATTATAGAGGATCATGGACTTCGTATCTAAATACAAGGGGCAGATAGACGCGGCCTTGGAAAAGTTCTTCACCGACAAGATCGAAGGAAAGTCCGGTATTGAAAAAGAGGCGATATCAAAGTTGAGGGAATTCACCATGCGGGGAGGAAAGAGAATTAGACCCTTGTTCATGATCCTGGGATACTGGCTCAATTCAGATGTGGATGACAGGATAGTCAAGGCTTCAATCTCGCTGGAACTGATGCAATCTTACCTGCTCATACACGACGACATAATAGACCAGAGCGAGATAAGGAGGGGAGGGCCATCATTCCACAGAATGTTCGGGTACGAAGGGAGGATCAATGAAGGTATTTCTATCGTTTGCGCGGATCTCTCTGACGCCTATTCCCATGAAGCCCTTCTGGACGTGGATTTCCCACCAGACCGGTTGAATTCTGCGATGAAATTGATGTCAGAGATAGTTGAGTTCACAGGGATAGGCCAGCTGATGGACATCACCCTTTCTCTTGGAGATGAAATGACGGTAGATGATGTTACTGCAATACACAAGTACAAGACTGCGCAATATACGGTGAATGGACCGATGAAGATGGGTGCAATACTTTCCGGCTACAGGGATCCAAACAGGATTGACAGGTTTGGACTTCCCCTCGGCATAGCTTTCCAGATTCAGGACGATATACTGGGCATGTTTGGAGATGAGAAGGAGTTGGGGAAATCGGTTGTAAGCGATTTTGAGGAGGGAAAGAAGACCCATCTCATTCTCTACACCTACCAGATGGCAAGCAGGGCCGAGATAGACTTCATCAGGGAACGGCTAGGCAGGAAGGGTATATCTCGGGAAGATTTCGAGAGGGTCAGGAATATAATCGAAAAATGCGGCGCACTAGATAAGACCCGTGAACTTTTGAAGAAGTACTATGATGAAGCGATTTCATCCATCAGCGACCTATCCCCTTCCCCGTCCCATCGGGATCAGCTGAAGTACATGGCGGACCTGATGGTCAGGAGGACGAAGTAGCATCCTTCAGGAACTTTCTCCCTCCGCCTAAGGGCATGGTTGCATCCAATCCCATCTTTGACGTTATATTCCCCTCATAACTGCTTGGATCGAGGGACGACCCCCTCTCCCTCTTTATTATTATCCCCCTGTCTGCCTGGAACCTTGTGGCCATCGCCCATTCAACGTCCCTGTCGTCATATATGTCTATGTCCTCATCGACGACTATAACCCTTTTCAGGCTCCTGTGCCCCCTGAATGATGCTTCCACCGTCTTCTGGAAATCTTCATTGTCCTTTTTCTTAATCTTTACAATAGCATGCAACCAGCTGGCGCCCCCCTCGGTGAGCCTCACGTCCTTTGCATCCACCCCCTCCTTTCTTATCTCCCTGAATATCGTTGGTTCCCGAGGGAGCCCCATGAGGTTGAAGTGCTCGCTGGTAGCAGGAACGAGGACATGGTATATCGGGTTATCGAGCATCTCAACAGAATTGAACACAATCTGTGGCTGGTCATCCTGAATGTCATAAGTACCAGTAACGTCCTTGAACGGGCCTTCCCTCCTTTTCCTGGCGGTCAGGATTCCATTTATCACGTAATCGGAATCTGCAGGAACCGTAAGCCCCCATTTTGACTTGGCAAACTTCATCTCCTTCCCCTTAGCCTTCTTGTACAGGGATGAAGCGATCTCCGACTCGTCCCTCTCGAAGGGAACGGAGGTCGCGGCGGCGAGGAGGTATTCCAGGGGAGAGCCAACCACGATGGATACCCTCAGTTCCTCCCCATGGGCAACCGCGTCGGAATACATCCTCAGCAGGTCCCTTGGCACTAACCTGACATATCCCTCGGTATCGCTCTCCACGTAGACCCTGTGAATAGAAAGGTTCCTCTTCCCTTCCCTCTCTGCTACGAATATTCCGGAAGTTATGTAATAGCCTGCGTCCCCGGGGTGATGCCAGCATACCGGAACATCCGCCATACTCGCCTTCCTCTTAAATGCAGCTTCCCCATACTGGAGACGGTTGCTTTCTGTGAGCGACGATTCATAATTCAGGAGAAACTGCTCTCTGGTCATCCCGAGTTCCCTGTAAATTCTCCCCCTGTCAGCCCATAGATTGACTATCCCTCTCCTGCCTTCGAGGTCCTCCATCATGACGGGCTTCTTCCCATACCTGTTGGCAATCTTAGTGATCTCCAGTTTCCTGGAAACCCTCTCCCCTATCCTCACAAAGTCTTCATTCAGGAAACGCTCTATCAGGCTCCCACCCCCCTTGATTTCGAATGGAACTTCATGGAGTGACCCTGGTCCTGTCCCTTGGAAAGAGAGTCGTTTCCCTTATGTTAGGGATGTTTAGCAGAACCATAGTCAACCTTTCCAGTCCTATTGCCCATCCCGCATGGGGGGGCATGCCGTATCGGAATGCGTTTACGTAGAACGAAAAAGATTCCGGACTCAGACCCTTGCTTCTCAAGTTATCTATCAAGATATGTGGAGAATGCACCCTTTGCGCCCCGCTCGTTATCTCCAGTTCCCCGTACTGCAGGTCGAATCCCTTGGAATATGTGTCGTCGTACGGCTGCACGTAGAACGGCTTCAGCACCCTCGGCCACCTGGTAATGAAATAAAATTGGTTTATCTTACCTCCCACGGCCTTGAGTACAGGGGTGGACAGGTCATCACCATCTTTTATTTCAATTCCTGCATCTATGGCCATCTTTACATATTCGCTGTAGGTGATCCTCCTAAACCTGTAGCCAAGTGAAGGTTTTTCCACTCCAAGTATTTCCAGCTCCCTCTCATTGAGGCTGGATACCGACTGTGCGGCAGCCTTTATTACATCTTCCAGGACATCCATGACATCCTCATCACTCGCGAAACTCATCTCCATGTCGATGGATGTGAACTCATTCAGGTGTCTCGGGGTATTGTGTTCCTCAGCCCTGAATGCTGGGGCGATCTCAAACACCTTGTCAAAGCCTGCAGACATCATAATCTCCTTGTAGAGCTGCGGGCTCTGACTGAGATATGCATTTCTCTCAAAGTACTTGACAGGGAATAGGTCGGTGCCCCCCTCAGTAGCGGCGGCAACGATCTTTGGCGAATGGATCTCTATGAAGCCCTTTCTTACGAAATAGTCCCTGATTGAGTTCGAGATCGTGCTCTGCACCTTGAATATTGCCAGTACTTCCGGCCTTCTAAGATCCAGGAATCTGTTTTCCAGCCTGGTTTCTATATCCGACTCTATCTTATCTACAACCCCGAGAGGAAGAGGAGTCTCGGCCCTGTTGAGAATCTCGAGGTGCTTGATCTGGACCTCGTACCCTATCCTGGCCTGACTTTTGACTGCCTCACCGGAGATTGTAAGGACGGATTCTCTCGGGAGCCCCTTCAGTTCGTCGAAGAGTTCCTCATTCCCCTTTCTGAGCAGAACGCCTTGGACGGTCCCCGAAACATCCCTGAGTTCTATGAATAGAACGGAACTCAGCACCCTTATGTTCTGGGCCCAGCCGGAAATCTCTACTTCTGAGCCTATGCGGTCCTTGACTTCCCTAATGAGCACCCTCATGCTGACGGCTGATAGTTTCTTTAGATATAACTGTACTCCGAAGAAAAGGAATAGATATGCAAAACTGATGACCCATTCAATGAGGATAGGTGTCATAGATATACAGGGTGACGTTTCCGAGCATGTCAGAATACTGGAGAGCATCGGGGCATCTGTCGTGAGAGTGAAAAGGGTTCCAGACCTTGAAGGTATTTCGGGGGTAGTTATACCTGGGGGAGAAAGCACGGTAATCGGGAGCATAATGAGCCAGAGGGGTATATCGAAGGAAATAGTTGAAAGGAGTATACCCGTAATGGGAACATGTGCAGGCTTGATACTGATTTCCAAATCAGTTGACGGAAGAAATGGTCTCATGCCACTGCTCGACATCTCGATAAGGAGGAACGGCTTCGGCAGCCAGAGGGAAAGTTTTGAAACGGACTTAAATGTGAAGGGAATCGGAAAATTCAGGGGGGTATTCATCAGGGCCCCTGTGATCACAGAAGTTAAGAAAGGAGATATATTGGCGGAGTTCGGAGGGAAGGCAGTAATGTTATCGGACGGAAAACATCTGGGGCTCTCCTTCCATCCGGAGATTTACGGAGACTCAAGGATACACAGGCTTTTCGTCGATAGATTGGAAGCGTGATGGAAACACTGGTTCAGGACATCAGACCATTCTCGGTTTTTTTAGTATACCCTTCCCTTCTATGTTCCTCGTCTGGATCGTTACCTCCGACTCAACGGGAATGTCAGCCTGGACGTAGCCCAATCCTATTCCTTTGGAGAGGGTGGGGGAGAACGACCCAGAGGTAAGTTTACCGATAACCTCGTTCCCGATTTTGATTACGGAGCCGCTTCTCGGTATCATCCTGTCAGAAGCTATCACGCCCCTAAACCTTTGGCCAATGCTTCCCTTTTTTTCCAGAAGTCTTTTCTTACCGATGAAATCGTGGTCCCATCCGATGATCCAGGAGATTCCTGCTTCTATCGGGTTTCTATCAGAGTCGAAGTCCTGTCCGGAAAGGAGGAAACCTTTTTCCATCCGAAGGGTGTCCCTCGCCCCCAGGCCTATGGGCTTGACCGTCTTGTTTTCCAAGATTTTTCTCCAGAGACTTACGACATATTTGTTGGGGACAATAAATTCAAAGCCGTCCTCACCGGTGTAACCTGTCCTGCCAACGAGCGTAGCGTTCTCCAGGCCCCTTTCCGGGTATGTGTTTGAAGCATTCATGAAAGTGAAATGACCCAGGCCGATAGCCTCAGGGAAGACATCTTCCATCACTTCGGGCGAGAGAGGTCCCTGAAGGGCAAGGCAGGCCATTTTATCAGATACGTTGGTAACCCTAACATCGTACGACTTCCTGTTGGCGACAATCCAGTTATAGACTCTCTCCGTAGTTGCCGCATTAGGGACGACAAGGTACCTGTTCTCTTCTTCCTTGTAAATTATTGTATCATCAATCATGTTGGCTTCCTGATTCAAATAGGCAGAATAGATCGCCTTTCC
Organism: Thermoplasmata archaeon; assembly: GCA_021797855.1. Taxonomy (GTDB): domain Archaea; phylum Thermoplasmatota; class Thermoplasmata; order Thermoplasmatales. Next base: position 25,538 of record JAJZYX010000005.1, read on the forward strand.
TACTGGCTCCTTGGCAATGTCTGTAGGGAAAAGGTAGGTCATGAATTCCTGAGCGTCCCTCCCCTCTATTGTGATATCTCCCATGTGAGATACATCAAAAAGACCCGCCTTGGTTCTCACATGATTGTGCTCTTCAATGATTCCAGAGAACTGAATCGGCATGTCCCAGCCATGAAAATCGACCATCTTTGCATTCAGATTAACTATTTCATTATATAACGGGGTTCTCATCCCTTCATAATTGTTTTTGCCCTATTAACATTGGTGTTCCACCCGAAACGAGGGGGCCCGGGTTGCTAAATTTTCGTTTGTTTTGATGACGAGGAGCGTAGACAACATAATCTCTTTCCTAGAAATAATTCAATTATGTTCCCACCGATGCTGACCTGCCAATTGTTAAAGTATTTCTAAGGGTTACTCATCTCAGAAGTAACTGCCGCGATAACTCAGCTGGGAGAGTGCAAGCCTGAAGAGCTTGAAGTCGCCGGTTCGATCCCGGCTCGCGGCACTCTGGTCTGGCATTGTTATAGAACAGAATCAGACGAAATGGCCCGTCCATTTAGTATTAAACTCCTTTCTCAGGAAGAAGTGTACTCTGTTTGAACCCCCTGCCCGGCGAAAGACTACCAGGCTATTAAATAGAATTAATAGGGCGGGGAAAGATGAATCCCTACCTTACCGTTAGATGCCACTACCCCACAAAAACGGGCTTTATCCTCCAGACGATTGATGACAATTGTACCACCCCCTACACATTAATGCTTGAACTGAATTCTGTAGGGTAGGGCTAGTTAGGGGCAGACGCAATTACTCGTATTCCCTATAAACGTTCGGTGGAATGTCGTCGGAGAGGAACTCCTCAACCTTGTCCAGCTTCGGCAGTATGTCGTCAAGGCTTTCCTCCTCAAAGTGAGCGTACTTGATCCTCCCTACAGACATCCTGTATGACCCAGGGCACATCATGCCCTCCTTTACCACGACAGCATCTGGAGCGAGTTTCAGTATGGCAGCCATAGTAATTTCCTTTCCGCCGGGCACCCTCTCAAAACCGGGGTTCTGGTACTGGCTGATCTTCTTTTCCTCCGTGTCCACGATGCTTATTAGCTCCGCCATGTCTAACGGTACTATACCATTGTCCTTGCTGTGCGCAACTGCAATTTTCATTACCCTCATTTTAAAACCTTGAATTTAAGTTTAATGTTCGGTCACTTGCTAATTGCATTCCTCAAATCCTGGCCTCCTAAATCCCTCTCATCTATTAAGGTCGGTCATATTTTCATTTGCATCACGTACTAACATAAATGAGGGGAGTACATTAGGTCAATTTAAAAGGAATCCGCCTCGACAAGAGAATTTCAGGGAGAATCCGGAAATAATGGGTCGTGGAGGCTCATGTGCCTAGCAAATGAGAGTGACAAGAAACAGAGATGTTATAATGGCAGATAGCATCTAGCGCCGTGAGAGTACTTCTAGGTGGAACATTCAGCACTCTTCACAAGGCGCACAAGGTAATGATAGAAAGGGGTCTCAGTTTGGGCCAGCTCACTATTGGCCTGACTTCTGATGTGTTCAACTTCAATAAGAGGTACCAGGTCCCCCCGTACAATGAAAGAAAGGCAAAGCTCGAAGAACATTTGAAAGAGATTGGTGCATCTGCTGACATAAGGGAACTTATGGACCCATACGGTTCCACGTTATCTCCGGATTATGACGCGATAGTAGCATCCAACGAAACGATAGAGTTCATCAGCACAATAAACTTCATGAGGAAGTCGAGGGGGGTGCGCCCCCTTACAGTTGAAAACGTCGGGGAGATTCTTGCGGATGATCTGATGCCTATAAAGTCAGAAAGGGTTATAAAGGGTAAGATCGATGAAAATGGGATCAGGAAGGAGCCAGTCAGGGTCGTCCTGGTGTCAAGAAACCCAACTAAGATCGAAGGGACGGAGAGCGTCATATCCAGATTGTTCAGGAATTATAAGCTTGAAGAACAGGAACCTGTGGTAGAATTCCACCCGCAACCCATGAACCATGAAACTTTTGCTGGTGCAAGGAAGAGGGTCGAAGGGGTGAAGGGGGAGTACGATTACGCGATAGGAGTAGAGGCGGGGGTGATATCATTCGAGGGTCTTCATTACGACGTTCACGTTGCAGCGGTCAAGGACTATCTCGGGGTGACAAATTTCGGAATGTCATCAGCTCTCCCCATAGACCCTCCAATGATGGATGCCCTGAAATCCGGACAGGAACTAGAAGAGGTGACGAACGAATTGATAGGTGTACCGGATTCAGGTGATAGGAAGGGGGCAATCTATTATTTTTCAAACGGACTAAAGGAGAGGAAACACCTCGTTGAGGAAGCCGTACTTTCAGCGTTCGTCCAGAGGATAGCGGAATCAATACCTAGGAAGGTCAAATGACCCCCGGGACCACGTCATCTGCTCTGTACTCAGTAACGCGGTCGTTCCTGTAAACAACCAGGGTCTTGTTCTCAATTTCGAACCATCTCCCTCCCATTGCCTCTGTTGAGACCGTGAATCTTCCCCCCTCATGCTGGTAAAAGAGGGAATAGTAGCCAAGATCCTCCTTGGCTTCCCTGTAAGCGGCAGCGTAGGTGCCGTCGGTTATTATGAAGTTGATGCTGGTAAAATCCATCTCCCTCAGCCCTGAAATCGCTGCAGGAAGTCCCTTGAGAATCAGCTTGAAGTAGTGGTAGCTGTCGCTTTTCCCTTTCTTGCCCAGTCCCTTGATTGTTCCATTGTGAGCGAAGGATATGTTGTCTGATATGAAAGGCTGGGTATTTATTATGCTCTTTGTTGATGAGCTCATCTTTCGTGCATGGGCCATTATGGCATTCCCATAGACCCCTTCTACCCTTTGTATGGGATCAGTGCTCTTGTGGACGGTGATTTCATTCTTTGTGTACAGAACGTAACCGAATCCATCGTGATGGGGGGAACGCTTGCCGCTATTTGCCATTTCATAAACGAAATCCATATAGGGTGTAAGGTCACTATATTCTCCGATGGAAAGGAGCATTCTGCACATGATTTATGGATAAGCATCGGGTAAAAAATGATTCTGATTCTATCTGTTATGGGTTGAGAGGGCTCGAGGCGCAGGGTTTCGTGTTAAAGGGCACCCTTCGATCGCAGAATTCTCTCAATCTCGGAAAATGATATATAACTTGCATAGATAGGCAGATCAATGAATAAGGTCGATCCCCAGTTCGCACGCGAGATAGCGGGGATTAGGAATGCTGTTAGAAGAAGCGAGAGAACGGATTACGTTACTACCTATACTGAAAGGGAATTTTTCAACGGCAAGTCGACCACGGAAAGGGTGCTGATACTGCGCACCAGGGGGTGCAGCTGGAGCTATCATTCAGGATGCTCCATGTGCGGTTACTGGGACGATACTAATCCAAATATAGGAAAGGAAGAGCTGGAAAGGCAGATAAATGCTTTCATTAGGGACTTTCCAAAGGGGGAAGTCCTAAAGATTTTCACATCCGGGTCGTTCTTCGATCCGCTGGAGGTAGATCCTGCGGTCCAGGAGAGAATCATGGATACCGTGCTGGCTGGCTACGAAAACCTCATAGTGGAGAGCAGGCCGGAGTACATCAAGCGGGTGATAGGGGGTCTCAGGAAATACGCAGGAAGGGTCCAGGTAGCGATCGGCCTGGAAAGTACGGACCCTTCAATTCTCAAGAGCTCGGTGAACAAGAACTACGATTTCGAGGATTTCAAGGGAGCCGCATCCCTTCTTAGGGATAACGGGATATCGGTAAGGGCATACCTCCTGCTCAAGCCACCCTTCCTTACGGAGAGGGAAGCTATTGAAGACTCAATAAAATCAGCCCGCGATCTTGCTCCTTACTCCGATTTCATTTCTATAAACCCCATGAACATCCAGAGGGGAACTCTAGTCGAAAAACTGTACAGGGAAGGAAACTACAGACCTCCATGGCTGTGGTCAGTCGTCACAGTCCTGCAATCCCTGAGGGACCTGGGGGTTCCGGTCGTCTCTCTTATAACGGCGTCAGGGAAGAGGAGGGGGGCACACAATGGCCACATCTGCGACAGGAAATTCTCCGAAGGGATAAGGAGGTACAGTGAAACCCTCGATTTCTCATATCTTGATGAGCTCAATTGCGAGTGCTCGGGTGCTTGGAAGAACTTCTGCGAGGTGGAAGAGGGGTCGCGCCACGCGATGAGTGAGGTGATTCTGAACGATTAGCGAGGCGGCTGAGATTATAACAAATGCAAATAAATTGACAATATATTCGCACCATGATGCAGACGGGATAGCCTCAGCTGCGATTGCTGTGTTCGTGGCGAGGAGGCTGGGTCTCAAGCATGAGGTGAGAATCAGGAATCAGCTAACCTACGAGGACGTTATAGGAGGGGAAGGGGTGTACTGGTTCAACGACATGGGATCAGCTAGATTGAAGGATTTCAGGGGAGTTAAGGGCGTGATCACAGATCATCACACCCCCGTAATCTATGAAACTCACTACACGGAAAATGGGAACAACATATACCAGTTCAACCCCCACCTTGAAGGAATGGATGGCAGCATCTCCCAGTCAGGTTCGACTACCACATTCCTCTTCTCGGCTCATCTAGTTCCTGAGGTTTCCGCAGTTTCACATCTCCCAATCGTAGGGTCGGTTGGAGACCTTCATGATAAGAAGTTCGGAAGGCTCGTGGACACGGACAGGGAGTTGATGCTCCTTGCGAGAGGAATGGGATTAGTGGAAGTGAAAGAGGACATAAGGTATTTCGGAAGGAGTTCCAAACCCATCTCATACATGCTCAGGTTTGGAAACGATCCCAGGATACATTCCCTCTACGACAACCCTTCCGCCGTGGCAGATTTTCTCAGCAGGCATGGGGTAGATAGAAGGGACCTGAAGACTCTCAGATGGATAGACCTTGATGATGGAAAGAGGGAGGAACTGATCTCAGACCTGAAGGGAATGCTCGTCAGGGAGGGGGGCGACCCAGAAAGACTTACTGGGGAGGTTTATGAACTTAAGAGCGAGCCTAAGTCATCCATGGTGAAGGACATGAGGGATTTCTCCTCCCTCGTAAATGCAACGTCTAGGAAGGGGAAGCCCGAGGTGGGGATAAGGTTGTGCCTCTTCGAGAGAGGGGAAACCATGACCGAGGCGCTCCAGCTGTACAACGACCATCTTGAATCGCTGAGAAAGGCATCCAAAACACTTGAAGAGGCCGAGGGAAAGTCCGTCGGCAACGTGCTTTACTACGATTTCGGAGACGGAGTTCAAAACAACATCACCGGGACCATTGCAACCAGGATAATCACCCACATGAATGTCCCGAAGACTTCCATAGTCATGGTCATGGCAAATCTGGGAAGTATGAAAAAAATCTCTGCGAGGATATCCCTGGAGCTCTCGGAGAAAGTGGACCTTTCTTTGCTGTTCAGGCAGGCTGCAACCTCATTCGGTGGTTCCGGAGGAGGTCACAGAAATGCCGCGGGTGCCATCGTTCCAGCAGGAAAGGAGATGGAGTTCGTGAGAATGGTAAACGAACTCCTAGGCAACCTTGTCACTGCCTGACGATTGTCTGGGCCTGTTCCCTGAGGAACTGCTGGAGATAGTAGAAGGAGCCTGTCCCTTTTCCGGAAGTTCCGCTCATCTTCCATCCGACGAATGGTTGCGAGCCTACCATGGCGCCAGTTGAACCTCCTCTCCTTCTGTTGGCGTATATCACCCCAACGTCCACGTTTTCGAAATAGTACTCTATCTCCTTCCTGTCCTCGGAGAATATGCCTCCTGTGAGACCGTATTCCATGCTGTTTACAAACTCGACTGCCTCCTTCAGGGACTTCGTTGGCTTCAGGGCGAGGATGGGAAGGAACAGCTCGACCCTCTCAATGGCGGGATCCCCGACGTTGTCAAGTATCGTATTCTCCACGTAGTAACCGTCCCTGGGAATTGTCCTGCCGCCGAGGAGTATCTTTTCCTTGGGGACAGTCCCCATAATCCTCTGGAATTTCTCGTACGCCTCCCTGTTTATCACCGGTCCCGTGAACGTTTCCCTCCTCCTTGGGTCTCCAACCGATAGTTTTGATGTGAAGTCGACGAGCCTCTTCTTGAAGGCTTCATAAATCTTTTCGTCTATGAGGGCGAGGCTGCATGCAGAGCATTTTTGGCCGTTGTAACCGAAAGCGGACCTGGCCACACCCTCAACCGCCTTATCTATATCGCACTTTTGCGTGACGATGATAGTATCCTTCCCTCCCATCTCTGTTATGGCCACCTTCGGCCTCTTCTCCTGCGATTCCCTGTAGATCTTCGTCCCAACGTCCCTGCTTCCAGTGAACACTATACCGTCCACGCCGTCATCCGTGTAAAGCGTTCTTCCAACCCTTCCGCCGGAACCTGACAGGTAGATGAGGTTAGCCTTCGGGACCCCTGCCTTGTGCATCAATTCCACGAACCTGAATGAAGAAAGGGGGATGTCGGAGGAAGGTTTCAGAATAACGCTGTTACCTACCAGAAGGGGGCCACTGACCATTCCGACCGTAATGGAAAAGAAATTGAACGGGGCTACAACGAGGAATACCCCATACGGTTTCATGACGCTTTTGGAGTCCTCCCCGTAATATGCGGTGCCGGTGAATCTCACGAAACCCTGATTCTCGATGAGGTTCAACGCATAATATCTCATGAAATCTATCGCCTCATCCACATCCCCCATAGCCTCATACCTGTTCTTTCCGTTCTCGTAGCTGAGCAGTGCAGAAAATTCGAATTTTTCCTGTGACAGCATATCAGCCGCCCTTAGAAAGATGCTGGCCCTTGCGAGGTACCCTATGGAATACCATTCCCTGTAGCTTCCTCTTGCTATCTTAACGGCCCTCTGGGATGTTTCCTTGGTTGACATCTGGAACTTTCCAAGAGGAGTCTTTCCGTCAAGTGGGGATAAATGAACTAGCTTCTCCTCCTCTATGACCTCGCCATCCACGAGATTGGGGTACTCCTTATCGAAAAATCGCGCAACCTTCAATAGACTCTCCTCGAACTCTTTATGAAATAGATCCTCTTGGCCATTCTCTACCATTTTGATATAAGTATTTTCATTTTCAAATGGCATAACCCTAAATTAATCTCAAACTATTAATCTTCTCTAGCTCGCCAGATTTATGGTGTCCTCAGATTCCGGAAACCTCAGGGCAGGCTCTTCTTAAGCAATCTGTAGAGACCGAGCCATTCGTACCCCCTCTTCGTAATCAGATATTCAACCCCTCTCCCCACGGCCGTCTCATACACCAGACCGAAGCGTTCCATTCTCCTAATCAGATTCTTCCCCCTGTCAACAGGCAGGTTGGCGGCTGAACACATCTCCGTGATTCTCTTAGGTCCGCCCTGAAGCGTTTTGAGGAAGCTTTCAATTATGTCGTGTCTGCATCTATTCAACAACTAACAAATTGTTAGTTATATTTAATAATATGCCACCAATGACACGCCGTGCAGGAAATAGAAGAACTCAGTATCGGAGGCTCACTCAAGCTTACCGGCCCGGTGAAGTTCAAGAGGATAGAGCTAGCAGGCTCTCTGAGCATAGAAGGGAGCGCAGAGGGAAAGGAACTCGAAATTAGCGGAGCAGGGAGAATTACCGGAAGTTTGATTGTGGGCAGAATCGAAGTCGGAGGAAGCGTCAGGATCGGAGGGTCATGCGAGTGCGATAGTTTTGAAATAAGCGGCTCTGCGGAAATAGGAGCATCCTTGAAATCGAAAGAGATCGAATTGGCGGGAAAGATTGAGGCTGAAACAATAGAGTCCGGGGTTCTGGAAGTAGCTGGCAAGGTTGTCTCGAAAGAAATTCGGGTCCGGGAGATTACGATTGAGAAGAATTCAAGAGTCAAGGGGACGGTAACTTGCGGGAGCATTCATATAGGGAAGGGGGGAGAGGTCGGGGATGTCTACGCGGACAAGGTTGAAATAGAAAAGGATGCGGAATGCGGACTGGTAGAATGCAACGAAATCCGGGTCGAAAGAAATGCGGGGATAAGGGAACTGAGGTACGTAACAAAGGCAGAAATCTCTCAAGGTGCCGAGATAGGGAAGTTGAGGAAGATAGAAAGGGTTTCTAGGGAGCTTCCACAGTAGACCCCTTCGGACGGAATGGTAGGGAATAGATCACAATTGGAGATCGCGGGGAGGACAGGCTGATGAGTCCAGTTGCGGAATCCGGGAGAGACAAGTTTGGAAGAGGTCTCCCCAACCTGCTTGTATCTACATCTGCTGCCGCCTTCGGTGGTTCAATTTCATCGGTAGCTGTCAGCTGGATAGTATATTACTACACGCACAACGCATACTACATCTCATACCTTGGGATGGCAGGAGTCATCCCCGGGATTGCCCTGGGACTCCTGGCTGGCGTGATAGCCGACAGATATGACCGGAAGGTTCTGATGGTATCGTCTGACATAATCAGGATGGTCTCCATGGCCTTCCTTGCCATCTTTCTTCATCTTGTCGCCTTTTCTTTCCCCCTTATATTGGCGGTAATGGTTCTTGTATATACTTTCAGCACAATCTTCCAGCCGGCCAGCCAGGCAATACTTCCGATGATTGTCACCAAGGAAGGGCTGGAGAATGCCAACGGGATACTGCAAGGATCGTACAGCGTCTTCCTCGCTCTAGGATCTGCGGCGGGAGGATTAGTCGTAGCTTACCTGGGTGCCGTATGGGGTCTAGGAATCAACTCCATGACCTACGCACTATCCGCAATATTCCTCTTCATGATCGCAGGAAACTTCAAGAGGTCAGGTAGGGGGGTCGAATCCAGAAGTTCCATAGGGCACGAGCTGAGGGAGGGGATGAGGTACATGAAGGAGCACCTCCCGGTGCTGGAAGTCACCATCGGTTCCCTGCCGGCTAACTTCTTCGGGAGTTTGATCACTCCTTTCCTAGTAGTATACGCTTCCGCGAAATTCGGGGGAGATTCCGCATCATACGGATACCTAGTTGCTTCCCTTGCGGGAGGGATGGCGCTAGGATCATTGCTGGTAGGCAGGATCAATGCAAGCAGGCGGGCGGGAATGGTTATAGCACTGGGCATGCTGGTTGTGGGGTTCATCGTGATCATCCTATCCCTTTCCACCAATCTCTACATATCCTTAGCAGTCGGAGTTGCAGTCGGGGTCATTCTGGGGCTGATAAACACTACCTATATCTCAACAATCCAGGCCATAGTACCTGTAGAGATCATAGCCAGGGTACTCAGCATAGACACGGTCGGGTCATTCGCAGCTATTCCGGCAGGACTCGCGATTGGGGGTGTTTTGATATCAGACTATGGAATCGTATTAACCTATGTAGTGGCGGGCATTGGTCTCCTAGCCAATGGTCTCATCGTTCTTTCCATGAGGGGGTTCAGATCTCTCAAGTATGCTAGTTGACCCCGGTAGAGATTGAACTGGAGATCATGGAATTACCGACCCCTTTTGACACCTCTAAGTTTTTATTCAGAATGGATATACGCTAAAGGTCAGAGTGAAGGTAGGAAGGCTGTACGTAGATGGATTGGGAGTTTTTGAGGGGGAATCCATCGGAGGGGATAAGGCCTCGCAGGGTGAACTTGTTTTTACCACATCTCCCTCCGGCTACATCAAATCGATTACGGACCCGAGTTACTCCGGGCAAATACTTGTCTTCTCTTTCCCTTTCATAGGGTCATACGGATCCGGAGAAATCGGGGAAAGTAGGAGGCCCACAGTAAGGGGAGTGGTGATGAATCACGTGCCCGAAATATTCAAGACGGAGATATCTGAATACCTAGAAAAATGGGGGGTCCCTGGTATAATCACCAGTGAGACACGAAGAATCGTCGACTACATAAGGATCAACGGGAACAGACTTGGATCATTTGGTGTCAAGGATTTCAAGGACCCATACAAATCAAATCTCATAGACTGGATGCTTGATGGGGGTGATGGAAAGGAAGGGGATATTCTCCTGATCGATCTTGGATTTAAGAGAAACATCCTGAAACTACTTCCAGGTTATTCCGTTTCCGTTGTACATTACAACAGATTGGACCTCAAGCAGATTAAAAAATTCAAGGGCGTGATAGTTTCAAACGGGCCGGGCGATCCAACCCACCCGGACCTTAAGGAGTTTGTTGGGAAATTGAAGATTGTGATGGAGCAAAAGCCTACCCTCGGGATATGCCTCGGGCATCAGTTGATCTCCCTGTCCATGGGCATGAAAACAGAGAAGATGAAATTTGGTCACAGGTCGATAAACCATCCTGTCGAGGACCTAGAGACGGGGAGAATTGGAATAACAACGCACAATCACGGTTTCGCGGTGGTTTATGATTCCTCAAAAGGTGTCGAGGAAAGGTATCGCTCAATGAACGACGGAACAAACGAAGGATTGGAGGGAAGGAATTTCATTACAACTCAGTTCCATCCGGAGGGAGGTCCGGGACCCGTCGATGAATTGGGTGTAATGAAGGAATTTGAGAGGTTGATGAATGAACGTTAACGCAGCTGTAAGGAAGGTTCTCGTCATAGGTTCGGGTCCCATCGTCATCGGTCAATCAGCCGAGTTCGACTACTCGGGTAACCAGGCAATAAAGGCCCTATTGAGGGAGGGAGTTGAGGTCGTAGTTGCTAACTCAAATCCTGCGACTATACAGACGGATGTCAGGAAAGGGGTCAAACCAAGGATGATTCCGTTGGATGAAGGAAGCGTTGCGAGGCTGATAGATGAGGAGAAACCGGACGCGATACTAGGCACGTTTGGAGGGCAGACTGGCCTTAACCTTTTAGTGAAACTCTGGAAGTCGGAGTTCCTCTCCTCCAGGAACGTTAGGATCTTGGGAACTCAACCTGAGTCCGTGGAAATTGCAGAGGATCGACTGAAATTCAAGGAAAAGATGGAGGAGATAGGGGAGCCTGTCCTCGAATCGTACTACTGTTCAACGCTCCAGGACTCCATAAGGTATGCGAAGCAGATAGGTTTCCCTGTAGTGGTGAGACCGTCGTTCACCCTTGGCGGGTCCGGAGGGGGTATTGCGAGGAACGTGGATGAATTAAGGTCCATAGTGGAACAGGGTTTGTACCTGTCCCAGGTTGGCTCAATTCTCATAGAAAAATCCGTGATAGGATGGAATGAGTTGGAGGTGGAAGTTGTAAGGGATTCCGAAGGGAATAAGATAGCAGTATGCACAATGGAGAATGTGGATCCGATGGGGGTTCATACAGGGGACAGTATTGTGGTGACTCCGTTCCTGACTCTAAACGATTACCACTACCAAAGGATAAGAAGATCGGCTCTCAAGATTGCGGAGGGACTAAATATCATAGGTTCCTGCAATGTTCAGTTTGCATTCAATGATGAGAGCGGAGAATATTATGTGATAGAGGTCAATCCGAGACTGTCAAGGTCATCTGCCCTCGCCTCAAAAGCAACCGGTTACCCAATAGCAAGGGTAGCCACCCTCATATCCCTGGGGAGGAAGCTGAGCGAAATAGAAAATACGGTCACAGGTGAGAAGAATGCGGCGAGAGAACCAGCGATTGATTATGTCGTAGTCAAATGTCCCGTTTGGCCAATTGAAAAGTTCCCCGAAGAGGATTTCAAGCTGGGTACGCAGATGAAAAGCACGGGAGAAGCAATGAGCATAGGAAGGACCCTCGCAGAGGCCTTCAGGAAATCTCTCCGGTCAACTGGCATGCTCTACAAAAAGGTCACGTTCAACGAATCCCTCCTGTCAGAACCTAATCCTGAGAGGGAATTGCAAATATTCGAGGCATTCAAGAACGGTTATTCGATAGAGAGAATAGCTTCCCTCACAGGCTGGAAGAAGCTTTTCGTCAGCGAGCTCATTGCGGCATTTACAGCTGAGAGTTCCTATTCGGGTTTCTCCATTGTAGATACCTGTGCAGGTGAATTCGACGTCATGACGCCCTACTACTACTCTTCAAATCCCGGCAACAAGATTGCAGGGGATGCGATTGTGCTGGGAGGAGGCCCCATAACGATAGGACAGGGGATAGAATTTGACTACAGCTGTGTTCATGTATCAAACAGTCTGAGGAATAAAGGGATAAGGGTGATAATGGTAAACGACAACCCTGAAACGGTTTCTACAGACTTTGACGAAAGTGATTTTCTCGTATTTGACCCGGTGGATTTTGAGACAGTGAAGAATATCATAAACAACTCCAGCGCCAAGATCCTAATTCCGTGGTTTGGAGGTCAAAGGCCGATAAACATCCTGAAAAGGATAAGGGACGAATTTGGCGGAAGGATAAAGATCCTGGGGACGAGCGTGGAGTCTGTGGAAACTCTGGAGATCCGGGAAAAGTTTGCGGAGCTGATGAGGGAGATGGGTATCCCATATCCTGAGTACCTGCTTGCCTCCACGGAGACGTTCATGGATGTTGCAAGGCAGATTTCATTTCCCGTGATAGTGCGACCGTCCTACACCATCTCCGGAGCGCACATGGCGGTGCTTAGATCGTTGCAAGAGGCCGAGGATTACCTGAAGTTCCATGGAAGGTTTGTGAGGGAGTTCCTCGTCGAGAAATACCTTGAGAATTCCGTAGAGGCGGAAATAGACGGAGTCTCTGACGGGGAGAATGTCTTGATACCAGGCGTGATTGAGCATATAGAGGAGGCGGGCATCCACTCAGGGGACTCGATAAGCATCTTTCCTTCCAGGAATATCCCTAATCACATACAGGAGACAATGAAGGAATACACAAAAATGATATGCAGAAGGTTGAGGATTATCGGTCCGATCAACATCCAGTTTGCCATAAAGGACAACGTGGTGCACATCATTGAGATCAATCCAAGGTCGTCCAGGACATTTCCCTTCGTATCCAAGATTTCAGGCATCAATCTCTCAGAAGTTTCCGTGGACGTCCTGATGGGTGGGAAGGTTAACAGGAACGCTGCGAGGAGCGGCATGGTAGGCGTGAAGTTCCCAATATTTCCATTCGATAAACTCAAGGGCTCCGACGTCGTACTGGGACCTGAAATGAAAAGCACGGGAGAAGTAATAGGGGTGGGGGAAAACCTGAACGAGGCACTTGCCAATGGTTACAGAGCGGCAGGCTACGACATATCGAAGGAAGGAGTCATAGTATCAATAGCCTCGGGAAAGATCAACGAATATTTAGGCATCATTAAGATTATTAATGACTCGGGAAAGGTCATCTACAGCACCGAGGGAACGCACAGGAGGCTCACAAAATACGGGATAAATACAGTGGAAATCAAGAAGATTTTCGAGGGCAGCCCCAATGCCCTCGATCAGCTGAAGCTGGGCAACATCGCAGCGGTAATCAACGTGCTTTCTGAAAATTACAAGTCTGAAGCTGACGGCAAGTTGATGAGAAGGGCCTGTTACGAAAGGAAGGTTCTTTACATGAGTACAAGAACACAGGCTGCGGCCTTCGCTGAAGTATTATCAGGTGAGTTCAACAAGTCAGCGGCCTTCACCGTTCCCCCCAAAATGATTAGAGATTAATCCCACATAGATTCTGTTTGTATATATTCGGCGTGAAATGGCCATGAAACTGGCAATGCCGTCACTCTAGTGGATTGAAGAGTCACTCAGAAGTTTAATTGATATAAATTTATCTAAGCATTGATTTAAATTTTAGATTTCAATTCGGCATCGGGTGTTGACCTATGGGAAGTAAATTATCGATAATTTTGTTCAGCGGCACCACGGACAAGATTATCTCGGCAGGAGTTCTGTCGCAGGCAGCAGCAGCAATGGGTTCTGAAGTGAATATTTTTGTGACCTTCTGGGGATTGCTGAGTTTCACGAAGGGGGAGAAAAAAATGGTTCTTCCGAAGGAATTTGAGAACATGGGGCCTGCACTGGCTCAGGGTATGGCAAAGGAACACGTAAAGTCCTGGTACGAGATGATAAAGGAAGCAAAGGAAATGGGGGCGAAAGTCTACGCCTGTTCTATGGCGTGCGGGGTAATGAACATAAAGAAGGAAGACCTGGATCCGATAGTTGATGACATGGTGGGAGCGGCAACGTTCCTGCAGCAGGCCGAGGGCGGTCAGACTCTGTTCATATAGGGTGAAATTCATGGAGGCAACGAAGATAATAGACTCAAGAGGGGCGGCGTGTCCCGGTCCTATAACAGATCTTGCGAAGGCATACAGAAACTCAAAGGTGGGGGACGTACTGGAGCTCTGGGCAACCGACAAGGGAGTGAAGGCAGACACACAGGCCTGGGCCACAAAGACCGGCAACGAAATACTGGAAGTGAAGGAAGACCCTGACAAGATAGTGGTCAGGATAAAGATAAACAAGAGATAAACTGGAAGATGGAAATGAAGAAGGTTCTAGTAATAGGGGGTGGCGGAGGAGGTCTCATCCTCGCCAATCATCTGGACACAAATGAATTTGACGTGACGGTAGTTGACAAGAACGATCTCCACTACTATCAACCATGGTTCCTGTACATAGCGTTCAAGGGATCGAAGAGGAAGATATCAAGGCCCATAGGGGAACTCGTTAAGCCAGGCGTGAAATTCGTGAAGGATGAGATAAGCACGATAAACCTTGATGAAAGGAAGGTCTATGGCTCCAGGAAGACCGTATACAATTACGACTACCTTGCAATTTCAACCGGAACGACCCCTGATCCCGACTCAATTCCAGGGCTAAGGGAGGTTTACGATGAATACGGGGACTACCACACCAACGTGTGGAACGCGGAGAAACTCTGGTCGAACATAAGCAGGTTCAAAGGGGGCACAATTGCAATAGGGCAGTCCTCTCCGACGTGCAAATGCCCGCCATCACTCCTCGAGGGGGCATTCCTGCTGGAAGAGCATCTGAGAAAGGTTGGGCTGAAGGATAAGACAAGGATAGTGTTTTTCACTCCGTTCCCTAGGGCATATCCTGCAGAACCCATGAACAAGGTGGTTGAACCGATGGTGAAGGAGAGGGGAATTGAGGTTATGCCCTTTTTCGACGTTGACGCGATAGACCCTAAGAACAAGACTATATTCTCGTTGGAAGGGGACTCCGTGAAATACGACCTTCCGATAGTCGTGCCACCGTGCAAGGGCACAAAGATCAAGATAATTCCCGAGACAGTGCAGGACGAAGACAGGTTCATAAAAGCGGACAAGAAGTACATGAAGATACAGGGGTACGACGACGCATTCGCTATAGGGGATTGCAACACTCTCCCCACTTCCAAGACTGGGGTCACGGCACATCTGGAGGCAATGGCAGTTTCTGAGATCATCCAGGGAAGGTACGCGGAATTCAACGGAAGAATAAACTGCCCCTTCGACACCGCATACGGTAAAGCAACCTTCGTCATTGCAGACTACAACAATCCGGTCGCGCCATATCCGCCGACCAGGATCAAGCACATGATGAAGATGACCATGGCAAGGATCTACTGGATGACCCTCAAGGGGACAGCAGATCCTATTTTTGAGCAGTTCTTCAAGTTCACCAGGCCGGAAAAGCTCAACAGGAAATACGCCTCTGTTGAGTAATTTTATTCCTTTTTTTATCCCGATTTCATTTTTTCAGTTCTAGCAGGTATTGGGAATGCTGCACTACTACCTCTCTTCAATGTTGTCCTTTTCCTATGGTCCGAGGATGCTGACTGCAGCGGAGATGGGAACGACACAGATCATCTTCATGTCATCGGTGGCATGGATTGTGTGCCTTGTTCCTCCCGGAATGAAGAGGAAATCATCACTCTTGACCTTGGATCTTTTTCCGTCCAGGATTGCTTCGCCCGTTCCCTCCACTATGAAAATCTCGTGCTCGTAGTCATGGCTATGGTCCGGGGTTGATCTGCCCTTTGGGATCGTTATCAGCCTCATGGAAAAATTCTTTGCGCCGTCCCTATGGGTTATCAGCCACCTGATCTTTCCTCCTCCGTCAAGATCGAGCTGCTCAATCTCTGAGGATCCCTTGATTACAGGAAAGGCCACTTCCTGATATCACGATTCCCTATTTGAAGGTGGTCTTTTGCTTGGATTTTCTGGATTCGGCCAGGGGAAAAGGACTTCCTTTATGCCGTTCCTCTTGTTGGCGGCAAGTGCCATCATGAATATCAGGGATGAGAGCCTATTCATGTACTGGAGACCCAGTGGATTTATCTTCTCAGAGAGACTGAGCTCAACTATCCTCCTCTCCGCTCTCCTCGTAACTGCCCTGGAGAGCTGTAATGTCGTTGCCTCTCTTGAACCCCCAGGTATGACAAATAGCTTCACCTCCCCAATCTCCTTCAGGTAAGTGCTTATCCTCCCTTCCATCCAAGAAACCCCTTCTGCCCTGAGTTTTCTGCCATTGCCTGACGTCAGGATCTCTTCGCCAAGATGGAATAGGTCCTCCTGTACCTGGGAAAGATCGTTCTTCATGTCCTCCCACGGCAACTGAACTTTAGAGTATCCGATCTGTGCTATGAGCTCATCGAGCGTTCCCTCCCATTCTATAACCGGTGCGTCCTTTGTAACCCTCTTCCCGGAGGGGGTATCGGTCTCCCCCTTGTCTCCGCGTCTCGAATACACTGCTTACTATGTTTATCTCATATATGTTGTTTTAGTAATTGTGAAAGCATCTAACCGTACTGGGGAGTGGAGGCACCAAGAGGTCCGTGGCTTCAGGGAGTGTGTGATGGTAGATGATACGAATCCTGAGAGCGCCCTCCGCTTCATCCCACGCTTAGAGGAAGGAAAGAGCTATGCAAGAGTAAGCAATTTAGTTTAAGATCGTTAGGGGCAGTGTGATGAATTTAGCCTTAACTGAGTATGATGAGTGACAGGCGATCTGATCTGCTCCTTTTTTATTCCACTGACCTGTTTCTCAGGGCTTCGAAGAGCAGTTCGAAATTCCCATTCTCGAGTGCCTCAGTTATCATCCTGTAGAACAGCGGAGTATCGGTGTCCGGGAGAAGGTCGTTTATTGCCAGCAAGATCCTCTGCTTTGCTGAAATCAGCTCCTTTAGATTGCCTTCAAGTACCCTTATCCTTCCGTCAATCTCCTTAAGCTGAGAGATCAGGTCCTGCAGGGTCCCCCGGAAAGTTTCTCCCTCTTCCTCCTCCTTGTCAAAGACGGATATGCTCTCAATGAACTGCAGGAGAGAAAGGAGAGGATAGTTGGCCTTGTAAAGTATCCGGGGGGGCCCCTCGTCAGACTCGATTTTCCCCACTTTATAGACAAGACCGCTGTCTTCCAAGAGCTTTATGTGCTTGGCAACCAGTTGCTGGGAACTTCCGAGGGACCTCGCAAGTTCGAATGTATAGGATGGCCTTATGGAAAGGATACTGAGGATTCTCCGCCTTATATCATTGTCTATGAGATCCAGCAGGTCGGTCGACATACTTACTCTATCGGGATCTTCTTGCCTTCCTTCTTCTTCGTTGGAGGTTTCTTAACTATTATGTCCAGAACGCCGTTGGAGTAAGAAGCCTTAACGTTCTCCGGTTGGATCTCCCCCTCAAGTTCCACTTCCTTGTAGTACTTCCTTCCCTCCTTCTCTACCCTCACTATCAGCACGTTGTCTCTCGTCTCAATGGATATGTCGTTCTTGCTCACGCCCGGCATCTCAAGGGTTATGTCGGTCTCTTCTTCCCTGTTCTGAATGTCCGTGATCGGCTCCCTGTACTCTATGCTCGGAAGCTCAGAGTACTCCCTGGGTATGTTGCCGAATTCCTTGAATTCTGGTTTGCCATCGGGTCCAAGCCTGTATGTAAATCCGTAGACATAAGTTCCAGGTATGTCCTGCTCTTTAATGTTCTCGATCTCGTCGAAAGTGTCGAACCACCTCTCCAGGAACCTCCTGTATTCCCTGTCGCTGTTCTGGAGAAATTCCTGGATATCATTCCAGAAGTCATCATCTTTCCTCCTGATCTTCCTTACCACCATGTTTACCACCTTCAGTTAACAACTTCTTGTTGAGTAGTAATTAATTTCGTATTATTAAACTTTGCGATTTGGCCCTCCCTATCGTAATTTAAAGCAGATCCAGAGGTCACAGTTTGTCTATTGCTGGCGGGAGACTGATAAGTGTTTCACCTTTTCGCAAGACCAGCTTGCCATCAAAAAGGGGAATGGGTTGGGATTACGCTGATAAAACGTAGGGAGGGATTAGAAAAGATGATGGGCGCTCACTTGTCTGAAAGGTCCACAGGGTCATTTTTGCCCTTTGACGGCCCTGTTGTACTCCACGATAGTTGCAATCAGTGATAGGTGACTGAACGCCTGGGGGTAGTTCCCCAGATACCTATGGGTTCCAAACTCAATTTCCTCAGGCAGAAGGCTGACATCGTTCAGCAGATTCAGGATCATCATTAGCCCGTCATGAGCCTGTTGCAGCATTCCCCTTTGAATGAGGTTCCTTATGTACCAGAATGAGACCATCAGGAACGCATTATCTTCCCCCCGCAACCCGTCATCCAAGGTGTATCGCTTGAAAAGGAATCTTTCAGGCATGAGCCTTTCTTCAACCTCGTTTAATGTGTTTCTGTAAACGCTGTCATCGACGGAACAAAAACCGAAAAGAGGAAGCCTGAGAAGGGAGGAATCCACATCATCTGTCTCGTAGCTCTGCTTGAAGTAACCTTTTCCAGAAACGCCTTTTCCGTATATCTCCTCCCTCAGCAGCCTGGCCTCATTTTTAACAGAAAGGGCGCTCCCTTCATCGTCCATCCTCGAATAGAGCCAGGAAAGGTCATTGAGTGCTTTCCATGCTAGCGCCTTTGAATAAACATAATTCCTCTTGGGGCCCCTGATTTCCCATATGGATGAATCTGGTTCTCTCCAGATTTTTATCAGCTCGTCCCCTACCAGAAACACCTTCTCCAGTGTGTGCACGCTGAGAAATCCTGAATTCTCAAGAAGCATCCTCAACGAGACGATGAGTGAAGCGTACTGGTCTATCTGCAACTGGTCTTTGGCGCCGTTGCCAACCCTTACCGGAGAAGAGTTCATGTAACCGGCCAGGTCGAGGGTTGATTCATTCGTAATTGAGTCTTCACTCACTTCGTAAATTGAGGAGAGTTTCCCGTCCTTCTCGAACCTGTCTATGATTGAGAGAAAGAACCTCGTCGCCTCTTCCGTATACCCTAGCTGAACCAGCCCCTCTATGACGTATGCAGTATCTCTCACCCACATGAACCTGTAATCCCAGTTTCTCTCTCCTCCTATGGATTCGGGCAGGGATGTTGTAGGGGATGCGACCATGAAGTTGTTGGGGTCGAAGAAGAGCCCCTTGAGGGTGAGCAGAGACCTGTTCACCACATCATAAAAAATACCCTGGTATTTTGATTTCATGAGCCATTCCTTCCAGAACTTCCTGGTCTGCCAAAGCCTGTCCTCGCTCGCAAAAACCTCCGGGGGATATGCCTTTTTCAGGTTGTGGGCAGTCACTAGCCATCTGACTTCAGTCGCAGGAAGTGTGACTGTTCCTGTTACCGTACCGTCGTTGACGCTGAGGTCGATGTCTGTTGAGAGAAACTGGCTCGAATTGTCCGTACGGACGATATAGCCCTTGCCATCTACCTTCTCCACGGACTTCCTGCTTTCAACGGTAAATGGGTTGAAGTCTATCTCGATGCTAACGTCCTCATATGTCTCGATCCTCCTATGAATCTCCGAGAAATATACCGCATGCTCGAAGCTCATAGGGAGGAAGTCCATTATCGAGAGTACCCGGTTTTTCCTGTCGGAAAAAAGGGTGAAGAGAATGTTAGTATCTGGCTCATAAAACTGCCGGGACTCAAGTTTCCTGTTTACTGGGCGGATGCTGAAATGCCCTCCCCTCTTCCTGTCGAGGATCGATGAGAAGACCATGGGGGAATCGAAATTTGGGAAACAGCCAAAGTCAACCTCTCCTTGATTGGATACGAGGGCTGCAGTCCTGTTGTTCAAGAGGACCCCATGGTCCTCAATGCGTGGGTAATCCAGATCGATCGGCACCAAACTCCAAATTAATCGTCCTTTAAATCCTTTTCAACTGTTTGCAGATTTGACTGTAACGCGAAAGGAGATACAGTTGGAAACAGATCATTTCCCCCATTCGTTGGAATTATGGACCGTAGGAACGGATTCAGAAATCTTAATGTTGATAAATTCTGACTAAGATTTGTAAAATAAAAGAAGAAAATGCAGTTGTGCACAACGAAGTGTCCCATACAATAGGAGGGTTCTGTGAGTAAGGTTTTGACTGACCTGGTGGAGGTCATTATCGATATCGATATCGTTTTATACAACAAATCACTTAGGAATATGGAACCCGGAGAGGGCCGGTGGAACAGAGGCATAATTTACTTCATAATACTAACAATGGCAAAGGACGGACCGATATACGGAAACCAAATTTCTAACCTTATATGGGAAAGGACGGAAGGAGCCTGGAGGCCGGGCGCGGGCTCTATCTACCCCGCGCTGGAACGTCTAAAGCGCAGAGGGCTGATAGAGAGATACGAAGAGGGAGGGAAGGCTATGTATAGGTTAACTGAGAAGGGCTCTGCACTTGTGGCGAAGATCAGGGAGAAACATTTCGAGCGTTCGCCTGTATACAAATTCATGGGAAAACTATGGATGGATACGATGGGAGCAGAAGGAAGAATGAGGTTCATTCTGACCAATGCACAACATACTAGCGACTCCATAGAAGAAAACCTCAGGAGCATCAAGGCCGGCCTAGAAAATCAAAGAGAATACGAAGCGTTCCTGATAAATTACGAACTTGAACTTGAGAAGACACTAATGGCCGTCAGGGAAGCAAAGAAAGAATTATCTAGGAATCAGGAGGTGAAATGATGGCTGCAACTATAATAGAAACCGAGAATTTGACGAAAATATATAACGGAAAGATCAGGGCAGTATCTGATCTGAACTTGGAAGTGAGGGAAGGGGAAATATATGGACTTGCGGGACCGAACGGTGCCGGGAAGACAACTACGATCAACATGCTAATAACGAGGATAGCCCCAACCGGAGGTAAGGCAATAGTGGGAGGGTACGACATAGTCAAGAACTCCCTCGAAGTGAGGAAGCTGATAGGCGTAGTCCCGCAGGATTTCACTGCTGACGAGGATCTCACCGGAAGGGAAAACATGATTATGGTGTCACAATTCTATGACGTACCAAGGCAGAAGGCACAGGAGAACTCAAACAGCCTCCTCAAACTTGTAGACTTGGAAGAAGCCGCTGACAGGCTTGTAAGGACTTATTCCGGAGGAATGAGAAAGAGGCTCGAACTGATCCTCGGGCTGGTGCACGAGCCGAAAATCCTTTTCCTGGATGAACCCACCCTTGGCCTGGACGTCCAGACAAGGACACAGATGTGGAACTACGTGAAGGAAATTCAGAGAAAACTCAACGTCACTATAATTCTCACTTCACATTATCTCGAGGAGATAGATGAGCTAGCAGACAGGGTCTCTATCATAGACCATGGGAAAATCCTGATAACGGGAAGCCCGGAAGAGCTCAAGGGGTCCCTCAAGGGGGATATCGTCAATGTGACTCTAACAGATCAGAGAAGCGTTGAGGTAATGAAGACAATGCAGGGTATTGTTGAAGTCACGGATTCGGGACTAAACACTTTGAGAATGAAGGTGGCAAGCGCAGATGAGTCGCTTCCGAAAATTGTAAATTTCATATCGCAGCACGGTCTCTCCATCACGAAACTCAGCGTCCAGAAGCCTTCCCTAGACGAGGTATTTCTGGAGTACACCGGTAGAACGATCAGGGAAGCTGAGGGTGGAGATGATGCGAGAAAGCTGGCAATGAACATGAGGAGGGCGAGACAGTGAGCGGACTGTGGCCTCTCACCGTAAGGGAACTTAAGAAGTGGGTGAGGAACCCTACGTTCTTCTTCACCGGCCTCATCCAGCCAATATTCTGGATCGCCCTATTCGGAAGTGCTTTTGACATAACAAAATTCTTCACAGGCCCAGAAGGGAGCCTGGCTGCAAGCTACATCCTTGATGGAGCTCCAAACTATATAACATATATAGTGGGAGGTGTGCTCACGACCATGGGGCTGTTTACGGCAATGTTTGCGGGGACCCAGATCATATTCGACAGAAGGCTCGGTCCAATGGGGAGGTTCCTTTCTTCGCCTATTAGGAGGAGTTCGATAGTCTTTTCCAAGATCATTTCGTCCGTGATCAGGATACTGCCGCAGGCAGTAATTCTCGTGGTTGCGGCGTACCTCATCCCGAACGGCCTGAAATTCCCGCATGGGTTCACTCTAGTTGATGCCCTCATAATGGCTACGGCAATAATACTGATAGGTTTCATCTTCTCATCAATATTCAGCGTGATTGCCACCAGAATGACCAATATGCAATCCATATTTGGGATAGTGAATCTCGTGAATCTGCCGCTGACGTTCGTTAGCTATGCGATGTTCTCCCGCCAGATGATGGCCAACTGGCTAGGGGACGTAGCACAGTACAATCCGGTTTCATGGTCGGCTGAGGCGATAAGGACGGTCATAATCAACGGAAGCCTGACTTCCGCTCAATGGATCCAGGTTGGACGCTGGCTTGGTGCGCTCGCCGCTCTCGCGGCAGGGTTACTAATACTGACAGCAGTTCTGGTGGAAAAGGAGATAAGGGACTAGTTTCATTACTTTTTTGGGGTTCCTTCCCATCACGTCAATCTTTCAGACAGGTTCAAGTTTGTCCTTTAATGTAGCACAGCGCAGACCGTCTTTCCATGCAGCGGCCTCTTCAATCGTGGTGAATCGATAGCACGTTGCCATGCAATCATCTCCGAAAACCTTCAGGGTGAGGATGACGAAAGCTGCAGGTCACCGTTTCGCTTGAGGGAGCGCTCAAAGACAAAGGTGAATGCGATTGCCATCATCACAGTTGCGAACACGGCAACAGAGTAGTAAGTGTTGCTGATGAAACCCTTTGAAAGGGCCAGAGACGCAATGATGATGCCAACGGCTCCCCTCGCTCCGAAGATACCGAGTGAAACTGACGGATGGATGTTCTTCATGAATCTCGTCGAGAACTTATAGGCCGCAAATCCGCCAATCGCCGTGGTTACCGCGATGAGGAATAACAGGTAAGGTATGACTGATGCTGGCACCAGGGCAATCTCCAGTCCGGAGATGCTGAAGAAGAGCGGGATGAAGAAGCTTGAGTTTATCCTCTGAAACGTTCTCCTAAGTATGCCGAAGGTGTGTTCCCCTATGGAGTTCTGATGTATGATCAGCCCTGAGAAGAATGCACCTAGTACGAACGTTATTCCAATATATTCGAAAAGTACAGAGGCAGCAAGGCCCATCAGTATCACAACTGCGAAGATTATCCCCTCAGTCTCTCTCGTCGTAAATCTGTTGAATCTCCCTATGAGAACATCTGATTTGGATTTCAGGAATGTGTCGAGGAAGTACAGCCCCACTACGAAAGCAGCAAGGGACATGGAGTCGATGGCTATTGTAACCAGAGGCCTGTGAAATGATACCAAAATGATGAAGGCCAAAGTGTCGCTCATCGCGACGCCCCCAAGTAATCTCAGACCATCCTCCATTCTTATGAGCCCAGATCTGACCAACAGTACTGAGGAAATAGAAATGGAGGGGATACTTACAGAAAGGGAGGTACTTATTGCCTCAAGGTAGGGAAGATGGAAGATCAGCAGGGACCCGAGGGACATCAGGACGAAGGGAATGACGAAAGATGAAACAGCAAATCCAGTCACATACCTTATGTTTTTGGAGAATATGTCGGAGGATGCCTCTATCCCAATCTGGAGTATTATAAAGAATAGTGCAAGCGTGCTGACGGTAGTCAGTTCGGACGAGGGAGATATCAGGCCAGTGACGGCTGGACCCAGCAGAATGCCAGCTATAATGGCGCCTACTATCTCGGGCATGGAAAATACATTGAACAGCTGCCCCAGCCCAATTGCAACTACGAGCAGAAGAAGTATTTCCGTTATCAGGTCCAGCATCAGACTCCCTAACCCACATTGCATAAAAGGATTCTCAGGTCGCACATATTCCTGAGTTACCCGAAATGACCGATAAGGTATCTGAAGATCAAAGGCGTGAAAGCGATTCTGCTACCATGAACATGGCTCCTCATTCCCTCATTTCCCTGGTTGATCGCCCTCGTGTGAGATGACCACCTTACCCGATGATATGGAAGAGTATCGCTTCGAGGTCACAGAAAAAAGAACGGAGCCGGTTAGGATGCTGAGGATAACCACGTAGAACAAAATGTTTCCGAAGAGAGAGAATGCGGAGGGGTCCACGGAGAGTAATATTCCAGAAAGCACGATGACAGTCGAACCCCTCTGAACGAAAGACGAAACAATTCTGGAATCACTTCCGAACCACTTTGTAACGCCCTGGACGGAATAAACTTCGACCACCCTTATTGCAACAAGAGCAACCACAAGAAAAGCAGCGATCAGTAACCCCCTGAAATCGAAAATGTTCACAAGAATGCCTATGTAAACGTAGAATAGCGTCATCACAAAGAATGTTATCTCCTGATTGAAGTATGTAAGGGAATCCGTGTCTATTGTTCCAGAGATCCTAACAATTCTCGATAAAGGTCCGGAATTGGCTATGATTACGGAAAATATGAAAACAGTGAGTATCGCTGAAGCACCAAGATAGTCGGAAACTCCCCACAGAACGAACAGCATCGCTATCGTTGCTATGTAATAATGGGGGGTGAGTGCTTGTCTTAATATTATGAGCCATATGATGCCTATCACTCCTCCGAGGACAAGGGCCTCCGAAATGGTGCCGAATAAGTATGAAGTCAGCCCAATTACACTGACCTGTTGGTTCATGATGCTCAGAATCAGGAGGACGACAATGATGTTCATCACCGAGTTCATGATAGTCTCAACCTCCACAATATGCGCGATTGCTTCGTTCAGTTTTATCCTGGATATGAGGGGCATTATGAATGTCACAGAGGATTCTGACAATATTGCAGACAGAAGGATTGAATCAACAAGGGATAGTTTCAGGGCGTAATATAGAATTGCAGTTAGCATCGTCATCACAAATATCAGGTCGGCCGAAGCCAATGCGGTCCCCCTTGACAGGGATTTTCCGAACTTCTTCAGGTCCAGCCTTATGACACCTCCAAATACAATGAAGATCAGTGCAAATGTGCCAACAAATCCGAGGAGGCTCCTCATCAGGGCAAGGTAGGCAGATGGAACTAAGCCTGTGTAGTGGATTATAACCCCAACGAGCAGCAGGAGAAGCATGTCTGGTATCCTTTTTTTCCTGAATCCTATCTCACCTACGAAGCCTAGAAGGAGAATGGCAGCGAGAAGCAGCAACAGTTCGTCGGGATTGATCAAGGTGTTTGTATCCTAAGCTTTGTTATAATCCTTGCTCAGCGTGAGGGAATAAGACTGAAATCATCCGCCTCATGCAAAAATATGGACTCCATGGGAACTTCGGCTATAGAATTCAAATATCTAGGAAAAGGATTGACACCTGGGATTCACGGAAAATACCCAAAGGAGGTATATTCTCAGAAAGTGGGATAAGACAATGCAATGAGCGAAACCGACGTAACCGTAGACCTTCTTCTTCAAAGAATTGCATGATGAATGGAATATTTGAGCTCAATATCATTGAGCTATTTGTAATACGGGCGCAAGGGTTTCTGTGAAATTTCTCTGAATTCTCCCCAGCTTCCGGGGGTGGTTGAATGAAAGTCCCCAGGAAGTATCAGGGTATCATTGCAAGGACAAGGGAACTCGGGATCCCCGACAAGCAGACAATCAGGCTGATCCGGACATTCAGGGAAGAGTTCCTGTCAGAGCCGTCTTCTTTTGGAGACCTTCTGGAGGTGCTCGAGTGATGGGCGGCGTATTCACTGGATTCGATTTCAGGAACATCAGGGACCCACAGCAGAGGCTTGACCTCTTCATGGAGCAGCACCAGGATCAGGTAGTGGATTCCCTGGGGGGCGAGCTGGCAGACCTGTTCTTTGGAGATTCAACGGAGACAAAGGCCCAGCTTGAAAGGTGGAAGAAGAGGCATCCAGACGATTTCAGCATTGTGAGCAGGACGGGTGAAAGGGAACTGCTGAAGATCTACACGCATGGAAGGGATCCTTCCCAGGAAGTTGTCCATGACATCTTTCTCAGGAACAAAGAGAGGCAGAGGAGATGGCACCAGGAAAGGAGGGTCAGAAAATGACTACAGACTGTAGTCACCATGTAGTCAGGTTTGTAGTCAGGTTTTCCTCCGGAAAATTCAGGGTCCCGCCCTACCTGACTACAAGACTACAGATTTTTTGGCATATATTATGCGCGCATGAGAGTAACCAGAAAATATGTAGTCATGTAGTCACATACTCAGAAACCCTTTATAATACATTAAAAAAAGTGACTACAAACATGACTACAACCCGACTACATAATGTAGTCATGGAGGAGGTACAAGAATGACAGGAAGGAAGACGGAAGATACGGAAGAAGCAGAACACATGGGTTTCCACGTATTCGGTCACAAAGAGCCCGGAATATACTATGGGCAGGTAATGAACGATGGAAATGTAACGTGTGCCGTTACCTCTCGACAGACCGTTATAATCCCATATATATTGAAAAAGGAAGACAGCAGTGTTCCGTACGTACATTATAGCGTGCAAGGCACATCAGGGCATTGCCCCATTTCAGAATTTGCCCTAAAGCTAAAAACGTACGGCATAACACTCAACATAAGGGAAACGCGCGAGCTCACAAATGCCCTCCTCGCGATCCGGCCCGATAGCGAACTCTTCGAAGAGCCGGGGTATGCCCTCGTCGAAGACAAAAACGAGACCTTCCGGAGAAGGAAGAGAATAGAGGAAAAAATGAGGGCAGCAATGGAGGGGGAAGACACAGAGGGAGAAGCTGAGGCATACCTGGAGGAAGTGAACGTCAGGCAGATAAAGCTGATAACCCCCCGGGATACCCCTCAGAGATACGATACCCCCAACTGGCATGAGTGCGGCTTGGATGAGGTCCTGGAAAGCCTATACACGCTGTACAACCTGACTGATGATAAGAAGGCCTTCCTGACAGCCTTCTCGTATTCCCTTTTCGCCCCCTTCGCGCCTGCGGTGCGGAAACGGAGGATGTTCTTTCCCAACCTGCTATTCCTGGGGCTTCCTGAGACAGGGAAAAACAGCCTTCTGAATCTGTTCCTCGCCAAAATGTGGGACATGGAGACCAATATCAAGGTGACCGGGGATTTCAAGTCCGAATATGCATCCATGTTCAACCTGAGCGGGTCCGGAATTCCCATAGTGATAAACGACCTGGACCAGAATGGGTACGACAGGCTGAAGCCGTACCTCCTGGAAGGCGCTATGAACCCTAAGGGCGGGTCACGCGGAAGACCGACCCTGGACGTAAAGGATTATGAAACGTCACGCGGAATAGCGATCAGCTCCAACTATCTTCAGGTTGGTGCAATAGAGAATACGTCACGGTTTTTCGTGCACGTTCTTTCGTTTGGCGATGAGATGAGGAATGAGGAATGGAACGCGACGGCGGAGAGGCTGCGAGGTGCGATGTACCCCGTTGCACGGTATTTCATTGACTACATAAACAAAAACATGGACGCCGACACTTTCCTGGGGTATTTCCGCGGATCAAGGAGGGAGGTAAAGCAGACCATCCTGGACTTCGGGGCGAGGATAATGAGGGAATTATTCTCGAGAGTTGAACCTGCATTCAGATTGCCCGCTGGGATCGAAAGGTACGAGGAATATGAGGAGGACCATTTCTCCCTCTTCCTCGGATGGGTGCAGCTGGCATTGCGGAAAATGCAGAAGGAAACGAACTATACGTCACGTGATTATGATGCTCACGAAATAATAACGGTCAGATACGAAGATTCGCTCTATATAAGGGAGGAAGAAGGCAAATACGTAGTATTCCCGATGGCATGGGCTGATTTCCTTCGAAAATATCCGGAGTTCCCGTTCAAGTCCATGGAGTCATTCGCACATGCATATCCGGCTTACGTGAAGGCGCAGCCGAGGAAATTCCGGGTGGATGCCGCCAAAGGAAGGTCTTCCTTCCGCGTATTGATAATAGGCAGCGCCATGCAGCAGGACATGGTCGAAAAGAAGGAAGAGGCTGAGGAGGCTATGCAATGATCCAATCGTCTCTTCTCACCTTCGGTGATGCCCTTCCTGGGAAACAGCAAGCATCCCTTCGCCTTTCACACAAGGAAGAACCGACTGTCAAAATTTCGGCTAAGCACTTAAGCTCTATAAAAAACGAAGATGCCAGGATAAAGGAGATACGTAAGCTCAAGAAGAGGGTTGACGATTTCAGGAACCTCATCAGGACGTCAGATAACGGAAGAGAAATTATTTTCGCAGCCAAGTACATTGAAAGCCTGAAGCCTGAGATCGAGAGGCTTGAAAGGGAGGTTTCTGAATGAGGTTTGTTTCTATTGCTTCTTCAGTCTACATCTTCTCCTCAGGCATCTCATCATATTTCTGCCCCACACTATTCGTTCCCCTTACAGCATCTTACGTGTTCGGCGTAGGGGGATACGAGCTGATAAGCTTCATGGAAGGAAGGCTCAGAAAATGAATATCCGTTCATCATTCTGGTACAACTATTCCGTCCTCTGGGTCGCTCTTATTTTCTACACAGCCATAGACATAATCATCTGGCCGTCATATCAGGCCTCAGGCGTTTCCCTGAAACTCTACGACTGGCTCTGGTTCTCAATGGGCTATGGCTTCATGATTGTCTCAGCCATAACCATGCTCTCCATAGCTATCCCGCTCTCAATCTGGCTTTTTAACAGGCTTATGGTGGAATCCCTGTTCTACTATTTATTGCAGAATAGACTGCCTCCCCGTTCTCTCCCCTGGCTTGCACTGGGAACGTCCACGAACCTCTATGTCGTTTCCGCAGCATTTATCGCACTGTCGGTTGCTCTGGTCTACATGGAATTGAGATGGAAAAAGAAACTGAGGTTCCACACGCACACCCGGGATCAGGCCCTGAGATATCTCAGGAAATTCGCAGCCGATAACGGCATTACAGAGGAATATATCATGGGGGCATTCGACAGGGCCAGACATCCTGAGGAGGAAGGGGAGTGACTTCTTCCATAGGAATGTACCGGGACCCGCGTGACCTAACGGCGGACGAACTTAGCGTGATCATCCTTTCATCCCTGAGACGGGAATACCCGAGGCGCATAAAGAGGATAATCACGTACATCACCAGGAACAGTGACCATCTCGGTGTGGTCATAGACAACCCTCAGTCTCTATCTATGCGGATTATCCAGAGGCTAAAGACCCTGGAGGAACAGAAGAAGGTCGAATGGACTCCACACGGCTGGAAGCTGCGATGAGGTCTAATATATATATTACCCTTCAGCGATATAGTGCCGATTAGCCTTCTCAGGGTAAGAGGACTCTGTCCCCTGAGAAGGCTAGTCCCTTTTACCCTGTGAAGAGCGATCGGGAAAGAAAAACACCATGAAAAGTCGAAAGGATTTGGCGAAGTATTTTGTGGTCTTTGCGATAGCGGCGGTGGTAATTTCGGCCATACCCGTCTTTGTTCAGGGCCATAATGGTCCGGTATACAAGAACATCTCAGCAGACATATCATCGCTGCTTGGTACGAACCCTGTCACAACCGAGATGAACTTCTCGTTTGCCAGGGTGGCATACACGAACCAGCCCACGCAGATGCTATGGTCATCCACAGCAGGATACCCGTCTGAGTCCTTCACAATGCAATCTGGTGAATGGCTTCTTAATAACTCAGGATACCAGATCATGAACTTCAACACGACCTCATCTTCGGTGGCACTGTCGACATTCTCGGTGGCGAATTACCTGGGTGCGAACGTCTCGTACTTCTACAATGACCAGAGGATGGCCCTCAACGGGTCTGCAGTAGTGTACATCTACATAGGAGAAACGGCGCTCACGGGAGCTCCAGCGGCATCTGACGTCCTGGCATCATCCGCGGGAGCTGCCCAGAATAACGTCTATCTGGAGCTCACATACAGCTCAACGACCGGTCTGTATTCCATGACGCTGTACTACTATGCACAGGTCACAGGCGGCAACACGCAGAAATACGACAACCAGACAAGCGTGGCGCTCACGGGAAGCCTCCAGCCGCTCAACTTCTATGATTTCAGCTTCAACATGGTTCCTTCTACGGGTATGCAGGTGACCGTGGAGAACTATACCGGAGCGGTCATAAACCAGACGACAATAACGGGCTCAGACCTCACGAAGAACATTTCCAAGATAGCATATGTGCAGTACGGTCTCAGCGGCACCGGGTCGTCGATACTGGACTATGGATATGTCATCGACCACAACACCTATTCGTATCCGGCCAGTGCGCCTCTCCTTGCAGGAGCAATTGCGCCTGAACAGGGAATACAGGCAAACCTGGGATTCAACGAACTGGACCCAGGGGCGGTCAACACTTCTGCGACGCAGAGCATGAACGAATCTTCCGTTCTTAATGTGAACGTGTCAGAAAATTCATTTTCCTCAGTCGTGCAGTCAAGCAGCAATGAATCACAGACATCGAACCTGCTCAACACTTCACTTTTGGTAAACAACACTACCAGCGAAGCATCTTCCTCTCAGGCAATCACAACCCTCAGGGCAACGTCCGGAAATCCGTCAATTTCCGGCACGGGAACTTTGTACATAACGTCCTGGACGCCCAGCGCAATACAGTCGCAGCTGATGAGCTTCCTCCAGAATTACATTTCAGCGCAAACAGGCTATCCAGCAGCAGACATATCCATCGTTTCGTATCTCATAACGGACATAGGCTTCAATGAGAATTTCAGCTCGCAGGCGATGACGGCAATCCAGGACTACATTGATTCCATGGTGCCGGGAATGCTTCAGGCAAGCAACCTCAGCCTCGTTAACACAACCACCGGGGCGATAATGGCAGGCGCTGCAGCCGGGGACTTCTACGACTTCTACATGGAAATGCCTGTGACGCCGATAATGACGCCCGAGGGGATACTGGACCCCGCAACGGGTATAACATACTCGGACCTTGCGTTGGCTGGATTCCCAGTGGGTTCATACATATCGGGAGGCTCAATCGTTGTACCAGGGAACGTACAGTTCTATGGTTTCACGGCCTCTGGTGTACCGATCATGGGAGCCGGATGGAATCCCTTCGCATCCCTGTCGTCAGCAGGTAAGGCAGTTGAGAACTTCTTCCACAGCGCAGGAAGTTCAGTGATCAACGCTTTGCGCGGTGCGGGCAGTAGAATTTCCGCCGGAGTGTCAGCCGTCATCAAGCCAGTTTCCGGCACCCTGGTCAATGACTTCAACAGTTTCAAGAATCACGTAGCCCAGGCGGTATCCCACGGATTCCCGGTGCTTGGCGGGACTATTGGAAACATTTTCCACAGCATATCCGGGACGGTCAGTAAAGTGGCATCCGGGATATCCAGCGGCCTGGCATCGGTGAGGAACGGAGTCGTTGGGGCAGTTCTTACGGGAGTGAATGACGTGAGGAACACCGTATATCATATTGGCTCTGCGATTTCGAAGGTGCCTAGCACAATAGCCAACGGACTGAAGACAACCGGCGATGTGATATGGAATACCCTCGGGAAGCTCAAGAGCGATGCAGGTGCGGTCATAAGCCCACTGTTCACAGGAGTCAAGAATCTCGGCGGGGCGATCTCTAAGGCGGCAACAGGAGCGGCGACGAGCATTGCGCATGCAGTATCTAACGGCCTCAGCGATGCAAGGAACGTTCTGGATTCCGTGGGAACGCACATCGTCCAGGGACTATCTGGAGCTTGGAACGCAACCAAGAACGCATTCGGCAGCATGGGCCAGTCTATTGCGACCGGAATGGGCAATCTGGCAGGAGACTTCATCAACGGGGCAGCCAGCGCTGTCCACTATGTGTTCGGAATGTCCTCCAGTCTAGGCAAGGTACTGCTCTATGTGGCGATAGGTGCGGGGATCATAGTTGTGGTCCTCCTGGTGATGTTCTTCACCGGCCACATCGGCAAGCACAAGAAGGCTAAGGGAAGCAAGAAGGGAGTGAGAACTTGAAGACAAGGGTCAGGGCGCACGAGAGGCAGAATCCCTACGGTGGCACAGAACACGTCCGGGAACATTACAGGGAGGTTCCCGGGTCCTCCCGCAACACTAGGAACGAAACTAACTTCGAAGACGAGGACCAGAAAGAGGAGGACGTCGAGGGGAAGGTGGACCCGGAAGGGAATGCGAAGGACACAAAGGTCAAGGAAGTGACTTTCAGGCCTAAAGATGGCGAGTGAAATGGCAAAGCCCAATCTCTCAAATATTCTTGTGTTTTTTTTCATTTTTCTATTTTTGCTCGCGGTAGAGGTGATAATGGACATATTCCTCCTGCCGGCAGATGAAGTCCTGGTACCAGGAGAGGTAATCATGGATGTGCTGATATTCACTGTGATGGTATTCACCGCGTTATCAGGCGGAGGAAGCAAGGCGGTGAAGGTGAGGGAATGAGCAACTCGCTGTTTCTCCTTTTGATGTTCCTGCTTCTATTGGCGATAGAGGGGATATTCAACACTCTCGCAGGACTCTGGTCAATATTCTGGGTCCCCCTCGAGATCATATTCGACATCATCTTCTTCCTTTTCATAGCGTTCGTCATAATCGCACAGGGAAGAGTCAGCTC
Organism: Thermoplasmata archaeon; assembly: GCA_021797855.1. Classification (GTDB taxonomy): domain Archaea; phylum Thermoplasmatota; class Thermoplasmata; order Thermoplasmatales. Next base: position 58,237 of record JAJZYX010000005.1, read on the forward strand.
TAGGACGGTGAGAGAGTGATCTTCAGGAAGCGGGAAGAACCCGAGCCGGTCATAGGAACTGAACTGACCGGAAAGTACGAAATAACATTCTCAGGAAAGCAGACGGAGCCCTTCTTCGGGAGGTTGGAGAGGGTCGTAAGCAGGGAAATTGATGCAGGAAGCGAGAAGCACGAAGTCAACGTCTATCGCTTCATGTCCAGAAGAGCTGGGGACGAAGCCTTCTTCTACTCCGTCGACCAGGACATATCGGTCGAGGGCGAGACGATAACCCTGAAGGACACGATATTAGGAAGCAAGAGGATAACCAGGTGGGCAGCTGTTATTATGGTGCTGGTCGACGCCCTCTTCATGTACGTGATGTACAGCATGGCGTCTGCCGGTTTTGTCCTCCAGTATTCCCCTATGGCGATCCTCGAGATGTATCTCATAATGGGAGGGGTGTTCATGGTGGTGATCGCGTTTCTCATCTACTGGTGGTACTCTTCCAGGGTGACGGTATTCAGTGTGGACCTGCGTCCTCTCATCACTGAATACTCCTCATCCCTCATTCCAGTTTATATGACGAATTCCTCCAGGAATCCTCCAGAGAAATATCTCCTGAAGATGGCTTCATTGTCTTCGACGGCCATAGAAGCTATAGATAAGTCCATGAAGGCTCTTTCCATAGAACTGGCCACCTCTATTGCAAGACAGATGAAGGAGAAGGAGAAGCTGATCAGCGACCTGAAGGAGATGAACATCGCACACGTCCACGACCTCAAGGACGTGAGGGTCCTGACGAAGGCAGTCTCCCCCAGGGTATCAACTTCCTATATCCCGCTTATCGTGGCAGTCGTCATTGTTGTTGCTGGCTTCATAGCGATGTACCTGATGTACGGGTGACCCCATGACATCGAGGAGAGGAAGAAAAGGGAGAAGGATGAAAAAACTCCAGTCGTCTATAGTTTTAGTCCTATTGATTCTTACAGTCTTCTCCTCTTTCAATTTCATTGCTCAGCCGGTTTCTGCATCCCCTCCACTTTCAGGAGATAAGGCATTTGCGAATGCAACTGTAAGCTATACCGTTGTATCAACCGAAAATAGTGCATGGACAAACACGACTGAAGGCTTACCGCAGAACTCTACAGCCTCAACGATCGAGCTATCAACAGGAAGTATGTCGACAGCATGGAAGGGCCTTCTTTGGGGTAATTTTACTTCATACACCCAATCCAATCTATCTCGTTCTTACAATGGAATAGTTAGTGTCAATGGGATTCGTATCACACCCGGGCACAGTCATAATTTAATTAATGGGTCAACCGTCTACAGTGTTGGAATCGTATCTGTGTATCTCGTTGTTGGAACCAAGAACTACATTTCCAATTTCACCTTCAACTATCATCAATGGAATACTCTTTTTTACGTTTATGTTTCGCCTACGTGGACACTTCCGAGTTATTCTACGAATCTTGGGACTATCTCTCTTGATGTAGGGATATCGAATGAAACAGGATATCCCTACTATTATGGCCCACAAGGTTGGGGTACGTCACCGAATACAGGTACCATGATTTCAACTACAGACTATCCAAATGGCTACGATGCGTTTGATTATGGATTCTCATCATATCCTCTAAAGTATTCAAGCACGTTTTCGCTCCCCCCAAATACCCAGGGTTATTCTCTTGACTGGTCCGCGAACAGTAACCTTAATGTCACGTATAACAACGTTAATCAAACTGGAATGTCAGGAACTTTTACTGGAATTCTGTCTACAACGTCTGTCTCTTTTGCTTTTGATATAGGGTCAATAAATGCGCCATCAGGCTACACATTCACTTATCATGTTTTCGCCACTATCGCCACTGTGGAGTCATACACTTATACTAAGCAATCATATATGTATTCTATCGCTCGGGGAGGTAATCCTGATGTCTACTTCAATTCCACAATCATCTACTTCAATTTCTCAATTCCGTCTGACGCGTCTTCGTTATACTCTGCAGACTACAACCTGAAAATCTCCAATCTCACACTCACAAACCCTTCAGCACCTATCGACCAGTTCTTCCTAAATTCTCAGAATTTCACTTATTATTCCCTCACGAGATATAGAAATACGTACAACATCACGGCATACAAGAATTTCACAAGTGCGCAAAACGCGTACATCAAATTCTCCACGTCTGAATTGGTCAATTACTATCCAACAGTGAACTATGACATCGTGAAGTGGACGGGAACCGGTAGCAAGGCAGAGTTAGTTGTCAATGCCTCTAATATAGGAGGTGGATATACATTCTCCTCTGAATCAATCCAGATTCTTAACATCAACTGGGGAGACGGATCAGCTCTCCAATCGTCTACTGAACAGACGGGAAAGTATAATTGGACTCTTTATCATTATTATCAGGCTGCAGGGTCATATTCCGTGAGCTTCCAGGTTGAGAACTGGATTGGCAATTCCAACGCACTTTCCACGACAAAAACGCTCACCTACACGATTTCAATCACGATTTCAAATTCCCCCGCAAATAATGCCATAATCCAATCAGGTCAGAAAATATGGTTCAACTGGACGAATCAGAACGCGGGAATGACCTCTGTGAGCCTCAAGATAGATTCCATTCTGCAGGAGTCGAATACCTATTCGTCCCAATTGTCGGGGTCGATTTCCTTCTCACCCACATATCTCGGGACACTCTCGATTTCATGGTATTGGACAGCCGGGAATATATCGGGGTATGATAACCTCACTTATTCCACTTCCACCCACGTTGGGAAAACTGGGTTATATGTCCTGGTCAACTATACGGTTTCCTCTACATCATACTCCTCGTACTATTACTATTCCCAGGTCAGCCCGTCAGGCACCAATTTCACATGGGCTTATTTCACCTGGAACATACAGCTACCTCCAGGTGCGACGCTACAGTCGATAAAGGGGAACACGACATGGATATTCCAGTCCGGATATCCCGGACTTTATGTCTATTATAAGGGTAATGCATCCATTCACTTCTATCTCAACTCATCCAGCTACCAGGTGGTCTGGCTGGCTCCCCTGCCTCCTTCATTTGGATACTTCACCATAGAATACGCTCCCACTAGTCCAGTTATGCAGATGTTGGGTATCGGGATCAGCAGTAATGCTTTCAAGACGTACGTGAACGGCATCCAGGTCCCCTCCCTCCAGATCCCCTCTCAAATGGGACAGACATACAATATCAAAGCATACGATACCTTCGGGAACCTGGTGGTCAATACCACCTATACCCCAGAATATCAGTTCTCCACAGATGAGATTCCAGTCTCATATTTCCCGGTCACGTGGACCAATCTGAACTCCTCCTGGAAGATACAACTTTCAATAGAATCTAATGGAGTGACTCTATGGGGGCTTCCACACATAATGCCAGAGGGTGGCGAGCTCACTCTCTATATGCCCCCGGGGACGTATTGGTTCAATGCAACGTATCTCGGATATCTGAACAATACTCCCGGTCCGTCCATCGACAAGCTCTATTCCGTCTCGAATGTCACCGACGAGATATTCTCCGGCATCACCCTTGCGATTGTGGAGACGACTGCCGTTAGGAATGCACAGAACCTGACCCAGCTTGTGGATAGTGTAAATATCACATTCGTAAATTCTAACTCCAAGATCTATAATGAGACGTTGAAAATAAATGCGTCAATCGTCAATACAAATTCGTCAATAGCAAAGCAGGTGCTGGACGAAAATACAACAATCAACAACATCTATTCCAAGGTAAGCACCATAAATTCCGACATCCAGGTGATCCAGAATAATATCCTGAGTGACGTCAATTCTACCAGAATAAACATTACTACGAGGGAAACAACAATCAAGGACCTCGTCTCTCTTTCCCTCCAGGAGGAGAACTCCACGTTCTCGTACCAACTGAAGTTCGGAACTCCCTCCGTGCAGGGAGAAATTTATGAGTTCCCCGTGTTCGTCACCTTATTCAATGGCCAGATGGCGAACCTCAGCGTAACCCAGCAGGCCTGGCAGAGCCTGAAGCTATATTACGTCACGGGGAACCAAACGTATCCGCTCAGCTTCTCCGTATCGAATGAGCAGGCAGGTTCCTTTGTTATCAACATATACAACGTCACTCCCGCTATGGCAGCGGGAATAAGCTCGGGACAGGCGCTTATAACGGGCCAGGGCGAGGTGAAGGAGGGTGTGCTTACCAACCTTGCTGCCGGCATAATAGGTTCGCAGCAGGTCCAGTATTCTTCCTCGAGCCTGTGGACGGACATATTCGGGATCCAGCCTCCAAACGCCAACGATTCAGTGTCCGGTATATTCCAGTACCTTTCATGGCTGGATGAAAGCTACGCAGGGAGGGCTATCTACCTGATAGTGGTCCTGGCCGCTCTAACCTATTATCTCGTGATGATAAATATTAAGCTCGAGCAGAGGAGGAAGAAGAAATGAGCAGCGTGAGCGACCTTGTGTTCACGGTGGTAGTCATCGCCCTGGCCTCCTTCGTAGTGTTGACCTTCATCCTGGTCATCAGAAGATTCATAATCACTTCGTTCAGCCCCAGGGAGACCGCGGCGCTTTCCTTGGTGTCATTTCTCGTGGGAATGATGATGATGGCCTACTGGGTTAGTGATACGGACGCAGAGGCGATCACCGCGCTGATTATCCTGATCAGCGCTGCGTGGCTCATATACAGGGCTGCCAAACGCGGGTGGGTATACTATCAGAGCAAGGAGGAGCTGATGAAATGACCGGGAGCGGAAAGTTGCAAGAGATCGTACGGGAAGCCGAGGGAACACTTTCAGAACTCAGGGAGAAGATAAGGAAAAGGATGGCCTGGGAAGATTCCCAGCACAGAAGGAAGACCAAGGTACTGTCTGTCAGCCTCGTTGCGGCAGCAGGGGTGATTGTTGCATTAGCGTTCCTTTGGTACCTATATGGGATCAGCCCGATTGGCCTCCTGGGGAGGTTATAGCCATGGTTATTCCTCTCCTGCTCTACTTCATTCCTCTCTCAGCTATGCTCAGCAGCTTCATGTTCTATTTCAGACCCAGGATCCTTTCCATCATAATCGGAGGATCCGTCATAGCACTCGCAGCCATATTCCTCGAGACATACGTGCTGAACGCGACATCTGACCTGTTTCTTCTTTTGTTTGCAGCCCCGGCGATAGAGGAAGTCCTGAAATTCGGGGGAACCACATACGGAAAGTCGTTCAGGAATGCTGTTGGAGTAGGCCTGGGGTTCGCAGTAGCGGAGAACGCATTCTATTTCCTCACGATATCCCAGCTGTATTCCTTTAATGTTGCCTTCATGTACATTATCGCAAGGGCGATAGGAGACCCACTGCTCCACAGCTCCGCCACGTCACTTTCCGTGAAGACGTGGGAAGGCAGCAGGAGCGCACTCCCGAAGGCCATAGGACTGCACATGGCTTACAACTTATGGGCCATTGCACTGATGGGAATGGCGTCGCTGTTCAGGTTCGAGCCAGCTGTCATAGTGCTGCTTTTGGCGTTGCTTCTATTCCAGGCCAGGAACGCCAGACTGAGCGGGGAGGGCAGTATACAGGCTTCGCCCGTCTCTCTCCCGGAGGGCGAAAAATGAATTTCAAGGAAAGGATAGAAAGGGAAAGGAAGGTGGAGGATGAAATGAGGACCCGTATGATAGAGATAATGAGGAAGGTGATGACGCACGGAAGATGACGATAAGGAAAGGGGAACAAAGCCTGACCAGCAGAAGACGGCCTTCTGGGTGGACAGCATAGTGTCAGTACCGAAGAAATTCATAGAACAGGCGGGGTTCATACCGGACCCGGGGCAGAACAAGGTCATATTCCCGACTCCTAGGACGCGCAGGGAGAGGGAACTGATAGGCGCCCTGATAGACAACATATCCCAGGTCGAGATATCGAGGGAACGTGCACAGAAGGAGGCTGAGGAGCTTAAGGCCAAGGCAGAAAAGGAGAAGGACGTTGCCGTGCAGGTTGAGGCCCTGCTCAAGCAGGCAGTCCTTGATTCACATCCCACATTGCTGGGAATAGGTGGCCTGACAAGCTCGGAATTTGTGAAAGGCCAGGAAGAGCTGAAGAATAAGGGACTTGAGGAGCTGTCTAAGAGAAAGGTCGCAGACATCTATCAGATGGCCAAGGCGAAGGAGCTGGAGAATGACTGAAATCCAGGGAAGCAGCAAGTTCACGGGATTCGCAAGCAATGCACTGCTGCAGAGGCAGATAGGGGACGTCTTGGACGAGGCCAGGAACCATGACATCTACAATATGCGGTATGTCTGGCCTGCCCTCCGCCTCCTTTTCTCTACGGTCTATTATTTCGTCAAAACGGAGGTCCCCGAGGATGACAAGGAGAAGGAAGTCTTCCTGTCGATGGTGGCAGAATACGAAGGCATGCCGGTATTCAGGTTCACGCCTGCGGAGGCGAATCACGTGATGGATGCCATATTCTTCATCCTCCATGCGAAGGGCCTCCTCGGATTCAAGCCGGTAATGATAGAGAAAGTGCAGTGGAGCTGGGAAACGTTGAAGGCTACGGACAGGATGCTAAGATGACGCCCGAGGATACTATCTCCGCTGAGGAAATGGAGGCCCTGTCAAGGCAGCTGCAGACAGACGGAATGGGAGAGAGCCGGGCGAGAAAATGGGCAGCGGAGTTCAGGGAGTGGTACCTGTCTTTCAGGAGAGGGGAGCTAAAGCTTGCCCCAGCGGAATATGCAGAATTCTGGATCGACACGATATTCTTTCCGGCCGGGTACGGGACGACGGTATTCGCAAGGCCGGGAGAGGGGAAAACCAATCTGGTCTCATATCTGATCCAATCGGCCCTTTTACTTCATCCAAAGTGGATATTCCTTCACACAGTCCCGTTTCCGGATGTAGTCAAGAAACGCCTGAGTGATAGACTGACAGAGATAAAAACTGCCAGGCAGATGATGAGAAATATTATAGAGGTCATCAGGAAAGGAAATATCCCCGTCTTGTGCCTGGACGAGTGGGATTCTGTATACAATGCGGTCAATGTGAACAGCAGACAGGGCAAATCATGGAGCAGCTTCGTGTGGAGACAGAGGCATTTCTCGGTCCGGGGACCGCTGATGGTCTATCATGCCGTAAACTCTATCCCCAAGGCGATCAGGAATAGGACAATGGCCGGAGAACTATTGTGGATAGAAGGATGGAAGAACGAGAGATATATTTCGAATCCGGACCTGTCCCAGTACATGAAGATCCCCAGGGCAAGCATTCCCTATCTCTCTAAGGGTAACACTGGTTTTGAAATTGACCTGGACTTCTCCATTCTGCTTAACAAGGTCTCGGGATCCCAGGAGGAAGTCCTGGACCAGATAGAGGAGGAACTGGAGCAGGGCAGGGGATTCGAGGATGAGCGTGAGGCCCTGAAACAGAAAAGGAGGGAGATGAAGCAGCAGATCATAGTCAAGGGGCTGGAGCTCAGAAACGAATCGCTGACCAATCCCCAGATAGCGGACGAACTTCGCTCACTGTTTCCCGAGGCTGATTTTATCACTCCTGAATGGGTGCGAAGGAACGTACCTTCAAAGGGAGCGCGTGACAAAAATTGAAGGCGCCGCTCCCTCTCTCTTTCTCTCTCTTTTTTTGTTTGAAAAGAGTAATATAGGGCATGCACACCGGGAAACTCGAAGCCAGACGGTTGAAGACAGCTAAAAACGTTGGATAATGTATTCAAAGACCTGGAACGCCTGATTTTATTTTTAAATAAATGGTGAATTTAAATAGCAACTGTAATCCAACCTCATGGTATTTAAGTAAGTTCGGAATGGAAATATGGACAAACAAGCATCCATCCGGATGTTCCGCAGCTTTGATCGTCCGATGCTCATTCCGGACAAGAACCAGCTGCTGGGTTTTTCCTGGATTGAAAGGGCGTATCTCCCCTTTGACTGCTTGTTTGGCTTGGAAAGGTGAGTAGTGATAGATATGATTGATGAAGTGAAAACTGTCTTGAGAAGAATGAAAGGGAGACTACAGGGGGTGCTACACTCCCTCCTTCGTAGGGGAAAGCTTGTATGGGAAGTCTTGCAGATTCACGGGCTTACGGCTCTGACGATATCACTAGATATCGCTCTGATAGCCATTCTGGTTTTGACACTATTGGATCCCGTCTTTAGGTCGGACCTGCTTAACCGGATGGAGAGCAGCCGTCTAGCCTTTGACAATGCACTCCAGGGAGCATCCACCTCAATAGCTAATGGCTTTTCGATATTTGCACACATTATAGCAAGACATTTTGGTGGATATTAGAAGAGAACTCCCTATTTTTTCTACTTTGTTTTTACTTTATTTTTTAGTTGAAGAGACAAGGAAAGGCCCTGATTAGGCCCCGCGGTCATTTACAAAACTGGAATTTCGTCAATGTTAAGAAAGGGGAATCACCTCCCCGGATGCAATTGCCTGACCTCATGTCCTGCTTAACATACAAATGGGGAGATAATAATCTATCGGAATTGAAGGGTATAAATACGGCCCAAACAGAATGTATGATAATTCTCCCCGTTATATCTAAAACGAACGTTTTTAGTGGTAATAAACCCCCTCTGATTTTGATAATATATTTATATCATAAATCTATATGTTTTAATATGGGAAAGAACACCGCATATCTTCGCATCTCGAAAAAGGAGGAAAACCTTGAAAACCAGAGGAATGCGATTAAGAATTTCGCCAGTGAAGACCTGATATTCTTTGAGGATACCGTTTCAGGGTCGATTCCAGCTTTGCAGAGGAAAGCCTTCAAGGAACTTTTTGAGTACGCTGAGAAAATGCATCCCGAGAAGGTCTATGTCTATGAGATCTCAAGGCTGGGACGATCGATGATTGAAACATTCAGCGTCATCCAGGAGCTTGAGAAGAGAGGCATAATGGTAATTCCTGTGAGCGAGAAGGAGAGGTGGCTTGCGACGACGGACAGGTCCGTGAGGAACCTCATAATGGCAATATTTTCCTGGGTAGCGGAGCGGGAAAGGGAGATGCTCATAGAGAGGACGAGGAACGGTCTTGAGAGAGCAAAGAAGGAGGGAAAGAAGCTCGGCAGGCCTCCAAAGGAAATAAACTGGAAAGAAGTGGATAAATACAGGGAGAAGGGGGTTTCCTATTCCGCGATCTCCAGGATCCTCGACATCCCCTATCCCACATTAATAAGAAATAAGAACAAGAGATAATCATTTTGATTTAGGCCCTGCGGAAATCGAAGGTTAAATAAATGTAAAGATGTATTAACAAGTATAGAGTTGATGATGTTGTGATTTCCGAGGAAACGATTCTTAATATCAAGCGAGAACTTGAAAAAGCAAGAACAGAGGAAGACGTTAAAATGAGGGTCGGTCCCTTTCTAGACCGCAAGGCAAAGGAACTAGGCTTGGAGATGGCAGAATATGAACATAGACTGGAAGTATCAGGAGAAAGAATTGATGCCCTTTATAGTAAGGTCATAATCGAGTATAAGTCCCCAGGCTATTTGACCGAATTAGGATTTCATGAGGCGGCGGGGCAAGTCATTAGCTATATAGAAAATCTATCCAAACAATCAGGGCTAAACCAATCATTATATTTCTCTGCAATTATAGACGGAAAGAGAATTGGCTTTGTCAGATTTAGTGAAGTTGAAAGCAGATGGATTAAAATCCGTCCTCAAGAAATCAATGATACAAACTTGAGTCGAATACTGAATGCGATGAGGGGGCTCGGGAGAAAGGAACTTACGGCAGATAATATAGTGAAAGACTTTGGCCCTAACAGTGACAAGGCAAGGGAAATTGTAAATGCATTCTATAATACCGACTTGAAAGCTCCTAGGTCCGTAGTACTTGAAGATGAATGGTTTGAAACATTCAAACAGATAGTCTCCTACACCCCAAAGGGTATGGCAGAACTGGCAAAATATTATAGAATAAAGGCAAAGAATGAAAAGGAGTTTAAGAAACTTCTATTTGCTGTCCAAACTTATTTTGCACTGGTAATGAAACTTATAGTTGCCGAGGTGATGTCAAATTATTCTCAGGGAAGATTAAGTGGGTCATATCTCCTGCGGTTAAAAGAGACAGAAGATATAAAACGCGAGATAAAGGACTTAGAGGATGAGGGCGGATTTTTCCAAAAAATTATGCAAGTGAGAAATTTCCTCGAGGGAAACTACTTTTCTTGGTACATAGATGAGTGGAATAGTCAGATCGAAAAGGGGATTAGGAGTATTATTGAAACACTGACGGATTACGAGAGCGCTACTGCTGACCTAAAACCTGAAAGGATTCGTGACTTATTCAAGACCCTTTACCAGAATCTGATACCTAAAAAATTAAGACACGACTTTGGGGAGTACTATACGCCTGACTGGTTGGCCGAACTCCTGATAAATGAAGCTGGCATATCTAAAGATGGAAATGTTATGAGTAAGAGATTCCTTGACCCTGCGTGCGGGTCAGGAACTTTCCTCATCAGCATTATAAAACAATTCAAGATAAGATTAGAAGACCAGGGCCTTGACCGACGGGATGTTTCTTCCAAAATTCTGAACAACTTGGTTGGCTATGACCTAAATCCCTTAGCCGTACTTGCTTCAAGAGCCAACTTCATTGTTGCTATGGGAGACCTCATCAGAGATAGAAAAGGTGAAGTTGAAATTCCCGTATTCCTTGCAGACTCAGTTGGCCTAAAGGTACATGCCGATTTCAGCGAGGAAGGTGCGACAAAGCACTACGTGCTTAAATCCGTCGTAGGTGAATTCAAGATACCAGACACACTTATTATATCTGGGAAACTTGCTGAATCCCTCAATATAGTAAAAAAACTGCTAGAACTAGACGAAGATGTCAATATTTTTAAGGAAAATATCAGGCGGAGCTTTAAGGAAATTAATGAAACCGAAGTAAGGTCTCTTTCAGATATTTACAAGAAGCTGTTGGAACTTGAACATGAGGGGAAGAATAGGGTCTGGGTAAGCTTATTGAGAAATACTTTTGCTCCTCTTCTTAAGGGGAGGTTTGACTACGTGATGGGTAATCCGCCATGGATAAACTGGGAAAGCCTTCCAGAATCATACAGAAAAGAGACCGCAGATCTATGGGATTATTACAAACTTATCCCAAGGGGAAATAAAAATAGAGGAAGGGGAGGAGAGACTGAACTTGGGTCTTTTCCTGAAGAGAGGGTTTCTGGTAGACTGGGGCAGGTAAAACGTGACCTATCCATGCTATTTATTGCAGTTTCAATGGAAAAGTATCTTTCAGATAAAGGAACCCTGGCAATGCTCTGTCCGTATACACTCTTCAAAGTTACTGCTGGAAGGGGTTTCAGGTCGGTTTTAGGTGGAGAAAGCCTCCCTAGTACAAACAGTATTCCATGTAAGGTCTCAAAGATAATGGATTTGGTGGAAATGAAACCGTTTGAGGATTCGACCACAAGAACAGCAGCATTGGTCATGAAAAAAGGGTCAAAAACAGAATTTCCTATAGAAGCTGAAATGTGGAGGCCTAACGAGTCCATTAATGTGAATAACAATATTGACTTAGTGATGGAAAAATCAAAAAAATATATTATGAGATTCTTTCCAATGAGCGAGTTTGATGTTAAAAGCCCTTGGTTTATGCTAAATGAAAATGCCTTCCGTGGTATCAGGAAAGCAATTGGCAAAAGCGAATACAAAGCCCATGCAGGGGTCTATACAGGATTAAACGGAGCATATTGGGTAGAAGTGATAGAGAGAAGGGATAGACTTGCCTTCGTAAGGAATTTATACGACATCGGAAAGATTAAAGTACCAAAATTAGAAGAATGGATTGAGGATGACTTAGTATTTCCACTTGTGAGGGGAAGAGATGTTAAGGATTTCGTTGCAAGCCCATCAGAATCCATAATATTGCCTCACGATATAGATGGTAAGTGCCTTGAAGAAAATAAAATGAAAGAATTCTATCCTAATGTTTACAAATTCTTCTTACAGCAGAAATCTCAATTGACCAATAGGTCTATATATAAACTATGGGGTAGAAATGTTCCTTTTTATGCATTATTCGATATTTCTGACTATTCATTTGCTAAATTTAAAGTGGCTTGGCAGTATATTAGTGGAAGAGTAAGTGGTAAAGCAAACCTTATAGCAGGATTAATTGAGCCACAAGAAGGTAAAATATCCATTCCAAATGAGAAATGTATGTTTATTCCTACGGATAATTACAAAGAAGCTCTTTATTTGTTGGGAATTCTTAATTCTTCGATAGCAAAATTAATAGTAGCTTCTTATTCGATTGAAACCCACATTGCACCTGATATAATGAACGTCATTAAAATTAAAAGGTATGATAGGAATAATGAAAGACATAGAAGCATAATTAACCTTTCTGAAAAAATAAGAAGTATGGTTCATTCAAATAATGATACAACTGAACTTCGAATGGAATTAGACAGGGAGGTTGCTAGTTTATATGATATTTCCAATGAAGAATTGAACGAAATTAGAAAAGACCTTGGTCTTTTAATGAACACTCAAGGAACGATAGAATCCCGTGAAAATCTTGAAGAATAAAGATGGGAATTTGCAATTTGCTTTATGAATAAGTTCGGGAGCCTAGGGAATGGATGCATACTAGGTTAATCGGCTACCTTTACAAGGTCAGCAAGATTTATCCCAAATCTTTCTTCTTTCTCTATGAGTGATATCAAGTTCCAGGGTAGATGTTTCAACCGTCCATACTTGAGTCAACAAACTCTAGTTCTTTGCCTTCCCCCAATCAGCCTTAAAGAGGCCCGCCCCCCAAAAACTTAGGAGGGGCATTTGGAGGGCAGGCATAACTTTGATTCAACACTTAAATAAATAGACTGCCTGTTAGTTAGAAAGCCACTCAGACACCTTAAGAGGGGAAAATGAGGTGCAGGCAACAGGTCAATCTTCAGAGGAATCAATAATTCTTTCGGGGTTAAGCAAGGCTAAAAATAAATTTCAGGATCAGCCCAGTATCCTTATCATTTCCTCTAACTTCTTAGAGAACCTCTTCCCCTTTGCTGTCAGTGACACCAGATTCCTTGGAGGATACTTCTTGCTGTCCATCCTGGTCTTGACCAGGTTCAGCTCCTTTGCTTTAGAAATGCTCGAATACAGCTGATGGACCGGGATATCAGTTTCATCAAGGATCTCAGTGAGCGCTTTCTCCTTCTTGTCGGAAAGATAGACCAGCAATCTCAGGAAACCTGACTGCTTCTCAAGGACCTTCAAGGGATCCATTGTTTAGTAATGAGAAAGAGGTGCTTAATGATTTCTCATTCGGCAATAATGGTTATATGCGAGAAAATGATTGCTTGTTCGACAATGATATGAAATCACTCTTTCCATATTACGGGGGCAAGTTCAACCAGCTGCGAGATATACTGGAGGTAATGGGAGAGCACAGGGACTCCTTCGACGTGGTGGTGGATGTCTTCGGTGGATCAGCCAAGGTCCTGCTGAACATACCGGACGAGTGGAAGAAGCTGAAGGTCTACAACGACCTTGACAGGGATCTCTACGTCACTTTCAAGGTCCTGCAGAATAGGAGGAAGAGCCTCGAACTCTCGAGAAGGCTGAGGGTAGCCTTCCAGGATCATGACGCATTCTTCCTGATGAGGCATCACAATTTCAGGTCCGATGTGGATACGGCATTCAAGGTGTTCTACCTGCAGACATACTCCTTCATGGGAGACGGCTCTACATTCGGCCGGTACTTCAAGGGGCACAAGAAGAAGAGGTTTCACCTGGAGGACTTCGTATATGTGAAGGACTGGATTGTGGAGAATATGGATTTCCGTCAGCTGATGGCTAAGTACAACATGCCAAGAGTGTATTTCTACTTGGATCCGCCGTACATCTCGTCTGGAAAGAAGTATAAGCACAGCTTCAAGCTGCAGGACCTGATCGATCTGAAGAAGGCAATGGATGAGCACCAGGGGAGTTATATGCTCAACCTCTCGTCATTCGACGAGGGAATGGAGGAGATTTTTGGGGAGCCTAACAAGACGATAGATTATGCAAACCCGCTCAATGAGAACGGAAGGAAGAGATGGCTGTGCGGGTACTGGTGGAGATTCTGTTAAAATATTTCGATTGATATAGACCCTTCCTTCTGATGTCTTTTATTGTTGTTTTCCATCCGAAATGAGTTTGTCAGATTATTAGAGTTAGTGGTACTTGGACCATTCCATTCTGAGAAAAATCCACTCTGAATTCTGCGAAGTACTTCCTATGTAAGATATCCTCTAAGTAAACCTTGATCTGTATGACTGCTCCGCCTGTCTCTCTGGGATCACCGCAAACTATCCCTTCGGTGTACATGTTTCGTCCGAGGTTCGGAACATTTATTCTCCTTTCAGTGGGACCTGCAAGAATGATTATATCGCTTGCATAACCTCCAGTGTTGTCGATTCTCAGCTTCAATTTTTGGACAAAGTCCCCCCATCCCCATTTGTACAGAAAAGGCGAAAAGTAGAGGTCTGGTCTAGCCTTCAGTTCGATCTCCCTTTCTTTTACCATCTGGTCCTGCTTCTGACCCTCCAGAAATTTCTTAAAATAATCTCCGTAGCTCTCGAGAAGACCCCTAAAAACATTTGCACTATCACTCAACTTGTTGATACTTTGATTGAATGATTCAGCCTGTTGAGAGCTTGCCTTGTGTAATTCTTTGTTACTTGTGTACATTGTGAGTGAAATGACATAGATTGTAATCAGTGTGCTTGATATTTGAAAAATGTCAGAATTGTAGAAAAGTGAGTTATATACAACATATACTATAACCAAAAATAGCAAGAGAGCCCACATGTACCTCAATTTGATTTTCTGAGAGATGAAGATAGCCCTCTCTGAAATACTCTTCAGTGTTAGTCTCTGTTCTGAAGACATGTCTCACTATCATCCCACTTAAAGCTCCTAATTTCAAGGAAATTGAGTTTCATTGTACCGTATTATACATTTTTGGATATTTTGTTTTTTTGATTAATGATGCATCCAACACTAGAAAGGATAACATATTCATCTTTGCTGTTTCGAGATTCATTTTTTCACTTTTTTCATTTTCCAGGACTGGCTGTAAATTTCAAATATCCAACCCTGAATTTTGGTTTGTGATATGCATGAAAACAAGTAGCGATTTAGCGAATTTAGACGCATACAACCAGGGACGGATTGACGAAATTGAGAGATTTATGAAGGCACTGGAAGAGGGATACAAGCAGGCAACGACCAAGGAGGAACTATTCCAGTTCATGACCAAGCAGATTGGCTCAACCGAGACTGAGATGGAGGGAATGGGGAATGAACAAATTTGACGTCGAGTTCTGGAACGGCAGCCTGAAAAGCGCCATTCTGATAAGGAAGGAAGTGGAAAAGCTCCTGGACGTCTGTGATGACAGCGAACGGGAGGGAATAAAGATTGCCCTGAAGAGGATCTCGGAAGTTAAGAAGGAGATAGAGGACCTGAACGGGAACTCGATAAAGAGAGCGCTGAGGAATGCTGTGGAAGAATAGAGGGCAAAAATAATGTTTAAGTTTTCATTCGAGGGTTGGAAGGAAAAATGTCGTTAGTTACAGCCATAGTAACATTTCTTTACGGAGAAGCGGAGGCTGTACTGGCAGTTGCGATAACCGGAGTACTCGTATACTTCTTTCGTAAAAGGCTACTGGCCAGCTTCAATAGATTTTACCTATGGACAACCAATAAGGAGATACAAGTATCGAGGATAACAATTTACTTAACATCTAACAGTGCTACAGTGGAGGAAGTTTCTAATTTTTTATCCTACCTGAAATCAAAACAGTTTGAGGTCATACCTATTGATGAATCACTCAATACATACGGAGTATCAAAACATTCTTTATTGCTCAAAGCTTATTTTAACCCCCAAATAGTAAGCTCCGAGGACTCTGATTACGAAGGGCTAAAAATGAAAATTGAAATTCTAGATTTGAGGCTGCCGTATAGGTCAGGTCTTTTCACATTGGACGAGATACTAGCCGATGTAAAGACCGGGATAGACCGGTCTTTCAACTTTGGACCTTCCTCCCTTAGCTTGAAAACTGTTGTACCAGTGAAAGGTGCAAATAGGCAGGAACAATCGAAGCGGATAGCTCGCAAAATTGGAGAATTTAACATTAACGAAAGCAGCCATGAGGTTTCATTCGTTATAAAGGACCCAAAGCAGGTTGTAACAGACATGAGGCTCATAATAACCTTGATGAGTCAGCCAGAACTAGCTAGAACCGGCTAGAACCAGCTTGGGGAGTTCAATAGTTCCTAGCCTGGTTAGTCGATATTAATTTCATAGGGCTCTAGAAAGACTCTAATGCGCCTAAGGTTATTCACGTTTGGAGCCATCTCAAACCAGTTCTTTTTAATTACAACTGTGCCACTCTTGTAAACGTTGAAAGAAGTCGGTTCGTGGTCAATCGAGAGAGTCAAGCATACGAAGTTCTTTTCTGAGTCGTCCAGTTCCTGGACTAGCGGGTCCGTCAGGTCTATGTCCCCGTAGATGGCGCCAGACCCAATAGATTCTGGGCGGTTCATGAAACCGAAGCCGCAAGCAATCTGCTTCTTCTCATTGTATATCCTTTCCACGTCATAGCCATGAATGCTCACGTTAAGTTTTAGTTCGGCATTGAAATACGGCAGCAAGAACTGACGGGCGGTCCTAGCGCTAGTGAATATTATCTCATTCGAAAACACCCAAAATGGGAGCCTATCGGTTACAGGTATCACTTCCTTTTCTATCCTCACTTCGTTCCCTCTCCTGTCTAGGAAAGGCCTGCCTCTCTCAATCTCTGTTCTGATCTGTGCGAGGCAGGTTATGAACTCCCGTTCCTGCATGACCCCGGCCCTGCGAATGCCCCTTGGTCAATTGCTTCTATTCTGAATTTTTGTTTTATCTTTCCATCACGTGTCCATTCGTAAGAACCGCCCTCTCTCAGTTTCCGTGAGAAATCATTTAGGTTTATTTCTGAGCCAACATGGCCAAAGCTACGTCCAATCATTTTTATCCTCTCTCCGGATTTTCACTCTTCCATTTTTTTATCTTGTCCTTGACGGCGCTGATAATGAAATCTTCCTCGGATTTTTCATCCCGGTCTAGCTTGAGGATCCTCAGGATCTGTTCGTGGAGGCCTTCAGGGATTTCTATTATGATGGATTCTTTTGGGATTGCTGCGCCTGAGGCGATTTCGTCTGCCTTTTTGAGCTGCTTGGCGACTGCGATACCTTTTGAAGTGAGAGATATCTCGTAAACACGCCTTCCTATTACGTCCTGCTTCTTTGAGATGAGATTGCTCTGTTCTAAAGCATCTAGGACGTCGTCCAGAGTATTAGTATTACTAGCGTAAGGCTGTAACACCTTCTTATTTACCTTGCCTTTTTCAAGAAGTGCTATTAAAATTCCCTTGCTATACTTGAGATTGAGAGGGTCCATGCTATTCACTGAATTGTTTATGGTGTTCATTGTGTTTTCTATAATCTCTATATGCTAATTAGTAAACAGAGTAAATTATATATACACCAATCACCATTCAGTGTTTAGGTATGAAAGCAATGGCGAGTGAAGACTCAAAATTAGTGAGACTGAATGAAGAAACATACCATAAGCTCAGAGACTTCAAATTTGAACTAAAACTGGACACCTTCGATCAGGCAGTAATGGCCCTCCTCGAAGAACATGAGGAAGGAAAGGAGGCGGCCTGATTGGATTTTATTTCAAGAGCCAGGGAGGTTTTATAAATGAATAAAAAAGGGATAGAAAATTTGACCGTGCAGGACTGCTACATTCCTGAGGACACCAGAATATACTGTTACAAGGGGCATGACATAACCGAGGAGATGTGCGTAGTTTGCGGAACAGCTCTAAGAGAAGAAGAACAAGTCGGCTGCGTCATAAAGCATAGAAAAATAGTCGAGATAAGGAAGGCTCCCGATGGACACGAATACGAAGATGTGTCATACAAAGAGGTCGTAACAGGACATATCTGCATGTCTTGCTACGAGGATTTACCCGAGGAAGGAGAAGAGGAGGCAGTGGCATGATCTTCCC
>JAJZYX010000011.1 GCA_021797855.1 Thermoplasmata archaeon
GCCTGCTTGGAAGTGGATGCAATCCTTATAGCAGGATCGATTTCCCTTGGACTTATTTACACAGAACATTATGATAAGGAGTTATACTTTCATCACAAATTCCGTTCGGGGCGTCGTTACAAAAGTAAACGAATGGAATGTCAAATGGCATTTCTACAAATTCCCTTTATCATGCTAAACTTCTGAATACATTGTTGTGAAACGAAGTTATTTTTGAGTTAAGACGGGACGAACCACTAAGTCGTTGAACAATGGGAGAAGGTATGAACAATTATGATTTTTGGTACTACGGTTTCTTCAAATGATAACACTCAAGAGTGAAAAGCCTAAGCTACTTCCCAAAGTTAAAATTCAGCGATCTTACCTCTAATATCAGTTATTTTTCAATAGGGGAAGAACCCATTTCTGGCTATAGCAAATCCAGCCCTTGCAGCTAAACTTCCAAAGGTTAACAGGGTGTTATTTCACCGACAAGAGCTAAAGCAAGCACTATTGAGGCGAAGGCGATTCCCATATACTGCTTCGTCAAAACATGGCAGGGGTGTAAGTGTTCGCAATTGCCGATATATTCGATGGGAGGTCCTTACCGTGATTGGATGCATAATAAGCGATTCAAAAACTGCAGTAATTAGTAGTGATGCTAATATTGCCTCATTCAAGAGTGTTTTGGGAAGCTTAGCTTTATCCGCAAATCCCATCGCTGAGGAGTAGCTTATATGGGCAGTTACAGACCTTGGAATGGTTCCGGCAATAAACGTAAGAGATGCTGCCTCCCAGCATAGACCAGTGAAGTTGTAGTCGCGAGTAAATAGATGCTTCCAGGTGCCATGGCTACAACTGAGAAAAGTACGATCGCCAAGAAGCCGAGTATACCAGACTTGTTAGATTTCTCCTCTCATTAGGGCATCCCCGCTTGTGGGATGCAAAATAAAAAGTATTTGCTGTTCCAGATATCACTTGGCAGATTGGACCGATTCAATTTTAAGTATTTACACGCACCACCAACGATAAAGAGATTGAAGCACATCTGATGGTCCAACAGGTCAAACTCGTTAAAATAATATAGAACACTCTTCAGTTCCACAAGTTGTTTCGATCAAGGATTCCTTGAGTTGAAGCCGAGAAACAATGCTCGTTCCGATTACTACAATCTGTAAGAATTCACCAGTGAAGGAACTATGCAAGCAATACGGAATCTTATTGTGCGGAATTCAGTATCCGTTTCTAATTAATAGCAGAAGCTGGAAACCACTCAAGTTTTATCTACAATGATTTGGTCATGATTTCAATTTCTAAAGACACTAAAAGCAGGACAGTTCTTGTAACTGGCGGGAACAGGGGTATAGGAAGGGCAATAGCGTTAAAACTGGCGGAATCCCGATATGATATCATTTTTACCTACAACTCTGGTGTAAAGGAGGCGAAGGATTCAGAGAGAGCCATTACTTCCTCAGGTGTATCTGCAATAAGTTACCAGGTGGACCTGTCAAATGCATCACAGCTAGAGGCGTTTACTTCAGAAATAAAGAAGAGTGGAAACAAACTTTTTGCACTGATAAATAACGCAGGAATATATGATGGAAGCAGATTAAAAAATATTGACAACGAGAAGTGGGAGAGGATCATTGGACTGAATCTATCAGCTCCTTTCTACCTGGTTAGAAATCTTCAGAGCATCATAGAGGACAACGGTTCAATAGTAAACATATCGTCTGTTTATGGGTTCAGAGCTGATCCTTGGGCACACGGATATCAGGCTTCAAAGGCAGCCATCATACACCTGACCAGGGGACTTGCCAAGGAACTTGCACCCAGGATAAGGGTCAACTGCGTAGCCCCGGGTTATGTCAGGACTGACATGAACAAAGACGGGTGGAATGATATATCATTTTATGACAAGATAAAGAAAATGACTCCAATGTCAAGATGGGGAGAACCTGAAGACATAGCGAATGCCGTCAAGTTCCTGATCGATCCTGAGAACAGTTTCATCACGGGTGAAACGCTAGTGGTAGACGGAGGCATTGGCCTTTAGTTCGTCTTAGTTTTTCCATTCTAATGCATTTGGGCAAAACCTATGGCAATATCCATTGATCCTCCTGTCAAGGAGTTTTGAGACCTGCCACTTAACTACCTATCTTTCAACGATATTTTATAGAGCACGGAGAAAGTCTATTGATTCTCTTAAGTATTTGAGATGCCTTTGTTACAGCATGGTATCATTTCGAATTCCTCAAGAGGAATTCGAATAACCACGCTGTTTGACTAAGTCTGATAACATTAAGATTTATTCATTTGGTGGCCATCACACGGCAAGGCTAACTTTTTATATGAGGCTATAAGGAATAGGTGCAGGAAGTATTTTTCCAGCGACCAGCTGAAATTCATGAAGCGGGCAATAGCCTGAGGTGCATTCCCTCTTCTGAAGGATAACCTGTATCAAATCATTACTGACAGGAAATGCTGGGAGTGACTCCCCTGTCATCACTACGGTGAAAGTCACGTTTCTCAACTACATATGCACTCTCTCCGATGAGCAGATAGAGAGGGAAACTCAAGATAGAATCTCGTTTATGAACTTCCTCGATTACTCCGACAGGCCGCAGGACTCGGCAGCAGTATAGACCTTCCATGAGAGACTGGCTAAAAATGAGAGAGGCAGGGTGTATAGAACTCAGTGAAAAGTCAAGTAATTTGAAATACTCAACTTCTCTCCGCTTCCAGGATGCTTGCTGGGATAGACATGGAAACTCCAAAGTTTGGTTCGTCCACTATCTCGCTTATCTTGAGGTTGCCTGCAACGCTGCATAAAACGTATCCCTCGTCCTTTGAGAAACCATAGTCAGATATGACGGAAATCATTTCTTTCACTGCCTCTTTTGCAGCTTGCAGGAGGTCCGGGGAAAATCCCTGAGTGACCAAAACTTTCCCATTACCCCTTTCCTTGCTCACCATCCGAGGAAAATTCAGTTTTTTGCCGCGGATGACGTTTATGGATACTGTAACCTTGGCAGAAGTTTCAACCGCAGTTCCACAGACCTCGCCATCCCCCTGGGAGGCATGCGGGTCAGCAAATGAAATCAACCCACCATCCTTGTTCACAGGAAGGTAAAGTTTTGACCCCTCCCCTATTAGTTTATTGTCCATATTCCCCCCAAAATGCTGAGGAGGGATCATCGGATATTCGCCAGAGCTTGGAGCTGTTCCTATGACTCCTAGAAACGGCCTTATCGGTATCTTTATTCCATGGAGGAAGTTCTTTGAGGCAGAAGTAACGAGACCGTCGGAGATGTCCCATAGGACGAGCCTCTCCTTGAACAGGCCTTTCAAAAGGCCAAAGTCTTTCATTACGGCGCTCCATCCCCAGTTTGCGGTTTCAATCTTCTTAATGGATACTTCTAGAATATCCCCTCTTTTGGCACCCTTTACATATATTGGACCCACTGCCATGTCAAATTTTGAGCCATCTATGTTCTTAAGACTCTTTGTACTGGAGTCCTTCATGATTTGCTTGGTCGAGGAATCCGGGATCGAAATTTTGAATGTCTCCCCGATATAAACGTTCTCTATCGGCCTGATATCGCCTCTCCATTTTGCGTGGAGATTCTCGTCCCTGAAGCCGTCAATCTCCTTCAAATTTCCTCTCCTTCCTCAAGGACCACCTTTATTCCTTTCTTAACGGAGAAGTATACCGCACCGAATAGCAGGTATATCACCATTACCACTACAGCCACTATGACGTAGAAATTTACGGACAGGAAGGATCCGTAAAGCGCGAATAGGTAGATCACAGTTGCTATTACCGGAACCACTACGTAGGTCCATCTTAATCCTTTCACCTTTCTAAAGTAGAATGGGAGGGAAGTGTTGAGCATGACGTGTTCGATTATTGTCCCCGCTCCTGTCCAGATGCCCGTGACAAGAAAACCATTGAATGGACCGAAGACCCAGCCGGTTATAGTGAATATGACCAGGCCTATTAGCGTATTGTACATCAGGGCTACGTGCGGGCTCTTGTGCTTCTTGTGTGTGTTTGACAGGGAATTCGGCAGCATACCATCCTTTGACATTGTATACATATCCCTGGAACCCGCATTTATTATCGCTAGGGTATCTACAAAGCCGCTGTTGACGAGGAATAGGAACATGACTGCTGCTAGGGCTATTCCTCCATCCCTGAGAGTGAGTATCAACCCTGGCAGGAAGTTGCTGAAATATGTGGACATATTGGCGGGTCCCCATCCGACAGTCATGACGTAACTCATGAATAGGAAGAAGGCTCCAAGCACTATAATCGTGACCAAGACTCCGCGTCTTATGTTAAAGTGGGCAGTCCTTGCCTCAGATCCCAAAAATGTCATAGAACCCCACCCGGCAAGGGAGGTGAAGGAGAAAACCAACCCAAGGGCTACCCCGCTCCACCCTGTAGGTGAGAACTTAGTAGTAAATACTGCCGCATTGAGCGGATGAGAAGTGTGAGCTAGGATGAAGAAGGCTGCTACGAGCAGTATGACCATTTCTATCGTTCCCGTATAAACACTGTATCTCAGGGAATTCTTTATACCGGAGTATGCAAGCAGGAAAGCTGCAAGAGAAACAACGATACCTATCGGATACCATGACCAGTCTGGAAGGGGGATGCCCAGGATGCCTAACCCAACCTGTGTTGCCAAGGCAGTCTCAAAGTATATGAAGGGGGTTGCACCTATGACCGTATAAAGCATATAGACCCAGCCACCGAAAGCACCTACCCTGTTCCCGAAGCCCCTTTCGATGTATCTGTAATATCCTCCGCTCGAGGCAACCTTCCTGGAGAATACGTATATCACGAATCCCGCAGAAAGGACAGCAAAGAGAGCCAATACGTAGGTCAAAGGTAACGCTCCGTAGGCAAATGCAGCTGCGCCCGTCATTGTCGCAGTAACGGCAATTGCTGGTGCAGTAAATGAGATAGACTGAAAAACCAGCTCCAGGAAGCCTACTGCATTCTTTCTCAGTTGTTTACTCTCTGAAACCATCTACGGCAGGTATAATGCGACCTATATCTACATTTCGGTGACCATTTGGGAGAAATTTACAATACCATCCCTGGGTTCAAATGAAAAAATTTCGCCCGTTGACAGAAAACGTAATAAGCTATTTATGAAATGCTATTAACAAAGATAAAATGGGGTGTAATGTAAAACAGCTGGTCTTTATCATCTTCATTTGTGTTCTATTTGTAACAGTGAGCTCTGCAGTTTTTTCAGAATGGGGGTACAATGAAAGTACTAATAGCCCTGAAACCTATGCACTAAATGAAAGCCATGATCCTGCAACTGCAAACTACTCCGTCAAATTCTTAGAATACGGTCTTCCAAATGGAACGGTCTGGTCAGCTTATCTCGGAAATATGGCTAAAGATTCAAGTGGGAACGCAATCGTTTTTTATATGGGCAACGGTACTTATAATTTTACAATCAATCCAGCTGACGGGTTCGTCCCTTCTCCTGGAAGCGGACTGGTGACCGTTAATGGTGTGAATGTCAGGATGCAGATCGATTTCGCGTCTAATGGCTACAATGTGACTTTTATGGAGGAGGGCCTGCCCAACGGGACAGTATGGAACGTATCCCTTAACGGGTCCATGAAGTCATCCGATACGAACCAGATCACGTTCGTGAAGCCTAATGGCACGTACTACTATGTCGTCGGGATCATTCATAACTACACCCTATCTCCCTTCGCAGGCCTCTTTTCAGTATCTGGAAAATCAGTTACAAATTATGTCATATTTGCCAGATTGTATACCGTGGTCTTCCATGAAGTCGGCCTCCCCAGAGGAACACGATGGTCAGTCGCATTCAGTGGGACGAACGAAGTCACATTCTCCAATAACGTTTCGCTGAGAGTGGTCAATGGTTCCTATCCTTATACAATCAACATACCCGAAAATTTCACTACAAGTCCGACCACAGGAATGATATCGGTGAACGGCTCTGGGGTGACCAAGAACATCCTATTTTCAGTATATACCATAACTCTCACCGGTCTCATCTACCCGAAGGACGCTTCCATGTACATAGAGGGCCAGTTGGTAAAGACAGTTGCAGGGGTCTTTACAGTTACTCTGAGCGCTGGGCAAAGTTACGAACTGAAGGTCTCGTCCCCTGGATACGAGACTTATACGTACAACTTGACAGTTACGTCACGAACAAGCTCGACCGTCTTGCTCAACATCAACCTCTCCCCGACCAGTAGGCCAAGCGGGTTTTCGCTTTCCCCCCTTGTCATTCCACTGGCGCTTTTATGCGCTATAGCCGCTGGAACTGTTTTATACAAGACAAGGAACCGTGGAAAGAGGTAGTCAAGTCAATCTTTTCTTGAACGGCTGGCGCGGGCAAATCCTTTATTATATATACAGAAGGATTAAATTGACGGTCGCAATACGAGAAAATGAATTATGGGACTAAATTTATTACTTCAAGGGTACCATGCGTTGAGGGGGCAGGTACTAACATCATTTTTGGTTCAGTAAATGCGTCTTTCCCGGCTAAGGGGGTATGATGCTATGGATAGGATAAGAGCTCCACCAGCCATTGAACTAGAAAACATATCAAAGAATTATGGAGACATTCAAGCTCTGAAAGGACTGAGTTTTCGGCTTGAACCCGGCCAGAGGTGTGCCCTTCTTGGACCGAATGGAGCAGGCAAGACTACAACACTCAAGATACTAGTCGGCCTGCTCTCCCCGGACTCTGGCTACGTAAGGATAGGAAATTACCCCCCCGTCTCGGAGGAAGCAAGGCGTATTATGGGTTACCTGCCAGACGACGCATCGCCATACAGGTCGTTCAGCGTTAGGGAGAACATGGAATACATAGGGGCGCTTAGGGGCGTCGACGATGTCTCCGAAAAAGTGGACCGTCTTCTGGACGCACTCCAGCTTAGGGAGTATGAAAGGGCAAAAGTAGGCAGGCTTTCAAGGGGGAACCTTCAGAAACTGGCTATCTCCCTTGCAATAATTCACGAACCTACCGTCCTTTTTCTGGACGAGCCGTTGAACTATCTTGATATCCCCACCCAGGAGATAGTAATTGATCAGCTCAAGATGCTAAATGCAACAATTCTTGTTTCCACTCATATAATGGAGGTAGCTACCAGGCTGACGGAGAGGGTTATAATGATATCCCACGGCTCAAAGATTTGGTCAGGCTCCCTATCAGAACTGAAGGAACTGGGCCAAGACGGAGAACCGATAGAAAAGGTAGTCGCGAGGATGTTGACTGATGCAGTATAAATTGCTAAAATTTGTCATACTCTCCAGGTTTTCTAAACAGCTCCTGGCCCTGATGCTCGTTCTCCTACTATACGCGCTATTCGTGAGTTTCAAGACAGGGTCCGCAGGGGCTGAGCCCATCTATTACTATTATGGCCCTGCATTCATCACTTTCTTTTTAGTTCTCCCGATCCTCAGCGGTGGAATAGCTGTATTGAAATCTGACAGGGATTTCCTTTTTACGCTTCCCGTTAAAAGGTCCGACCTTGCAATTTCTCTTTTTGTTGTGCAGCTCCTCAGTTTTGGTCTCATTATAATCTACGTCCTAGCGTATTCCTTCTCAAGCCTCACCTCTGAAATTGGTTATGCCCTGACAGACTTCGTCGCGCTGGTATTAACCGTAACGTCCCTCGGTCCTATGACGTATTCACTCAAAGCAAGATGGAGGGCCCTGATAGCTTTCATTATTCTGCTATGGTCACTTTCAGTATATCTCGGCTTCCCCTTGTCACCCGCAGCTATATACACGGGTCATCCCATGTATGCGGACCTGTCATCCATAATTCTCGCACTCATAACCGTACCACTTGCATTCAGGGCACTCCTGCGCGTTGATCTCGATATGATGAAGACATTCTCCAGATACTCGTCCGGCCAGGTCAAGCATGTGAGAAGATTCCAAGGAATGAGTCCAATTAGGGCGATATTCGCAGAGAACTATTTCGTAGTCGAGGTTGCAGGGAGGATGAACTCGATGGGCGGCGGAGGCTCATACCGTTCGGGAAGATTCAAATTGTACAAGGGTATGGTTGCGACATCGATACTCTCGGCGCTGTACTACTATCTCTTCGTATATCGCCTTTCTATCCCGCTTCACACCGCGGAGACAGCCATCTTCATCCTGTCGATCTACGTAATAATAATCCTCATGTTTCTGACGATGGGAATTCTCGGCAATGAGAGACTATGGTTAGGATTCATGACTCGTAGTCCGACAAGGTACTTAAGGGAAATTTTGATAGCGAAGGCTCTCTCAATCGCCACCCTATTTTCACCCCTTGCAATCGCCAATTTCATCATCGCCATAAGGGGGAACGAACAGGCACTGAATTTCGGCCTCCTTCTCGTGA
The DNA here is from genome assembly GCA_021797855.1 of Thermoplasmata archaeon. Taxonomy (GTDB): domain Archaea; phylum Thermoplasmatota; class Thermoplasmata; order Thermoplasmatales. The sequence goes on from JAJZYX010000011.1 coordinate 8,389, forward strand.
CGGTACTCCCATCGTTGCTGGTTATAGTTGTATATGTCTCAGCCTTCCTAAGTCCATTCCAGATCAAGGAGGAATTTACAATGCCAGGTCAGTTCAACCTGAGGCAGATGGCCACGCTTCTTCCTGCCCTTCCTGCCTGGGTAATGCTGGCAGCGTCATTCGGTGCACTGGAACAAGGTCTCACTTCCGTGGCATCGGAGATCACAGTTTTCACATCCATAATTTTTGTTGTTGCTGCTCTGTTTTTGTTATCAAGCGAATCACTTGGAAGGAAGCTCATAAACAATCTCGTTGCTGCTGGTTTCGTGTAGAATCCACCGACTCTCCCCCCTTGAGGTTACCAGCCCTCTTTCCAATTGACCGGTAAAATGTTATTAGAATGTTAGCCCATGCCATATTATGGCGGACGAAACATCTCCAAAGGATTCCGATTACTGGGAAGTAGCTACAAAGATCTTCCAGTTCAACGAGGTTGGTAGCAAGGAATTCCAATCCTCAAAATTCCTGGTCGAAGTTCTCAAGTCCAGGGGTTTCGTTGTGAGGGAGAAATACCTGAACATTCCAACGGCCTTCAGGGCAGAGAAGATCGTGGGCACCGGAAAACCCACCATTGGCTTTCTGGCAGAATATGATGCCCTTCCGGGAATTGGCCACGCATGTGGCCATAATTTAATCGCTTCGTCCGCAGTATTCTCTGCCATCAGGGCAACTGAGAAGATCTCGGATGGGACTATAGTTGTTTTCGGAACCCCGGATGAGGAGGGTACGGGAGAATGGGCTGGTTCAAAGGCGATTATGGCAGAGAGAGGTGCCTTCAGGGGCATCGACCTAGTGCTAGGATCTCATCCCGGCGATGGATGGAATGTTGGAAGCCAGTCCCTTGCGGTACAAGACTTTGAAATCACCTTCAGGGGAAGAGCAGCGCATGAAGCGGCTGACCCAGACACAGGAAGAAGTGCCTTGGATGCAGCAATCCTTACATATAACGCAGTGGGGATGATGAGGCAGCACGTAAGGAGGGATGTGAATTTTGTAATGCACGGGATAATAAAAGAAGGGGGGACAGCTTCCAATGTCACTCCTGAAAAAGCAGTACTTACATACGGAATCAGGGCTACGGACGTCGGTTATCTGGATCAGATTGTGAAAAGGTTCATGAAAATAGTGGAAGGGTGTACTATGGCAACTGAGACGACTTATTCAATAAGGAGAATAGGGCCAATGTTCACGACAACCAAGCCCAATAAAACCCTGTCGAACTGGATTATGGGTAATATAAGGAGCAGAGGAATAAACTGCCCAGCCTTCGAGGAAACATTTAAAGATATCCCCAGGGGTTCAACAGATTTCGCAAACGTATCACAGGTCGTTCCTGCGCTTGAAGTTGGATTCCAGATTGCGGACGAAGGGACCCCATGGCACTCAAGAGAGTCACTTGAGGCTGCCACTAGCCGGAGGGCCAAGGAGGCTCTGTCTGTCATCATAGACGTTCTTAGTGATACTGCAAGGGAGTTCTCTGTTAACAGGAAATTCAGGGAGGACATAGAGCGAGATTTCAGAAACGGATGATCTCTAACGCAGGTTCAAGAATTGGTCGGGATACCATCCTAGCGCCACATTAAAGACTTGAAGCCGGAAACATAATACAATGCCTCCAAAACCTTAATAGAAGTACAGTACTCACAAAAAGCAGAGGATTTGTATGGGGAAATTGCGCGAGCACAAAGTGGAAGATTACCTCAAATCCAGGAATATTCCAGAAGTAATGATTTCTCCAGATGGATCAAAGGCGGCCTTGACAATAACCGGGGTTTTCAAGAATTTCAGGGAAGAGATCGACTCGGAAGTTGCTCTGCTCTCACTTAGGAACAAGAATTTGAGATATCTCTCACGGAAAGGCTGGACGAGCTACTCACCTGCGTTCAGCAGGTCTGGGAACAAACTTGCCTACCTGTCCCGAAAGGGAGAGGAACAGCGGATGGTACTGAATGATCTTGACAACGAAACTGTGGAGGAAATAGTTCTTGAAGGCGCAGCTGATCTTTTGAGGTGGGCGGATGATACCACTCTTCTGGTCTCAATAAAGGATAAGGACCAGTCTGCTGAGGAGAAGAAGGCGGGTGATGACGGTTTCTTTTTTGAAGAAGAACCGAGGTTTGACTCTCTATGGAGTTACAGGGTCGGTTCCGGCCTGAGGCGAATAACGAAGGGAATTCAGGTTTGGGAATTCGATGCAAATTCGCGTGTAGTTGCGGCCATAACGTCGGCGCTCCCGTACGAGTGGAGTTGGTACGAGGCGGATATTTCCCTCATAGATGTGGATACTGGGAGCGTAAGAAAAATCTACCACAAGAAAGACAGGCAGGTCGCAAAGCCAAGGCTCTCCCCTGACAACAGGAAATTGTTGTTTCTAGAATCCTTATGGAGTGACAGGGGGGTAAACTCCGGAGATGTGATGAGCATCGAAATTAGAGGTCGGGAGAGCAGAAATCTAACAGAAGGAGACGAAAGGAGTTATTCAGAAATGCAGTGGAGGGATGAGGAGAAATTCCTGACTCTGTCAAATGAAGACGGAAGATTCTCCATCTACCTGTTCAAGGGTGGTAAAAAAAAGGAACTATGGGCAAAATATGGGTCAGTCCACAGGCCCTGGTCTCCCACTTTTTCGGCTTCCGGTGATATCGCGGTAGTATCGTTTGAGAACTGGTCTCAGCCCAATGAACTACTGTTGATAGACCTAAAGAACGGGAAAGAGAAAGGTATCACCTCTATAAACAGTTATCTTGAGGGATGCCGCCGTTATCCTTCCCAGAAAATATCTTGGAAATCAACAGATGGGCTTGAGATAACCGGAATTTTCAGGTCTGCCGGAAAGGGTTCACCCCTTATGGTAATCGTCCATGGGGGACCGACAGGCTCATCAGCAGACTCGTTCATTGGGCAGTCCACACTGTTCCTGTCTCAGGGTTACTCGGTTTTCCTTCCCAACTACAGGGGCAGTGTGGGCAGGGGGAGAAAGTTTGCCGAGCTCAATCTCGGAGACATGGGCGGCATGGACCTGAAGGACATACTGACTGGAGTGGATTTTTTGGTTAATAACATGGGGGTGGACAGAAAAAGGATCTTCATAACCGGAGGATCGTACGGAGGGTTCATGTCCGCGTGGGCAATCACCCAGACCGACCTCTTCAAGGGAGCAATCTCCTTGTTCGGAATATCCGACTGGGTAAGCTTTCATGGTGTAAGCAACCTTCCAACCTGGGATCGCATCCACTACAATGAAGATCCTTATAAATTCAACAAATTCCTGAAATTTTCACCGCTATGGTACGCGGACAGGGTAAAGACGCCAGTCCTTCTTGCCCACGGGATGGAGGACCCATACGTTCCCGTAGGGCAATACTACCAGTTTTATCGGGCACTGAAGGACAGGAAGAAAGACGTGAGGCTTCTGTTATTCCCAAGGGAAGGCCATGGCTTCAGGGAGAGAAAGCACATAGAGAAGTTCTACAGGGAAGTATTTAAGTGGCTGAAGGAGAGGCGTTGAGGATTGCCATAGAGCCACTGGGCGGTCTCTAAATTCACGGAAACTTGCTGGGTCCATCCCTCCCGCCTCTCCCATTCCTATTTCTACTTTCTATGAATCTGTCTATGTATTCCGGCGTTGCCGGGTTAGAAGCGAATTCCGGTGAACTAAATTTTAGGGAGATTGGAATCACTCCCGACCAAATTTCAGGATTTTTCCTCACCTCGGATGGACCTCCAGTTCTTATTTTCACGGAGAAATGATCCAACTTGACTCTAAAGACCGAAACATTGGACAGTTCATCGTGGGTTGGGAGTTCCGTATCGCCAATTCTCCCCGGGACAAGTTGTTCTACCCATTCTTTGAAGAGTGAAAGTTTCTGGTTCTCGTCATTGATCTCTTCCGGTTTACCGAAAATGATTGCGGACCGGTAGTTCAGGGAATTGTCTGCCAGGCCGTTTGCCAGCACGAGACCGTCAATTTCAAGAACAGAAATGGCAAGTTGGGCCCCAGATCTTAGGGTATTTGATATCCTGGCAACTGGGCTTCCATGAATATAGATGTACTCTGAATCGGTGTAATACGACATTGGAATGATGAACGGCCGTCCATCAATCTGAAAGGCAACTTGACAGACGAATCCGTTCCTGAGAATGTTCAAGAGTTCATCCTTGTTATATCTACCCCTCTCCGGATGTCTCCTGACTTTCAGCTCATCGGTTGAAACCACAATTCCTCAGTCCACAGACCTAAATAGAGTTTCGTAGTTCGATACCCTTTCACGTAAAGGGATCTTGAGGATGCTAGACACCTAACCTCTGCCGTTCCAGATATACGCCTTCGTCTCGTCTAACAAGGTTCAGTGGCCTCTTTCCATCAAAGAACCTCTTTATGTTTTCAAAGGCGGACCTGTAAGCAAACTCCATCACTTCCCCTGACAGCCCCCCAGCTATGTGCGGAGTAACAACAACATTTTCACGATCTGCACCGTCAAGATTTGGTTCACCCCACCACACATCCGCGAGATACGATGCTTCCTTATTGCGGTCAACGAAATCCAGCAGGTCTTCCCTCTTCACTATCTCAGCCCTCGCAACATTCACAATAGTGCAGTTCCGCTTCACCAGCAAAAATTCTCTCTTTCCGATTAGTCCAAAAGTCCTTTTTGTCAACGGAATGGATATGAGGATATAGTCAGACTGCACCAATAACTTGTCGAGATCTTCGAGGCCGAAGAATTCATCCGAATTTCTATCCCTATGACCCCTTCCTACCGAGATCACTCTCATATTGAACGATTTTGCAATAGCGGCAGCTCTGGCCCCTATTCCTCCGTACCCGATGATCCCTAATGTCTTCCCGTAAAGGAGTCTGGTCGGCTTTGGGTTGAATACGCCACCTTTCGTCTCTCGCCTGAATCCCGAGATATCCTTTGTCCTCTCCAATATCAGGGCGAAGGCATGTTCCGCTACAGACAGAGAATAGGCGCCTGCGTTGCTGGCGACAAGTGTACTTTCAGGGATGCTGGCAAGATCTATGTGATCGGTACCAGCACTGACCGTTTGCACCATCTTGTACTCTCTGTCCCTCGGGAAATCGTTGCTCCGGATTAGGATTGCGTCTGCATTACCCTTTTCAGGGAACCAAATGATATTATTTTCGCCGATTATCTCTCGCCCTATCTCCTTGTACTTTTCTTCCAGCTCAAACGGGACCAGAAGTTTCATCATTGCCAAATTGCAAACACCGATTATGACTTTTCTGGCGGTAAGCGGGATTCACCCTAAGTTAGAGGGAGCTGAAATTCGGACTTTTGTCTCTCACGAAGGTTCCGTTCTGTAAATCCCTGAAAGAATCTTCAATCTCTCTCCACTCATTCATCACGATGGGACCGTACCAACTTATGGGATCGTTGGTTCTTCTGCCCGAGATGTAGATGTACCGGTACTTCCCGATTCCTTCTGTCCTTATTGCCCCCTCTCCAGAATTGTAGACTGCAACTTCCATCTTCTCTAATGGCACGTTATTTACAGTCATGCTCCCTTCCAGCGGGATTATAAGGGAAGTGAAATCCGCATTTTTTGGGATCTCTATGCCCCCTTCGGAGGATGTTATATCGAAATAGCTTACGTCCAGGGTGTGTCTCTCCATTGACGGGTTATCGATTCCAAGGAACTTTCCGGATATGACTTTTATCTCGTTCTTTTCAGATTGGATTTTTGTAAGATGGTTCACGTCAATACTCCTATAGGCGGGTTTCGTAAACTTGTCATTCCTTCTCAGGTTTATCCACAGTTGAAATCCAAGCATCTCGGTATCCTGACCAGTTGAACTTGGCATTTCCTGATGGAATATCCCGCTTCCAGCTGTCATCCATTGGATCTCCCCACTTCGAATAACACCCTTGTTTCCGACGCTATCCTCATGCTCCACCTTCCCTTTTAATAGATAAGTAAGCGTTTCTATCCCCCTGTGAGGGTGCCAGGGGAATCCCATCTCATAATCCTCGGGGTTGTCTGAACCAAAGTAGTCCAGAAGGAGAAACGGGTCAGTAAATGCAAAGGTATCTGGCGAACCGAACAACCTGGATATTTTTACCCCAGCGCCATCCCTAACTTCCTTTTTTCTCAGAACAAGGGCGGGGCCGAATTTTTTTGCGGACTTTGGTGGGTTGTATGTCACACGGCCCTATCTTAAATAAGTATATAAAAGAAACTTAGTAAACTTGGTAAATGTCGGTTGAGAAGGATATTGTAGGACTTAGACTTTCCCTTCCGGCTTGTAGTAGTTACCTACCACTACGCGTTCCTTATTCTCATTGTAAGTATATAATTTAGTTGCTTCTTCATCTCTCGTTATCCTGTGGCTTCCGTCACAGAACGGTTTGTCGTGGGAAAGCCCGCATCCGCAGAATTCAATCGGAAGATCAAGTACCTTGGAGTTTGGATCTAATTTTTCCGCCCCTGGAAGGTCCCTTACCTTCATCTTATACGGGCCAGTTCTTTCGTGAATTACGATTCTCATGAGGACCAAATTCAATTTAGATTAAAAAAATTTTGTAGGCTAAAAATGAATTAACGACCAATTTGCTATCAAGATTTTATTGGAATTCGGTATAGGCATTCATGCAAGATTACGAGACTAGAACAAAGAGCGGATCGATAGAAAAGAGGGTGTACGTCGATTCCGGGACATTCGTGATATACGCCTACCAGAAAGACGGCGATACTCCAAACAAATTTAGGTATGTGTTCAAGGGGAAAGAAAAAAGGTCATTCTTTCTCATTGACACAGGCAAAGCGAGAAACATTACAATTAAGGCGGAATATGAAGACGATATTAGCGTTCTAAAGGACGGTAAATCCGTTAAGGTCTCTGAGCTGCTCTGAACTCCACAAAACTTTCAGGTGTGGAAGGAGGCGTCACGCCAGGAAGGGGTTCATCATCCTCTCCCGTTCCAAGGTGGTTTTTTCTCCATGCCCTGGATAAATTTCCAGGTCAGAGTCAAGGGCTTTAATCCAATCGATGCTCTTCTTCATTTCTGATTCCGAACCCCCGAAATCCGTTCTCCCGATAGTACCGTTGAAGATGAAGTCACCTGAAAAGAGGATGTCGCCTACCAGAAACGAGCAGCTGCCAGGGGTGTGTCCGGGGGTCTCGACTACTCTTATCGAGGTACCTCCCAGCTTAATGGTCGTGGCATTCTCTAATAATCCATCAGGTTCGGGAGGCGGACCAGGATCGAAGCCGAAATACTTCTTCACGAATTCAGTAAACCCATCAATTATTGCCCTCTCCCTCCCGGAAATGAGAAAGGGCCTTGAGTATTTTGTCTTCAAGGCACTGACAGAAAGGATGTGATCGAAATGACCGTGTGTAGCAAGAATTGCTTTTGGCTCCAGCTCCCTTTCAGAAAGTCGTCTTATAATCGCATCAGAATTTCCCCCTGGATCGATTAGTACGCAATCTTCTTCGTCAGTAACGATGTAACAGTTGGTCCTGAGTGGCCCAACTACCAATCTCTCTACTTCCATAGTAACTTCCCACCATCAGTATTCTGCAAATATAATTTCTTCCAGATTCCGAAATAAGAGCCAGCATGAGTCAAAAAGTGATGGATGTGATGCCAGAAAGAACAGTTATATATTGGATTTTTCTAGAAACCTGAATGAGTACAATTCCCCTGAAGACAAAGAACCGAGTGATTGTAAAGTACATCAACGGGAGAAAGCTGGAGGATATCTCTCTGGAGGAGAGAATATCTCTGCGATCTGTAGAGGAGGTATTAGAGGAATGGAGACAGGGATATATAAACATGGACCTGGGCAACGAAATTGCACAGGAACTTAGAGAGCTCGCACTGTTGATGAGGGATAAGGAGATAACCCCCCACGACCTGGTGGAAGGCTATCATTATTACTCCATATTCAAGGGAAAAGACAAGGAGAGGATAATCTCCATAGTCAATGAGATTTACTCTCTCAGCGAAGAGAAGAGGGAACAGTTCATAAAGACGGCCGAGAAGATGATTAAACTGGTAAGACTTGAGAAGATTGATTATGTTGACATACCTAAGGCTTTAGAGGAGATGGTTGAAAGAGGGAAGGAACTGAACAGGGAGATAAAGAGCAAGGAGATACACAATCTCGAGCTCTCAGAGAAAATTGAAAACAGGAAGAAGGAACTGGAAGGGATTGAAGACAAAATAAAAAACCTGGAACGGGAGATAGAGTTCTCGACTTACCTCAGGGGAGAACTTGGGAAGGGAACAGGAGACGAGGCGGCCTTGAGAACAATCATTGAGGGGCTAAAGCATTCAAATTTCGATTCACGGAAGATAGAGGAGGTTTCCACCCAGATAGCGCTTATAGCGAGGAAAGGACTATCCGTAGAGCAATTTCTAAAAGTCTCTAAATATTTCGAAGAATTGATGGACCTAGGGCTCGACATACCCACAATGGAGAAGATTCTTGATAACGTGAAGGAGAATGGAATTACAATAGATGAATATCTGAACGAGAGGGCAGCGTACGTGAAGGACAAGATAGCCTATCTGAAATCCCTTAAGGAACTTGTCGAGGCCCATAAACGCGCGGAGAAGCAAATGAAACAAATAAATGAAGAAATAGCCCTAAGGAAGCTAAAGCTTGAAAGAATGTGAATATGTCTCGTGACCAGGGTGACACTTATCATATTCAGTTTTCTTGCACTCTCATCTCTAGTTATCGTTCATATTGTAACTCACACTGCACTGGAAGGTATTTGAATGACAATCGAATGGGAAGTCCATTAATATGAAGGAGGTAGGGTTTGCTACAGCAGTAGCAGTTGGCCTAGGGGGTATCATCGGAGCTGGCATATTCGTCCTTAGCGGAACGATGATTGGCCTTGCAGGTACTGGTGCTCTGATAGCATTCCTTATTACTGGAATTGTAGCCATTATACTGGCAATGGAAATGGGAGAACTTACCAGCGCCATGCCAAAGACCAGCGGTGCCTCGTATTCCTTTGTCTACAATGCATTCGGAAGCGAGTTAGGCTTTATCACGGGGATATCCTTATACCTCAGCTTCGTCGCGTCGATTTCCGCTATAAGCCTAGGTTTTGGAACATACCTGAGCTCAATGCTTGGTTTCCATTCAACAATTTACCCAAGGGTACTGGCTATCGCCTTGATACTAGCATTGATGTCGCTCAGTTTCAGGGGTCTGTCTGATGCCGCAAGAGCTGATCTTTTTATCGTGATATTTAAGGTTGGAGTCCTGGTGGTCTTCATTTTCTTTGCCATCGTGTTCGGGAAGGAACTAAACTTTAATCTAAAGCTTCCACCTCAGCACGGAATCCCAGGCATATTCTCGGCAGGTGTTATAGCGATGTTTGCGTATGCCGGATTTCAGACAATTGCGACGATGGCACCCAACATAAAGGGGGGAGGAAGAACAGCGGCCAAGGCGATATTTGCTGCTGTGTTGATCAGCCTGGTTCTCTACGTTTTTGTTACCATTGCGATGCTGGCACTTGTTCCTGCGGCAAGGTATGGCTTCGTGGCTGATCCACTAAGTTTCGCGCTCAAGACGGCTGGCGCTCCGACCTGGTTATTCTATCTTGTAGATTTCGCAGCTCTTGCAGCAACCGTCTCAGCTACTCTGGCCATGATCATCGCTGGGTCACAGCTTGTGAGGCAACTTTCTGCTGATGGGCTTCTGCCGTCCGTATTCAGAAAAATTTCAGAGGGGGGCGGAAGCCCAGTTATAGCGGTATTCCTTACGTCTTTCCTTGGTATGGCAATCATGTTTGCAGGCAACATTTACATCATTGCAGCGATAAGCAATTTCGGTATTCTGTTCAGTTACCTGATGACAGGATTCGCTCTCATCAAGGTGAGGAGGATGAGGTCGAATCCGCTGAAGCACGAGGATTTTTTAATACAGGCGGGTATAACGTCTGAGAACTCGTTTCTAATGCCCCTTTTCCCTTACCTTCCGGTAATAGGCATTTCCCTCCTGATAATTTTCTTCTTTGGATTTCCCACGCTAGCTTTGAGCATAGGAATTGGTCTGATTCTAGTCAGTTTGATCCTTTACTACTCACTAAGGGAAGATAGGGACGAACCGGTAGTCAAGGTAAGATTCTTCAAGTAGTACTCTGTTCCGAAGAAATTGATATAACCGGAGGATATGAGTCGCTGAATGTCTCTCATCGAACTCGTCCTTATACTGCTGATTACTTCCGGATTTTCTGGAGCGATACCAGTCGCCAAGGTTGGCCTAAAAGGTGCCGAAGTGAGAGGTTTCACTGCAGTATACATTTCTGGAATAGTTTTTACGATGTTCATCGAACAATTAATTTTCATACCGATGAGGTATGCAAGAGTTGATTTTGGTCATCCCATTTTAACCATAGCCATTGCAGGGGGTATAGGTGCATTGGGTTATCTTTCTGGATACGGAGGAATGAAGAATGTCCACGCTGGGATATCCAGCACGGTTTTCAATCTTCAGGGACCTTTGATACTAACTTTTGGAGCCATCTTCACTTCTACCTACCCGGGGAACTATATAACAACTGGATTGATCGTTTCTATTGTGGGAATAGTCCTGATAGGTAGTTCAAAGTTCACTCTCAGCAAGATATCAATTGGAATCCCTTTCATATTAGTAGCTATAGCACCCGTCTTATGGGCGTTAGAATGGGTCTTCTTCTCTGAAGCATCCGCCCTTGACCCGATATTCTTCACTTTCATCCTCTACCTGGCAGCATTCCTGGTTGCCTTAGCATTCAGTTTGTACGGAAAGGAACTGTTTAATATCCAATCAAAGAGTGCGGCGTATGCGTTTTTCGGAGGCACTCTGGCAGGGATAGCTAACGCATCGTACGGAGTTTTCATAACAAATTTTGGAACTGCACTAACCGGCATCGTTACAATAATTTCAGTGCCTGTCTCGGTTCTTCTCGTCATAGCCGTTCTCCGTGAGCGATACTCGCTGAAAGAAGTAATTGGTCTAGTGGTCACTGGGATCGGACTGGGGATAGCGTTGGTATTGTGATGAAGACAGAATAACTTCGAACGACAGGGCTCTTCTCATATAACGGAATGAAATTTGTCCCTTTCTGAACATATTTCCGCTCTTTTGGTAAACGACAGGTTCTCTACGGCATTTTTTAGTCTTCTGCAAGTGCGGATGGCCGTATGCGATTATTGTTTTAATCGCACTAGATATTCTACATTATTTCTCTATTTGAATTGGGTTGTAGTTGATAATCATTATATAGGAAAATATAAATATAATTATGTGAATAACTATTTTGGAGGTGTCAAGTGATGAAACCGAAAATGATATCAATACCGGAGAATACTCAGGAAGAGTGGGTGCCACCTGTTGCATATGCTATAGAATCAGGTCCCTGGTATTATGGTCTGCCCAAGATTAAGGGGAAAGAGTGAAAGCTGTGGACGATTTTAATATTTTCAATTTTATCCCAGTTGTTCCCAAAGGTGTTATTCTTAAAAGGCAGAAGAATAGGGGATTTTTGATAGGTAAGGGAATAGTTTTTTTACTTAATGCTTCTGCCCTCGGGATACTTGAACAATGTGATGGTAAAAATAATGTACAAGAGGTGCTGAATAATTTAAGGAATAGTTTTGTTTTCAAAGAGAATTATGACCCTCAGTCTGAAGTTATAACTTTCATTAAGAAGTTGATAGACGCGGGTGTCATTACCACTAAGAGAAGTATAGGAGGAGCGGAACATGTGTCACACTGTTGACAATCCCGCACTTAGCGAGAAGCCGTTTAAATTAGTTTCAGAATTAACCTATAAATGTAATTTAAAATGTATTTATTGCCACAATCCAGTAAATAAATATCATTTCAACAATGAGTTAACCACTGAGCAATGGAAAACTATCATTTCGGAAGCAGCTGATTCGGGGGTAGTTATTAATGAGTTTACTGGCGGAGAACCAACCCTAAGGAAAGACTTGATTGAATTAATTAACCACTCTAAAGAAGTGGGACTGTACACCAAAATAAACACTAATGGTTCAACAATAACTGATGCTCAAGCTAGTAGGTTACATGAAAGTGGATTAGACGCTGCTCAGGTCGGATTCCCTTCTTTGGATAAAGTTACCCATAAAAAAATTACTAATGCTGATGAACTGCTTGATAAGAGAATTAGGGGAGTCATAAACCTAAGAAAATACGATATATCGGTCTATCTAAATGTAGTGCTAACAAAATTCAATTATCTAGAAATAGAAGCAATTATCAAATTTGCAGAAGAATATAAAATTTCTGAAGTGGTATTTCAACCCGCATTTCTATTTGGAAGTGCAGCAATAAATATCAGAAACGGTAACAACTTTCTCCCCTCACAAAAGCAAATGGACATTGTGCAAAGCAAACTTTCTGAACTGAGAGCTAGTGAACTTAATGTGAAACTAGCTTCTCCGAATATGTTTTACTACACGGGAGAACCCATGCCTTGTAGCTGGAATAAGGAGGGAGTTATTGTTGTCACTCCTAATGGCCTTTTAACTCCCTGTGAACCAGCCTCAAGTTTGTACCCTGAAGTGAAATTCGAATCAACAACCTCAGGTCGTAATATCTTAGATATATGGAATAACTCTCCAGCACTGGAAATGTTTGAAGATACCAATCTCTTACCTAAGTTACCGAAGATATGCAATGAATGTGAAATATTAAACTTGTGTCGTGGAGGTTGTAGGGTAGTTACCTATTTGCTGACCGACAATGTTTTTTTGGAAGACCCAACCTGTTCACTTTCTGAAAACAGGGGACTAGTGAGACTCTGAGTAATCTACGGCCACGTTGTGAAATGCGATGAAATACAGGATTCTTGGTAAAACTGACTTAGAGGTGTCCGAAATCGGGCTAGGTACTGCCTACTTTGCCCTAATGGACTTGGATGTTGTAAAGTACATGCTGGACATCGCAGGAAGGAATGGAGTAAATCTTTTTGATACGGCGGACCTTTATGGAAACGGTTTATCAGAAAAACTCATTGGAAGATTCCTAAATAAAACCGGTGATGTGGTTATAGTCACAAAAATCGGTGCCGAAACCAATAATGGTCATCATGCGGTAAATTACACGATTCCTTATCTTAGTAACAAGATAAAAGGTTCAGTTGAGCGATTAAATACAAATTCGATAGATATCCTGCTTATGCATACCCCCCCAAGCACAGTGTCTCAATTTATGAAAATAGCATCTTTCATGGACATATTAAAGAAAGAGGGAGCCATAAGATTCTGGGGGTTTTCTGCAACGACTCCAGACGAAGTCTCCCCTTTTCTAGGACTCACCGATAAATTTGATGTAATTGAAATGACTTATAACATAATATATCAAGAACCAAGAATCTCAATGTTCAAAAAACTAAGATCTTCTGGTATCGGGATAATAGCTAAGGAGGTCTTACACAGGGGGGGGCTCACTGGCTTACCGTTAGACCAATTATCCTTGATAAGTCAATCTTTGCATAAGTTGCAACCTGATGTTTTCGACGAAGTCTTGAATGATATCAAGAATTTTGTGGGCTCATGGTACAGAAGGGAAAACTTGCTTCAGTATGCTTTGGGGTTTGTCCTTTCAGACACTTCAATAGACACCGCACTCGTAGGAACGAGTTCACCCGACCACCTTCTTGAATGCCTTAATGCCTATAAAGAACGCCCTACTGACCCAAATCTATATGAACGTCTCAGAAGGTGGTATCAATAACCGAGTCAGTTAGTGATAATTACACCAAGAAAAATTTCTCTTTGCTTATGGCCGAAACAGGTATATCGACTTTCACAACCTCCCTCTTCACCGTACTTATTCTTTGGATTTCAATATCTGA
>JAJZYX010000020.1 GCA_021797855.1 Thermoplasmata archaeon
TATAGTCCCTCAAACCTCCAAAATAAATGATGGAAGGTGTCTTCGTCTTTTCACAGGGTTTAAAGGTATCCCTGTCCACTCCGGGCAGGATCCTTCTTATCAAATCTCTTTTGATTCCGAGATTTACCAGGTCGTCAATCCCCGTTTCAGTTTCTGTGACGAATGTGTTGTTCCCGTAAAGGAATCTGTAGCTCTTCTCGATATTCTTGAGCAGAATGAATAGAGGGAAGCTGACCTGACCAGGAAGGGACCTGGCGTGGAGGTGCCTGAAAAAAACTATCACCTTCTTTTTGGTGAACAACGGCGATAGCCATGGCACAACGTGCGCGAGGTCGTCTATTATAATGTCCGGCTTCAATTTTTCGATGATTCTCGGCACTGCAAGATGGGCCCTGATGTTCCCTTTGATCCTCATTATTTTAATCCCGTCCAAAATCTCCGATTCCTCGAGTCCACCGGGATTCACTGCAACTAGAACAACTTCATTCCCGCTGCTAACGAGTCTTTTGCCTACCTCATAGATAGTTCTTTCTGCACCTCCAGCCAGAGGGTGTTTCACGTCCCTGTGGTTAAGCCAGAGGATCTTCATTACATTTGCATATGAACTTTTGCCTTAATAATTAATCGTTGAACTAGCATGATAAAAGATGAATAAAATAGCTATAAATCCGTGATTATGCAAGATGCTCAATTAGCAATCCTACTAAATTATAAATAGAGCCAGATTATTGTCAGCAAAAGATGATGAACGTGGAACGGGCCGTAGTTCTGCCTTCGGTCACTATAATCATTCCAGCTTACAATGAAGAATCAAGGATAAAGGGGGTATTGGATGAAATATTCGATTTCATTTCAACTAATAAAGCCGATTGGGATGTCATCGTGTCCGTTGACGGGGACGATGGAACGGCGGACATAGTTGGGAGTTACTCATCTGAATATCCGTTCATAAAAATGGACCGGGGAATGGAAAGAGGAGGGAAGGGAAACGCCATAAAAAGAGTCGTCAACAATTCTCGGGGCGAATTCACCATGATAATGGACGCGGACGGCTCAGTCAGGCTTAAAGACATAGTGAACAACCTTCACTACCTCCATGATTACGATGCACTCCTCTTTGACAGGTATTCCAACCAGGAAAATTCCATTCCCCTAAGAAGAAGGATCCCGTCGAGGGGTTTTAACATACTTGTAAGGGCATTTCTTAAAGTAGATGTAAGGGACACTCAATGCGGTTACAAGATCATAAGGACGGACATAGTCAAAGAAGCATTCAATAAGATCGGAGTCACAAATACATTTTTTGACGTTGCATTGCTCTACCACATCAGGAAGATGGGTGGCAAGCTCAAGGAAATAGACGTTAAATATCTGCACAACGATGAGAGCAAGTTCAACGTTCTTCCAGAGATAATCGGTCAGGGAGTATCGCTCTTCGCATTCATACTGAGGCACTCAAGATTCTACAAATACATTCCCAACTGGGCAAAGGATTTGTACCTGAGGAAGTTCAGGTGGATTTAGAATCTTTCTTGGTAAGACCTGAAATATCCTTGATCATTTCTCTTACACCATCTCTTATCCCATATTTTGGCTCAAATTTCAATTCTTCTTTCGCTTTTGTAATATCCGCAAGAGTAAACATTTGATAACTTTTAAGTGGATTTGGAGCGTATTCGGCGGCATCTTGATAACCCATCTCCTCTTTGACGATCTGGAAGATTGTATTGAAATCAGTCGTCCTCCCTGTACCAATGTTATAGGCTTCTCCAGGAACTCCGTTTTTCATCGCAAGAACAGATGCCCTGGCGGTATCATCTACATATATGAAGTCCCTGCTCTGTGTTCCGTAACCGAAAATGACTGGCCTCTTATTATTTCTTATTGCGTCAATAAATTTCCATATGACACTGGAGTAATCCCCCTTGCTGTTCTCCCCTACTCCGTAGGTATTGAAATATCTAAGTGATATTGTTTCCAGGCCACCTTTGCTAATGAGCCCGGCAGTCATTTCGTTTATAAGCTTTGTCATCGGGTAGAAGTTGGAATAAGTTTTTGGTAGCTGCGTCTCTACTGCTGCCTGCTTCATATCTCCATATATTGAGGAGGAAGAGGCAAGTATGACCCTTTTAACATTGTTCTTAGCGCTAGCTGCGAGTACGTTATACGTCCCAATAACGTTTACTTCGTATCCTTCTCCCGTCAAATTCTCGAACTCCGGCGGGGACGTTACGGCTGCAAGATGGAAAACGTAATCTATGCCACTACATGCCTTCTCCAGCATTTTCAGATTGCGTACGTCGCTCATTATGTGGTAATCTGAAACAGAATTCTTGTCCCTTATGTCATAAGTCCCAACTGTATTCCCCTCCTCCTTTAGGATCTTAACAATATTTCTGCCGATGAAGCCCGAACCGCCTGTAACAAGGATGTTCATTTAAGCTCATAATCAAAGAAACAATAAATCTCTATCTGTTATAGCATAATGGCATGCTGTGGCTAAAATGCCTGGACTAAACAGGAAACTGTTATTAATTGGAAGGTATTCTTTCGCCATTATGCTTGAAAGAATGGTGATGACACGTGCACCCCTCAGGATAACGTTTGTTGGCGGAGGTACCGATCTCCCATTCTACTACGAGAAGAGGGATTATGGTGCCGTCGTTTCATCAGCCATAAACAAGTATATTTACGTCACGGTCAACAAGAAATTCGATAACAAGATAAGGGTGAGTTACTCAAAGACTGAGATTGTGGATGATGTTGGCAGTATAGAACACCCTTCAGTAAGGGAAGCTCTTAGGTATCTTGGCATAGAGAAGGGGATAGAGATTGTGAGCATATCCGACATACCGTCAAAGGGAACTGGGCTGGGTTCAAGCAGTTCCTTTCTTGTGGGGCTTCTCCACGCACTTCACAGTTACAAAGGGGAGTTTGTAAATTCAGACGAACTCGCCAGGGAAGCGGTGAAGATTGAAAGGGAGATACTCAGGGAAGAGGGGGGGAAACAGGATCAATACATCGCCGCACACGGCGGAATTAATCTGATGAAGTTCATGAGAGACGGGAGCGTCGACATGACGAGCGCAATATCCCACGACAGTAATCTTAAGAGGGTAGAGGATTCGTTGCTTCTACTTTATACGAATGTGGAAAGGAGTTCCACAGAAATACACAGGGACCAGATAGTGAATTCAGCACTAAAGATGGATACTTATGACGAAATGAAGAAACTTGCAGAATTGGCGTTCAAGGCAATCTGCGAAGGAGATGTGGATTCTCTTGGTGATATGATGGACAGGAACTGGAGGATGAAGAAGTCTCTTTCGAGCAAGATAAGCGACAGCTGGATAGACGAGAAGTATGAGATGTCACTGAAGCTGGGCGCAAAGGGAGGGAAACTGGTTGGTGCGGGAGGGGGCGGATTCCTTCTACTCGTAGCCGAACCTGAGAAACATGAAATGATTGCGAGGGAACTGGGGCTGAGGAAGGTAGATTTCAAGTTCAGTCAGTCAGGGAGCAGGGTGATATTTGTTGGAGAATGAACATTCACTTTTGGAGAAGTACGTTTCAGACGGAATCGAAGCACGAAGATCCATTGACGTTATGTCTGTGGTAGAAGCCTCCAAGATCCTCCACGACAGGCTGACACATGGCGGGAAGCTTATAACGTTCGGGAACGGTGGGTCTGCGGCCGATGCTCAGCATTTCGCAGCTGAGCTCTCCGGCAGGTTTATGAAAGAAAGGAAATCATTTCCGGCCTATGCGCTAACGTCAAACACATCTTCACTTACCGCTATTGGAAATGATTACGATTTTTCCAAGGTGTTCTCAAGGCAGCTTGAAGGAATTTGTGCCAAGGAAGACTTTGTTGTTGGGATCAGCACTTCTGGAAACTCTCCTAATGTCATAGAAGGCATTAGAACTGCCAGAAAAATTGGTGCGTTTACCCTTGC
>JAJZYX010000012.1 GCA_021797855.1 Thermoplasmata archaeon
GCAACAGGGAAATAGCCACCGAACTTGGAATATCCCATCCAACAGCTGGAAAAATAATAGCGGAGATAAACAGCGGAAGGGCTTCATATGTTCCGGATGATATTGTTCTTAACCTAAAGGGCATAGCGGAGATTGAGAGAATAAGGAAGGAGAAAGGAATAAGCTATGAACAGCTCCAGGTCATCTTCGCGCTGGGTCGCGAGCTTCTGAAGATGGAAATGAACAACGCAGACATCCTGAGGATGTCAAAAATCTTCAGGGAGGCTGGGGAAGAGTTTGGGGAAGTAGTTGAAGTCGCAGAGTGGTTAGTGGATGAGGAAAAGAAGTCAGGATTAAGCGTGAAAGAATTAAGAAAGGAGATAGAATCCCTTGAGGAAAGAAAGAAGTCTCTCGAAACTTCCATTGCAGATACGCTAAGAGAACAGGGAAGGATACAGAATGAAATAGACAACCTTGGCAAAGAGAAAATGGCGCTTAAAAGGGAGGTAGATCTTGCCAGATTCCTGAGGGAGAAAGTTGGAAATAGTGAGCCAAACCTCAGGAAGTTAGCAACCCTTTTTTCCTCATTAGACATGAGCAACGACAAAATCTCCGACCTGATAGAAACGATGGGAAGGATGGTTAAGAACGGCATAGATCCTAGTGTATTGATAGAAAGGGGGGAAGTTCTTGACTTCCTTGGAAAATTCGGGTTCAACGCGAGTGATTTGCCAGTACTGCGGAAGAAATACGCCTTCTACCCAAGTCTGGATGTACTGATCGAAGAGGTGTTGAAACAGGGGGATAGAAAAGAGGAAATGCTCAAACGTGCTATGCAAGAAGCTGAGGGATACAAGAAGAAGACTGAAGCTTTGATTGACAGCGAGCTGAGAGGAAGGGAAAAAAGGGTTGATGAGCTAAAGGCCGAAATTGCTAGCCTCGAAGAGAAGAAATCTCTTCTTGAGGGGGATGTCGATTTCCTTGAGGAAAAGGTCGAAGACCTTAAGTTGGATCTATGGAATGACACTGGTAAGCTTGAGCTTTTAGCATCTTTAATCGGAGGGAAACAGTTTGATACCCCTGGAATCTTACTCAACCACCTTGTCTCAACCCTGGAAAAGATGAAGATTCCACCTCTTCTCTTAAATTCTGTCAGGGAGGAATACCCTATTGAATTGCCGAGCGAGACTAAACAGCCTCTAGAGGCCCACATAGGACCATTTGTTGGTCATCTCATCCCGAAGCGGAGTTATTGAAGTGAGACATCAGAAGGTCGACTAATGTAGAAATTGGGTTCTCTCTCGGACGAAATTACAATTCACTTGTGATACGTGCCTGTGTTCAAGGATTGTTCATTCCAATATAGTGACCTAAGTCTTGAGCAATTTACCCTGCTTTTCTAAAATCTTATTGCCCACAATAAGACTTGAATTAGTGAGTCTGTATTTAGTTTCTTTCAGATATGCTATTTCATCGTATATCTGATAAGCGGAAAATGATCTTTTCTTTTTGGTAAATGGCGACTATTTTATGAATGACCTGCTTCCTCTCTCATAAGAGTAACCGATCTTCATCATCCTGGCGTTTAGTTCTTCAAACCCTTTATCGAGGTATCTCTTCAGCTTTATCCTGCTTGGGGTGCCATTGACCTCCGATATATCAAGATCGTATTTAGCTGCGAGTTGAGAAATATCTTCCATGCTTGATTCTCCAACACTTTTATTGCTTGCGCTTTGATTTTCTTCCTTGCCCCTAGCCTCTGCCCAATAATAGTACGGATCAATCATCTTGTTGAATATCAGTGAGATCAGTTCTTTTTCGGAACGGCTAGGTCTCCTCCCCTCGGAAACTATAGATTTGATTCTTTCGTATTTCTCTAATGCCATTTCTATGTAACCTTCATCAAGTTCGTTAGTCATGTTTGCTCCTCCCTTTCAATTTTCCTTGTAAGATTTTCAGATCCATTTGAATGGAGTCTTTCATTTCCCGCCTGTTTCTGATGTTCACTTAATGTTCGCAAATCCACACGCTTCCTTTTCATCGTCAGGCCAAAAGGAGTTGCCATGTTTCTTTCCCTCTTGCCTAGATATTAATTCGGCATATAAATCTATCGATTTATCTATAGATAATTCGAATTTCACTTATAAATCGATATAATAATAGGAAGATTTATCCCTAGAAGAACATTCATGAAAGACATGGGAAGAAATAAAGGGGATAGGACGAAGCTTGGTTCTGCCAAAACCAAGACAGACTCACTGAGAACAACGGTTCCGAGCTCCATAGTGAGGCAGATGAAGCTCAACGCTGGAGACCAGCTGGAATGGCAGATAGAATCTCTTAACCCAGGAATAATCAAAGTTTCAGTAATACGCTCAGAAAAGAATGATTAGGCAGTATCTGGTCAATGGAGGCCCCATAACTAGTTCAAGACTCAAGTCCTTGTCATTGGAGTTGAGGGGTGCAGTGCTAGTGCTTTGTGACCCTTATTAATGCTAGTTTGCTAACTCTTATTAAGGGGCTCCTTTCTTATCCAATATCACCCGCTATCGATTCAGGAATCTTTTACCAGTCCGACTAAATGTGTGGAAGGCAAAGAGAACGCTAGCATCAAATCTAAAGTCACATTTGGAATGCATGGAGACCCATGTCCACACTTGAAATACAGCGTTAACGTGAAATGCGGAAAAGCACATTTCAAAACAATTCTGCATTCTAGCGCGAATAACTCTATAGTCTGAAAATCATAATATATTTTTGGATATCCAGACGCATCATCGAAGCTAGAGACCAAGGGAGAAATCGGGGGAGGCATATTCTCCTGTACGTCAATTCCATCGCGGCAATGCTTGCGGGCTTCATATTCTACATATACATGATACGTTTCTACAGCTCAGAACTAGTGGAGACGGTTGCACTTCTCCTGGCAATTACGTCCTCCTTAACATATTATTCTCCCTGGGTTTGGCCACGGATTGCAGGACTATATTTCATACCACATGTGAAGGAAGGAATACGGAGTGATCAGGGAGATGATCGCGAAATTCCTCCTCATGGGCCCCTCTTTTGAAATTCATTCCCTCATGGCTCTCAATCTCACCTAGCCGATATTCGCCATGCTATTCTCCAACACATCCAAGTACATCCTCTTATTCAAATGTCTAGGCATCGACCTCCTTTTCATCGTCCTCAGCGCATTCCTTAGAGGTATACTGATCGGCCTCCAAAATTTCAAGTCATATGCTATGTGGAATAATTGTAGGAATATTCGTCACATATTCCTTCCCTGTCGCGCCCCTCCGAGCATTCAGCAACAGCACCCCCTTAGTCATAGGCTGGACTGCAGGATATGCGTTTCCATCTGTGGCATGCCTGCGGATTATCATGAGAAGGGTGAAAGACATGGCAGGGGAATGCGGGAGGAGTAAAAGTCAGACTGGCATTCAGCTACGCATTTCCCGTATTCCTTCCATCTCTCATACGATACGGAGCAAGCTACGTCTATAAATCCATCTTTTCCTGTCTTCTGAACCTCATCGGATTTCAGTAAGCTAAGTCTTGAATTCGTATATTTCCTTCATCCTTTGAACAAATATTTTCTTGTCGAACATTTTCCTCCTTTCCCTGCTTTTTTCAGCGTAAGTCTCAAGATTGCTGAAAACAAGCTGTAATGCAGAACTTATTTCGGAACCGCTGTACGGATCCTTAATGAGGATACCAGCATCCCCTACAATTTCCGGCACTGTCGTGCATCTGTTTCCTATCACGGGCAGTCCAATCGACATTGCTTCAACTAAAGGCAAGCCAAACCCCTCGTCCAAAGATGTGAATACAAGCACGTCACTAGCCAGGTACGCCTGAAGAACCTTCGAATCCGGAATATCTCCCGCACCAAGAAAGTGAACCTGTTCAGGGACATCCCATCCGAGATTCTCCATTTCTACCTGTTTATTTCCCCCAATCCTTAGAACGTAGAAATCCTTGCCCCTGATCGCATTATAAAGTATTTTGAAATTTTTGTAAACCATAGAGGTGCCTACTGCTATTATGACCTTCGCATCTTCAAGAATTCCAAGACTGTTCCTTGCATCTAGTTTTAATTTGGTAGTTTGAGTTATGTTGAAGTTTGAATAGGGATACACAACATGGACTGGCGCATCAAGCGATATGTACCTTCTTATCAGGTCTTTCGTGAAATTGCTCAAAACAAGCAGAGTTGACCACTTTGCAGCCCTTTTTACCGCGATCTTTGTTGCATAGCGTGTTCTGAGATTGTAGAAATCATTTCCTTGCAGGGGGTTAAGATGGAGAACAGTAACAAAATCCGGTCTCTTGTTCAGAAAGAGGGGAACCATAGCATCTGCTGTGTGGACAATGTCATAATCGTACTTGTCAAGGTCCACCTTGCCTAAAGTTGCCGCAAACAACCTGTTGATATTTATACTGTCCCCAAATTTCATCATGTTTATTGTGACTCCTTTCTCGTAATTTCCTTCTTTAAACTTTAGATTCAGAAGTTGAAGAGAATACGAATCTCGCACTGCTTCATACAGTATTTTCGCAACTGTTCCTACTCCGCTGTTTAGCGGCGCATCATTGATCTCTAGTACCTTCATAACATTCTCCAACCATAATTTTGTGATGATGGCATATTGATATTAGAACCCGCCTATCAGGTAATGAAGTTCTCAGCCATGTTCCGTCCGAATGTTTAATTATATGTAAGCTCATTAGACAGGTTTATGGAATATCAAATAATAATTTTAGCCTAAAGAGTGGCGCTGATAGAAGGACACAATAATATATTCTATATTTTAAAAGAGCCGGAATATTTCGGTTCCGAAAAAAGGGAATTGGATCTTCCATATCTTCCTGATTGATTCCTGGTTTTACGGTAAGCCTCCAATTAATGAGGCTAATAAGCGTTTGCCCCCTCTGGAGGAATTGGCCGGTTTCTGCCTTTGCGTAATTCAATCTGCTACCTAAAGGGAAAAGCAAGAGATAGCAAAATGTCATCCATATTAAGGTGGTTAGGCATCAGAAGACGCACTGGACGATGACCGTGAATGATAAGTAGAAGACTATGTAGCGTCGAAGGATTGTGAACACTTGCGAGGTTTTTTTCACTAATGCTTAAAAATACTGATTCATGGTTGAATTTCTTTTGAGGAGGATGCGCAATAGAATTCAGGATTGATGCAAAGGGGAAATCTTAAATCAGTAGAGTTCATCTTTGTGGCGATGAAGAAGGCCCTTATCACAGGTATTTCAGGCCAGGACGGTTATTTCCTGTCTAAGCTTCTCACCGTTAAGGGATACAAAATACACGGCGTCGTCAGGAGAAACAGCTCCATGAGCGTAGGCAACATTGATCTCCTGCCTGAAAATATAAGGAATGGAATAATTATACATTACGGGGACCTTACAGATGCAAACTTTTTTGCAAAGCTTCTTGCGGATGAAAAACCTGACGAACTTTACCACCTTGCAGCACAGAGTTTCGTGGGATACAGTTTCCAGAATCCTTCGTCAACCTACGACGTCAACATATCCGGAACGTTGAACGTAGCAAATGCAGTGAAGGATTACTCCCCATGGACAAGGATGTACTTTGCTGCTACGTCAGAGATGTTCGGCCAGCCTGAAATGGTCCCTCAGAATGAAGACACTCCATTCAAGCCGAGGAGCCCATATGCGATATCAAAATTAGCAGGGTTTTGGACAACAAAAACTTACAGGGAAGCCTATGGTTTGTTTATGGCCAACGGCATATGCTTCAATCACGAAAGCGAAGTAAGGGGGCCAGAGTTCGTCACAAGGAAGATATCTCTTGCTGTTGCGGATATAGTAAGGGGTTCTGATAAGCCACTAGAACTGGGGAATCTAGGCGCAAGGAAGGATTGGGGGTATGCAGAAGATTACGTTGAAGGTATGTGGATGATGCTGAATTATAAAGAACCTGACGATTTTGTCTTCGGAACGGGTGAAGTTCATACTGTTAAGGAATTTACAGAAGAGGCTTTTAATGTCGCTGGAATTCCTATTAGATGGGAGGGGGAGGGGATTAATGAGAGGGGTATTACGGCAAATGGAAAGGTAATGGTTCGAGTTAAGAGGGAACTTTACAGACCCCTCGAATCAGATAACTTCCTCGCCGACTATTCAAAGGCTGAAAGGAAATTGGGATGGAAGCCTAAGACTAAATTTAAAAAACTTGTCAAATTAATGGTGGAGCATGACTTGACGCTCAAATGAATGCCTCATCTCGATGGAGATTTTGCGACGGTATCGATTATTTCTAAAATTTTATCTAACGCATGACGCCTGACCTCAGCTTCTGAACTTCTTTTCTCGAGACTATGTGGAATTCAAATTTCGGACCGAAGTGTGTAAAGTCAGATTAGCTATTCTGCCATATGCCTCTTAGGTTCTGAGATCCGGCAAGTAAAGTCACAACGACATTCTCTTAATAGCAAATTCTTTATGGCTATCCGCAATCAAAAACAAGCAATAGTGCTTTCTTTTATCATCGCATGGAGTGAAGCCTGCGTAAGAAAATTGATTCGAATGGGCTTACAAATTCCCATCATGGCTAATTTTATTTTATCTTACCTGTGTGAGAATCTGTCAAGAAATGAACGCCATAAGGCGTTAGCCTCTATCATCAAGGTTGTCTGGGACTGCTGGACCCATCTACGGGAGGGATCCTCCTATAAAAAACATTACAATTATTGGCTTGAGGTCGAAGAACGAATTACTGACTCTTTTAGCCGAAATGCACCGCAGATTTCAGAGAAGCTTTGCGAAAATAAATCCTACAGCCATGGTAATGTTTAACTCCTGATTATGAATCTTTTTTGGTCTAGTGAACTTAACATCAAAGCCGCAACCCTCTAGTTTATCAACCAATTCCTCTGGACCATAATGGTATTCTATTTGAATTCGCTTAAATTTTCTTAGCACGTTCCTCTCCTCCTTGATTATATTATACTCACATCCTTCGCAGTCCATTTTCAAAATAGCACTGTCCACCCTGTAAATGCCAAGCAACGATCTGAGAGAGTAAATTTTAATGATTTTTCCAGGCCCACTTATGATCTGGGAACCAAGATTTGTAACCTTATTTGAGTCCACCGATATTTCGGAGTCAATTCCATACCCACTATTCAACAATATGATTTTTTCTTCAAGGTGGCTAGAAATAACATTCTCGCGAGCAAAATTATAAGCATATGGAGATGGTTCTAGAGCAATAACCCTCCTTGCACCCTTAATTGCAAAATATATAGCAGAATCAGCTATATTTGCACCTACGTCGAAAACTATTTCCCCTTGAGGGTCTAGAAATTTGTAGCTTTCCAAAAAAAAGATCTGCGGTATCTCTCCATTGCCCTCCATACCGTGCATGGTTATGACCTGACCCCCAAAGAGAAATTTATCAGACTTGGCCAGATTTAGTAAGTTTATCGCTGGGATCAAGAGATTTGAACACGCAACCAAAAAGGCAATTTTGTAAGAAACAGTATCATCCTCCCCGCTTCTTAGCTTGACTTTGATTTTTTTCTGAAGTTTATATGTATCATACAGTACCCTCAACCAATTTTTGTAAATCTTCTGGTACCGCAGAGCAATCTCGAGTTTGTTCATTTTACCTTTCCCACAGTCTCCCCATAGACTTTAATTTCTCTTCCATCTTTATTCTTTTTTGCTGATAGCATAATGTTGATTTATTTAATCTCAGCTCTTCCCTCCTCCCGCACACAATACGATTTAATACTGTTTATGCGTTATTACGAAATTATTATCTTTCCATCCTTTTGAAAATTCCAACAACGAGGTCGTCAGATCTTGATATTTCAATGCCCCCAAGCACCTTCTTCGTCCCTGGCCATTCCCCAGACCCGGAGAAAGCGCTTAAAATACGGATAGATTGTATCGGATGCCTTAGTGAAAACTTCATTGCATTCGGGATGTATCTCTTCCTGCTCACCCTTTCGAATATGAACCCAAGGCTGTTGAGCAGAGGGACTATCTTTCCGTGACTACCACCGTGCATCTCTATGGCAAGATAGTCTAAAGACTTCAAGATTTCGATACTCGACGGTATGATGGAAGTCTCAGCACCTTCCACATCCATCTTCATGAACTTCAGCCTGTTCTTATCTACATTTAGACTTTCAAGAATGTGAGCAAGGGAGTCCACTTTTGAGCTAAATTTCTTTCCCTTGAACTCAATCTCAACGATCTTTGCGCCGTCAGAAACACCGATGTTGATGGGGATCACATTTTTGCATCCATTCTCCTTTAGGTTCGAAAGAAGCGTTCTAAAATCGTCTGGAGATGGTTCGATAGCGACCACAGTTCCATCAGCCCTGCAAGTCTGGAGGCAGTGACTGAGAATTCTCCAATGCCTGCCCCCACGTCCAGGACTGTATCCCCCCTACGTATGTTGCTGGTCTGGTATACGTCCAGAATGTTGTTTTCTATCAAGGCAGCTATATCGTGCTCGTCGTTATAATGGATGTTCGTTTTGGCAACCCTTAATTCTGGCATTTACAAACTTCATACTACGCTGAACTTTTAATCTTTCCTTTCATTGGCTCATCATGACATCGCCCCTTATTTCTGCGAGTGGAATTAGCTAGAGATTAGAATGATGAGAAATACAGGAATTTTGATGTTTCATCTTTTCCCCTTTTGACAGAGTATCCTACCACAAATTTTTCAAGAAAATGAAAGTTAAACTGCACCCTCAGATTAAATTTTTTACGTATTGACAACATTCAGAAGTATGATGAGGCAGGAAAATTCTTTTCTGACAAAACGACGTAATGCAAAGAGGTGATGAAATTCATTTCAGCCCTACTGAAAGCCTCCCTTTCATCAATCAGCTTTATTCCCTTCTGAAGCAGATCTATTGAGAAAAGATGTTGAAGGCTCACTCCAACCAGAATTAATCTCGTTTCCTGCCAAACAATTATATTGCAAAACCATTTAAGCACGTAATGAGGGAGAAAAGGAGCCTCAGGATCTACGTACCATATGCTCTGCTTTTCGCTGCCTATGCTGTGGTAGGTGCTTTAGCGTCTCACCCATTCGACGATGCGATCTATGCACAGAACGCCCAGTTCTTCTACTTCCTCAGGATACCTCCCTTCTTCTCCCTCGCAATGGGCTCATATTACGACCTTGCGAACATCGGGGGTTACTTCTTCACAATCGTCCTCTATCTTCTGCACGTTCAGAACGTCATAATGATACAGTTCGGCGTGAAGATACCTCTGATCATATTCTCTTTCCTCACAGCCTTTGTCGTATACAAGATAGGAAGGGAGATGAATTTCGACGGTAAGCTTGCTTCCCTAATACTCCTGACTTCGCCAATATATTTCTTCACTGCCCTTGTCTACGGCTCGGCAATCATACTATCTGTATTCTTCCTTGTTGCTTCGCTCCTCTTCATGCTCAGGGGAAAGACCGTTATATCGGCTATATTTTACGGAATGTCAGCTGGTTCCTACCTATACCCACTGTTCGCAATTCCACTGCTCATAAGGTATTTCTGGGTCAAGGAAGGGAAGAGGAACGCAGGGATGTTCCTGCTTGTAACGTCCATTTTCGCAATAATCGGCCAGTTCACCATATCTGCGCTGTACTTATCAAAAGGGATATACAGCCAGTCACCCTCGACACCAAACGGCTACCTGGCACCGTACAGCTACATCACTTTCTACAGCCCTTTCGATTTCCTGAATATCCTTGGCCTTGCTAAGCTTCTTCCCGGCGATTCTCTGGACATCATTTACTATGCTTCAGCACTTGCAGCGTCCATCTTCTACTTTTTCCTGCCCAGGGATAAGATCAATTTTGATTCCCTCCTTGTTTTCATCTTCGTTCAGGGCATCCTCTTCTCCTCCCTTGCACCTTTCAACCTGCCGAGCTACATGGCTGCTGAGATACCTTTGGCAATAATCCTGTCATTTGCATACAGGAAGTGGATTTTCATCGGTCTTACATGGCTATCTTCCCTCTTCAGCTTCCTCGCCATGCAGACGATAAATACTATAGGTTTCCTGATATATTTTGTTGACCTGAACCACGGCATTTTCAGGATAAACAATCCATCGCCCTCCTGGGCGGTGCAGGTTGCCGGAACGCTATACGGCATATCAATCCTGATCAACCTCCTCTTCCTCAGGAAAGGCGAAGGACGCAAGAGATTCTCCATTAGAAAGACGCTTGCTGCTCAGTCCGCCGTTGTTTCGACCATCGTCATTGTTGGCATACTTGTCCTTGTCCCGGTGGTGGGCAGCATTCCATCAGGCATGTTTTACGCGCCGCAGGTAGAGACGATCCAGGCATCTGGGTCATCTTCCTTTATCTCCCATGAAAACCTCATCGTCAGCTACGATATGCCACTTTACCTTCAGTACGGTAGTTATGATAGGAAGTACATAAACGCCCTCATACAGTACCCCCCTCAGAGATCTACTATGTACGACCTTAATTCCACGTCCCTTTCTCAGGGGAACGCTTCATATCCCCTCTCCATCCTCTACCCCATAGCAGGGACGGAGATAACGCTCTATTCCCCTTATAAGGGCAACATATCAGTATCCCTGGAAAATGCCACTGGCATCATTTTCCCATCCAATTCTTCCGTCCTGGGGGGGAAGAAGTTTGAATATGTCTACAACTTCACGCAGGTCATGGAGGGAAATTATTCCCTTGTAGTCAGAAGTGACGTCCAGTATTACTCTTCTGACAGTCTCCCCTCGATGACGCTTACCGGATTCTTCTTCGTTGGTTACATGACGGTCAATGGTGCTGAAGTGAATGGGAACATACCAGGGTATCTTGTATCTAATCCAGTTTCAATAGTGTTCCACGGCATATTTTACAGGGTACCCCCGCATCTGCCATCCCTCACATTCTACGTCAACCCTGACGGTGCCCAGCCATACTATCCATACGTGGCGATTGGAGGTGTGACGTTCTTTGCAATGATCATTGCTGCTGCTGTTTTCTTGAGGCGCGTCTAGACCTCCTTATCCTGATGATGAGAAAGGCATCAACGACCACTATCAGTGCAATCAGCACTTCCCAGAGTATGTAAGAATTCGCATCCACGTATACTATCTTGTTTCCAGATACCCTTCCGGAAGGGTGTGTTGCATAGTAGTTGAATGGAAGGTGGACCTGGTAGAGGTAACTGCCGTTTGCTACGTCGACGTAAATGATAGGGGATGTGCTTCCGTATGTCACGTTATCCAGAGTGATGCTCCAGTACGATCCCTGAGGCAGTCCAGTGACGATGAAAGTCATGTTTACCCCTATCCTGAAATAGAGGAGCAATGTGACAGGTGTGCCGTTCACATCTATAGTCCCGGAATGAGGGGAGGAGAGGCTGCCGTTGACAGGGGATACGGAATAAAGGTAAGAACCATTCGTCAGTTCAAACGTTATGGCTGAGGTGCTGGAGGAGAGTGTCTGCCCGGCAACAGTAACGTTCCACGTCATCCCAGGGTTCAGACCGCTCTCCTTGAATGTCACAGGATAATAGACGGCCCCCCAGTAAACAATCTCTGTCAAGTTGCTGCCCGTGACATTGACATCAAAGAAATACTTGTTTGCCTTGTATCCGCTTATGGGGGAAACTGTGAAGATGTAGGAGCCGTTCGGTTCGTAGAAAACTATGTTTCCAGTGGAGGTGTAGCTGTGCCCGTTCTCCCCTACTGTCCAGTTCATCCCATACGGTAGACCCTTCTCCTCGAAAGTAACTGTGAAAGTCGCAGGTGATGCTGATGAGGACATGGGGATTGTAGCGGTGGAAATCAACAGAAATGCAGCAACCAAAAGCAGCAGTTTCATCCTACCCTAATAATCATGATATTTAAATATTCTATTTTCGCTCTTCAGCTTCCTTCTAAACAATAAAAAGGGATGGAATAAAAATAATGAAAAAGTTGGGTTTAATCCTTCCTCATTCCCCATCTCTTTGCTATGCCTCTCGTGCTCACGACGCCCCAAGCAGACAGCCCCAGGGAAACTGCAACAAGCGCCATGATCACAATGTCGAATATGAGGCCGTAGTTTGTGATGTTGTTGAGCTTGCCGTTCGCATTGTTCATAGCAACCTTAAGCGTCCCGACTGAGCTCTGTATCGTGACTGCCGAACCGCTTATAGACGTCACAGCACCTGTGATCGTTCCAAGCGATGTCTGTACCGTCCCCACGTTTCCCTTAACTGATATGAGAGTTGCATTTATCGATGAGAGGGCCGTCGTCACGTTCCCTAGAGATGTATGTATTGTCACAACGTTCCCATTCACTGCAGATATGCTTGCATTAATTGCCGCAAGTGATGCCTCCATGGTACCGAATGAAGTCTTAATGTAAGCAAGGGTGTTGTTGATAGATGTTACCGCTGCATTGAGTTCGCTGATGGGAATTGCCATCGATGCAGATATTGAAGAGTTAACCGCTGCCGTTATGTCAGCAATCTGCCCCGACGATATTCCTGTGACTGTAGCTCCGCTCCCGCTGACAAGCTGGAGGAATGTTCCCTGCCCGTCAGGCATCTGGTAGTAGTTGCTTGACGTGTACCCTCCGGTGTTGCTGCTTGATGGTGAATAATAGTTCTGCTGCCAGGCGAGTGTCACAGTCCAGTAGTTGCCGGGTGCGTCGTTGGGCATGACGAATGATCCATTGAGGTATGTTGTTCCAGAAACTGTTGTCATGGCTACAGGCGATGACGAGACTGCAGTTCCGTTAAAGTAAACTGTTACGTAAATGCTGCCATAGTCTGTGGACGATGACGATTGAGCAGTTGGAACATTTCCAGAACCGGGCTGCCAGGAGTACATCACGACCTGTTCGGGGAAAGCATAATTTCCTCCCTGAGCAGATGAAAGTGCTGCCTGGTTCCCTAGGCTAGGCGATACTGGGTCCCCTAGTCCGAGCAGCTGGAACGTCGTGCTTTTGGTCACGTTGAATTTCTCGGTAGCGACCTGCGATGAGCTTGACGACTGGACAACGGATATCGTGTATTCGCCTGGAAGTACTGCTGGTATGTCGAATGTGCCGGAGAGGGAGCCTGTACTGGACGTGACCCCGGTGAAGACGCTGAATGCACCGAAGTAGATGCTGTAGTAGGCATCCGCAGAGAATCCTGACATAGTGAACGATACTGGAGCACCAACTGGTGCCGAATATGAGCCACCTGACGTAGCGCTGAATGATGGGTATACTGTGTAAGTCGTGGATGTAGTGTAGTAGGAAGAGGAGTAGGAGGCGTTCACGTATATTCCGTACGTTCCGGAAGGTTCCGAAGGCAGCGTCTCGATGCCAGTGAAGAGGAAGGCACCGTATGTGAGACCTTCAGTATTCGACGAAGGTGCGGATGTCTGCGAGTACGTGTAATAATATAGCTTCACTGTTGAAGACGGGTAGAACGAATAGCCCACCACATAGTAGCCTGTTACCTGAGTTCCGCTGTGGATTGGGATGGCTTGAATGCTGCCTGACTGCACAGAAGACGCTGGATATGAAACAACTACAGGCACGGAATAGATGCTTGCAGATATCGGCTGGCCAGAATAGGTGATGCTTAGGTAATATACGCCGCTTGCAGCAGGAGCGGTGAACGTAATGCTCGGTGATGAGGAAGTGGATGAAAGTACAGTTGTAAGCTGAGTTGAAGAGCCCACGCTGAACGACAGCTCACCCGTACCAAGATATATGTTGTACGACGTGCCTATGCCCGGATAGACAACGGACCCTGCGGGTATAATGCCTGTCACTGTCATTGTTTCAGGAGATGATGCTTCCCATATCGTTACTGTATTGTGGGAGGCGCTGAAGTAGGGAGGCTGCACTGGTGTGTATCCGTAGGTGTTGCCCAGGTATCCAGTGACGGAGCTCAGGGTTATGGATGATGTGGTCGCGGCTGAAGAGAAGTTAGGTACAACAGAGAAAATGAGCGTTCCGTTGATCGCAGGTGAAAATTCCAGGAGGCTCTGCGACACCAGTGTTCCTGATGTCACTGACAGAATAGTCATGAGGGCAGAGGAGGAGGCAGAATCAGAGAACGTATAGATGGCGGAAGGTGTGAGCCCGTACGCTTCGGTTGTGTAGTGCCCTGAAGATGGGAAGTGCTCAGATGTGGAAAGCATCTGGATACCGTCCGGGTCGACGACCGTGAAATAGCTGGCGACAGGCACTGAAACGCTTGCGTACAGTCCGTTTGTTGAAGCGGTTGCATAGTACGTGTTTGCTGGCATGTCAGGAACTGTGCCAGTGAGCGTTCCGAAACCGTTTGAATCTGTTGTGACCTGGCCGAGTACGTCAGGGCCGAGTGTTACAGTCACAGTCGATCCAGCAGGGAAATCATAAACCTTAGCAGTGTACTGTGAATTCGGGTATATCGTACTTGTCTTGGCGGAGAAAGTGAATCCGAGGGAAATCTGGCTGGGAATCGAGACGAATATGGCACTGGATTGAACGTATGATGTGGTATTGTAAAGAACTGTCACCGAATACGTACCAGCACCGGTGATTGCAGTGTTAAGGGAAGCGGTAACTGAAAAGTATCCGCTTGTCGATGCGGTCGTTGCAACGTTCGTTGCCCTTGCAGAGCCTGCAGATATGCCGTTAGCTGTTATGGTTGAGAGCGACGGGAACCCGTAGCCCGTCACAGTGAACGTTGAGCCCACGGAACCGCTTATGTCGTAGGGGGAAACGGATACGTACTGCGTGACAGAAAGGGGAGAGTCTGCAGTTATGCCGTAGTTTGGTGAAGAGGAAGATGACTCCTGGGCAACAACAGTGTAGGAACCGTATGCAACCTCAGGTATAGAGAAGCTCGTGCCAGAGGGAACGACTCCTGAAGCAGTGACCGTGAAAGTACCGAGGAGAGTGCCGTACAGCGATGAGCCCTGCGGTCCTGCCAAGTAGAGGGAAACAGTTGACGACGGATCCCAACCGGAACCGGTGACTGTTGCCTGGGTTGTCGGCTGCGAGCCTGTTATCGTAATTGAAGGTGAAAGAGAACTCACTGTCACGGGGGAGGCTACGGCGAACTCAGCTCCTGATGACGTTGGACTGGATGTATCTCCCGCAATGATGTAGTAGGAACCGGGAGAGATGGAAGGTACGTGGAACTGGACCTGGGCGTTGCTCAGCGTTGTTGTGCCTGATTGCAGCACGGAATACCCTATGTAACCGCCCACTATGCCAGATGAGCTTGTCGTGGTGCTTATGTAGAAGTAGACAGTGGAACCGGATCCAAAGCTCCCTCCGCTGGCTTCCACCAGCACAGTGGAGCCTGAGGAATACAAGGTTGGAGAGTAGCTGACGCTTCCCGATGCCTGTGCACTCGTAAGTGAGGGGAGAAGAACAACGGAAGCGATCATTACCGCAACAACCAAAATGATGACTATTTTCAATTTCATTGGATGACCTCCATTTTCCCTATGGAATAGGGGATATTAAAATATTCCATTTAAAATTTAAAAAATAAAAAAAAGAAAGAAAATTTACTGCTTCTTCTGCTCTTCAATCTTCCTTGCAAGCTTGTTGCTGCTGCTCACTGCCAGGAATGCTATGACCAGAGTTATCAGGATGAGCACTATGGCCACTATCAGGAATATTTCCAGAGTTGTGAAGCCTGATGTGCTCGTCTTTATGGCACTGACGTTAGCATTCAAGGTTCCCAGCGTTGTATGCACTTGGGCCACGGTCGAGTTCATCGCTGTTACCGTTCCGGTGAGCGTTCCGAGGGATGTCTGCACTGTTGCTATTCCGTTGTTTACCGATGTCACCGTTGCGTTAAGGGCTGAAGTTGTTGTCTGTATCTTGCCCAACGATGTGGATAGTGTTGCTAAGCTTCCGTTCAGCGAGACGATCGTTGCATTCAATGATGCAAGTGACGTCTTCATGGACCCGATGTCTGTCTGCAGTAGAACAACACCGCTGCTTATGGAGCCGACTGTTGCATTTATAGCCTGAAGTGTCGTTGTCATTGTTCCGAATGATGTTGTTATCGTTGCTATGTCCCCGTGCAGTGCTGTTATGTTTGCGCTCAGTTCGCTCAGGGGCACCTGGAGGCTTGTTTTAACTGCACTCGTCAGTTCTGCCTCTATAGTTGCTATTTCTGTTTGAGATATTGCAGTCAGCAGTGC
>JAJZYX010000021.1 GCA_021797855.1 Thermoplasmata archaeon
TTATCTGTATTTTCTTTTGCAGCCTCTCCAGCAGTCCTTTCTCAAGGTCTCCAGTATACTTCTCTGCAAGCTCTTTTATAAACTCACTGGAGGCTGTAGAATACTGCAAGTTAAACACTTGATTGTTTGCAGTGCCGTACCTCACTATTTCGTTTACTTGTTCGGGGCTAAGCCAATTCCACCTGTCCATTAATCTCAGAGTCCTACAAGCTGCGTTGCCTGACTTAAAGTCTTTGACTGTGGATAATTCAGAAATGAAGTATTCGATAACTTTGCTCCCTTCCTTGTCGTACCATTTTGTGAGTACGAAGCGAGAAGACTGTGGGGAGGAGGTTATCCAACACTTGGCGCATTCAACGAGCATGTCCTCACAGAAATGGATCTGAAGAGTAATCTTATTTCAATAAGGGAAGCCCAGGAGAGGCTTGATGATTCTGACTTCAAGTACCCTGGTGCCGGATACAAGGCAAAGGTAGCGGATATGTTCGGGCATGGGGTAGTGCTCCCGTACAAGGAAGGTGGCCTCAGGAAGGTCCTTTTCGGAGAGGCAACCACAACTGTCATCGTGGGGGACAGGTGGTGGGGGAAAACTGCGTGGTCCATCGACACGATATTCAGGCACTGGAATGCGCTGAATCAGCATGCAGAGATTCACTGGTATGGCGACATTGATAATATTGCCCTTGGCCTGAAACAGATCTCAGATAACTTCGAATCGGAATACCCCACAGAGGTGAGGAAGTTCGGCAACCTGGTCATCATTCACGAAGGCAGTTATGACCTGCCGGGAGAGCCCCCGGCTGGAATGTGGCAGATAATGCTGCTGAACGAGGTAGACTCCGCCACAATGGGAAAGAGGGCGCTATCGGATGTCAACGTCAATCTTAATCTCCTTTCCTTCAGGGTAAGGCATTACAAGAGGCCCGTCTACTACAACATCATCGATTACAACTCCTTTGAATCAGTGCTCAGGAGGACAGGCCAGGTGAAGGTGTTCAAGTTCATGACCGGAGAGCTGCTCAGCAGCCTGCTTTCCAAGATTCCAAAAGGATGGGAACCAGTCGTAAGGCAGATCGTCCCGTCCCTGCCTGTGGAAGAATCACTGGTGATCTATCCGATCAATTATGAGGAGACTCTCCCGGACGGAACGAAGAAAAGGATCAAGGGAGGCCAGGCAATGGAGATCTATACTGCAACACTCCCCTCCTGGTATGACAAGGTGAAGAACCATGCTAGCATAAACAAGATAATTGCTTACGGAAGACGTGGAATACCGATAGAGGCTGCAACAGACGCATCCAGGCTGTACAGGGAAAGCGACGTCACCTGGAAGGTTCTTGCGGAGGAAGAGAACAAGAAGTGGGGACTAAATTACTCCCCCAGGGAATGGAACAAGGCGGTAAAGGAAGTTGATCCGGAATACGCACCCAAATCAAAAGGCCTGAAGAAAGGCAGAGACAAACCGGACGAGGAGCAAACCACCGAAGGAGAAGAATCCGGGAATGAGGTCAATGGAACAGACGACCAGTAAGCCAAAGAACATAGCGTATCTCAGGGTATCGAAAGAAGGAGAAAATCTAGATAATCAGAAATTTGCAATACAACAATTTGCCAAGGAAGACTTGATATTCTTTTCAGATGAGGACGTCTCAGGGTCAGTCTCGATGAGGAAAAGAGACTCGTGGGATGAAATGAAGGAGTATATTGATGAGAATAAACCTGAGCGTCTCTATGTCTTTGAGCTCTCGAGGCTTGCACGTGACATGGAAGAAGGGCTTTCTGTGATAAAGGAGTTGCAGGAGAAGGTCGCAATATTCTCAGCTTCTCCACGAGAACAATTCCTCAATCAAACAGATCCAATGATGCGAAAGCTACTGACTGCTATTTTTCTCTGGTTCTATGATTATGAATTGAATACCAACAAGGCAAGGACCAAAGCGGCACTTGAGGAAAGGAAAAACCTGTTGAGAGCTCAAGGCAGCTACATATCCAAGAAGAGTGGGAAGACCGTGAGGAGACTGGGACGCATACCATGGATATATGACAGGGATCCCAAGACGGGAGATCTCAGCGTCAATCAGGAGAGGCTCGCCATCGCTAAGAGAGCAATAAAGATGCGATATAACGGAGGGAGCTACGATGAGATAGCTAAGAGGCTAGGCATCTCCAGGGACCTTGCAAGATCTTTCGTGACGAGAAAGGAGCTCATAAACAAGTTCCCATGATATCATTTTGAATTGTGGCACTCGTATTATCCAAGGGGAAAAACGATTGGTCTTTTACAACGGTTCCGGTGTTTAGACGACCGTCTAGACACACGTTAGTTTCAATATTTATTCTGTAATTCACGCATTCCAAGGGAGGGAAATAGAATTATTGATAAATATATAAGCCGATGAATGAAGGAAAACTCCCTTCAAAACAGTTCATGTAATAATATATATTATAATACTAGAGGAACGGGCGGCTGAAATGAAGGAATGGGTCGAGGGATGGATTTAGGAAAAGCCCCTCTTGTCATCGTTATCATTTTCATAAAGATGATTGTGGATGGTGCTCTTCTTCTAGCTGTGTCAGTAGCAACCGCCGGTCTTCCCTACTCCTCTGAATTCCTGATACTGTCCGCGAT
>JAJZYX010000013.1 GCA_021797855.1 Thermoplasmata archaeon
ACTATGGTGGACAACGAGGAGAGAAAGGAAAGGAACCGCAGACAGGACTGAATTGATCCTGTACGCGGATGGCCATCCATTCCATTTCTCTCAACATTAATAGCCGTAGTTGCCCATAAAATTTACTCAACTCGGAGATACTGTAAAATGAAAACGAATTTTTGAGTAACTATTGGAATAGGATGTAGACCAAAGATAAAGAATTTTGAATCTTCCCATGCGGATTCCAATCGGAAAATATTATTATCAACGAGTCATAAGGCTCCTAGCCGCTGTAGCTTAGTTGGTAGAGCACCCGGCTGTTAACCGGGAGGTCACCGGTTCGAGCCCGGTCAGCGGCGTAAGATGCTCATTTTCATTCTTGGCTTCATAATAATGTCCCCCCGCGGGATAATGGGAAGAATTGGTTGAATTCATTGAAGCTGCTTCCTTCTGGTTGCAGGTCTGCTCAGGATCGTTTTAGTTTTAACCATTCCTAAGAAATCAATAGGCTTAACTATTGAACAGTCTTGACCATATATGATGAATGAAATCCATGCACCCAGGGGGGCAAAGCTTAACACCAAGGGATGGGGGCAGGAAGCTGCGCTGAGACTATTGATGAACAACCTTGATCCAATGGTTGCCAAAGACTGGAAAAACCTAATAGTTTATGGCGGCAGGGGCAAGGCTGCAAGAAACTGGGACGCATTCAATAAAATAATAGAGTCGCTGAAATCACTTGAAAATGATGAAACCCTCTTGATCCAGTCAGGCAAACCAGTCGGGATTTTCAGAACCAGCGAGCAAGTGCCCAGGGTATTAATCGTCAACGCCCAGATCGTCCCAAGATGGGCGACGGATGACATATTCTGGGAACTCGAAGCAAAGGGGTTAACGATGTTTGGGCAGATGACCGCAGGTTCCTGGATTTACATCGGGACACAAGGAATATTGCAGGGAACTTATGAGACGCTTTCCGCGCTTGCAAAGAAGGAGTTTGGAAGCGATTCCCTAAAAACGAGATGGGTTCTCTCTTCCGGTCTGGGAGAGATGGGTGGCGCCCAACCTCTTGCCATTAAAATGAACGAAGGAGTTGCAATCGTGGTGGAAGTAGACAAGGAGAAAATTGATCGCAGACTGAGGGACAAATATCTCGATAGATGGACAGACTCTCTTGACGAAGCCCTAGAATTGAAGGACCAGGCACTCAAGAACGGAACTGCTACATCCATCGCGCTCCTTGGCAATGCAGCTACCGTTTATAGCGAACTTATGAAAAGGAAGATAGTGCCGGACGTTGTCACGGACCAGACTGCAGCTCACGACATAAATGTAGGGTACATTCCAGAGGGATTCTCTGTCAAAGAGGCTTACAGCCTCAGAGATAAAGACCCGGCTAAATACAAGGCGCTAGTCTATGAATCCATCGTCAAGGAAGTGAAGGCAATCGTATGGTTCAAGGAGAAGGGAGCGAAGGTATTTGACTATGGCAATAACCTGCGAACCAGGGCCATGGAGGGTGGCTACAAGCGTTCCTTCGAGATTCCCGGATACGTTCCAGGGTACATAAGGGACTTATTTGCAATAGGCTCCGGTCCATTCAGATGGCTTGCACTTTCGGGGGAGCCGAATGACATATATGCTATAGATAAGAAGATAATGGCGAATTTTAAGGATGATGAACACCTTGTACGTTGGATAAAGCTCGCAAACGAGCAAGTTCATTTCCAAGGACTTCCGGCAAGGATCTGCTACGCAATGTATGGTCAGAGGGAGAAGCTTGCCCTGATGATGAATGATATGGTAAGGGACGGAGAGCTTGTTGCCCCTATAGCGATAGGCAGAGACCATCACGACACCGGCTCTGTTGCTTCTCCATTCAGGGAGACTGAAGCAATGAAGGACGGCAGCGATGCCATAGCGGACTGGCCTATTTTGAACGCTCTGCTTAACGCAATTTCCGGAGCATCCTGGGTCAGCGTACATCACGGAGGAGGGGTGGGGATAGGAAACAGCATCCATGCTGGAGTCGTGATCGTTGCCGATGGTACTAAGAGTGCAGAGGAAAGGATAAAGAGAGTTCTTAACGCAGACCCCGGATTGGGGGTAATAAGACACGCGGACGCGGGCTACGAGAGTTCAATAGATCTTATCAAGAGGGGCGTAAAATTCAGAACTCCTTACTTCTCAGATTAGCACTCTTTCCTCAGAGCCTTACCAGACCAGGTGGGTCCCTGCCACCCAGCATATCTAGCAGATTAGCGGTTGCAGTTTTTTTAAGCGTTTCTATCGATTCGTCGGTCGCATAAACGCAGTGGGGCGTCGCTATTACGTTTTCCAACTGCAGCAGTTCGCTTGAGATATCCAAGGGCTCATTCTCGAAAACATCCAAGGCTGCTCCGGCAATTAACCCCTCTTTGAGTGCCCTAACTAGGTCTTTCTCCACAACGACCTTTCCGCGTGAGATTCCATTAATATTTTAAAACATTTAATGCCCTTGATTCCTCAGCCAATTTTGTGGGAACCGTTGGAGCATTAAGTAAACTTAATAATGACATCCAATAGTCAGCTCAAGCTATCTACCTTCCCCCCCCAGAGGAGTCAGGTCTGAAATGTAAACTAAATAGCATAAAATAGGGGAAACAGATGATATCCAGAATGAGACGTGGCTCACACACTCCAGCGAGTAATAGAAATTGGATTCCCGGTAAAGAAAACAGGTCTGGTCAAAATAACCAGCTGATAATCGATTACCTGGCTGAATCCCTGAGATATGAAGATCTAAAATTCTTGAAAGGAAGGGTACGAAAACTGGAACCATTCATTAGGGGAAATAAGTCCCGTAGATTAGGAGAGGAAGCGGGTTACCCTTATCTCAGAGAAGATTTAGACCAAATACTAGATTCTAGAACTTTGGAAAGAGCAAGGCATTACATCAAGAGACTTGTCAAGTCGCTCTCTGAATTCAAAACAAATGGAATAAATGACATCAACCTGAACAGGTGGAAGGAGTATGACGATATCATCACCGACAGCCTATGGATTTTCAACAGGAGGGATACCTCAGGTTCCCACCTCGGCTGGTACTGGGGCAATTTCGTACCCCAGATTCCTCATCAGATAATCCTCAGGTTCACTAAAAGAGGAGACTGGGTCCTTGATCCCTTCGCCGGGAGTGGTACTTCCCTCATTGAGTGCATCCGGCTTGGCAGAAATGGACTTGGGGTGGATATCAGCCCGAGCACAGTTAGAAGGGCCTCAGCCATGATCGCCAAGGAGCCGAACCTCTTTGGGGTTACATGTGAACTTAGAAAAGGGGACAGCACCACGGCAGATTTCCACAGGATATGCTTAAGCCATGGAATCAAGAATGTTCAACTAGTAATAATGCACCCACCCTATTTTGATATCATAAAATTCGGGAAAAATAAAGGAGACCTTTCAAACGCAACCTCAGTAAACTCTTTTCTGGAAAAATTTGGCAAGGTCGTGAAACAGACTTCCACTGTCTTGGAAGACGGGAGGTATCTTGTGTTAGTAGCCGGGGATAAATATCAGGATGGGGAATGGGTCCCCCTAGGTTTCCAGATGATGGAGGAGGTAAAGAAATACGGATTCAAGCTGACGAGCATAGTGGTCAAGAATTTCGAGGATACTAGGGCTAAGAGGGATCAGAAGGAGTTGTGGAGATACAGGGCCTTGTCTGGCGGATTCTATGTGTTCAAACACGAATATATCTTTATATTCAGAAAGAGAAAAAAAGGAAATTAAGATGGGAACCATACGTCTCAGAACTTTGCCATCTGCTTTCTTTTGATCTTGCCGTTGGAACTCTAAAAGATTAAGAATCTCCCTGGTAATATTGCGGCTATAGCCTTCCGATGTATGAAGCCAATGAAATATCATTCAGAGCTTACGCACATGGCCAGAGGGACCGGAGAATAAATTGCCACCCATCCTAATCATTGGTAATTCTGGTGGCATTCAAAAATAGAAGTGGGGCCGATCGGGTTTGAACCGACGACCACCTGGTTATGAGCCAGGCGCTCTACCGGGCTAAGCTACGGCCCCTGACTTCTTCATGCTCCGAAGGATTAAAAACTTCCGATTTTCTTGGTCGAAGGAGTCAGTTTCCCTGCTTCTTGTACGCTTCGAGAACGTAGTCCACGAAGTTCTCGTCAGGATACGCTCCCACGAATTGTACATCCCCATTTATCACAATGTGAGGTACGGATGAAACACCCCATTCATCAGCCCACGCTGGGAATTCAGTCGCCTCGACCATTTCTCCCGTGATATTCTTGTTTGCAAGGGCAAATTTATGAGCCGTTCCAACTGCTCTGGGACAGTAGGGGCAGGTCGGAGTGACAAAAACCCTTATCGTTATGGGTTTATCGATTGAATCGAGCTTCTTCCTCACTTCTGGATCAATTTCAGGGTCGTTTCTGGATATCCTCCTTATGTCCTCAACGAGGGAGGAAAACTCATACCCCATAGGGATTCCTATGTACTTTATCCTTGCGTTCTCGCTCCCCCCGTTGCTCGTGACGACCGTTGTCGGGGCTTTCTCTATACCCCACTTCTTTGCCTTGTCAGAGTCCAGACCCAGTGTCTCGACCTCTATGAGGTCCGAAAGTTCTTCCAGTTCATGCGCTATTTCAACCGTTTGATCGCAATACTGGCAGTCCTCCTCCGAGGTGAACACATATAATTTTACCTCATTCTTGAGGTTCTTCTTGAACTCTTCCTTGAGATATGCCCTATCCTTCTCTTTAAGCAGCGACATTCTTTTTCCACCTTTTTAGGTTATTATAGTAAAGTTAATAATCTTTCCGTACAGCTTTTTCATACAATCATCCCTTTTAAATAGAAAAGCATGGCGGCTGGTGGGATATCTAATCGTCTTTGACATGGACGGCACCCTCATTGATTCCGAGCAGACCATTATCAGGTGTTTCAAGGAGTCTGCAGGTAAACTTGGTCACAAGATAGACGATGCATCAAGGTATATCGGAATACTCAAGCTGACACAAATTCTAGAACGGAATGGAGTTCCGGAAGAGGAGATTCCTGAGATCATGAGGATGTATGTTGACTGCTACCTCAGAACTTTCGAGGAAGACACGAGGACAATTGGAAATTCCCCTGAAGTTCTCAGGAAACTCCAGGAGAAGAATGAACTTGGGATACTTACGCTCAAGAACCTCAACCTGACGCTCGAAATATTGAAACGCTTCTTTCCTGGGATTAATTTCAGATACATAGTTTGTGGAGACCGGCCGATCGAGAACAAGATAGAAGGACTTAGGATTATCATGAAAGAGTCTGGCAGGGATGGTAAGCAGGTCTTCTACGTAGGGGACAGGCCGAGTGATGTGAAGAGCTCGGAACTGGCAGGCGTAAATCCCATATGGGTGAGTTTCGGGTTGGGGAGGATAGACGACTTCGACTTCAGGGGAGAGTTTATAACTGCACACAGCTTCGATGACATACTTAGAATATTCAGTTAATGAATTTGTAGC
Source organism: Thermoplasmata archaeon (assembly GCA_021797855.1). GTDB lineage: Archaea > Thermoplasmatota > Thermoplasmata > Thermoplasmatales. The sequence continues at coordinate 5,505 of JAJZYX010000013.1, forward strand.
CGTGTTTTTCGCTTATGCCTCTGAGCTCCCTTGCAATGTCCCCTGTACCCCCTTCTTTTAGACTTACCTCCACGCTCATCTCCGGGATAGAGAGCAGGACATAACCGACTGTAACGTCGTCCTTGGTAACCGGCTCCTTCCTGGCAAACCTTGTTATAAGGTCTTCCACCGTCCACCTGTCTGAGGGATCGACATTTATGAACTCCTCAAGTGCTGACCTTACGTTCTCCTCTAGGACGCAGATAGTAGACCTATCTGCAGCTGTAAAACTCACCATAAAGAGATAGCATCTCATTTCTACAGCTTCCTGAGTCGATGAACCACATTTTCTTCGTACTTGCTTTCTACCACTTCAAACCTGCTGGACTCAAGAATTGTGTTGAAAGTTTCATCCTGGAGAACCCATTTCTCTTTCGGAACGATAAGCATCAGAATTTGCCCAGGTTTGAGCTCGCGGGAGGCTAGCCTTATGGCGCCCTTTATGTATATGTAGGGTTCTCCGCAGTTCAGCGTCCTTAGGTCTTCCACCCTGTCGGCTTGCCCGAAAGCCTCCATGATGCCCAATATCCAATCTAAAACTTATAGGTTATGTTTCCAGTTTCTTCAAAATCTCCATTGCCCTGTTTGCGAAACTCTTCCTCTGTTCCGGGTCAAGGTCCTTTAGCGGGAAGGGACTCTCCGTTTCCCTGTGGTAGACCATTTCTATAAAGCCGGCCATTGGACCCTGTGGGAAGTCTAGAGAATTTGTCAGCTTCTTCAATTCGGAAAGCACCGCTTGAATCTTCCTGGCGGTCGAAAAGTTAGAGTTTGTGAACTCGTTGTATACCCTTACTGACAGATCGCAAAAGTTTGATGTTCCATTGACCCCTCCGGCTGCCCCCATTGCTAGCGATGGCAACAAAAGGTCATCCTGCCCCTGGAAAACCTTGACCTCCCCTCCAACTACATCCATGAGCGTTGTGAAATTCGAGAAATTCCCGCTGCTGTCCTTGATGGCTGAAATCTGACTGAACTGCTTCTTGAGTTTCAACACGGTCTGTGGCTCAATATTGTTATTTGTATTCTGCGGAATATTGTATATCACAACAGGTATATCTATCTGTGAAAGCAGCTTCTCGTAGTATCTGTAAATGGATTCCTGTGACATTCTCAGGTAGTAAGGCGTCACTATCGCCACTGCATCAACGCCGAGCTCCTTGGCGTAGAGACCCATCGTAAGTGTTTCCTCTACTGAATTCCTGCCAACGCCGCCTATGAAGTACAGGTTTGGTTTCTTCCTGTCCAAGAAGTACTCCAGTACCTTCACATGCTGCTCGACAGAAATAATCGGGAATGCCCCGGATGATCCCATTGGAAACACTCCAGCTACCCCGATTTTTCCAAGGAAATCCATCAGTGCATCTATAGCGTCATAGTCTATTGTGTCACCCTTCCAAGGTGTCACTGCCGGTGTTATTATCCCTTTCAACTCAGGCATGCCTCATGATTGATTCTTTTACTTTTACCTTTACGTCTTCTGTCCCGGAGACGTTCCAAGAGAAAAATCAGAAGTTCTCCTTCATAAATCTCAAACCCTCCCTGTTGTCCTTTCTCATGAATCTTGATAGTGTCTCAATTTCCTCGTAATCAAAGACTATCCAAGTGTTGTTATCTACCTCATATACATAGACGTCTGGTTTGAAAACAGATTGTGGCTTGTAGACTACCGTAGCAGTAACAATCCTTGACTGGGTCTTCTTTTTTAGCTCCTCAGTTGCCGCTTTAAGGGTCTTCCCAGTATCGGCGATGTCATCCACCAGAAGGATGTACCCCTCGTTGTTCGGGAGTTGTAGATCGAAATTTGAAATGCGAACGTGTGTCATTGGGATACCGTCGTCTGTATAATAGCTAGCTCGTAAGGAAAATACCCTCCTCACCTGAAGGAAATCGCTCAACAGTCTTCCAATTACCATGCCGCCCCTCTCTATGTATACAATGCCTTCTGGCCGTCCAAATCGCTTGAGGATGTCTGCAGCGAGCTCCCTAGCGTATTTCTTGAGGTCTGCGAACTTGAGAGCCTCGAAATTTTTCTTCTCGCTTTCAAACCTGAACAATTCAAGCCATTCCTTTGCATTGAGGAGTATGTCCTGAAGTATCCCTGAATCCTTGAGTTTCCTTGATATCCTGACGAGCTGCGGCGGAGAAAGGGACGACTCCTCCATAAGTTTATCGTTCTGGAACAATTCCTCAGGAGTCCCGTCAAATATGACCCTTCCTTCTTTCATTACTATTGTTCTTCTAGTATACTCTGCCACGAGTCTCATGTCGTGAGTTATGATTATAACCGTAACACCGCTGTTGTTTATTTCTGACAGCAGATCCATTATTTCGGTCGAGCCTTTATAGTCCTGCCCTGTTGCAGGCTCATCAACTATGAGCATACGTGGTTTTGTGACAAGCACGCTTGCTATTGCAAGTCTTCTTTTCTCCCCTCTACTAAGTGAGTTTATGTCTTCGTCTATCTTGTCCCTCAAGTTAACCTTCCTTAGTGTGTCCTCCGCAATAGAATCGAACTTGTTTTCGTCGAGCATAGTTCTCCTGAGGGCAGAATAGATTTCGTCCCTGATCGTCCCTTGAAGCACCTGTTGGTCAGGATTCTGGAATACATAACCTATCTTTCCCCTGCTCACCCTACCTTCCTTCCGCGTAATATCCTTTCCTTCAAACGTTATCTGGCCAGTCCACCCCGAAAGATTTCCAGATATTATCTTTGAAATCGTACTCTTTCCCGATCCGTTTGGACCGACAAGGGAAAGGAACTCCCCTTCGTGAACATCCATATTGAAGTTGCTGAGGGCCTTTGTACCGTCCTCATAGTAATATTCAACCCCCCTGACTTGCAGCTGTATCTTTCCCTTTTCCCTCTCCTGTCTGCTTATTTTGAATCCCTTGACCCTTTCGGGTGCAAGCTTTTCTCCTATCTCTCCCGTTGGGCCAATCAGCTCCATTACCTCGGGAACATCTATGAACCTTCTGATATCGCTCCTGGAATATACGTTTGAGGGCTTATCCACGGCAACAATTTCCCCCTTGTACATGATTGCAACTCTGTCAGCTAGCTTTGAGAGTGTTTCTGGGTCTTGCTCCACGATTATAATAATTATCTTGCCGCCCTGTTTCATTGAAAGTACAGCATCTATAACTTCGCTCTTTCCAACGGGGTCAAGGTCAGATGTTGGTTCGTCCAAGATCAGTATTTTTGGTTTCATTGCGAGGAAACTCGCGATAACGAGTCTTTGCTTTTCCCCTGCTGAGAGTTCGCTTGGCTTCAAATTTTGGGCATTCTTTAGGATACCCTCCATTTTTACTAACCTCAAAGCCTCCTTCACCCTTTTCTCTTTTTCCTTTCTAGAAAGATTGAGACCTCTCAAGTTGTGAAACAATTCCTCCTTCACTGAACCGTGAGAGAGATAACTATCAGAATCTTGCTTTACGAACCCTACGGAACCTTCTTCGACATCTAGCAACTTGAATGACCCCTTCCTACCGGACCTGGGAATATTCACCACTAACTCTCCAAGTATCTTCACTCTGCCGCTGATGTTGTCCACCAGTTGGTCGCCTGATATCTTAAACTGTTGGGGGATCAACCCCGCTATCAGATAGCATAAGGTAGATTTCCCGGAGCCAGTGGAACCCATAATACCTAGCACCTCCCCTTCCCTGACCTTCAGATTGACATTCCTGAGTGTATACTCTTTACGGATGCCAGTAAAAGTGGGAAATCTCCAGTATAAGTTAGAAATATCTACCGCATATTTCATTTGTCATAGAATGACAAGCGACTAAATAAGATTGCCCGATGGCCGCATTTCCATTGATTTCAACATTTTAAGGTGGTTAATAAATATCTCATATGAAATAATAATACTTAGCATAGGTCATTTAGGTAGTAAAGAATCGATAGATGTTAAGTAAATACTTTACAAGAAAACGTTTTATAAGGATAGTAATACATCTTCGATGGTTCAACAGAGTACATTGAACAATTCTGGTCCCGCTGGCGAATCATTAGTTTCTAAATCAAGTAATACAGGTGAAAAAAGCGGGACTAAATACCCCTGGGCAGTTTTTGTCGCCCTTGCAATGGGAATGCTGGTCTATGGTGTAGCTGAGAGTTACGGGCCAGTATTTGCCATAGGAGGTATCATTCCCCTTCAGTACGCTTTCCTTGGGCTGAGCCTCCCGTATATAGCGGGGGGAGTAGGAGCACTATTATCCGGGGGACTGGCCGACCGGATAGGAAGAAAGGGATCCTTTATGATAACCACGGGGATGATCGTGGTCGGCATAGCAATCTATGCACTTGGCCAGATGACGCCCCAAACCTCCCGAATTTACCTCATAACGCTCATCATCTCCTTCATTCTCATAGGAATGGCAGCCATAGGACTGGAGACGCCTGTGCTTTCCATGATGGCAGAGGCAGTGCCAGCTCGTTCGAGGGGAAAATCACTCGTAATTGTTCAGAATTTCGGTAACATAGGGGTTGGAATAACATTCATACCACTGCTCCTCGGATTTTCAAAAGTATCCAACGAGATAGCACTGATACTTCTCTTCTTCGCCCCCCTCATAGCTCTGGCGATCGCCTGGAGGCTGATGTCCGAATCCGCCCCTTGGACTGCAGTAAGGGGGAGTGCAAATATAGACGTTGAAGATGCGTGGCAGGAGCAGGACGGGAAGGCTGAAAAGGTCAAGGTGTCAATCGGTCTGCCGATGAGGTTCCTGATTCTTATCATCATAGGGGTCGCACAGGACGTTGCGTTCGTCTATTTCTCATACGGAGTAGGCTACGATTACTTCAACCTTGGAATAGCTGAAACAATCCCCGTGGTGGGTGGCCTTACAATGGCAGTTGTAGGTGTTGTGGCAGGACTCTTCTTTGTCGACGGGGTCAGCAGGAAATCATTCACCATATTCTCATACGGCATCCTCGTTGCTCTATGGGCTCTTCTGTGGGGCTTCTTTGCGATAACCCATGCAACATCGGGATTCCTGCTTCTCGCAGTCATGACCCTCCTCTTCATACCAGGTGAAATAACGTGGGCATCAAGGGGAATGCTGGAACCAGAACTGTTCCCGACGCTAAAGAGGGGCACCTATGTTTCCCTCGTTAGATTTACAGTCTGGGTAAGCGCTGGAGTGATAACTGGAATTCTAACGATTCTAGCGGAAAGAGGTTATCCCTTCAACGGAACCGCTGCCATCGTAATGGTGATCTTCGTAATCTCCCTGGCAATGACAGTACTCTGGCAGAGGAGAGGATTTGAGACAAAGTCCCTCAGTCTTTCGGGTCTTGATACTGCACTGCCCAAGACTCCGGACAGAACAGGGAAATAACATTAATTTTTCTCCTTTGGAATGGTTCATTTTTCCATTCCCAATCTTTTTATCTGCACAGTAATCAGAGCCTTTACAGAGGATGAAACTTCCCATATCGAAGGATGTCGTCAGAAACAAAATAGTCACAACCATCTCTATAGCTGAGCTTCTGCGCCTTATGGGAAGGTCTGGCGTCTGGGTTTTCATCCCAATATACCTGCTGGAGATCAGGAAAATCCCTTACATAGAGATAGGAATACTGTTCGTCATTTCAGCCATCGCTGCTATTCCAGTCAGCATATTCGGCGGTAATCTCATAGACAAGGTGGGGAGGAGAAAGATTGCATTGCTCCTTCCCCCAATGCTCGCCGTCATCTTCTCCATTATGTTTGTTGGGATGTATTACAACCTGTCTGATGCGTACGTCTACGGATCATTCGTTGCCTTCGCTGCCGTGGCTACTCTTCAGTCCGTTGCGGATATGGTGATCGTAACAGATTCCACAACGGACGCAGACAGGATAGATGCATTCAGTCTCACAAGAATAGGCGCGAATGTCGGTTTCTCTCTTGGCCCTGCAATATCCGGTTTCGTTGTCTCATACAACTATGCAATCCTCCCTCTCATACCACTTATCTCAGAGAGCCTTGGATTTTACCTATTCTACAAGTACATCAACTACAACGAGGCACCACTTCAGGCGGAGAAGAGCCTTATCTCCTTTCCCAGGGGGGATAAAAAGTTCATCCTGGTTTCCACTATCCTTTCGCTCGCATTCTTCACAACAGGTCCTTGGGCTTACGTTCTCAACCAGTTCCTTTCCGGGGTGGACCTCATCCCACCGTACGTGGTAGGTCTTCTGTTTGCCACCAACGGCGTTGTCGTAGTTACAACTCAGCTTCATGTCAACAGGCTATTCTATAGGATGGATGACATGAGCAGAGTTGCGGTCGGTCTACTGATATATGCCGCTACGTTCGCTGTTTTTGGCCTGACCAGGAATATAACCCTCCTGTTTGTGGACGTTGTATTCCTGACAATAGGGGAAAACGTGATTTCGCCCCCGATGAATTCAGTCATAGGAAGGATTGCCCCAGAAGACAGAAGGGGGGAGTACTACGGAGGGTTTTCTCTCCTGAGCAACTTTGTCAGCCCCTTTTCCCCTATAGCATATGAAGCTATGCTGGCATACTTCTACCGAAGTCCGGTCTTGCTTTGGGGGGCCATAGGAATGATCTGCGTGGTACTTGCAATATCGATTCCACTAACCAGGAAGTTCTGGAACTATCAGGATTCCAGTCTTTCTCGGATTGACCACGTTCCAGGCGGCAAGACTGGGTAGATGGATTCCTTTTCCACCCCCAAGAATTCTGAGATACCTGCAACCGTCTCCTCCCTCTTCTCGCCCGGTACGATTATTACCCTTCTGCCTGACATGGAGGATGGAGGAGCAGCTACTACGTAATCCCTGTTTTCGTACTTCTGGAAACCGACTGCTAGTTCCAGCTCTAGGTGGGTCACATAGTTCTTCTTCCCCCTTATTATCCAGGCCCCTCTCGCGAGAAATTCTCCGGATTCAGGGGTTTTGCTGACCTGACTTCTGGTCACGTAATATACCGACCCGTTACCGAATTTCGCGTTCCACGCTTTTGACATGCACCAGGCAAATTTGGCAGCTTCCTCGATTCCCTTTTCGCTTACCTGGTTCACGACCTTCATTACCACGGAAGGTGCACCGTGGATGTCCGCGTGGAAGTATAAGTCCTTCTCCCCAAGATATTTTTTTACGACAGAATCGTTTGTTTCGGCGTCCTTCCCTGCTATGACAAGATTGCCATCGCTGTTGATGAACCACCTGTAGTTGCTAAATACCCTCTTAACCTTCTTCAGTTCAACTTGCTTCTTCTGCTCCTCCGGCTCGAGCTTCACCTTGGCCAACCTTTCCTTGATCCTCTTGCTCATCTCAAAATAGTCGTTTGCATTCTGTCCTGAAGTCTTGTTTACGTCTAGCTCTATATTCATTCCCTCTTTGACGAATGAGACTTTCTCCCTTTCAAAATCGACCTCGTATACCTTCTGATCCAAATCCTTCCAGTTGGAGAGTATTTCCTCGATTTCTGGGAGATGGCCCTTTATGTATTCTCCAGTCTTCCTGAACTTTTCCATTTCCGCATTCATCTTCTCCACATTTCTCCTGATAGCCTCGGCCTTGCTGCCTGTTTCGAATTCCCCCCTCCTGTATACCTCCAAGAGCCCCTCCTTAACTCCGAGAACGTCAGGTTCTTCAGGCCTGCAGAAGCTTCTCCAGACAAAAAAATCATCCTTATACAGGTAAATCTTCCCCTCTTCTGCCCCCCTGTATATATCTGAGACCTTCTCCCTTATCTTCCCCATGTTCTCAAGAACTGTAGAGTTATCGCTGAACACATGACCTAGAGCGCAGTCTATTTCCTCTGCATACTTGGAGAGGCCGAGCCGGACAGCGAGTGTCCTGATTGGGTCTCCTGAAGATGTCCTCACGGCCGTTTCCCAGTCAAAATCCCGTGACCGGAGGTCTATGTACTTTGGGGGCTCGTATTCCTCTCCAACGGACAGGACCTTACCCGATCTTTTGCCAGGTTTCATCGCGAATTCTATCACTCCATCTTTTAGGATGAACAGGTTCCCGCCTCCCATCAGCTCTATTACTAGAGTCTTTGAACCTTCGAGAAGCAGTATCCTGTCTGTCCCGAGCTGTGCAATTTTGGAGATGTATGAATTTTCTATAGGAATTGCATTCTTTCGGCCATCTATTTCGTTTTTCTCTGACAGGAACAGGATCTTGCCGTCGATGAAGTGCAGATACGTCGAATCCAGTCCTGATTTCCTCAGTTTGAAGGAGAATGAATGGCCGTTCTGATAATTTTTTTCAACAAATCCATCCTCATAAACCTTCAGATAAGTTGCGATGGCCATTATTTCAGCGAAGGAAATGACACCCCTCATTTAGATTCTTATCTCCGTGGGATCATTGTATGGTGAGAGAGCCCTTATCTTTTCGGCCTTAAGCCCGCTCTCCCTAAGTGACCCGTGAACGGCCTGAATTGCAAGCTGAGGGGTGTTGTTTATCTTTGATAGATGAGCCAGTAGCACGGGGGTATCCTCGCTAACTGCACCTCTTAGAATCTTGGCTGCTTGCTGATTGGAAAGGTGGCCTCTTGGTCCTCTTATTCTCAATTTCAGCATATCCGGATATGGTCCCTTCTCAAGCATCAATGGATCGTGATTTGCCTCTATCAGTACTGCGTTGCATTCGCCGACCCTCCTTTCTAGGAGTGCATTTGACTCGCCGAGGTCGGTTATGACGGAAACATTTCTGTTCCCATTGTGGATGAAGTAAGCAACGGGATGTCTTGCATCATGGGAAACGCGCACCGCTTCGATCGTCAGATCGCCTATCTGCTTATCTTCCCCCTCTTTGATGAAATTATCGAGTTCCACCCCCATCTCCTGAAATCCCCCATACCCTCCCCTCCGATCTACATATATATCTGAGGTTTCGTAGGTCCCATAGACGGGTACCTTGAATGCCTTCCTGAAGCTATGAACACCAGAAGCATGATCAGAATGACCGTGGGTTATGAACAGTGCAGCAATCTTTCTTGGGTTTATCCCCTTGCTCTGTAGGGCGGCGTTGGTCTTCTTTACTGAAATACCCATATCAACCAAAATGCACGTGCCGTCACTGCATACCAAGGTGGAATTTCCGGAGCTGCCGCTTGCCAATGAAGTTATTAACATGTCATTTTACTGAAATCTAAATACAAACTCATTTAAATTGATTAGCTTATCATCGCATCATTCGAGTGATATGAAGGTCGTTAAAGTTGAATTCCTACTCACCATTGCTCTTGAACATTTCTATCAAAAAATAAGATATCTTTTCTAAGAGACTGGTCTCTTTTCTCTTTCTTCTATCTACCTTTGATCGTTCTATGCGCATCTCATCAGACTGTGAAACCTTCGTTGAACCTGTCATTAATTGTAGAATGGAAATTGATATTTGTATATTGTCGTAATTATATTTAATTAGCGCGTTGAAAAATGGCCATGACCCACATGATCGCAGTTTTTACCGATTTTGGTGACCGACCTGCCTTATGTTCACCCTCGGCTGAGCAAATGCTCCTTTCTAATGATTAGTTGATGTAAATGTTCAATTGACCTGTCATACTTAATTACCTATCTTTTTAGTCTCAATTGAACACTACACTCTGTGATACCGGATTATGGCTCTTTTAATCGAAACATGTATATAGTATGTAGTGTTTATTTATTCACTACGTCATTCATAAGGAAGATCAACACAAGGTCCGGGACGTACCTTGCGGAGGTTGAGAATCATCGCGTGAACGGGAAGGTGAAGCAGCAGTTCATCCGCTACATAGGCAAGGATGTCAATGCCGTTGCCGTAAGGAGGATCGCCTCCGACAATCTCCGGATCATGGAGGTAAGGAGGTCCCTGGATGTGGAAGCGGTGCACAGAATATCCAAGAAGCTGGGAATAAACGACCTCGTCCCCAAGGATGCGTTGGTATTGGTGTATTCCCAACTGCT
>JAJZYX010000006.1 GCA_021797855.1 Thermoplasmata archaeon
AAGGCTCCCGATGGACACGAATACGAAGATGTGTCATACAAAGAGGTCGTAACAGGACATATCTGCATGTCTTGCTACGAGGATTTACCCGAGGAAGGAGAAGAGGAGGCAGTGGCATGATCTTCCCTCAGGACAGCGAGATTCGTGATTATGCAACATACTATATCCGTGCGCTGAGCATTTTCAAGGAAGAGTTCAAGAATAACCAGGGAAGGTTTCCAACAGAGTTCGAAATCCAGGACTTCTCCAAGATGGGAATAATACCGTTCGGGATACTGAAACAGAATGGATTCCAGAAGTCCATACAGGACCAGCCGCAAAGCATCACAAACACGCCCAAGAATGAGAATAAACCCAGCTCATCAGAACAACCAAAGAATCAACCTGCACAGCAGATCCCTCCCAGGCAGAAGGTCACTGATTCAGTGATGGACATCGTGAAGGCGCACCCTGAGCTTGAAATAGAAGGCTCGAGGGTTGTCATAAAGAAGAAGATTGAGTCCAAGAAGGATTACTTCGATATAAGGGATGAATTGGCGAAGAGGGGATGGAAGTACGTAGCGCCCAGGCACATCGGCGGGGAGAAGTGGGAGCCGGGATATTTTGAGATGGAGGCGAAGGCATGAGCACGATAGTATGTTCCTGCGGGACCGAGTTCCACTCCAAAGCCAACAGGAATACATATTCAGGTTTCAGGGCCCACAGGAAGAGGAATCCTGACCATTATGAAGTGCTCAGGTTCTCCTTTAAGGACCCACGAAAAATTGAAGTCATCAACAATTCAGGGGACCGGTACTTGCCGACTCCCGATGATCTTGCCAAGGCAATGGCATACGCCTACTCAAGGAACGGGACGGAACTGAAGGCTGATGACCTGAGGGACACGGCAGCCCAGATGATGCAGTTCTTCGGGTTCGAGAGGGAGGTAGTCGGTAACCATCTGGAGCACGATGAGATAGCAATGATGTACCAGCTTGAAGACCTTGGGCTGGTTGATACCAGGGTAGAAGAGTACAATCTCCCGGACGGTAACTACTGGAGGGCGAATTACTTTGTTCTTAACGTCAAGAGAATTAAGGGGTATTCCTCCAGGAGCGTTGAGTATAATGAACCGCTGAATGTTTACGAGAATCTTCCTGAGGAGGCATGGGTTAGATGAAGCAGGATAATCAGTCAGAAACACGCTTCACTCCAAAGTACACCCCTCAGGAATTCAAGGGGATATTGAAGAAGTTTGAGGATTGTGAGAAGAAGATCGGAAGGGAGGGATCGGCATGAGCAGCATCCTCAGGTGCGATATCAGGATCGACAGGGATTTCTTCACCCGTAAGGAACATTCATCCAGGGAGATAACGCACCACCTTGAATGGGCTGACGACTCGAGGCTCTCTTTGAGGAGAGTGAAGGGTATCAGGAAGAGAAAATCGCCGATGGACTCGAGTAAGAAGGCCATTTGTGATGAAATAGTCAGGATCGCGGAAATGGAGGCGAGAATATGAGCGGGGATAACGCAAGGGATGAGATAGACATCTTTGACGAGACCCTCCGGGACATCCTGGGAGAGCTCGTTAGGGACGGAATGCTGGAAGTTGTGCATGACGACCCGGACCCCGACAGGAGGTCCTACCGTCTGACTCAGAAGGGAATAGACTACGTGGAAAGGAGGATGACTGAATGACTTGGAAGGAGTTCTGGACTTACTACCTTTATGCAAACGTGTTTGCCTTTTTTTTGTGATGGGATATTTCGTTAGGGGGATTATGGGATGACAGAAGGTCTTGAAGCAAAGCTGGAGGAGTACAGGGTATGGGCATTGACACTGGGTCACTATTCCTCATCGACGGTGACAAGGTCAGTCAGGAGGATCAGGGAGCTGTCCAGGGTGATAGACGTCCTTCATCCGAAGCAGAAACAGGTCCTTGACTTCTTCGCAAAGGAGAGAACCAGGGGGGTCAAACCTCATACAATGAACAATCAGAGGAAGGACCTGGATGCTTTCTTCAGGTTCCTGGGCGTGAAGGTGGAGCTCCCTGTCTATCCCGAGCCGCCGCCCCCTGATCCGAGGATACCCACGGACGAGGAGGCTCTTGCGCTGCTGAAGGCTGCTTCCGGTGCGAGGGACAGGGCAACGGCTGCAAGGAACAAGCTGATCATGGAGCTGCTCATGTTCGGCGGCATAAGGAGGGGGGAGCTGCTCTCCATAAACCTGGACGACGTCCGTGAGAACGGCATAAGAATAAGGTCGGAGAAGGGTGAAGCGGAGAGGATCATAGGCCTTCCTCCGGAGATGATGGGGGAGATAAGGGAGTATGTGGAGCACTATCGGTCGAGGTCCGACCAGTCTGCGCTCTTCACCACATCAGCCGGGAGGCTGAGCTACGATTACCTGGGGCACATAGTTAAACAAATCGGTGCCGCAGCAGGCGTGAAGTGGTTCCACTGCCATGCCGCAAGGCACTGGTGCGGAACCTCGCTTCTGCGCGGGATGCTGGGGTCAAAACCGCTGGACATAAGATACGTCCAAATCCATCTAGGCCACAAGTCCCTGAAGACCACCCAGAGATACACCCACGTTTCCCAGCTGGAGGTGGCAGACCAAGTGCAGAAGCGGTTGGGGAAATTTTTTCGAGGCGATGAAAAAATGAGTGGAGTATCGGAATGGAACGAATCTGGACCTGGACATAGTGGGGCTGCCCGGATTTGGACCGGGGTCTCAGGCTCCCAAAGCCCGAAGGATACCAAGCTACCCCACAGCCCCTTTCAACCCTATTTTCACTCGGTTTAAATCACTTTCCACTTACGGGAAATGGGAGCTCCAGTCCTGCGGAAGGTTATTGAAATATTTGCATCTCCTTTGTGGGTAGTTTAACTTCCAGGCGTTCTAAATCTCGTTCTAAAATGATCTATGATTCGCCAATCCCTATTCCTAATTTCGTGATTCCTACAGAATTCAAAGTTCTATTCGGCTTCTCCTTCATCGTCCCATAAGACTTGGTTAAAGCCCTTCCTCTCCTTCTCATTCCATCGGAATTACAGCAGCCATTAAAATTATCTACTCATTGTTGCTTCTACGACTATGAACTGTGAACTGTGCGGAAGAGTGATCGATCATTACCATGAAGTTATCATTGATGGGGTCACCATGAAAGTATGCAGTGAATGTGCGAAATACGGCACTGAGGTAAAAAGGAAACAGGTCCCGGTTCAGAGGGAGCAGGTACAACCAGCTGTTCAGAGGAAGAATTTCATTACGATCCCTTCCACCCCGCCAAGGAGGAGGCTGACAGCCTCTCCTGACGACTCGGACGAGCCGATAGTTGACTTTGGGAAGGAGATCAAGAGGAGGAGGGAAGAGATGGGTCTCTCCCAGGAAGAGCTTGCGAACAAGCTCCAAGAGAAGAAGAATCTTATAGCGAAGTTAGAGAGGGAGGAGATCAAGCCGGACAAGCAGACGGCCAGAAAGATAGAGAAATTCATGGGCATAAAGATACTGGAAAAGGTCCAGTAACTCTCCGTTCTCTAACGGTTCATTTTGTTGATGCCTCTCCGGGAGGGGACTTCATCGGCGGAAACAGGATCACTTCCTTTATAGACACCTGATTTGTGAAGAGCATGGTGGGCCTGTCAATCGAGATGCCGATACCTGCTGTAGGAGGCATCCCATACTCTATCGCATCGAGGAATTCTTCATCGAAAGGCGGGGCCTCTTCATCCCCCTTCTTCCTCTCAATTTCCTGCTCGTCGAACATCTTTCTCTGGTAAATAGGGTCCGTAAGCTCAGAGTAGGAGTTGGCGATCTCCATCCTTCCCGCATATAGCTCGAACCTTTCAGCCCTGAGCGGATTCCCTCTCTTTATCTTGGTGAGAGGGCACATGTACGCCGGAAAATCGAGTACGAAAGTAGGCTGGAGCGTCCTCTGCTTGAGATACTTGTCGAATAACGAATCCGCTACGTGGTAACGGTCTGGGTGCTTCAAGCCTAGGCCTTCACTGAGATTGATTTTCGCAGCCTCGTCGTCCGTTAGTGAGGATACGTCCACCCCTATCAACTTCTCAAGCTCGTCCACCCAATACATTCTTGCAAACGGTGGAGCGAAATCTATCGTTTCACCCTGGTATTCTATCTTTGTCGCCCCGAAGGTCTTGAGAACGAATGAGCTCATCATCCCCTCCATCATCTTCATGAACTCTTCGTAGTCGCTATAGGCTTCATAGTACTCTACTTGGGTAAATTCAGGGTTGTGAGTGGAATCAGCATCCTCATTCCTGAAGTCCTTGGATACTTCATATACCCTTTCCACTCCTCCAATTATTAGCCTCTTGAGATAGAGCTCATCGGATATCCTCAGATACATCACTTTGTCGTCAAGCGTGTGATATGTGGTAGTGAAAGGCTTCGCCTTGGCCCCTCCATACACATCCTGCAGAATCGGCGTCTCAACCTCTATAGCCCCCCGCAGGTCGAGGGTATCCCTCACGTGCTTCAGGAATTTTGCCCTGATTTCAAACGTCCTCAGGACTTCCTGGTTCATCATGAGGTCTAGATGCCTGTTCCTGTATCTCGTCTCCGTGTCGGTCAGACCCTGCCACTTGTTCGGTAGCGTTCTCAGCGTCTTTGACAGCATGGTCATTTCCCTGGCGCCAACGCTGATTTCCCCCCTCTTGCTCCTCATCACTACGCCCCTCACCCCTAGGAAATCTCCGATGGATGTGTTATCAAGAACAAGAAGAGATTTCTGGTCGAGGTCGTTGGTCCTGATGAGGGCCTGGATCCTTCCTGACCTGTCCTGAACGTCGATGAACGTTATGCCCCCCATCCTACGCATCTGCATGGCCCTTCCTGCGACGCTTACCTCCCTTCCCTCTAGCTCCGAGAACTTCTCCTTTATATCGTTTGCATGATGCGTCACGTTGTAAGAATAAGGATATGGCTCAATTCCTGCGCTTCTCAGATTGCTGATGCTCCTTAGCTTGGACTCTTCTATGAAGGAAACTCTCCCACCTCCCCTGTAGTAACAGCGAGCAGTTCATTCACCTTCTGCCTTGTTGCCACGTGGAACAAACAATTTTATCCTGCCGCAATCCTATTTACTTAAGTAACCTTGCCCTCACCAGAGCACGGAGAGGTACGCCGTCAATCTCGTCCCTGGGCGTCTTGTTCGTAAGCACAACCACCAGAAGCGGATTCCCCTTCTCCTTCTTCACGGCGCTAAGGGCCTTGGAGACTGTCTCCCCCGTACTGACGACATCATCAACCAGAACTACATTCTTGCCGGATATGTTGGCGTAGTTGCTGGAAAATGTTCCTTCCCCCTTCGTCGTGATTGACCTGTAAATTCCGAGCTCAGTCCCGAGGATGTCGGATATGAATGTGGCGTAAGGTATTCCGTTGATCGTTATGCCGACTACGGTATCTACTTCCTTCTCCATTATTTGTGTCTCCTCCTCTATTATGTCGGCCATAATTTCTGAGATATTGTAGATCCTGTTGGAGTAGACCCCTATGCTCCTCCAGCCTATCTTAACGTCGCCAGGGGCTTTCTCTATCTTTGACTCCCCGCTCAGCAACCAAATGACCGTGTTGAGGGACAGATGCATCTCAGTCGCTATATCCTTATCATTCATACCCTTCTGTTTCAGTTGCTTCGCAATTTCTGCAAGTTCTTCTATACTCTTCATTTGATCACCATTCAGCACTCATAGGGGTCATCACAGCCTCAGCTCAGCTGACCCTCTTCTCATCACGCTTTCTAATATGCAATACGGATATAAACTCTTTTTTGAGAATTATTCGGCGCAATAGAGACTGTTGCCAAAATTCGCGGAGGAGTTGAGGGATTTGATGAAATTCGTTCAGCCTTCCGACCTTCCGTACTTTAACGTGAAAGTGGCTTCCCCCGTCACATTCCCCTCCAGGATCTTCAGAAGTTCCTTCTTCCTTAACCCCTCCCCTAAGTTCGGGGCAAGTTGCGTTGCATAGAAATGAAAGACGTACCTGTGAGGCTTCTTGCCAGGCGGGCAGGGGCCGATGTAACCTACCCTCCCAAGTCCTCCTCTCCCCTGTGTTATTCCGTTCTCCAGTTTCGGGATTTTCGGCATATTCTCCTTAAGCCCTGTTATTGAGGGTGCAATATTATAAACAACCCAGTGAGTGAACGTGCCTATGGGAGCATCTGGATCTTCCATGATCAATGCCAGGGACCTTGTGCCAGTGGGAAGGTCTGACCAGGTGATCTCCGGAGAGATGCCCTCCCCTTTGCAGGTATATTTCCTGTCCATGAAGTCTCCGTCATTATATGATGACACTTTAAACTGGATCGACACATTAATGGGAAGCACGGGAAGATTTAAGGGTTCTGTAATGAATTGTAGGAAGACTCCTTACGGCCTGGGTGCAGCTTGATGAGGGTGCGCACAACCTCTTGAGAACACCTTTATCTCCATGCGTTTAGCTTTAACGGCCGTACACATAAAATATCAGCTGGTGATATTTGACATGTGTTCACAGTTCTTGACTCTAAAATCCTGGACCTGAACGCAGAAGTCTCAGGAGTAAACATGGAATCCCTCATGGACAACGCAGGCAGGGCCGTTGCCGATCTTGTGAGGTCCCTCCGCCCCAGAAGAATTATAGTTATTTGCGGAAGCGGCAACAACGGAGGGGATGGATACGTAGCCGCTTCGCTCCTTCAGAAGGAGGGGTTCACAGTTGAATGTTACCAGGCATCGCCACCCAGCACCATTCTCTGCAACAAGAAGCACAACCAATTCGTGGACAACGGAGGGACTTTTGCAAAGGAATTCCTGCCATCTGGGTACGATGTGATTGTGGATGCCCTGCTGGGCGTCGGCATCAGTGGGGAACCCAGGGAGCCATATTCCTCTATAATCGACCTTATCAATGATTCTGCAGCGACAGTAGTGTCTGTCGACGTACCCTCCGGCTTTCCATTTCAGCACAGGGTGAAGCCCCATTATACGGTCACCATGCAATCGGTGAAGGAGGGTATGAATGAGTCAAACTGCGGGAAAGTGGTGATAGCGGATGTGGGCTTTCCAAAGCAAGTACTGGAAATGATAGGACCGGGCGACCTTGTTGCCTTCCCCATGTCTAAAAGGGATTCCCACAAGGGAGAGAACGGAATATGCGTGCTGGTAGGAGGGAGCACAAACTATTTTGGGGCCCCGACCTATATGGCCCTTTCCGCCCTCAGGATGGGGCCCGATCTTGTGAACCTTTTCGCGCCATCCAGTATTCACAGCTATATCGCCTCTAACTGTCCCTGGGTTATTCTCCATAAGTCAGGGGTGGATGAGATTGAGTTCAATTATGACCTTATGAAAATGATAAGAGAAAGGGCAGATGCACTGGCCATAGGTCCTGGAATCTCGAAGGGAGAGAGGGCCATTAACGAAGCAGCAAAGATAGTAGAATTCGCTCTTCTAAGTAACAGGAGAATGGTGATTGATGCCGACGCACTTGAGGCTTCCAGGTCAATTACAGACTTCAGGGGATCTGCAGTTCTTACCCCCCACAGGGGGGAGTTCAGGTCTGTTTTCGGGATGGAGCCTTCCGAGGAGAATGTGATGAAGGCAGCGAGGGAAGTAAATGCAGTGCTGCTGGTTAAGGGCGAGGTGGATATAGCTACGGACGGAACAGTCCTGAAGAAGAATGTGTCGTTTCATCATCAGAGCATGACGAGAGGCGGGACGGGGGACCTTGTGACTGGTGCGGTCGCGGGGCTGATGTCAAGAAAGGTGGACCCCCTTCATTCCGCGTTCCTTGCGTCCTACATCATCGGGCAGTCTGGCTATAATGCATACAGGAAGATGGGGGACGCATATTTGGTTTCGGACATCGTAAATCTTATCCCTGAAGTCATCAAGTCAGGTACTAAACAAAATTCATAACCCTGCATTGGATAATTGGCCATGGTGTCCGTGGGAGAGATAATGACGAAAAAAGTGATTACTCTTACGACTGAAGACTTTATCTCTTCGGCCATAGCGAAGATGAGCGACAACAAGATGCACCACATCCCGATATTGGACGGGAGGGGTGATTACGTAGGCATGCTCGACTATAACCTCCTTTACAAGAGGGAGTCCATTCCTGTCACAACGAAGGTCAAGACGGTAATGGAAAGGACCCCCTCAGTCGGCCCGGAGGTGGACGTGTCGGAGGCAGCCAGAATAATGCTTGACAGCGGAATAAAAGCGCTTCCAGTGATAGAGAAAAACAAGCTGAAGGGTATCGTGACATCTACGGACATCGTCCACTCCATACGATCTATACCATCGGTTGCAGTTCTTCCTGCCTCGGAAATTATGTCGGGTGATCCTATCACAGTCTCTGAAGACGACGACCTCCTTGAAGCCCTCAGGAAGATGAGGGACATAGATGAAACAAGCATACCGGTCGTGAACAGGGAAGGGAAAGTATCAGGAATCGTGAATATCAACGACATCAGTAAAGAGCTGTGGAGGGGCAGAGGAAGGATGAGGCAGGGGGAGTACTACAGGAACGTAACCAAACCCTCAGTGAAGGATGTCATGGCACCCCCTCTTGTTGTTAAGCCCACCGAAACACTCTCCTCTTGCATGGAAGCAATGACCAAATCGGACGCCAGGATATGCACGGTTGTAAACGAAGATATGGTGCCAGAGGGCGTCGTCAGCCAGAGTGACATCCTGGGAGAAATTGTGAAGGGTACCACAGGCAATAGGGTCCTTGTCAATCTTTCAGGAGCTAGATTCGATGACCCTGAGGTATATGACAGGATATATTCCATCGTGGAGAAGACTGCAAAATCCGTTTCAAAGTTCAAACGGATGAAGCCCATGCTTATCAATATACACATAGAGGAATACAGCCAGACGGGGAAGGAGACAAAATATTCCGTCAGGGGAAAGATGGTCACTGAGTCAAAGACCTTCTTCTCCAGGAGCTGGGACTGGAACGTTTTCAGGGCAGTCAAGGAACTTATGGACCAATTTGAGAAGATGGTTCAGAAGAGCAAGAAGTATAAGTGAGAGGGTAGTGCTGAAATGCAGGAGTTCGTAGACAGGGCACTGGATTATGCAGCTGGGAAGTCTAGGTTTGCAGAGGTGAGGTTCTTCTCCTCGACGCGGAACGCAGTTCTCATGAAGAACGGGTCAGTTTCCGCCTCCGGATATTCGGTGGATGCCGGACTTTCCTTCAGAGTGCTCAACAGGTCGATGGCCTTTTCCGCAATAAATATACCAGACTGGGAAAGGATAAGGAGCGAGATCGACAGGGCACTGAGGATATCGGAGAAACCCGGAAGGGGCGATTTCTCATCGGAGGAACCCGTAAAGGACAAGTGGGAAGTTGGGCAGAAACGGAGAATAGAAGAGGAGACCTTTGAAGACAGGATTGAGAGAGTCAAGGAACTGGACAATCTTCTGGTTGACAAGAAGGTACAGATGAGAATGATATCACTCAGTGACAACATAGAGGAGGAGCTGAATGCAAATTCCGAAGGGATGGAGATTACGTCCAGGCTGCCTAAGGTCGGGCTCTTTGCAATGATTGGACTGCTGGAGAACGGTACGTTTGAGCAGGGGTCCATAGAAGTGGGATTCTCCGGTGGATACGAAGCTTTCGATACCTGGAAGCTGGATGAGAGGTTCAGTCATGAGGCGGAAGTCCTCAGGAACGCCGTCAATTCAAAAAAAATAGAGGAAGGGGTATACGATGTCATTGCGGGCCCGGAAATTTCTGGAATAGTTGCTCATGAGAGTGCAGGTCACCCGACAGAATCCGATAGAATACTGGGAAGGGAGATGGCCCAGGCCGGCGAGTCGTTCATCAAGAGGGGAGACAAGGGGAGGAGGGTAGGCTCTTCCATTGTCAACCTGGTTGACGATCCCACGATGGAACACAGTTTCGGCTACTACAAATACGATCGGGACGGAGTCAGAGCAAGGAAGAGGTATCTTTACAAGCAAGGCATAATAAACGAGTTCCTGAGCAACAGGGAGAGCGCCGGAAGGCTCGGAGAAATGAGCAACGCTGCCTCCAGGTCATCGGAGTGGGACAAGGAGCCGCTGGTGAGAATGAGCACAACATTCATCGAACCTGGTGATCACAACCTGGATGAGCTGCTGGAGGGGATCAAGGAAGGGATATACATAAAGAGCTTTACAGAGTGGAACATAGACGACATCAGGTTCAACGAGAAGTATGTCGGTAGGGAGGCCTACAGGATAAGGAACGGCGAGATCAAAGAGGTCATAAGGAGACCAGTGATAGAGACCACCACCATCAATTTTTACTCCTCCATAGATGCTGTTGGGAAGGACCTGGAATTTTCTGCTGGCACCTGCGGCAAGGGTGACCCGATGCAGGGTGTGGATGTCTGGATGGGCGGGCCTCACATCAGGCTAAGAAATATGAGCGTAAGGTGATATCTCATGGATGCAGAGAGAATATATGGAAAACTGGAGAGGAAGGTGGACCAGGCCGCAGTCAAGGTGACAAGGTCCAACATCACACAGGTCAGGTTCTCTAACAACAAAATAGACATAACAAACACCTGGGATGAGGAGTCTGCTTCTGTCTTCCTGGCCAAGAACGGCAGAACTTTCGTATTTGAACTAAGGTATGAAGAGGACCTGGAGAGGATTCTTGCTAAAGCCCTTGGAACCCTGGAAAAGATAGAAAAGAACCCGGACTTCATAAGCCTCAACGACAAGAAGAATACTTTCAGGAAGAAGAGCATAAAAGGGAAGAAACTTATGGAAATTGACGGGCCGACCTTCGTGGAAGATTTCATAGACGGAATAAGACCGTTCGTGAAGCGGGCAGGGGGAGTATTTTACAAGAGGGATGTTGAGGAATGGGTGAAAACTCCGTTTAACAGCGGGTCGGAGAGATTGTTCGGAGTGGAGTTAGTTGCAAGGACGTTCAACGATTCCGACTATCCAGTCCAGACTTCCATTGCCACTTCGTCTGATGATGATTTCGACAAGGTCATGAGCCAAGACAAGGAATTGCTGGAACTAAGCAGGAATATCAGGAATATCAAGGAAGGTAGGGAGGGGAAGTTTAATGTGATCTTCAGCCCTCTGTGTTTTGCTTCCATAGTTTCATATACAGTTCCCATGGCATCTGCCTTTCAGGTGGACATGGGGATGTCGGTTTTCGCGGACAGAATGGGGGAGAGACTTGGAAGCAGCTCCCTGACTATCTACGACGATCCCACAGACGAAACAATGTTCAACTCCAAGACCTTTGACGACGAGGGAAGCCCTACGAGGAAGACTCCGGTCATAGAGAGGGGGATTGTAAGGAGTTATCTTCACAACTTCTCGACCGCCTCGAAGTACAAAACCGAAACGACAGGGAACGCAGGCATAGTGAGCCCTCTCCCGTGGCAGATCGCAGTAGAACCCGGAAACGAGGACGTTCAGGATATGATTGCTTCGATGAAAAGCGGCCTTTTTATAAACAACACCTGGTATACAAGATTCCAGGACTACAGGGAAGGTATATTCTCCACCATTCCAAGGGACGGTATATTCTATATAGAGAACGGAGAAATCAAGGAGAGCTGGATGGGAATCAGGATTTCCGATTCCCTGCCACACATTTACAGAAATATTGAGGGGATCAGCAGGGAGACCAAAAAGGTGAAGTGGTGGGATGAAACCATGCACACGAAATCTCCATACGTAGAGGTTGCAGACGTGAATATCTCAAGGAGCAGGTGACCTTAAGTTATTATACGGCGGGGCCAACTAGAAGGTTCAATAGAAACGTAAATATATCGAGTTTGGTTAAGCAATTGCTCACTGCCCCTTGGCCCCTCCTATCGGGCAGTGAGTTTAAGATCAGTGCGGAAGCGCAGTTCACAATCCCTTCTCTCCCTGCCTTACAAAAATTAGAAGAGTTTAGAATGTTAAAAACAGGAGTGAGGGGCCAGGCATTCGCTGCTGCTCCTCCCCAAAAATTTGCCGCTGAACGGCGGTAGTTTTATCAGATCAGTTTCTCCAGCTTGCTGTTTGCCTCGTCCCAGTTGACGATGTGCCACCAGGCGCCTACGTAGTCAGCCCTTTTGTTTTTATACTGCAGGTAATAGGCATGCTCGAACTCATCCAGTATCAGGACAATAGGCATCTCGGCCAGATGGTTCATGAAGTGATTTTCTACGGTCATAATGTTCAGGTTGCTGTTCTCCTTGTCATATGTCAGTACAGCCCATCCTGTACCCGGATTGGAGTTCGCAGCCTCCGTGAAGAGCTTTCTGAATTTCTCGTAGCTACCGTACTGCTGTTCTATAAGGTCTCCGAGCTTTCCACCCGGTTTGTCTCCCCCCTTCCCTTCTGGCGCCATGTTGTTCCAGTATAGCGTATGGAGCTTGTCGCCGTTAATATTGAATGTGAGGTTCCTCAGGACGCCATGAATGTCGTAACTCTTCACTTCCTCCTTCACAATTCCGTTGAGTCTGTCTATGAGGTTATTGGCTGTGTTTACGTACGCTTTATGGTGGCCGTTGTAGTGCACATCCACTATGTCCCTGCTTATGTGGGGTTCAAGCCCGTCAAGTCTGTATGGCAATTGCGGCAGCTCATACTTCTTCAATCCTTTGTACTCCACCATTAAATCACCGGGGTAAGATAAGAATGCTCGTTTTAATACTTTTGTCAAGATATTGGGAAATTCTCGATGAAATTGTATTATGCTTACCCTCGGCCCTTCACCTTTTCAGCAGAGACCTCGCTATGACAACCTTTCTAATTTCTGTAGTACCGGCGCCAATTTCGTATAGTATCGCGTCCCTCAGAAGCCTTTCCAGGGGGTAGTCCTCCGTATAACCGTACCCCCCAAATATCTGGAGAGCATCTTTTGCTATCTGCGTGGCGGTCTCAGAGGCCATCATTATCGAGGCCGCCGCATAAGACGGATCGGCTATCTTCTCCCCTACCATAATTGCGGCCTTGTAGGCAAGCAGCCTTGCAGATTCCAGTCTTGTGAACATGTAGGCGAGCTTCTCCTGTATCAGCTCAAACTCGCCTATCTTCTTTCCGAACTGCTCTCTCTGATTGCTGTAAGAGATCGCCTCGTCCAGTGCCCTCCTGGCTATACCCAGAGGTCCGAAAGCCAGAACGGCCCTCTCCGCGTTCAGTCCCTGGTAAATGATATTCCTGCCTTGGCCCTCCCCTTTTAAAATTCTTTCCTTTCCAACGATCACGTTCCGAAACACCACTTCCCCCGTTGGTGACCCCTTCATGCCTAGCTTCCTGATCTTCTTTGGCGTCTCGACTCCGTCATTCCTCTCAAGGATGAAGGCAGAATAAGATTTCCCGCTCCTTGCATAAACAAGAAACACATCTGCAACCGGAGCGTTTGTTATGAAGGTCTTAGACCCGTTGATCTCATATTTCTCCCCCCTCGATTCGTATGTGGTCAGCATCCCTCCGAGCGCATCAGATCCCGCGCCCGGTTCTGTAAGACAGAGGGACCCTATTTTTTCACCTGAGACCAAGCCGGGAAGGTATCTCTCCTTCTGTTCCCTGTTACCGTTCCTGAATAGGTTATCCACAACGAGGTTGTTGTGCGCACCGTAAGAAAGCCCGAAGGACCCTGAATAATAAGATATTTCTTCCAGCGCTACCCCCTCCGTGAGATAGTTCATCCCTGCTCCCCCGTACTCCTCAGTTACGGTCAAACCAAGCAGTCCGAGGCGGCCCAGTTCCCGGAATATTTGGGTTGGAAAGAGCTCTTCCTTGTCAATTCTTGCCGCTATAGGCTCTATATTCTTCTTTGAGAATTCAGTAACCAGGTCTCTGACCGCTATCGTTTCCTCAGGGAGATTGAAATCCATTTTTCCCTTTTGATTATCTTTAACGGAATTAAAACATTTCCTAGCCATTCACCGAAGGTTATTAGCATCAAGATGATATTAAGGCCTCGATGGAAATAGTATTTCCAGACATTCCAGAATACCGTTTCATTCTCAAAGGGTTGTGCTCAGATAAGCTTCCCAGATTCCCCAAATTTTCCTGTGAGCCTGTCTCGAGAGTCAACAATAGGCTGAGCTCAGACGTTGCATTTGTCCCTGCTCCCTTGGCCCTCCTTAGTTCCCGCGAATACGAGATGATCAGAGCTGGCAATATCTTTTCCTATTTCTCAGGGCCACAGATCTTTACAACTGACCAGAATTACTCCGAACTTTTCGTGCGTCGCGATGATCACGTCTCGTCCCTGTATGTCAGCATCCTGCTCAACGGTGTAACAACGAAGGAAGGGGATGGAGAGCCATGCGTATTGGAGCCAAGAATAGTTATGCTCAGCGGTACAACAGGCAAGTCGAAGGCTGACATGTACAACAACTGGTCTTCACTTGCGGGAAACCTCCCCTTTCCTCTCTACGTTGGGGTCATAAGGAGATCTGAAATTAACCTCAGGGATATTGTGGAGCAGGCCATCAGATCGTCTGTGAAATATTCATTGGACAACTCCTCGGATGTAATAAGGGAAATTGCTACTCTTTACGGGATAGAGAACATTCATATGCTCAAGAGGATCATATTCCACTTCATCAACAAAAATACGCTGTCAGTATCAGAAGAGGAGATTGAGTCGCTTGTTGCACTTGGAAATGTCATGAAGAGAAAAGGGTTTGATGTTACAGATGTGATTTACTGATCCCAGCACCATCATGGCAGGGGTATGGATTTATAGTAAGAAATTAATCAACAGTTGTGGAGTTTATAGAAGAGATTGCCTCACTTAGAGACCAGATTTCATTTGACGGCACGATTGACATTCCTGAAGATTTTGACAACGTAGTCATTGCGGGTATGGGAGGTTCCGGCATAGCGGGAAGGATCTTTCAGGAGTGGTTCACAAAGAAGCCTGTGGTACTGGTAAATTCCTATGATATCCCAGAATTCGTAAGCAAGAGGACGCTGTTCATAGCAATAAGCTACTCAGGCAACACAGAGGAGACCATCCACGCGACACTCGAAGCTGCCAAGAAAGGAGCAAAGATCAGGGGAATATCCTCCGGGGGGAAGCTTGCGGAGATTATAGACAACACATTAATCATCCCACGTAGCTTCCAGCCGAGATCGGCGGTGGGGTTTTTGACGGTCCCCCTCTTAAGAAGTTTTGGCCTAGTCAACGAAGAAGAAATTGCTGTGACAAAGAACCTCCTGGGTGAAGAAGATCAGCACACTCAGGAATACCAACAAATCGCGAATGACATCTTTTCTCAAAACAAAATTCCAGTGATATTTGGTATTCCTGGGCTAAGCAGCGTCGCCTACCGGTGGAAGACGCAATTCAATGAGAACGCAAAGGTCCTGGCCTACAGTTCAAGTTTCCCGGAGCTTAACCATAATGACACCATGGCGCTTGAGAACACATACAGGAAGGGTGAGTTCTATTTCATGGTTCTGAGGACGAAGGCAGTCAGGAAGGAAATTTCTGCTAGAATAGGGATAACCTCAAAACTATGCAAGATAGATATGAAGGGGATAGAGGGCGAAGGAAATTCGTTGTTCTCCAATATTTTCACTCTGATCCATAAGGGTGACTACATATCTTATTTCCTTGCAAAAATGAGGGGTGTCGATCCAAAGGACGTCACGATAATAGAAAGCCTGAAGAAGGAGATAGGAGAGACCAAATGATAATCCCCAGCAGTCCTACATTCTCCTGATTGCCCCCGAGCTGCATAAGTAACTTGTCGCTACCAGGTTCTCTATTATGGTATCTTACCAAACATAGAATCAGTAACATGAATATGAACGGTGGCATATTTGTGCAATGCTCGATTTCTTGCAGAGACACCAAGGGATCGGGAGGAGATGGAGCGTCCCGTTGTAGACATGGAAGTCAATCCGACAAGCAACGTGGCTGAAAGGGCACTGATCCATTCCGTATCCTTCAGGAAGGTCTCTGGATAAACGATAACGCCTCGTGGAACTAGCGTGTGATACCATCTTCTCCTCCCTTCTGCACCCAGAAATCTATGAAGAAGAGCTCCATGAGAGATGTGCCACAAATCATCCACTAGAAAGGAATCTCATCCAGATTTGAGTGCAACGTTGTCTGATCCCTTACAGCATAACATAATTATAAATATCTTGTCCATTTAAACCATGAAATCGAGATGACGGTTATCAAAAGGGAAGAGCTAGTCACGGCCCTTAACGTGATATTTAAACCGTCTGGAATGAGCCAAAAGGAAATAGAGGAACTCGCAGACTACGTTCTCAGTTTCTTCGGTTTTGAAGACACACTCGTTGATAACATCCTTTCCCAGCAGGACAGGGACGTTTTCTACACGCTTGAGGAGACGGGGATACTATCGACGAGCAGCGAAGACATCACTCTTATGAAGGGAAAGACTTGGAGGATTCATTACTGGCATATAAATGACCTGAAGATTAAGAATATACTCAGCACGAGCCAGGGCACTGAAGAGAACATCTACGACAAAATATTCAGGGAAGGACTCAAGTGAATGGATGCGCTTGAGAACGTAACCTAAACCGGAGCACTGGTTAATCTATTTATATTCAGTGACTCTACTTGACCTGATGGGAGACGAGGTTCTGAGCCTTCTAAGAAAGGGAAGAACCATGGTTATTTCTACCTCGGGGGAAAACCTCTGGTCAGCCAAGGTTTTTTATGCACTAGAGGGAGGACTGGTCTTCCTGGTTGAAAAAGGCAGTCTCACTCTTAAGAACATACAGAAGAACGACAGGGTAGTCTTCACGATCGATTTTGATACACCAGACTTGTTTATCCAGGGTGTTGGAAGGGTCACTATCCTAGGTGAGCCAAAAGATTTCCACAGGGAGAGGGGCACTTTACTGTACAAGGTACCGGAGGACACTCTATTCGTTAAATCCGGTCACGTTCTCCTTGCGAAGCTTATGCCTGAGAACATTCGGTTCAGCGATTTTAGAGCCCAACCAAAAAAGACCGACTATAAATTCAAAGAGGAAGAGCTGAAAGAACGGAAGACTTTCAGATACTGGCGTGCACTCAGGCCGTGGTCGTTCCAGCAGAGCGTGACCTCCCTGATTTTCGGCGCCTTGCTGGCATTCCAGGTGAAGTTCTCATTTCCATCCAGCCTATTTTTTCTTGCCCTTTCCGCTTTGTCCCTAATAATGGTCCATGGCGCCTTCAACGCCTATAGCGACTATTTCGATTTTACCTTAAAGACTGATAAACCGGAAGGCATGGGATCGGCCGGGGCGAGGGTTCTGATAGATAGACTCATACCAACTGACAGATTCCTCTATTTCACCACTGCAGTCTTCATAGTTGGCCTAGCCATCGGTATATATCTTGTTGTGATTCGACCCGTTATACTTCCTTATGTAATTATAGGTCTCATAGCCGGTTTGCTCTACGGCCTTCCCAAATTCGGATGGAAGAGGGTTGCATTAGGTGATCTCGCAGTCTTCCTGGCATTCGGACCTGGAATATTCCTTGGCTCCCTCGTTCTCCAAGGCGGGAAAGTAGGAATCCCTCAGCTCCTGATTTCTTTTTCCCTGGGTATGATCATAGTTGCAATTCTCCACGGGAATAACTGGAGGGACATAAAGGATGACAAGGAGGCGGGGGTCAGGACTGTCGCGCTCTACCTTGGCGAAAAAGGTTCCTTCTACTACTATGTGACACTGATATGGGCATCTTATCCACTGTTTGTACTGGCCGTAATCCTGGAACCAAGACTTTTCCCCATTCTTGGCGCGTTACTGACAATTCCATGGGCTGTCAAACTGACAAAGATAGCAACTAATTCCAAGAATATGAAGAGAAATTTGCTTGACATGCTCACTGCAAATTTCACATCTCTTCACATATACTTCTCAGTGCTGTTTCTTGTAATTTTCCTTGTGCTGGTATATTATTTCCCCTTCATTCGTATCTGACGGGCTGAGTAACGGTTAAACTGTATGATGCAAAGACCTGAGGTCTCTGACCTCATTTACCAGATTGGCAAGTAGCTCCTTCATGAATTTCTCCGCACCCTCATCAGAGAACTCCCCTCTCTCATTGATCTTCTTGTCTACGAAGCTTATGATGACCTCTGGCTTGTTGATTATTCTGGCATCGAGATAAACGAATGACTGCCTTAAGTGGTACTGTGCCCTTGCACCACCTATCATTCCTGTTGATGAGCTCATTATTGCCCCTACCTTCTTACTAAAGACATTATCCGGCATGGAAGCCCAGTCTATGGCGTTCTTCAGGAAACCTGGGACAGAATAGTTGTACTCAGGTGTAACAACAAGAAAACCGTCAGACTCTGCGATGACTTTCTTGAACTCCAAAACGGAATTGTCAGGTTCCTTTAGAAGGTCTGCATTGAACAACGGTATCCCAGAGATTTCAGCTATAACCAACCTTGATCCTGACGGCATCAGACTGGCTGCCTTCTCAAGCACCTTCCTGCTGTATGACCCTCTTCTTAGGCTTCCACCAAATCCTGCTATCGATACCGTAGCTTTCCCATTCATGCGGGGGTATCAGCGGATCGTAGTTAAGTTTCATGAATGCTTCATGTTTAAACCGTGCATTCCATGTTTCCTTAGGGAATACAACCTTGTTGTCAGGAATAAAAACAAACTAATTTATCAGGGCGCCCATTTATTGTCCATGGAAAGTGATCCCATAAAAATTCGGTACACCTATCTTGGAAACACCGGGGAAAGGGTATCAGAGATAGGTCTCGGGACTTATGGAATAACAAACTACAAGAAAGCAGAAGCTGCATTCTCATACGCTATAGAGAGAGGAGTTAACCTTATAGATACTGCAGAAATCTACAACACGGAAGACTTCGTAGGGTCTATAATCAAAAGATTCGGAAGAGATAAGCTGTTCATAATCACGAAGGTCTGGCCGAAGAACTTGACCACAAAGGAAAGCACCATCAAGTCTGCAAGAGGATCATTGAGTAAGCTTGGCACCGACTACGTAGACCTGATCCTTATCCACTGGCCTCACAGGAATATGAGCATAAGAGATCAGGTAAGGAATATCGAAGCTGTCCAGAAGGAAGGTCTCTCCCGATTCATAGGCGTAAGCAATTTTTCCGTAGAACAGATGGAAGAGGCCAGAAATTCCACAGCCTCGGCAGAAATTGTGTGCAATGAGGTAAAATATAATCTGGAAGAAAGAGAAATTGAGGAGGGCGTCCTCCCCTATAGCCAGAAGAAAAAGATATCTGTTATTGCCTACACTCCGCTTGCCAATGGAAATGTCTCAAAGGGTGCTTCCTTCCTGAAGATAATGAACGAAACTGGAAGGACACCAATTCAAATCTCGCTCAACTTCATCCTTAGTCATCCGGGTGTGATTCCCATACCCAAAACAGAAAATATCGATCACATGAAAGATATCCTAGGTTCTGTGGGCTGGAGTCTTAGTACTCCCCAGTTGAACCTTTTGAATGAAGCCTAGGACAAATTGATATTCTTGCACACAGACTCCGGGGAATGTTATAAATCACCCTATATAAGGGCAGGGAAAGGGGAACGAAAGTGGGATTGAAAGCCGTGCTGTCTGATTTTGTTTTATCTTAGACAAATGAAACTTATTAAACGTCGCTTTAAATTGAAGATGGCTTCTAACAATCATTCTGTGTATCGCCTTATATACGATGACGTATTTTTGAAATGTTATGTCCCTCACTCTGTATGCGGAATCGCTAGACAAGATCGATCTCAAAATTGTAGAGCTCCTCAGCGTGGACGGAAGAATAACCGATACCGAAATCGCCAAGAAGGTTGGACTAAGCAAAACGAGCGTGAGGCTGCGGAAACTTAAGCTTATCAAGTCCGGAAAAATAAAGATTCTAGGCATTCCGATTCTACAGAATTTGAATCTCGTATATGCTGACATCATGATAAAGTTCCTGGTGAACACCTCTCAGAGCCAGATAGACAACTTCGTGAAGTCCCTCATGAAGGAGGATCGCATTTATGAGATTGACAGATATCTCTACAAATACGACCTAGATATTGGCGTCTACCACTCCAACTTTGCCCTGCTGAAATCTTACATACAGGAGCTGTTCAAGCATGTAAAAATCATTGAGTCCTATGATATATTTCCAGTATTGCAGTCCTACAAGGGGTTTGGAGTAATACTCTAGCCCGGTGCTTCCCTAAACTGAGTTGTATTTCCCGTATTTCTTTTCGACCGGAACGTGAGGGATATCGAATTAAAAGGCCCCAGGGCTCATTATTTCAAGTCCCTTTCCCCTCCTCCAGATGCCAGTAGATTAAACTGAAACTTTTTCAATTCTGCATAATACGTATATCTAATTCCTTCTTTATCTTCATGGATTTCCTTGTTATTTCATAGTACTTTCATTCATCCCCTATCTTCAGCCTGCTCATTTTTTAGGAGCTTTGTAACATTCTTTTGGAGCATCGCCTTACTTTATCCATTTCCCCCAGTACCCTGTAGATGCGGCAGTGGAACTTCATACTACTGAAGTTCATTAACACCCCATTCAGCTTGTATTAGTCTCTCGTTTTCGTCATTCCTTTCAGGACTTCAGGTTTTAGGTATTTCTTTACTGATACCTACGGGAATTTTGTGCTGGTTGGAGATAAGTTCATTCCTTTTTGCAAAGCTATCATGAAGCATATGTTTCGCATTATGAACAGGCTACGGTATTTGCCCATGAAGATTTTTGTATGATTTGTATACAAATTTGAATAATCGTATTTATCCATAGCGTATTCTTTTATCAGGTGATTGATTGAACGGAAAAGCAGCAATAGGAGTGATAGTGGTTCTGGTGATAGTAGCTGCGGTGCTTGGCTATGCATACTCAGCTGAAGTGGGACTGTCAAACAGCCTAAAGAGCAGCAACAGTTCTCTTGATCAGAAGGTAGGTAGCCTAAGCTCGCAGATTTCTGCCCTTACGACCAACTACACGGAGCTTAAGTCAAGCTACGGAACTCTGCAGAATGAGATTTCACAGCTTAACGGTAGCATATATCAACTGAATACAGCTCTCCAGAATAACCAGACAAACGTTGTCCTGAGCCAGGCATTCGCTCACTGGGATTATATAGCCATCGAAAATGCGACGCTTCTGGCGCCTCAGTATACACCCAACGCAACTCTCAAATGGATAGGTGGTCCGCTCTCTGGAACCTACACTGGTCTGGACTCAATAACGTCCACTTGGAACAAGTTCTTCGGGCTTTGGAGCGCAGTATGGTTCTATACGGAATCGCCACCTGTAGTTACAAATAGCGGTGGAATGTATACAGTGAATGCCACGGTGCAATGGGTGTTGACATCTTTTGCTACTCCGCAGCAGGTAAACACGATAGTAACGAACTATACGATAGAGATGCATTATTTCGGAGGAAAACCGCTGATAACAATGGAAGTGTGGCATATAGTTGGCGTAGGAGTGGTGTCATATCCGGCAAAAGAGGTTGAGAGCCTTCAGACGGAGGCCATGATGAACGCATCATTTTCTCACTGGAACAATATAGCCATTGAGAATGTCTCACTCGTAATGTCACAGTACATGCAGAATTCGTCATTACAGTGGATCGGAGGCAAACTTGCAGGAAATTATACAAACTATTCGCAGATACAGTCCGTGTGGACAAAATTCTTTGGGCTCTGGAATGCCGTATGGTTTTACTCTGAGTCGCCACCATTGATAAGCATGAACTTCACACAGGGCAATGCTGTTTCAGGAACCGTGACTGCGGACATACAATTCGTGGTTCAGAGCTCGTCTAACACTAGTTCCTTTGACTATATCAACGTGGTTTATACCATAGACTTCAGTGTGATCAATGGTAACTTCATAATAACGCATGAGGTATTCGATAATGTAGGCACTGGTCCTCTCTCGCAGGTGTCAACGTTTGCCTGAACTCATTTTCTTTTCTTCTATACTTTTTTATAAAGACAATTCATATCCACAAGCGTTGAGATACAGGATAAATTTCAGAGACATAGAGATTAAAGATGCAGAGTTGAAGCGGTCCCTCTTCTGGCTTCTCATAGCCTCTAGGGGAGGGGATACGAGGATTAAGATTCTCAGCCTCATCCTGAATGAACCCTTGAACAAGAACGAGCTGAGTAAAAGCCTTGGCCTCAACTACAGGACAGTAACGCATCACCTCAACGTGCTTATTAGAAACAACATCATACGCGAAGACCAGAAATATGGAGGACTGGTTTATGTGAATGAAGTAATGGAAGAGGAATTAAAGGAAATAATCGGCAAGCTTATAGGGGGGAACAACCAATGATTGGAATACCATGGGTAGTGAACTTGGTGATGGAAGGAGCTGAAATAGCCATATTCTTGGCCATTCTTCTATCATTCGTTGATACTTACAGGAAAAATGGACAGGGGGTAATGATCAAACTAATTCTGTTCTCTGTGTTTATGGTCGTGTTTGAATCTCTTCTTGTCTACGTTACATACTTCCTTTCAACAAGGTTCGGTCCGAGTTTAGCGTCCGTAGTTATTTTGCTTAATGTTTTTCTGATAGCTGCACTCTACTTAATGCTTCGTGTAGTGAGCTCCTGATGCGTTTTTTCACCAACCTTTGTCACCGTGGACGATAAAGCTCTGCTGAATCACAATAGCCCCGGGCAGATTCGAACTGCCGTCGTCGGATCCAAAGTCCGAAATGCTTGTCCACTACACCACGGGGCTTCTAATCTTTATCTGGATGCGGATAAAAATCTATCCTGACTTGTAACTTAGGAACTCCTTCCCAAGTAATTCCCTTGCTATTATAAGCTTCATTATGTTTATTCCGCCCTCAGCTCCAACATAATACGACATAACTCCACCCTGGGCAGCCCCAAGGGGCAGGTCCTTCGTGTATGCGGCTGCTCCGTGCCATACCATTACCTTCGTAATGATCTCGTGCGCCGTCGGGGGGCCGGTCATCTTGGCAAGGGAGACTGCAAGATTCTGCTCAGACAGTGGAACGCGCTCCTTATTTTTGTATACCCTGTCAAGAGTCCAGGCAGCCTTTTGCGTCAGAAGCCGGGAAGATTCCAGCTTTCCATAGAGCTCGGACAACTCAAACTGCAACCCCTCCTGTTTACCTAACGGCTGGTCAAAAAGTATTCTCGTCCTAAGATGCTCTCTCCCCATATCCAGCGCTTCAAAGGCAGCACCGTTGCATGCGGCGGCTACGTAGACTCTCGCGATGTTGAACCCCTCCATTATTATGTGGAATCCCTGACCAACCTCCCCGACTCTGTAGCTATCTTCTATCTCCATATCGCTGAAGGAAAAACCTCCAGTAGACAACCCTTCCCTCGCTATGTTGTTGAACAAGGTCGTAGATATCTGATTCCTGACCTTTCCGTCCGTTCCCTTTATCATCAGTGCGAATGTGGTGAATGCCTTTGACGCAAGTTTCTTGTCTCCCGTTCTCAGCAAAGTGAGGAATCCGCCTCCCCCAGGCAACCCGAGAGCTTCTCTAACGCCACTAATATACACTTTCTCTCCTGTCGCAAGCCAGTCGCTTCCATTCCTCACGGCATTGGATTTCTCATTCATCACATCCGAGCCACCGGAAGGCTCAGTAGACCCTATTCCGAAGAAGGTCCTTCCTTTGGCTATCGAAGGGAGAATCTCCTCCTTTGCCTCTTCCGTTCCGTACTTTTCGAGCATAGCAGGCCAGCCATTGAGAAGAAGGACGTAAACAGGAAGCGCCATAGATACGTCCCCGCGTGCAAGTTCCTCTATGATTGAAGACATCTGCGAGATTGTCCCACCTGCCCCTCCATACTTTTCTGAGAGAGTGAAGCCTATGAATCCAGCTTCCGCTGCCTTGCGGATGATGTCCTCGGGGATACTGTTGGAGTAGGAAATCTTATCTCTCTGAGGAATAACATACTTCTGTACAAACTCCCTGGCGTTCTCCCTGATGAGCCTGTCGTCCTCGGTTAAACCGAAATCCATTGTAATCAGAAGTAATTTCTTCTAAATATTTGAATCCTAGACTTGAAGCCTGTACGAGTCGACGTATCAATAATTCTTTGAAAAATCTAAAAATGTCAAACCCCGCCTCTATAAAGGTCATTCAGGAACAGATTAGATCCTATTTCCATTCCCAGTCAGTTCGGGCGGGGTCAGGTCATATTGATGTGATGAAGCGATCCGATTCCCGATATTTACTCAGCGGTTACTGTTCCACTCATCCAGCCGGCTGTGTTCATTGCTCCATCCCATCCAGTGGGACCGGAACCACAGGAAACCTCACATTGCCAGGTGTACGTCCCAGGTCCGAGTTCGAATGTTGCCTGAACAATGCTGGACGGTTCAATCGGAATGTTAAGTAAAACCTTGCTGCCGTTCTGGATCGTAAATGTGTGTGCAATGTTGTTTACCGGCACCGATGATACCTGTTCACTCCCGTTCACCACAATCTGGTCATTCCCGTAAGTTGAGTTTACATTAGTGTTGTTTACTATGGTCTCCTTTCCATTCAGGGTACCCGTTACATTGGCATATATTGGTGCTACAGTTCCATTTCCATCATCGTAGTTTATTATCGTAACTTCTATTTTCGTATTTGCCGGGATTGTGATATTTGCCGATGATTCCAGGGTACCGTTTGAAAGCACAAAGAAAGCAGGTTGGTAACCAACGGAGGCGTTGTAAAAGTTATTTGTAGTTATGACCAGGACCAGCTGATACGGCGCAGAGGCAGCAGAGACTGACTTCACTTGAGTCTGTTCGATTGGAGGACTTGACGAGAAATGACCTACAAACAGGCCCGCTGCAAGGCCACCGGCGGCAATAGTCACTACTATTGCTACCGCCACAGCACTACTGATGGCTGTTTCCTTCAATTTAATCACCATTAAATAATTACATGGAGGGATATCTTATATCGTGCACGGCTGCGTGCATTTATGCGCATCAACAAATTCTAGTTACTTCGATGTCATCCACTAGCTTCAAAATTAGAGCCGCAAACCCTTAAACTTGCTTAGCCAGCCGGTCGGTCATGCCTAAAAGAGCTTAAATTCAGAGGAAACATCAACCTCAGGCGGGGGTTGCCGAGCCAGGTTAAAGGTACCAGACTTAAGATCTGGTTCCGTAGGGATTCGGGGGTTCAAATCCCCTCCCCCGCATGAAATGCTGCTTTGATTGGAAGTATTTCGACTTTCATTCCCTTTTGGAGCAATTAATACCAATTGGGAGGTATCACATGTTACAGTTGCGGCAAGTTTATCTCCCTAATTTGTTTAATAAATTCAATGGAAGATTTCGAAATAGTTGAGCATGTACCTGATAAGGAAGGTAAGGGGTACCTCATAGCTGCAATTGACTTTAAAGACCCTAAGTTCGTAAGGGTACTAGCTACAGAAGAACCGAAGGCATACGCCAGTATATCGGTCAGCGGAACAAAGGCCTATTACGGGGGGAAAGAAATAGGTACTGTAGTAGACAGGAAAGATGCGAGTGAAGTGAAAGTGAGCACCGATTATGATATCAAGTACACCGGAGGGTATTCCCTCGACGGAAAGACCGTATATCTGGACGAACACTTCCCCAGGATTCTGAAGGTTGAAGGTAAGGAGATAAGCACGGTGGAGAGCATCGGGCTGCATCATGAACTTCCAGAAAAGTGGCTGTCTGATCTTGGGTATGAATACCCTCATGCCCATGAGATAGCAACAGGCATAGAGAAGAAGTATGTGGAATCGCTCGGGGTGACCTGGAAGGGTTACTGTTCAGAAGTGGATAAGAATCTGAGGAAGGTTTACAGGAACAAACTTGAGAAATCCCCTCCTTCTCTGGACCTTGCCCCCTACTTGTACTGCAGGGACAGGGAGGCGCTCAAGGAGATAAGAGAGAGCAAATAGAATATAAGTTAGAATTTCACGAAAAGTCTCTAATTTATGAATAAGAATTAATACCAGAATTTATATTGAGAATGAGAGACCAATGACTAACTCGTTCGCCAGGGTGCCGTTCTTCCTTCTGATAGCATCGGTTTTTATGGTTGCACTGGGATTCTGGTACCTGACGGGCATATCCGCCAGATACTTCGCCATTACGACAAAGGATCACTTTCTGGCCTTTTTCAGGATGATAACAGAATTCTTCAACTTCATTTAAATCCAGGACCTCGGGTTTTAGTTTCTGTGTTGGCTGGGTAGGGGACCAATCCTAATCCTTGTTTCTACTGCCTTTCTTTAGCATCATGAATCAGAAGAGTAAATTTAGTGAGACGTGATTTAGTAGCATGGGGACTAGAATCCTGCTTTACACTGGAAAGGGTGGCGTTGGAAAGACCAGCATAGCTGCCTCAACTGCTTGTTCCCTTGCTAAAAGCAAGAAGAAGACCCTGGTAATCTCCACCGATCCTGCCCACAGCCTCGGAGACGCCTTCGGCACCGATATTGGACCTAGGCCGAAGAAGATCGGTGAAAGGCTGTTTGCACAGGAAATAAGCGTGAACGAAGCCATTAATACTCATTGGAGCGACCTGAAGGGGTATCTTACCGGCCTTTTCCAGACGGAAGGGCTTGACCCGATATCAGCGGAAGAGATTGCTACTCTCCCCGGGTTCGACGAAGCGTCACAGTTGCTCTATCTTAGACAATACTATGATGAGGACAAATACGACGCAATAGTCATTGACAGCGCCCCTACCGGCGAATCGCTCAAGCTTCTGTCGTTCCCGGAGGCAATGACATGGTATATGGACAAAATATTCCCAATGGGCAGGCTTGCTGCCAAGATAGTTAGACCTGTTTGGAACACGGTTTCAAGCATGGAGATTCCGAGTGACGAGGTATTCAAGAGTGTGGAGAGCCTCTATGAATATCTTAAGAGGATCAGGACGATCCTGACGGACCAGAAGATATCTACTATCAGGCTGGTCATGAACCCTGACAAGATGTCGCTCAGCGAAACCAAGAGGGCATATACATATCTCCTTCTTTACGGGTACCCAGTCGATGCGGTCTTCGTCAACAAGATATACGACGAAAGCACGGGTGCCTTCTTCAGGGGATGGAGGACGAGCCAGGAAGAAATAATTAAGGAGGTTAGCGAGTCGTTCACAGACCTCAAGATATTCAAAGTACCGTTGCTTGCCGAGGAGCCGATAGGGGTGGAAAGACTAGAAAGGATGTCTGAACTCGTGTATGGAGGTTCAAACCCACTGGAAACTTTCTCTAGGGAGAAGAGCATCCAGTTCGTAAAGAAGGATGGGAAATACATAATCAAGCTCAAGCTTCCCTTCGCCGAGAAGAAGGACCTGGACATATACAACAAGGGAGGGGAGCTCATAATTCAGCTGGGCAACTGGAAGAGGGTATTTTACCTACCTACTGTTTATTCGGACAAGAATCCCGTCAAGGCAGAATTTAATAACGGGATTCTTGATATAGAGATGGTGTAATATGGCAACGGATGATAAGGAAGAAAAAATCACTATCGAGATAAAGATTACAATCCCCTCCATGGGCAAAGGTATAGGGAACGCACTCACACACCTTCTCAGGGCATCTGAGGAAATAATGAAGGCAGGCAAATCCGTAATGGTGAGGCCCGAGGTTAAACCGAAGATAAAAAAGGTAGAAATAAAGTAATGCGTGGGGCCCACAGGACCCGTTCTGTCAGGCACCAAAGACTGACATCCAGACATGAAATTCAGGGTTCAAAAGATATTCTCCTTCTTGCGGAAAATTATCTGAACCGCCAGTTTTAATCGAACTCCAACATAATCTCGGTCAGAAACTCCTGCATCTGCCGCAACAACCTCCAGACTAACGTGAAATTCGTCAGGAGATTCTGTCGATTCTTGTCAGAATTCCTAAATTTTTTAACCATCGTTTAAATTATGGTCATTTAAAAATAATAAGCGTTAAATATAGATAGTAGATAATAACCACATGGTCGGTTCTTCCCCCACCCCTATCGCTGGGTGGGTTCTATCCGCAGGATCAAACTGGGCCGCGGCAAACATCGCTGAACTGATGACTATTGTGGGGATATACGTCCACGCCTTTTTCCTCATATTTGCTGTTGGTTTTCCCATTGTCGTTCTTACCCTGGAGTCAATAGGAATATGGAGGGAGGATGAAGATTACCTGAAGCTAGCAAGGAATGCTTCAAAATTGTGGGGTATAACGTTCGCCGCTGGAGCCGTTACTGGAACACTAGTCGAGTTTGGTCTGGTTGTGGTCTGGTCTGGTTCCATAGCGCTCATTGCAAGCATGGCCGCCGCCCCGCTCATTATAGAACTTTACGCGTTCATCATAGAGATTGTCCTCATCGGAACTTACCTCACCACCTTCAACAGATTCAAGAGATGGAAGGGGGGCCATGTTCTTATCGGCATAGGAGTTCTGTTCGGTACTAACCTTTCAGCTTACATGATCCTAGCCGTCAACGCGTGGATGCAAGTACCCTGGGGCACGGGAGCGATGGTTGCTCAGACGTTTCTCCCGTGGGTTCCTTCGCTGGGTCCCCAGATTGTTGACCCCGCTAAACTGAAAATTCTCGCGACTGTCCTTCCCGTCGTTGGATCGAGCCTCCTTTCCTCCCCGGGTGCTTTCCAGCTTCTGTCAAACTTCACCACCGACCCGTGGATCGCGGTCTTAAATCCCGAGGCAAATGCTACTTATCTTCACAATCTCCTCGCAGCAGTTATCGTGACGTCATTCCTTGCGTCAGCCTATCTCTCATTCAAGATTCTTAAGGGATACGGGAAGGAAGGTTACAACTGGAAAGGTCTAAAGGTTTCTTTCCTCGTTGGATCGATTGCCACTTTTCTACAACCTGTAGCCGGTGACGTGCAGGGACGCCTTCTTTATGAATTCCAGAGAAACATTTTCAATGCCACGGAAGGAATTCCCAAAAACGGTGGATACGACCCGGTTATAAGCCTCCTGCTGTATGGAAATCTGAACCACTATTTCCTTGGATCGAACTACCTTGCATCTCTGCTCCCCCCGGGTGATACGCTCGGTCAGCTTACGCTGAACGCTTCAAACACCTACGCTCCATTCCTTCATTTCCTGTACTACTCCATGGTCATATCCGGAGTCATTCTGGTTGTTCTGAGTATCGGTCATTTTGGGTTGTACTCCAATTTCATAAGGAAGCTCGTCAACGTTTTGTTCAGAATGAAAATCGAGACGTTCGTGCTGTATGGTTCATTCGTCGGATCAGCATTGGCAATTTTGGCTAGCGTTGCAGGCTGGGCGTCCAGAGAGATGGGCAGGCATCCCTGGACCGTTTACGGATTGGTGACCTATAATGATGTTGTTAATGCGCATCAAATAACTCCACTTTTCACCTCAGCAGTAATAGCACTTGAGATCGGGATTCTGCTGGCAGGACTCTGGGGCATCCATATGATCTATTTTAAAAAACTTGACCCAAGAAGGAGAGGGGGTGTTTCTCATTAGCAATGTATTCTGGGGGTTGGCAAGTATCGGTACAACGTTCTTCCTCCACATATTCTTCGTTACTGTGGTCCTTGGTCTTTCTGTTATAATACCGGTGTTTGAGATAATAGGGGTCGCAAAAAGGGAAGAAAATTTCATCAGATTCGCTCGTCGCCTGACCTCATATCTGGTAAGGGTTGACCTCTTCGCAGGAGTCCTTGCCACCTGGCTGACAGTCTTTCTTGCTGCATACTGGCCGTCTCTGTTGTACATAGCCACTAATGTCCTCTTCTACCCCATATCCCTTGCAGTCGCCGGCATAATGATAGCTATCGTAAGCACCGCACTGTACTGGTATACATGGGATGAAATGAGCAGGAAGGTCCACATTGCTGTAGGCTTGTTCATGTCTGCAGGAGCCCTTATGGTTGCATTTGGCATGAACAGCATACTCGCCCTGATGTTCTACCCTTACGGTGTCAAGACTTCGACCGCCCTGGGGCTGACGTTCTTCAGTTCAAACGGCCTAAATCCCCTTGCCAATCCAGTGTTCCTTCCGCTGGCCCTGTTCTCGTGGTTCGTATCGATTGCAATGGCCTCACTAATAGTCCTGACTTTTGCGTTGTTCAGGTCCAGGAATGGTCCCTCGGATGAGTTCAGGATAACCGTGAGAACCTCCAAAATTATAGGAATCGTCTTTTCATTACTGGGTCTTGTCACAGTTTCCTGGGCGCTAATGGAACTTCACGACTTCTCTCAGTATGTCTACCAGCAGATGGCCGATAGAGGCTTCGTTTCTATCGTGCTGATACTAGGTATTTCCGCTTTCCTTTTCTCCATCCTCTCTCTTTCCAGAAGGGTTGATCTGCTCTTCGCCCCTATCGGTGCTTTCGCCAACTACGCTTTCCTGATGTTTTTCGAAATTTCGTCCAACACAGCAAGGTACCCCTATATCGTTGTCACGGGAAATACTGGTATACCTGCTGATAGTATCATAAATCCAATGTTCAGCATTCCGAGCATCCTTCCTCTTGCCGGTATGGCCGTAATCGCCCTTATGCTGGGGACCTTTCTCCTCACTCTTTACCTGGCATTTTACGTCTTCCCGGTTGACAGGAGAAAAGGCACTTCAGATGGGGCATTGTGAACAGATAAGCCGGAAGCTTAACCTCCCCTTTGTGGCTACCTGGAACTGATGAATATACCTACTGCAATCAGTCCGAATCCTACAAGATTGAGGGGGGTGAGTTTGTCGTTGTTCAGGAACGTGCTGAACAGTATCGAAAGGGCAGGGACGGAGAACAGGTAGGGGGAGACATGGGATACCTTGTACTTCCTGATCAGGCTCCAATAGATGAAATACGCTGCAGATGAGCCAATTGCGCCCATGTAAATGGTTATTAGTATGAAATCTGTGGTGAGGGGTTTGAATCCTCCGTAGAATGCTGCAGCCACCAATACAACAGGCACTGCGAACACGAACTGGAACGTGTTGACTACACCCATATCAGCGTTCCTGAGGTATTTCTTGTAGTATATGGTGCCAATTGACCAAGAGACAGCTGATCCTACCAGGAGAAAGAGCCCCACGTTATAGCTTATCGAAAGCTCGTCCAGAAATATCACAACCACTCCACCGAACCCCGTAACTATTCCCGTCACCTTGAGGAAGGACAGCTTTTCACTGAGAAACAGCCATGAGAGGAAGACAGAGATTATCGGGTAGGTGTATACCAGGATTGAGGAAATGGAGGAGCTCTCGGTCCTCTCACCAACAAACCAGAGTCCCATGAAGACTGAAACGTTCAGAAGGCTCATGACGAATAACTTGCCTACTCCGACTTTGGTCATCAGCTTCAGGGTTGAGTATGAGAAAGGTATCGAGAATATTGCTCCAAACAGCGCCCTGAATAAGAGCGCGACCATTGGCGGTTCGTATACCAGCGCGAATTTCAGGAAGGAATAATTAAGGGCCCAGGCTGTTGACATGACGAAGAAGAGGAGTATATCGAGTGCCTTATTCCCCCTGTAATCCACTTCCCTCCCATAAGCTGAAACAATAAAGCACTTTTCGTCTCTTTTGACCTATCTTGTTGCTGGTCCCTTCCTCTCGTTCTAAAGATGGCATTATCCTTATCAGGATGAGAAAAGTGTGTAGGTTAATTATATTAACTTAGTTCAAATATACTGTCATGCAACACAGTCACTACGACATGGAGTCCAGAAAGAACTCAACATGTCCTGTGGAACGGACCCTGTATATTCTCAGGGATGTCTGGACGTTCATGATATTGAGAGACCTGTGTACCGAACCTAGAGGGTTCAACCAGCTGAAAAGATCCGTTGACGGTATTTCCTCCAGGATGCTTTCGGAGCGGCTCAAATTTCTGGAGGAGGAGGGGATACTGGAAAGAAACGTAAGCAATACGAGGCCAATAAGGGTAAGCTACACTCTGACCCCTAAGGGAAAATCGCTCAGCTCGGTCGTTGACACAATGAGAAGCTGGGGAGAAAGGTGGATATCTCCCAACGGAGAGAACTGTGACAACTGAAGATTTATACGTTGACGGTGAAGAGAGATTTGGTCGGATAACCTCGTTCCTATTCGGACTTGGTTCGCGGCTCTTGGACAAATATTACAGTGCAATAGTGAATGACCTGAGGGGCAAGAAGTTTGATCAATTGCTGGACATAGGCTGTGGAAACGGGGAACTGCTGTCGAGACTGGCAAGAGAATTTCCTGGCGCGAAATTTTATGGACTTGACCCTTCCCAGCATATGCTTGACCGCGCGAGAAAGAATCTTTCAAAAAAGGGCCTGCTTCAGAGGGTCGAACTGAGAAGCGGAAGCAGCAGGGTCATTCCGTTTGAATATAAATTCGATGCCGTCATATCCTCCTTCTCTTACCATCACTGGAAGGGGAGAGATGATTCACTTTCCGTAATAGCATCCCACCTGAGCGACAAAGGTTTCATATCCATATACGAGCATGATAACACCGGCAAGAGATTTGCTTCCTCACACGGTATAGATGAGAGAGAGTGGAACGGATTAGAGATCAAAGGCCTGAGGAAATCTATTGAACACAAAGGTGGGCTCATCATCCTAACGCTGGCGAAGTGATTTTAGCGCTGTTTAAGCATACCAATTTTTTTATCTCCCCGTTCAATAATCAATTCTGAACAGAAATCCGAGCAAACTGACAGTGAATGGGTATGTTTCGATAGCCCTGTCGCTCCAGATTGGTGTTCTACTCATCAGACTTCTTGGCACGATAATATACAACAATTATGCACTTCTTTTCGAGAGTTTCCACATCCTGACAGATATTCTAGTGACTGTGGTGGTATTTGCTGCGATAAAGCTTTCCAACAGCAAGTACAGCAACAGGTATTCATATGGACTGTTCAAGATCGAGGACTTGATCTCCCTTGCCATAGCCGCGATAATCGCATTTACCGCCATAGACCTTCTCCTGTCCCTCCCTCCTTCAAACGTTTCCATTCACCTGCAATCGGGCGTACTGCAGCTCATCTCCGTGGTCCCGCTATTCCTTTCTGGCATCGTTAAGATAATAGGAGGAAGGAGGGTGAATTCCCCTTCACTGGTATCCGACGGCTTCCACAACTACTCTGACGTGTACGTTGGCCTTGGTGTAGGCATCGGGCTCATCGCTAGCTATGCGACCAGGATCGGCTTCTTCTATTACCTCGCCATAGGTATTGCTGCTATAGGGATATTCTACACAGCCGTCAAGATAGGAAGAGACAGCGTCATCGGAATAATGGACCTTCCCAAGGATAAGAAGGTGGTCCCAAAGATTGAGCAGATAGCAAGGGAGAGCACGCAGGTGACAGGAGTTAAGACAATTAAGGCTAGATGGGCAGGACCGGTAATATTTGTGGAGATTGTACTGTCGGTTAACAGCAAACTCACAATAGAAGAGGCTCATGACGTGGCAGACCTGATCGAGAAGAGGGTTCTTGCTGATGTCCCGGGGGTCAGGGATGTGGTTATCCACATAGAGCCATCCCGGAGCCTGGAGAGGGTAGTGATCCTTCCAACTTCTGAGCCAGGAAGGATCGACAGAAGGACTTCCAAGTCAAGAAATTACCTAATAGTGAAAATAAAGGAAGGAAAGACCGTTGATTCCGCAAGCGTCCCAGTACCGACTGAAGAGATAGCTCCCGATAGAAACGCACAGAGAGTGCTGGAACTTGCCAAGCAGAACATGGTCACCGATGCCGTGGTCTTGAATGCAGGGGAGATACTTTATTCCCTCCTGACTGTGAATCATATATACGTCTGGAGGGCTCGGTCTGATTCTGTAGACGAGAACATTAAGCTTCTGATGCTGGACCAGCTGAACAGATTCGTACCCGACTGAAAATTGCTCTCCGCTACAGGAGATTCCTCAGGTGTTCCATGAAAATCTCATCCTTCCTTCCAATTTTTTCGGCAATAAACTGGATGTTCTCCTCAACAATCCCGTAGTCCGACAGTCTCCTTTTGAGGGACATTCCTACGATAAAATCATCCACCGTTCGTGCGAGGTTTTCCACTGCCTTCTTTTCGCTTTTCTCCCCAGTTATTGAAATGGCCAGTTTCGAAAG
This sequence comes from Thermoplasmata archaeon, assembly GCA_021797855.1. Taxonomy (GTDB): domain Archaea; phylum Thermoplasmatota; class Thermoplasmata; order Thermoplasmatales. The sequence continues at coordinate 34,036 of JAJZYX010000006.1, forward strand.
TCCCTCTGGTGGAGAGGAGGAATAGAACCTCAACATCTCAGGCAGGGTTATGCAGGAAGTTATTCCATGCGGTATCTTCCATCTCGCACCTATCACTTTCCCTATTTGGTGGCTGTACCCCATGGGGCTGTCGTATACGTCCACATAGGAGTACCAGGATGCTACCTGGCATTCCCTCCTGTTCTCCAACTTGTTCCCCGTGAGATTTTCAAACAGGAGCTTCACTGAAAGCGTTGAGAAAAGAACCCTCATGTCGACGAAGCCTCCGCCCAGGGTGGCCTCGATAGCGTGGTCTAGGGATCTGATTCCTGTGGATCTCCAAAGTTCTATCGGTGTTTCTAGCGTTGCCTCTGGATCCAGGAATATGTATCTTGGCACGAGGTTCTTCCCCTTTATCCCTCTTTTCTCCCCTTCTTCGGAGAATCCGGCGATGTGTGAAAATTCGGCAGCTGAGAGGGTAGTCGGTATCGCTACCTGCGGGATTTCCGGGTCAACCTTCGACCTGATCACTTTCGTTGAGTCTATTACGCTTCCTCCCCCGACCGAAACGAAGAATTTCACATTCTTCTTTCCTGTCTGGTTAACCACGTAGTCTATCTCCTCTATTGGGGAGTGCTGAGAAATGTTGCTGTACACCGTTGCCCCTGGCAGGGCATCTTCCAGCTTCCTGAAAAATGAGGTACGGGAGACGGACCTGCTGGTTATTATCACCGTCCTCTCCGCGTCCTCCCTTCCTATAAGATTGACAATAGATTCAACGGAACCCTCACCGCTCACAATCTGATCGATTGGCAGAAAATTGAATGTTAAGCTCATTGAAACCATGTTTTTATGTAATCTTTGTTTGCAAAACCCTCTGCATACGTGGATATGCCAAGTCTTTCATAACTTTCAACCATTATTGCGGTCTCATCCGTCTCTTTCCTTCCAATTGAACTTTCTACAGTGCCGGGCTGCGGCCCATGAATCATTCCCCTTACGTGAAGCGTCGCCGAGCCCTTTCTCACCCCTTTTCTGCTCATGAAGTTTCCTGATGCATAATAGAGGAACTCGTCGGTATCTACGTTGCTGTGATAGTACGAAATGGGAATGGCCCTCTCGTGGAAATCGTATTTCCTCGGAAGGAATGTCCCCACCATGAATGACTTTGACGAGAAAGTTTCGTGAACTGGAGGGGGTTGGTGGACCTTACCCACTATGGGCATAATGTCTCTGACGTTCAGGGCGAACGGGTAATGGTAGCCGTCCCAGCCTTCCAGATCGAACGGGTGTTCGGTTCTGCTTTCAATTATGTACCTGTCACCGAAATCAACATACACATCGTAGCTTCCCTTTCCATAGCTTTTGTGCTTCAGGATCGGGTGCCTTATGTCTCTGGTGTAATAGGGAACACCTTCTTTTATCTGGCCATACCTATTCAGGTACCTCTGCGGCAGTCCTATGTTATCCCTGGATTCGATGACTAAGAATTCAGAGCTTTTAGAGTGCTGAAGGAGATATGTAGTACCCTTAGGTACGTAAAGGTAGTCCCCCTCCTCGAACTCCAGGTCCCCCATCATGCTCTGCAGCAATCCCTTTCCACTGCAAACATAGAAGAGCTGATCGTTCAAACCTTGCCTGAAGAAGCTGTCTGAAGAGGTGGACGGCCTCAGTATTGATATCACCAACCTTTCATTGCCGAACAAAGGTTTCCTGCCAGTAATGAAATCCCCCTCTCTTTTGATATTGTCTGTGTGCACAAGTGTGTGAGAAGCAAGGAGCTTGAACCCTGGATCCCTCTTCTTGATCTCCCTTATGGATTTAATTCTCGTTGGCTCGTTCCTGTGGTAGAGCAATGAGTATGAGCCGTCAAAACTCTCCTCTCCGAAAAGCTCCTCCCTCATCAGTTCATTCGCCCTTTCAAACGTGTGCCTTGTCCTTGGCATCTTCCCCTGCCTAACGTAATATACCACTCATATCACCTCATTCGTAAGCTCCCCCAGAGCTGGACTTCTTATGGAAACCACGTCACCTTTCTTCAACCACCCAAGTTCTTCAGGCCCCAGTTCAAGGATGCAGCCCGTCGAAACAGTCCCTGACATTATTATATCCCCCCTTCTCAGCCTAGTCCCCCTGGATGCGTACTCCACCAACTCGGAGAAAGTGAAATGCATGTCCCTCACATTCCCACTTGAATACCTTTTTCCGTTAACATACGCCTCAACGGGTATGTCGAACCTGTCTCCTGACTCCCTAAAATCCTCCAGTTCTTCCATTGTCACCAGGTACGGGCCAAGACTTGTTGCGAAGTCCTTGGATTTCGAGGGACCGAGCCCAACCTTCATCTCCTTCCTTTGAAGATCCCTTGCTGTCCAGTCGTTCGCGAGCATGAATCCAAAGACGTGAGAGATGGCATCCTCACGCCTTATGTTTATCCCTTCCTTCCCTATGACTGCTGCTATTTCCATTTCGTAGTCAAGTTCTGAAGTGAATGTCGGGTATGGTATCGAAGAGCCTGAGGAAAAAATCATCGACGTCCCAGAATAGTAGTAAGCTGGGAACTGGTACCATTCTTCAACCATCCCCAGCCCCCTCCTTGCCCTGGCTTTTCTGACGTGTTCCTCGAAGGAATAGAAATCCCTGATGGAAGTCACCTTCGGAACTGGCACTAGAATGTCCTTTTTTCCGGAGCTCAATGAAAGGGGCTCTCTTCCACTGAGGTCGGTCTTATTGACGTCATAGAATTTTGTGGTCTCGTCCAGGGGAATACAACTATCTTCCCCCGTAACCACTACTGTCATTATCCTTCCGTCTATGTTCATTCTTGCGATTTTCATAACTCAGAGGTTTCCCCTTTTTGCTTGTTCTCGCTCAATACTTTCGAACAGAGCCTTAAAGTTCCCTTTCCCAAATGAAGTGGCTCCTTTTCTCTGAATGAGTTCGTAAAAGAACGTGGGCCTATCCCCGATGGGCTGTGTGAATATCTGGAGGAGGTAGCCATCATCGTCTCTGTCAACCAGGATGTTCAGTTCCCTGAGAACGTCGATGTCCTCGTCAATCTTCCCTACCCTCTCCTCCAGCTCGTCGTAGTAAGTTCCAGGGGTCTCAAGAAATTGGATACCTTTGCTTTTCATCCTCCTTACGCTTTCAATGATGTTATCGGTTGCAAGCGCTATGTGCTGAACACCCGGGCTCTCATAATAGTCTAGATATTCCTGTATCTGGGATTTCTTCAGGCCTATCGCTGGTTCGTTGATCGGGAAAATTATCTTCCTTCCTCCGTATTCGACCACCTTGCTTCGAAGTGCTGAGTACTCCGTACTGATATCCTTGTCGTCGAAGCTCATGAGTTGACGGAACCCAAGCCCCTTCACGTAGTAGTTTACCCAAGGGTCCATCTTGTTTTCCTCTACGTTTCCTACCACGTGATCCACCTTTTTCACTCCTAAATTTGCCTCTGGGGATTGCACCTCCTTGAAGCCCGGAGGAAGGTCCGAGTCCCATTCGCCATAGTCTCTGAGGGAGTGCACCGTTTCCCCAAACGTGGTAAGTTTGGCTGTCGCTAGAGTTCCTGAATCTCCCTTAAGATTCTTCGTCTCCACAGACTTCACGACGCCATTTTCCCTTATGAAGGATAACGTGCTCTCTAGATCGTTCACATCTATGGCGATATCCTTTACCCCATCTCCGTGGAGTTCCACGTGCCTGGAAATTTCAGATGCCCTGGATAGAAACCCCGTGAATATCAGCCTTACTTCCCCCTGCTGAAGGAGATAGGAAATTCTGTCCCTCACCCCGGTCTCGGGGCCAGAGTAACCCACTATCCTGAACCCCATCGCCTTTTCGTGGAAATATGCCCACTGCTTTGCAGACCCGACATAGAACTCTATCGTATCTACCGAATTGAAAAGATTGTCAGTTGACATTGATATTCCTATGAAATTTCGGTATTTTAATTTACCTTAAATACCTAAACAGTGATTAAAATACCGCAGAGCAGTGACCTTTCTCTTTTGATTGTTTAAGATAGCCGACAAAAAGGAAATTAGGCTAATTGTTATTATAACGGAGAAATGCTAGACTTTGCACAGGGTGTTGAGAAGGTCAAGAAGCACATGAAAATGGCGTTTAACATAGACGAGTTCACAATTACAATGGCGAAGCAGGAAAAGGACCAGACCAACGAAAGGGAAGTATGGAGATACAACATAGAATTCCTTTCAGGAGGTAAACAGAGCAAAGCCATGATAGAGATCAATGCAACGACAGGTGATGTGATCCTCTTTCAGAGGGAATCGCAGTGGAGACTTTGATTATCTAAATAATTCTATGCCCTAGAAAGAAGGTAGTAAGAATATTTATCCTTTCAGACTATCAAATGCAAGGTCCAGGGTGAACAGATGAAGGTCCTTCAACTTGATGTGGAGAGCATGACGTACGAGCTTATTGAGCCAGAAGCTAGCGTATACGAAGGGAGTGCAGAGAGGAATTTCAAAGTTGAAGATGCAGTTGTTATGCTAGTTTCTGTTGAGAAGGGAGACAATGAAGAGATAGCACTGAAGGCAGTGGAAGAGACCACAAACTTCATGCAAAGACAGAAGAGGAAGCTGCTGCTGATATATCCTTTTGCACACTTGAGCAGGAATCTGGAATCACCAGGGAATGCAATGAACCTTCTCGAATACATGAGAAAGGTTGCCTCGGCGAAATTCGAAACAGTGAAGGCCCCCTTCGGATGGAATAAGAGGTGGAGCATTAAGATCAAGGGGCATCCACTTGCCGAACAGCTGAAGAGCTTTGGGAATGGTGGGGATGCCGCAAGGTCCAAACCCAGAGAGGAGTCGGCAAAAGAAGAGGTCTCAGAGGCAATAAAACGGGAGGAACAGGTTAAATCTACATGGTACATTCTTACCCCAGATGGAAACCTGATCCCACGATCGGATTTCAAGGAAGAAGGACATGAGAACCTGAAGAAATTCGCAGATTACGAAATAACCAAAGTCAGAACATACCAACAGATGCCGCCCCACATAAAATTAATGCAAAGACTACAGCTTGTCGATTATGAGCCCGGGTCGGACCAGGGGAACATGAGGTTCTATCCGAACGGGAGACTGATAAAGGGACTGCTGGAGAGGTATGTAACTGAGAAGACCATCGAATACGGAGCAATAGAAGTGGAGACCCCCATAATGTACGATTACGACCATCCAGCCCTGAAAGAATACCTGAATCGGTTCCCATCAAGGCACTATATAGTAAGGTCAGATGATAAGGAATTTTTCCTTAGATTCTCGGCCGATTTCGGGCAGTTTCTTTTGATGAGTGATGCTACCGTTTCGTACAAACAACTCCCGTTCCGATTCTATGAGATAACCAGATACAGCTTCAGGAGAGAGCTGAGTGGAGAGCTCACGGGCCTGAAAAGACTTAGGGCTTTTACGATGCCTGATATGCACACAATGTGCGCTGACATAGAGCAGGCGAAGGAGGAATTCAAGAGACAGTTCGATTTCTGCATGAAGGTACTTGACGAGATTGGCATAAAACACGATTCTTACGAAGCGGCAATTAGAATGACAGAAGAATTTTGGAACAATAACAGTGATTTCATAAAATACCTGGTAAATACATTCGGTAAACCAGTACTCATAGAGATGTGGAACTTCAGGTATGCCTATTTCGATCCAAAGTTCGAATTCAATGTTGTAGACACGATGGGGAAGGCTACTGCCCTTTCTACAGTCCAGATGGATCACGAGAACGGTAAAAGGTACAACATGACTTACATCGATGCTAACGGGAACAAGCAGTATCCGATAATACTCCACGATTCCCCCAGTGGTGCAATAGAGAGAGTAATCTATGCTCTTCTGGAGCAGGCAGCAGAAGCCGAGAAAAGCGGAGGTACGCCTTCACTTCCGTTGTGGCTCTCGCCCACCCAGGTCAGGGTAGTGCCACTCGCTGAAAGGCACATCGAAAAGTGCGTGGAGGTAGCCAAACAATTCATAGATAAGGGAATAAGGGCGGATGTGGATGACACGGACTCTTCCCTGAACAAGAAGATCAGGAACGCGGAACAGAACTGGGTTCCATTTATTTGCGTCATTGGGGACAGGGAAATTGAGTCAGGCAAGCTTGCTGTCAGAGTCAGGGGAAAGCCCGGACAGAAAGAAATGTCCCCAGAAGAGCTAATAGATCACATCTCATCTGCAACCTTGGACATGCCAAAGGCCCGTCTCTCCCTCTCAACTATGCTAACGAAGAGACCTACATTTAGAGGATGATCGGCAGATCCTCAGCAAGGAATTAGGGAACTGCTACCTCCCGTCCCCATAAATTACTTAAGTGCGCTGGGGTTGTGAAATAAGAGGCAGAAGAATGACAGCCGACAACTCTTCAAGCGACAAAGGAAGTAATGGTATACTCGACGAGCTCAGAAAGATCAGAGAGCTATTGGAGCCAAAACCTGCACCCCCGGCACCTCCCCCTCCAAAAGGGTTCATGAAGGAATTCAAAGCATTCCTGGAACAGTACAAGGTAATGGGAATGGCAGTTGCATTTATCCTCGGCCTATACCTTGGAACATTGGTTCAGTCCCTGGTCATAGACCTGATAATGCCGATAATTGACATTGTCATTCCTGGGGTATCCTGGCAGGAGATTCGTGTAGGTCCCTTTCTCATAGGGTCATTCCTGGGAGCCCTTATCACCTTCCTCATCGTGGCTCTGGTGATATTCATCATCGTGAAACTCACTTCCAAGTTTGGCATAAAGTGATGTTTGCTCATTTTGCTGGCTATATTAGGTAAGTTATTATTATATACCAGATATACATACCCTACCATGCAAAAGTCAACAAACGTCAGAAAATGGAATCTGGATACGGCACACAGCAACCTGGAATTTGTAGTTAGGCACATGATGATCTCCAGTGTGAGGGGAAGGTTCAGGAAGTTTGATGGAGAGTTTAATTTGGACCTGGATGACATTGGGAAATCTTCGGTAGAAGTCACCGTGGATGCCAAGTCCATATTTACGAACGAAGATAGCAGGGATGATGACTTGAGATCCCAGAAATTTCTAGCCGTAGATAGTTATCCAGTCCTGAAGTTCCAGAGCACAAGAATGCAAAAAACAGGAAACAAACTGGAGGTTGATGGAAATCTCACAATAAGAGGCGTGACAAAGAAGGTCAGGGTTACCGGAGAACTTCAGGGACCGATTACAGACCCGTACGGTAAGAAGAGGGTAGGTTTTGATGGAGCCGCGACCATAAACAGGAAAGATTTCGGGCTCACCTGGAATATGGTTTTGGAAGGGGGAGGGCTAATGGTGGGGGATAACGTGAAAATAGAGATTCACATGGAGCTCACTCTTGACTGAGGAGCAGAAGGGCGATTTTGGAACGGCTTCTGGGTAACTGACATCCTCTCCTCCCTAAAGGTCGGGGTTTACCTGCTTCCCCCAAACCCCCAACTTCTCTATAAGGTTTAATTCCTGTTTGGATTTGCGTTTTATTGATCGAGAAGCCGAAATCTTACTCCATTAGGTCTTACTTGGAAGAGTTGAGAAGAAGACACCCTGACCAGCTGGTTGAGATAGAGGATGAAATTACTATAGATTACGAGCCCACTGCATATTACCTCGCTCTAAGAAAGAAGAATCCTGTCATACTTTTCAAGAAAATAAGAGGCTTCAGCAACTACAACCTTGTGACCAATTTATTCGGGAGCATGGAAAGACTGGCAAGGTTAGCAGGTTTCGGAACGATTGATGAAGCTATTGAAAAATGGCCAGACATATCAAACAGTAGGCTGGTGGAACAGTTATCGATTGACGGAGATGTGAACGAAGTGTTTTCAATAAGCGAAGGCACGAGCGTAAATGTCTTCAATATACCAGTGCCATCCCATTACCCGCAGGATGGATCGAATACGGGCTTCAGCAGATACATCACTTCAGGCCTGACGACGACCCGAGACCCGGCGGACGAGGGAACCATAAACCTGAGCTTTGCCAGGATCCAACTGTTTGAAAAAGGGAAGTTTGCCTTTGACGCAGGAAGTCACGGACACCTGTGGAGCTACCTGAGACATTCCATGGACAGGGGAAAGAGACTTAGAATGACTGTGCTTGTCGGGCCCAACCCGATATTTTATCTGCTTGCAGCTTCATTCATAGACAATGAGTTTAGCAAGGCCAGCAGAATGTTCAACATACGATTTGTACCAGGGTACGGGAACGATATTCCAATACCCTTTGACACAGAGATAGCAATAGAAGCAGAGTTCATTCCCGGAGAGACGTTTGATGAAGGACCATTTGCCGAATACGCCGGCTATATGGGATATGACTCCACAAAATACGTAGCCGAAATAAAATCAATTCTCACAAAGCCGGAGCCGATATATTTTGACATACAACCTTCCAATTCAAGTGAGCATGTTAACTTGTTCTCTGTCCCACGAACTTCCATAGTAATGAGGTCTCTTCGCGAAGCACTTCCGAAGGGTCCTGAGTATAAGGTCTCGTGGCCCCATTATGGTGGGCGATTCATGTCGCTGGCCTATGTTGACAGAGCAGAGCCAGGATTGGCGAAGCAGCTAGGCTTTTCCATTCTGGGTGCGGACCCACTGTGGAACAAGATTGTGTTCGTTAACGAGGGAAAGACTGACCTAACCATTGAAGCAGCCCTGGCCAATCTTGCTCAGAGCAGGCACTATAATTCGGAAAATGTTTCAATAGTATCAAATATGTTTGTGATAAGCTCAGATCCTACGAGAGATAATTCTGGAAATACAGGAAAAATCGTGTTTGTTACAGAAGGGAAAAACCAAGCATTTGAGAGAGCGATAGAAGAAGATTCCGTAGTAATCAGAACGGTTAATGGGACCGTAGTGATATCCCACGACGAGCCAACCGAGGGAAAAGTGAGAATAATGGTACCCAAGGACATTGATTTAAGGGACTTCGAACAAGTTGGATGGGTTATGGCCACTAGGCTGAACCCTACAGATGACATTACTATTGAGAGGGACCATGTCACTTTCAGGGCAATAAGAAAGGTACCTCCAGTTGCACGCCTCCCGGATGAGGTAAAGGAAAGAATTTGGAAGAGGGCGCAGTTATTTACCGGCAGATTCGCTTGAGCCCTCCTTTAACGCTGAATTCCTCATTTCCCTTAGTCTGTGTCTCTTGATGTAGATTAGAACAAAGGTTACAGCTACCCAGCCTATGAATGCCAATGTTCCTACGATTACCGGAGTACTGATTCCTATGAATGTAGATCCAAGAATCAACACAAAAATAGCTATCGATACAACGCTCAGGGCAATATTCCTCAAACCATATCTTCCCGAATACCTCTTGTTTATGGCTGGGAATGCAGAATTTATGAGTATGTGTACGAAAAGAGTGCCGAGCGTAGCCCCTATCGCAGCCACAATGAATGCAGGAAATCCGCCCATTATCTCAGTGGTGGTAGCAGAGATTACGAGTGCAGAGACGGAAACAACTCCCGCTGAGATGTAAGGTGTCATTCTTCTTGAGTGCGTCCTTGCTAGTATGTTCGGAACTAGGCCATCTCGTCCCATTGTCATCAGGACCCTGGAAGTGGCATTAGTCAGCACAACCAATCCGGTGAGGAGGCTGTTGATGAAAAGCACTGTTATTATGATCGCTGCTCCTATTCCTAGGTAACTCCCCATGATAGTAATTCCTGGAACCAGCGCTGATGCATAGCTACCCATATTGGTTGGCCCGTAAGCCACTGTGAAGACGTATGAAGAGAATATGTAGAATATACCTAGTATGATCACGGAGTAGATCACGGATTTGCTTATTGACTCCCTTGGTTTCCTTGTTTCTTCCCCGAGCGGGGTCGAAGCTCCAAAGCCGGCAAATGCTGTGTACATTAAGAGAACACCAAGTGCAACACCAGTAAAACCGTTAGAAGAGTACTTTGGAGTGAATACCGACAGGTTGTTCAGAGAAGGATGCGAAACCAAAACGTAGAGCCCCATTCCAGCTATTACTACGATTTCGATTAGGGCCATTATCATTGTGTATGAAGTGGATATCTTAATACCGCGGACTGATACTATGAATCCATAAGCAAGGGATGCGACCAGAATTGGTATCGTGAATACTGGTGAAACGTTAATACTGAATACGTAGGAAAGTGCTGCGGGTACGAATACTGCTATACTCAGGGAAACAAAGGCTATAGCCATTATCTGGTAGAAGATGTAGATGTAACCGGTGAAAAGAGCTGTGGATGGACCGTGACCAGCTTTCACGTACTCGTAATATCCACCCGCACCAGAAACCCTCAGAGAAATTCTGCTTATGATATATCCGTTAAGGAGGACCACAAGGAATGCGATAACAGCTGTCAGCGGGAGTGCCCCAAGGGCAAATAGAGCTGCGCCGGTTAACGTGGCAACGGCTGCGCCTGCTGGAGCCGCACTTGCCACTCCCTGGAGAAGAGCATTCCTCAGCCCTATTGCACCAACTTGTAGTTTAGAGTGGGTCATGGAATACACCTTCTTTTACCGATGCTGCATATCGGGATTGTACCGCGCTCGCATTCAGACTATATTGTATTACTTTGTACATTTCTGTTAACATATTAACGTTGCTGTAATGAATGTTACTATATTAATTTTTAGGATAGGAAGGGAGTGGGTCTTCCAGTTCAGGCAAATGGCCTTTTCGATGAGTTAAAAACGGGATAATCGATTGCACCTCAACGCTTTTCACAGACCGTCTTCCTGCAATCCGTGACAGATGGGACACATCAGCTACAAACCGGCTGAGTTTGATCTAATCTGACGAAATGAACGACTTTACCCCCTTCCATGTTCAATATGCATTTATAACTGCAAATCGACGGCCTGTCGATGTGTAATAGGGCGTTGATTAGTAAATTGTTACTCCCTTTATTTTTCTAGACTTCTTCAGCTCCGGGATAATTGAGGCAGGTATGGGAGAGTCTGTTATTATGTAAAGTTTCGGGTCTGAAACCAGGTCTGGGTCGTCACCTATTGCTTGCCTGATACTGACCTTGTGTCTGGATAAGACCCCTACTGCGTCATAGATAATCCCGTAATCCCTTGCGTCGTACGGCTCGATGACTATTTCTCCTAGACCCAGGGATGGTGCTACCCTCCCTAGATGGATTGTCGACCTCAAATTCCTGAATATTTCAGCAAGTTGTTTATCATTCTCAACGTTGCTTATAGCCGCCTTGGCTGCTCTAGTGTCTACCTGACACACTCTGGCAATAGAGCGCAGTTCTACTTCAACGTCATTTACTAAAACCCTACCATTTTGTATCCTAAGACCGTATTCCAGAATCTTTGATATTACGAGTTTCTGAGAGTGATACCTCGAGAATTTTTGTTCGATTATCTTATTCAAGGTTGGCACTATTAGTAATTTTGTCGCAATTATTTGTTTTTTCCTATTTCTGCTCTTAATAAAGCCGGGTTCCGAGAGGAACCCAAACAAATTTGTATTAATTCAAAAGAGGTCTCTGTATTACTTTTTCTTCTTAGGAGATGTCTTCTTTCTATCATTCGTATTTCCTTTCGTGCCTTTAGATTTTGTTTTCTGGGCAGCCTTTTTCGTTGTCTTTCTAGATGCCATGAATATGATATAGATTTAATGTTACTTTAGTTTTGTCCTTCTCAAGGTTGTAGGGATGACAGTTTGGCCGATAGGTAGTGATGAGGTAAGTGGAACGTGAAATATGATACAAAAATTCCGCATAACCGATTGAAGATGCTTAATTCAAAAGGGAATGCGACCATACGCAGGGAAGGACGCAACGCAACGAAATACTATCAGGAACGCATCAAACGCGGGGAGGGGGAATCGAACCCCCGCTCCCAAAGGGAAACGGCTTAGCAGGCCGTCGCCTTACCGCTCGGCTATCCCCGCTGAACCTTACCGTACTTATCAGACAATTCGGTAGCCAGCTGCTCTAGAATTTCTTCCAGGTCCTCTCCTTCCAGTACGAGTTCGTCTCCGTTGGAATAGGAGATGACTACCCTGAACGTTTCCCCATCGTGATAAACATCGACTTCTCCAAGTTTCTGCATCACAATCAAACGTGATAGATGCTCTATATTAACATTTTCTGTCGATAAATTAGTTCGTTTTGCTTTATGAATCTTTATTTATTGATTTAGGTTCATATCTCTAAATGGAAAAATCCGATCCTAACGAACGAAAGATAGTCTACAAAGGCATTTCCAGCACAATGAAGGAACCTTATGAAAGTGAGGCGTTCAGTGACCTCCTTAAATCCGTGGAGAATGACAAGAGAGATGGCCTCGTCAATGTCGTTATTTCAGACAGGGAAGTTGGAACTCTAAGGGTTGAGTGCGGCAGGATATACGTTAACGAGATTGTTGACCAGACCCCTCAGGAATTGGAACTACTAAGGAAGTATCCTGTATATTGGAGGATTGCAATGAGGGCGTTGATGGAGAAGTACGTGGACACAGTGGCTGATGATGCGATAGAGGATACTTCATTTGTGAGAAAGGTGAGAGAGGACCCAGACAACAGGAAGGTTGATGGTCAGCAATTCATACTTCTAATCTGGGACAGATACTGGAACGTTTCGTCGAGATTTAAGGGTGATTCCAAGGACGGGATTTACATAGTGGGAGAAAGGAATGTGTGGGAGGAGGGAGACAAGAACTCCTTCAACGAACATAACTATTGACTTCCCCTCATTTTCCTGAGCATTTCTGCTGCCACATCAGACCTGATTTTCCTTTCCTTGACCATCATCTCTGCTATCCTATCTATTTCTTCTCCCTTTGCACCTGCGGATATTGCAACATTCCTTGCGTGGAGCTCCATGTGCCCCCTCTGAATGCCTTCGGAAGCAAGTGCTCTTATAGCTCCAAAATTCTGTGCGAGACCTACCGCGGCCAGGACATTCGCAAATTCCGCAGCGGTAGAGACACCAAGAATTTTTCTCATCAGTCTCGCCTTCGGGTGCGTGGCTGTAGCTCCACCAACTATTCCTACCGCGAGGGGAAGCTCGATGTATCCAACGAGATCGCCGTCGTCGTTTATCTCCCATCTTGTTAGGGAGGTGTATCCATTCAGGGCCGCATACGCATGAGCTCCAGCTTCTATGGCCCTCCAGTCATTAGCTGTAGCGATTAGCACAGAATCAATTCCATTCATTATCCCCTTATTGTGTGTGGTGGCACGAAATGGATCAATACTTGCGAACTTGTATGCCTCTACTATCCCTTCAACTGCGTCATCTCCCCCAACCATCTTCCTATCGAAAATCGCATAAGATCTTGACATTCTATAAGTTGCGAGGTTGCTAAGAATTCTCAACCTGACCCGCCCCTTGGAAATTTCCGATATGTGTGGTGCAAGATATTCCGCCATTGTGTTCACTGCGTTCGCTCCCATGGCATCCCTGACATCAACCAGCAGGTGAACTACCAACATCGGCTCCTTCTCGTCTATGATCCTCACCTCTAGGTCCTTTGCCCCTCCGCCCAGCTTCACTAGAATCGGGTCCTGGGAATTTGCAAGTTCGAGGAGCTCTCTTTTCATTTCAAGAATCCTGAACTTTGCCCCATAAGGGTCTTTCACTCCGGTCAATTCGATTTGCCCGATCATTATGGGATCTGAAGATGTGGATCTGAATCCTCCCTTAACCCTTGCCATTCTGGCGGCATTTGAAGCCGCTGCAACAACACTCGGTTCCTCTATTGCCATAGGTATGAGGTAATCCCGTTGATTCACCAGGAAGTTAACGGCTATCCCGATGGGTACCTCCATTATCGAAATCACATTCTCTATCATATGGTCTGCAGTCGATTCCCCCAGGCTACCCATTTCCCTTAGAAGCGACATTTCTTCCGCGTTAAGGTTGGCCATTTTCCCGATGATATCTCTCCTTTCTTCAACTGACAGCTTGTAAAAGCCGGAAATGCTGGAGCTAGGCATACGAGATTATGAGGCCGGCGAATAAAGATTTATCTTTCCTGACATTATGAATACATGGTAAGGGACATCCCCCTCATTCTATACAAGAACGAAGATGACCCGAAGAAATGCACGGCAAGAAAGATGAGGAGGTTCAAGATGGCCATTTTCATAAACAGGATACCTTATAACAGCGTGATCCTGTATTCCGATTCCTCCATCAGACTTTCTCTCGAGGATTCCCGCTTTAGTAACCTGGTGGCCGTTGACGTTTCCTGGGAAAACGTTGCAAATTATCATTTCCCAAAGGAACACACGAGGTCCCTCCCTTACCTCCTGGCAGCAAATCCCGTCAACTACGGGAAGCCCTTCAAGCTTTCAACTGTCGAGGCAATTGCAGCCTCCTACTATATCCTTGGAAAGAAGGATGTGGCCCTCAAGATGCTTTCAAAGTTCTCCTGGGGGTTGCAGTTCATAAGGCTCAATCAGAATCCGTTGAACGATTATTCTAGGGCAAGAAATACAACTGAGATTGAGGACATCGAGAAGCAGTATTTTTAGGTCCATTCTCCGTTCTGAAGGTGAGTCCTTCCCTTTGTGTATTCCTTCAATATTTCCATGATCTTCCCCCTCCACCTTTCGTCGATCATCTCGCTATTCGCGAACTCCGGGTCCTCGTGGATTTTTTCCACGTGTTCATGGTACTTCCCGTGTTTCCCTCCAGACATGAGGAAAGTGGCGTGTTCTTTCTCATCCTCGTCCAGGCGAAACAGTCTTTCGGTGTACGTCCTCAGGAAATCCTGGATGTCCTGCTCCCTGTAGTTTATCGTCCTTGGATCGATTGAGTTTGCGCAGAGGAAAAGGAGTATGCCGTCGCACTTGGTGCATCGTCCGCAAGGTACAATCTGTCCGTTCTCTTCGTGGCAGCTGTGACATGATCGCTGCAGTCTTGCCAGCTCTGGGTATCGACTGAAGAGAATCTTTTCTTCAACCAGCCCGGTTATGTTCCTAACGGCAGAGTAGAGTCTTATGTGGTACCCTATGTTTCTGAAGTAATCGTTCATTGCTTCATCGAAATGCTGCGTCTGGTCGTATATTGCGTAGTAATGGTTGATTCCATACTCAGGCTTGAAACTTCTTGGATCGTCGAATTCGTCCCCTTTCAGCACACCCGATATCCCAAATTTCTTGAAGTATGGAATGGATGAAAATATGTAAACGGGGAAGATGAAGAGCTGAACCGGGTAAGTATCAGACCACATTGTCAGAGCCCTTTCATTGAGCGCCCTCACCTTCGAGTTCATCTTCCTATAGAACCTATCTATCGTAGTCCATATCTTCAGGGTATTCTGGTATCTGGTCTTGAAATAATCATAGGCAACGCTTGCTGTTTTCCAGTGGCCCCCAGATTCATTAACAAATATTGGGTACACGTTGGCACCTGCCTCCCTCATTATGCCAAATGAGAGGAGACTGTCCTTCCCTCCGCTCGACATTATCGCGACTGAGTCCTTTTCATTCTCATTGAAGGGCGCCCTCAGGTTTTGTTCCTTGTCTATCTCAATTCTGGGTAAATAGCTCGCTTCTTCAGTGCTTGGAGAACTAGGGACAAATTCTTCCCTGTAGAATTCTTTACGCTTCAGAAGTTTGTTCACATAAATTTCCCTGCTGTTGATGACCATCATCTTCGAGATGAAGTCGTAGTCCTTCTGCGAGATTGGGAAGTCTGCTTCTATCACCTCTGTGAAAAGGGAGTAGTTGACAAGAGGTATCAAAGACAGCATCCTCAGGTCCTGTCTTTCCATTGTTATTGGGAAGTCGTAGCTGAAAGAGAGCGAGACCTCCTCCCGGTCAACCAGGTACTTGAGTGAGATGAGGCCGTTCCTGAGTTCAGGCTCAAACAACCTTACTTTCTCAATCGATAATAATCTGCCTTTGGCCTGCAAAATTCGCCACCAATTCTCCTAGCCTCTCTATCTCCAGCATCGGAATGATTGCTGGTATGTGATATTTCATTTCATAGTCTTGTGCTGCCTGAAGAGCCTCCTGAGAAGTGAGGTTTTGCGTGTTTATTGTTATTGCTATTACCTTCTTCCCTGACAGGAGTTCTAATATTTTAATCACTCTTCCAACATCCGGCATGGGGTACTTCTCGAACCCATCCAGGAACTTTCGGCCTGGAGCGTCCTGAAGGATGATAGCGTCCGGCCTACCCGCGGCTATTATCTCGAAACTGCCAGGATAGGCTGGGTGAACCACGGAACCCTGCCCTTCCAGCAGTATGAAATCGGGTGAGCTCTTCCTCCACGCCTCCACCACCTCGTTTTCTATGGCACCCGCAACGAAATCGTTTATCGTTGCATCTATCACAGCTGTGTGCTCAATTCCTTGCATCCAGGATGTCTGGCCGGTCCCAACCATCTCCGCAGTGAATTTTCTTCTCTGCAGTTCCTTCATAAGCATTATCGTTGTAGTTCTCTTCCCGATTGCGCTGTCCGTGCCGAGCACGGCGATCTTGAATGATTTTACCTTCTCTATCTCACCCGTGAATGGGATCTTCCTGTCCCTGAATATTTTCCTCACGTCAATGATTTCGACGTTATTCTCTTGGGCCAAACCGTAAAGTTCCGGGTCGTCAGATATGAAATCGTGGAGTCCATTTACGATATTAATCCCCTTTTTGATTGCCTCCTTGACAACATCACGATATTCTGGTGGGAGAACTCCACCATCAGTGGCAGCTCCGATGATCAGGTATTTTGGATCATACTGGAGGGAATCATCCAAGCTGGCGACTATTGGAATCCCCTTGTTCCTCCCCTCAAGGTATTCACCTGCATCGATCCCAACAAGCTGCGAGTCTATGACTGCAACGATCTTGTAACGTGTTGAGAATCTGACGAGACCATGGGCAGTCTTACCGTATGTCGAAGAGAACACCTTTTCTGCAAGAATAACGGCTCTATCCATTTCGCCCATCAGGAACCACCTCCGCCGCAGGAATACTTGAGGAAATGATTCCTTCCTGTCGTTCTCCAACCTGCCAGTCTGTTTGCGCTAAATGTGGTCGGTCCTACTAAATCCCTCAAAAATGATCTGAGACCGAACACGTACTCTAAACAAGTGACACGTAAAACGGACGTGCCGCCTGGGTCCGAATCTTCGTTTTCTCCTTCGGTCAAATTTAACTAATCCTCCTCAGAGGTCAAGTGATGGAAGAAAAACGTGTTATATAAGAATTGTGTACTTGCAATGGAAAGTATGGTGCGTAATTCCCCTAACCTCCCTCACCACCGTTCAAGAAAAAAATAAGTGTGTAAAGCAGATAGAGCTTTCATGTTTGAAATCCATGTCAAACTGAAAAATCCTTCTGTGAGCAATGACATAGACAGGCTGCTTTCAGAGTTTCTCTTCGACATAGGTTATCTCGAGGAGAGAGGGGAATTCAGCCTGGAGAGCGTTAGGACAAGCGTTCCATTCAGGCTCTTTAAGGAAGTTTTCTTGTTGAGGTCTGAAAAAACATGGCCGGTTAACGAGATCTTGACCTACCTGAATACCACCAAGCCAACCCTGTACAGGCATCTGAACAGACTAAAGGGTCTGGAAATCATTCAGGAAGTCCAACTCGGAAAGGAAAAGGGGTACGTCATGAGGTATAATTCACTGTCCCTGGCCTGGAACTTCGTAGAATCGAACGTGAAGATGGCCATGGACAACTACAGGAAAAGGGTAGAGAGTATACAATCCATGGTGGGGTGAACTAATTATGATGACACACCTGACAAAGGGATCAAAGTACAGGATCGTTTCTGCAAGCTCAACCGAAGAGAATGTGATTTCTGAAGGAACACTTCAGGGCTTTCTTACCATGGGCGAGGAACCTGCAATACTACTGAACCTAGGAACAGAGAAGAGTGAAAAGCTGAGGGTCATCCCTGTCAATACAATCCTGTACATAGATGTTATAGAACAGAGGGAGGAGAAGGAAGAGCAGGTGAAGGGAGACCTAAATTACATCAGCTGATACCTCTCAATCTCGTTGTATATGGGACCTGTTGGTTTAAGGATTGATTCATAAAGGGAAAAGTACCTTACTTCATGCTCCAGGAAGATGACATCCCGATATCTGGCAATCACTTCAGTGAAATCCCTTCCTCCTTTCGATCTGAGAATCGTGATGTGCGGAGTAAATGGATGATCGAGTGGCACCTCCTTCGTCTTCTCGTCGACCTCCCTAGCCAGCTCGTTCAGGTTCTTTTCTGGTCCGGCTCTTGCGAATAGTACTCTTGCTCTTCTTTGGTTAGGGAATGCTCCCAGTCCCATCAGAGTAACTGTGAAACTGCTCTGCCTGATTTCCCCAAGTGATCTCCTCAGGCTATCCACACCACTCAGCTCCCCTAGGAATTTCAGGGTGAGATGCAGGTTCTTAGATTCTACCTGCCTGCCCATTCCTGTACATTCCTCCTTCACTTTTGCCAGAAGGGGGCTGGAGGGTAGAGATATGGCTACGAAACACCTCATGAGCTTTAAATTAGAGGATACGCAAAACTTTTTTCCCCCCCATTGCATCCTGAATTATGATCGTTAAAGACGGTCTGTATTATACAAAGACCCATGAATGGCTGAAGGTAGATGGTGACGTAGCATCAATAGGCATAACAGACTTCGCTCAGAACCAGATGTCTGACATAGTTTATGTCGATTTCCCGAAGGTTGGAGCCATAATAAAGGCAGGGGAAATACTGGGGACTGTTGAAAGCGTGAAATCCGCTGAAGACTTCTATTCTCCTGTCACGGGAAGAGTTGTGGAAGTTAACAAGACCCTTGAGAAGACACCTGAGGAAATCAACAAGAATCCATATGATGCCTGGATCGTCAAGCTCAAGATTTCAAACCCTGCTGAACTCAACAATCTTATGAAGAAAGAGGCATACGAGAAGATAATAAAATAGAAAGTAGATGTCGTGGATAGAGAGGCGGAGGAGAGAGGAATATTATAGAAAGGCAAAGGACGAAGGGTTCAGGAGCAGGGCGGCGTACAAGATTAAGCAGATCGACGAGAAGTTTTCCCTGATAGAGAACGGATTTAGGATATTAGACCTTGGAGCATCACCTGGTGGATGGAGCCAGTATTTGTCTCTTGTTAATCCCGAGGGACTGAATGTGGCGGTAGACGTACTTCCCATGAGGAGGGTAAAGAATGTTCACTTCCTCAGAGGCGACATATTCGAAGAAGACATATGGAACAGAGTTCTTGAGCCGTCCCCCAAAGGCTACGATCTAGTCCTCTCAGACATCCTCATGCACACAAGCGGGGACAGATCCAGGGACCAGGCGAACTCGTTCTTCATAGCAAAGAGGGTTCTCGAGATTTGCCAGCATGTTCTTGCAAAGAATGGTAAGGCATTAGTTAAGACGCTCCAGGGGGATTTAACGGAGGAACTGAGAGCCGAATTCAAGAAAAGGTTTGGCAGGGTTTTTCTGACTAAGCCCCCCTCGTCCCTTCCCCGTTCTCCAGAAGTGTATATCCTGGGAGAGCACTTTTCAGGTTGATTACGAGGTCCCTGTACCTCTCTGATTCAACGATCACGGCAGTACTTTGTCTTTTACCAGATAATATCTCCAGTGCCATGTGCTTTGCCCTTTCCTTCTCCACTTTCATGTACCCCCCCTTGTTTAGATAAGAATCCCACTGTGAGGCGAACCTTTCAGGGTCAGAGAGGTCCCACTTTTTCTTCAGGAGCCTCCTTCTCCTCAAGCTCAGCAATATCATATCCGTCAGCTGGACGTTCCCCACGAAAATGTCCTCGTAAATTCCAGAGGGAATATCGATTCCCTTTACCTCCAAGCCCTTCTTGTCAGCTATTCTTACCGCTGTTACATAAGCCTCCGGCGGTATGGAAGTATCTCCAAATTTCTTCATGTAGAATTCGTAGATTATTTCGACGTCGTCCATCTCGACCTCTACTGGGTTCCTTATGTACTGCCTTAGTCCTTCAACTTCTTCGTCCGTGATCGATAGCATTACAACATCGAAACTTTCAGCGGTCAGCAGTTCCTCGACCAGCCTTCCAGATTCCTTCAGGGCTTTGTTAACCCCAAGGAGGACTACCCTGTCTTGTCCTGCGAACTCGGCCCTCAACTGTTCCTTCTCTCCTTGATGAATACCTTCAGCTCTTCCTTGTCCTCAAGCTGCTCTAACTCAGAGTATGAAATCACTGGTATGTTGTAAGTCTTCTTCTTTTCTAACTGCTTCTTCACTATTAGAAGACCATCCTTGTTGCTCATCTCTGATAGTTCCCTCAGGTACTCGACTTTCTTCTCTACCCTCGCCGCTTCCTCTTCAATTCCTCCCAGGTAAGAGGATTCAGAGTCTTCCATAAGAAAATTCACGATCGATCTTCTAATCGGGTATATTACAAACCCTTTCCTGGATATCTCCTGATTGACCAACCGCTCGAATTCCCTCATTTTCTTGTAACCAGCCGTCAGATCATCCTTGCGAACATCCCAGAGGAATGAGACGTACTGCATTATCTCCTCCCCGATGAACTCCTCCATCTTTAGGGCAATGTCTATCGAGGCTGACATCCCCGACTGGTACATCAGTACGGTTCTTCTCGTTGTGCCTATAGCACTTGCAATGTCCCCAAGAGAAAGGGAACGCTCTTCCCTTATCCTCCTGAGTTTTTCCCCATCAATCTCTACATAGAACCCGCCCGGGCCAGCCCTGACGGTAGGCTCTTCCCCATCCTTGAGGTACGATATCATTGTCTGGGGGGATATTATCGGGAGGGAATATCTGCTGTAGACAACCCCGTCCTCTATCCTTTCTTCCCTGTTGCTTACGCTGATTATCAATGGGTGGGCTTCGAGGAATTTCGAAACCGCAATAAGGGCCTTGGACGCTTCTTCGGTCAGCAGACCAACGTTGTTCATGACCTTGACTATGATCATGTGCTTTTCGTTTCTCAGGATGAGGTCGAATGTATAGGAATGACTGTCGTCTGCGCATATTGTGGTATAGCCTCCCCTGGCCGCATAACGAATTATGGATCCAATTATCTCCTGTCTTCGATCCATATCCTGCTTTCAAAGAATAAGATAATACAAATATTTAAGTACTTGCTCATCGGAGTTTGTCGATATCAACGAGACTGATTAGCTCTACCCCTTGGTATTCTAGCGCCTCTCTGGCGCCTTCTTTTCTGTCCACTACGACAACGACCCTGTCCGTCCTGACGTGCATCTCATTAAGCCTAGTGATTGCTCTGATGATCGTTCCTCCAGTTGTTGTTACGTCCTCTACAAAACTTATTGTCTCTCCCATCTCTATCTTCCCTTCGTAGAGCTTCTCCAGGCCATGCTCCTTTTTCTCCTTCCTTATTATTATCAATTCCTTCCCTGTTTCAAGAGCCACGCCCACACCAAATGGGACAGCCCCTAGTTCCACGCATGCGATACGTTCTCCCGTCATGTAGGGCGCAGCCTTCTTCGAAACTTCCCTCAGGAAAATTGGATTGAGGAGAGCACTCTTCACATCAACGTAGTAATCAGATTCCTTCCCGGATGCGAGCTTAAATTTTCCAAATTTAATGTTTCCGTTATTTAAAAGATATTCCTCTATACTCAGCGAGGTCATTTTTGAATCCTCAGAAACGTGAATGTTGAATGGGCATGTATATTTTGCTGTTAAGACAGTACCTCCGAAAGAAGTTCTCTCTGTTAGGAATGTTTCTGAGAATAAGCTATATTGGCTATGCCGAAACATTTATTCATGAATATAATATATCATGAAGATATCTCATGAAAAAAGTACCGATGAATGCTGCGACAAGACTGGAGATAGAGGGTATACAGGGTTTCTTCATCAAGACAGTCACCAAGTTCGGCACATCTGCAAAGGTTGATTGCCCGAAGCAGTTCATAGGAAGGACTGTCT
>JAJZYX010000007.1 GCA_021797855.1 Thermoplasmata archaeon
AAAGGAATTAATCTCAGATTATGACCAAATAAAGAAATCAGGCGAAATCAAGCATAAAAACGAAGCTGAAACCAGAGACAGTTTCATAAATCCTTTATTCAAAGCTCTAGGATGGAATACGGAAAACAGGTTAAATAAAACCGACTCAGTAACCCCTGAGGAAAAAATCTCAAAAAAGAGGGTAGATTATGGATTCAGGATTAACGGAATACCTAAATTTTTCCTTGAAGCCAAATCACTGAAAGAAGATGATATTCAGAACAATCCAAAATACGTCACACAAGCAATTGACTACGCATGGATGAAGTCTTGTTCATGGGCGATACTCACAAATTTTGAAACATTAGCAGTTTACAATGCAGACTGGAAATCCTCTAATCTGTACGGAAATCTGTTATTTATTCTGCATCCCAATGATTTTCTAACTGACAATAGATTCAAGATGCTGTCAAAAGCAGGATTTGAGAGAAATGAACTAGACAAGGAAGCACTAAGGTATGGCAAAAAACAAATGAAAAATAAGATTGATAAACAGCTCTTGCTAGATATGATAAGATTCAGGGAAATTCTCTCAAAGGACATTGTTAGAAACAATCAGGATAAGCATCTCACTCAGGATGATATAGACGAATCAGTCCAGAGGATACTAGACCGTCTCATCTTCATAAGAAACGCTGAAGACAGAGGGCTAGAAGAGAATCAGTTACAATCCAATGTCAGGCAATGGTATTCAAGAGGAAAAGGTCATCTTCTGAAGGAAATATCAAGGATTTATGCCGATTACGATAAGAACTATAACAGCAAGCTCTTTGCTCACCATTTGTGCGATGACCTTTACATAGAGAATGAAGCACTTCAAGATGTCATAGAAGGTCTTAATCATTCCGAGGACAACTCTTACAGATACGATTTCTCTATCATTGAATCAGATGTTTTGGGAAACATATATGAACAGTATCTAGGCAATATCCTCAAATCAACGCCTAAAAGGGCAAAACTTGAGGAATCCAAGACTCATAGGAAAGAGCAAGGCATCTACTATACGCCTTCTTACATTGTTGATTATATCGTCAAAAATACAGTTGGAGAATTCATTAAGACCCATACACCAGAAGAAATTAAAAAAGTAAGAATCTTAGACCCTGCTTGTGGTTCTGGTAGTTTCCTTATTAAAGCCTATAAAGAGCTAGAGAATTATTGGTTACATAATTCCGATTTTGCTCAAACCACATTGGACAGCGAGGAATTCTATTCAAAGAAGGTAGAAATTCTCAAGAATAACATATTTGGCATTGACCTAGACCCAAAAGCTGTTGAAATAGCCCAGTTAAACCTATTATTGCAGATATCTGAAAGGAAACAGAGATTGCCTATACTTCAAAATAACATAAAAGTTGGAAACAGCTTGATTGATGACCCTTCCATATCTGATAGGGCTTTCAAATGGGAAGAGGAATTTTCAGAGATTATGAAAGAAGGTGGATTTGACATTGTGATAGGGAATCCGCCTTATGGTGCTGAATTAAGCAAGATTTTAAAGGAATTTTTGACAAAAAAGTTTGAAACAGACCGAACAGGGAATTCTGCGTCTTATTTTATATGGAACTCCATTAATAATCTGAAACTAACTGGCATATTTGCGATGATAGTGCCAAAGCAATTAACCTATATCACGAATTGGCAAGGAACAAGAAGCTTGTTGCTTAACAACGGAATTTCACAGGTAATTGATGTGTCCGAAGCCTTTGGAGATGTAGAACTTGAACAAGTTATAGTGATTGCAAATAAAACTGTCAAGACTGATGATAAAGTGGTCGTAGGATTTTCAAATAAGAATACTTTTGAAATTAGGTCTATACGTCCAAAATGGTTTTCAGAAAATAGGTTCCCCTTATGGATTACTCAAGATAATGAGTCAATATTTGAAAAAATACTTGAGAATGCCGTACCTTTGTCCTCAATAGCGAAATTAAACTGGGGAGGAATGGTAGCCAAATTTCTTACAACAAACAAATCTATTGACACTATTCCTTGCATACGAGGAAGAGATGTTCAAAGATATCGATTCGAAGTGAATTGGTATATCCCCAAAAAAGACATCATTCAGTCTTATTACGTAAAAGGTGAAAAGATACTGTGTCAGAGAATAGTTTCAAGATTTGGGGAGAAACTTGTTTCGAATTATAGAAATGCGAGAATAGTTTGCACTTATACAAATGATGATTATTATGCTGATAAAACTGTCACCTTAGTATGGAATTCCAGTATAAACCTAATGTATCTGACAGGTCTTCTCAATTCCAAGCTTATCAGTTGGTTTGCACACAGGTACTTATACAACAGGTCTCAGCTTACTATGGAATTTATGTACGATTATGCGAAAAATTTCCCAATACGCATAAGTATACCTCCTAATCTGGCAGAGCAGGTCACAGTCAGGGTTGAAAAAATCACATCAATTTTGTCTTCAATTGAAATTAATAGGGAATTCAATTCAGATAGGGTCAATGAAGCATTGAAACTTGCAGAAAAACTGAGCAAGGAAATAGACCAAACAATATATGAAATATATGGCTTGACCCAGAAGGAAATTTCTATTGTGGAAAATGATTTTGCCTATTGGCCACTCACAAGCCTAAAGATGTAAGGGATATTGGAATATCTGAAAGGGAATTGAAGAGAAAAAAAGCTGAGATAAGGAAAGGTAAGAGGTTAAACTTCAATACTAAGGTAAATAGGATTCTGTTATCACTTTACAAATCCAGACCATAAATAGGACGATTATTATTTTCATTGCTATATATTGCTTTATATAAGGGGTGACATTTTTTCGCTGTTATCTATATCCCCTTAAGCAAAGTGGGACCGCCGAGATTTGAACTCGGGTCACCAACACCCCAAGCTGGTAGGATGGTCCAATCTACCCTACGGTCCCATCAGTCGAAAGGTAGTATCTCTTCTAGGAGGTCTGCGTTTGAAAGGATCATCCTTCTGCAGCAATATCTTGTCACGTTCAAGTCATCGAGGATTCCAGAAATCTCCTCCGGGGTAGCTTCCCTGTTTTTTGTCTTCCTTATCTCCTCTACCCTGTCTGTGAACTTCACGTAATCTGACCCTATGACCCTTCCGCAGCTAAAACATCTAACCGGTATTATCATTATTTCACCTGTAGGACTTCTGCTTCTTCTTCCTAGCCCCTTTTCCTCCGGGCTTCTTTGGAAGTTTTCTCCTAACGTCGTTTACCAGCAACGCCCTATCGTAATCCTTGAAGGCCTTCTCCAGCTCCTGGTCTTTGAAGAAATCGATTATTGCTCTCGATATGGCAGTCCTTGCAGCCTCAGCCTGGCCAATGACCCCTCCTCCTCTAGTGTTGACGGAAATGTCCACTTTCGTCACTCTGTCTCCAGCAAGCATCACTGGCTCCATCATCTTCAGCTTTGCCAGCTCTGGCTGATAGATCTCCAGCGGAATGCCGTTGATCCTGATCCTTCCCTTCCCCTCCTTTATCGTCGCCCTGGCGACTGCGGTTTTCCTTGCCCCGCTGGTTTCAATTACCATCTACTACCACCTTTGATCCCAGCTCTTTAGATACCTCGTATAGTGTTATGACATTTGATACGTGCTTGTTCTGGTACTTCTCGAGCTTCTCGAGCTCCTTCCCTTTGAAGTCCTTTGGGACGCCTATGTACACCCTCAGCCTCTTGTAAGCTTCCTTTCCCTTCGTGTTTTTCATTGGGAGCATCCCTCTTACCGTCCTCCTGAAGATCCTGTCCGCTTCTTTCGGGAATCTTGGCCCCTTCCTGACGGATCCAACATCCCTTTCCATCTTGTACCTCTCTATCGTGACTCTCCTTCTTCCCGTGACTACTGCCTTCTCTGCGTTCACCACAACTATCTCATCGTTCTTCGTCAGGAGCTCCTTAGCTAGGTATGACGAAGCCCGTCCAAGAACTAAATTAGTGCCATCAATAATTCTAATTTCACATCACCCTATTATCTTTATTTTCGTCCCCTTCGCATTTTCATTCATCAGCTCGTTAAGCGTGAGCGTCTTCCCGCCCGCTTCCTCTATCTTTGACTTGGCGGACTTGGAAAAGTACAGCGCGGCCACCTTTACAGGCTCCTCTATCCTACCTGCGCCCAGAACTACCCCTGGAACCACAACGGTGGAATCTGCCGAAGCATACCTGGATATCTTTCCAACGTTTACTTCCACCAGGCTGTCCTTCGACTTCCTTATCCTTTTGGCTATGTCTTCCCAGAACCTTGAATCGTTAGCTATTGCTGTCTTCTTCAGTTCCAAGGCAAGTTTCTCCCTTTCCTTCTTTTCATTTACCCCCATTTATCTAGCACCTGGGTCGGAAGGTATGAATTAACTATTAATAAACCTTATCGGCTCTTTGCCAGTGTCACGGCATTTTTGAGGATAAGAACGCTCGTAATCGCTCCAACCCCTCCCGGTACCGGGGTATAATCTACGAGTTCATTCTCCCTATCTACCTCGAAATCACCCCTGACCTTTCCGTCAACCACGTTTATCCCGATGTCCACCACTATCTTTCTGCTCTTTATGGATGATGATTTGAGATATCCTGCCTTTCCCACGGCCAGGAATATGATATCCGCTCTGTTCATCAAATCCTCCAGGTTCCTGGTTTTGCTGTGAGCTACAGTCACAGTCGCGTCCCTATTCAGCAACATCTGCGACAGCGGCCTTCCGACTGTGACGGACCTATTAATAATGAGCGTGTCCTTGCCCTTCAGGTCTATTTTGTTTCCAAGAAGTATCTCTATGGATGCCTTTGGGGTAGCTGGAGCAATCGTCTCATCACCAAAGTAAATCTTTCCCATGTTCTGGTATGTCACGCAATCTGCATCCTTGTCGGGGTCAAGGGCATCTGCCACCATGTCGTTTGTGATCCCCTTCGGAAACGGTCTTCCCACTATTATTGCGTCCACGGTATCGTCGTTGTTGAGCTTCTGAACTGTGTCCATCAGTTCTTCCCCTTTAATTATATGTGTGCTGAAGTCTATGCCCACCTTTTCCGCGTTCTTTTTTATGCTGTTGAAATATACTATGGACTCCTGATCCTCTTCGTACGCCACTCCTCTCATCACCACCCTACCTACCTGAGAGACCTCCTTCCCGATCTCTTCAAGCATCTTCTTCGATATCTGTTTGCCGTCGAGAATCATGTCCGTATATCCATTCTGGGAATTAAATATCATCTGCCGGCCTTCACGTTTAAAAACAAAACACTTAATTAGGGATTTTCACTTGCCTAACGAATGGACGAGCTAGCAGAGTGGATAAAGTCTAAAGGCATCAATACCACTAATGACATCAAAGTCCCAGACAAGCTGGTAGATCAGGTAATAGGGCAGGACCAGGGCGTTGAAGTCATAAAGAGGGCTGCAAAGCAGAAGAGGCACGTTATTCTGATCGGTGAACCTGGAACTGGCAAGTCGATGCTGGCCCAGTCTATGACTGATTTCATTCCAAAGGAAGAGCTGGAGGACATTCTTGTTTTTCATAACCCGGAAGATCCGAATCGTCCAAAGATTGTGACGGTTCCTGCAGGGAAGGGCAAGGAGATCATTAAGGACTACCAGAAGAGGGCTGATCAGGAGAAGACTGAAAGACAGAGGAGCGTGAGGATACTCGTCATCTTCATAGTGATAATAGGTCTGATATTTGCATTCATCAACTATCCAACATCACATTCAATAGATTCCACTCCGATATTCCTGGCCATAATGGCGGCAGCGTTCCTCTACATAGCTCTTAACATGGGTCCAGTGGCCAGGGAGGACAAGACACTCGTACCGAAGCTTCTGGTCGGGCATGACAAGGATGACAAGCCACCGTTTATCGATTCTACAGGAGCTCAGGCAGGCGCTTTGCTTGGGGACGTTAGACACGACCCGTTCCAATCTGGCGGATTGGAAACGCCGGCGCATCTCAGGGTGGAAGCAGGGAACATTCACAAGGCCAATAAGGGAGTTCTCTTCATCGATGAAATAAATACGCTAAGGATGGAGAGCCAGCAGAGCCTGCTCACCGCAATGCAGGAGAAGAAGTACACGATTTCTGGACAGAGTGAAAGGTCCGCAGGAGCGCTGGTCCAGACGGAAATGGTCCCGTGCGATTTCATACTTGTGGCGTCAGGAAACCTGGACGCGCTTCAGGGAATGCACCCTGCTCTGAGGTCGAGAATACGGGGCTACGGTTACGAAGTGTATATGAACACAATGATGGATGATACCGAAGAGAACAGGGAGAAGCTGATGAGGTTCGTCGGGCAGGAAGTTGCCAAGGACAAGAAGATACCACCATTCGATTATACCGCCGTGGCGGAGGTCATCAGGGAAGCCCAGAAGAGGGCAGGAAGGAAGGGGAAGATTACCCTGAGATTGAGGGAGATGGGTGGCCTTATCAGAATCGCAGGCGATCTGGCCGTTCAGTCGGGTTCGCCGGTTGTGACGGCGGAACACGTGATAAAGGCAAAGCTCAAGGCGAGGCCCCTGGAGCAGCAGATTGCCGATAAGCACATCGAGGCCTACAAGAACTACAGGACATTCACCAACGAGGGTTATTCGATAGGCATCGTCAACGGCCTTGCCGTATTCAGTGCAGGTTCCGGGATGGCGGAATATTCAGGGATAGTCATGCCCGTGGCCGCGGAGGTCACTCCCGCGCAGGAGAAGGAGAGCGGGAAAGTTATAGCGACGGGGAAGCTGGGGGAGATTGCTAAGGAGGCAGTCCAGAACGTCTCCGCTGTGATCAAGAAATACACGGGGCAGGATATAGCAAATCACGATGTGCACATTCAGTTCATAGGAAGTTACGAGGGAGTGGAAGGCGATTCAGCCAGCATAACGATTGCGACCGCCGTCGTATCTGCAATGGAGGGCATACCGGTTGACCAGTCCTATGCAATGACCGGCTCGCTCTCGATCAGAGGGCAGGTCCTGCCGGTCGGAGGGGTGACAGCGAAGGTAGAGGCTGCCATAGAAGCAGGCTTCAAGAATGTAATTGTGCCTGAGAGCAACAAGGGGGACATAATACTGGAGGAGACGCAAAGGGCGAAGATACAGATCCATGTTGTAAGAACCATAAGCGAGGTCCTCAACCTTGTGCTGGCTTCCACCAAGTCAAAGACCTCCCTACTGTCAAAGTTCGAGCTTGCCGTACCCACCGGCCAGGTGATGGTCAATCCCAGTTGACCTCACCTATCATTTCCTTGACGTATTCGAAGAGGGGAGGTTAGAAGACTTCAAGAACTGCTCTCTTGTCAGGGAGGATAGGATACTGGGCAAAGCTCATCTGGAGGTAGCAATACTTTATGCATCCTCCAATTTCGAGGAGGGCAGGTCTATAAGCAAGTCCATCTGGAACGAGATCCTTCTCTACTTATCTCTCCAGAGGCAGATACACAAGGCTTTCGATATAGTGGGGGTGAAGGGATACTCAGGAAAGGTCATAAAGGTGGAATATCAGGAAGCGGGAGCAGCAAAGCCCCGCATCGAAATTACTGACGATAAGCTGTCCTACTGGAAAGTAAAATCTACTGATGAACTTCTCGAAAGGATGGCACTTTTCCACATAGAGAATCGCTGAAGGGTTCCCTGAAATTTTCCATATTTTCTAAATACCGCACTCCTTCAGAACGCCGTTAATAAGTGATGAGGGAATATATCCTGCTGACTTTTCTGCGCATATACGTACTGCCCTCTGAATAAGTCCTAATCATCCAGAAGTGGGGAAGGGGACAGATGTTTCGTCCCCTAAGGTCGCTGCAGGTGAAAGTGAAGAAACTGAGGAATAGGTGTGTTGCAATTTCCACATGTTTTTATAGCTTCTACGTATACCTTTCCCACTTCGCAGGAATCTGAATGATAATAAGAGGTAATGGTGAATATAATCTCGAACAGTACCTGGACCCCCTAGTGCTAGAGTGGTTCACTAAGAAATACAACAACGCCACAGCTGCACAGAGGATAGGTATTCCGCTCATCCACCAGAGGAAGAACGTCCTCATCTCCTCACCCACTGGGACGGGGAAGACACTTTCAGGTTTCCTCGTGACAATCAACGAACTTTTTCTTCTGGCGAAGGCCGATAAACTGGAGGACAAGATTTACTGCGTTTATGTATCGCCACTCAAGGCCTTGGCAAACGACATCCACAGGAATCTTGAAGTTCCTCTTGAGGAGATAAGGCAACTCGCTGAAGAAAAAGGAATGCACATTCCCAGGATAAGGGTCGGGGTCAGGTCAGGTGATACGAGCCAGTACGTTAGACAGAAGATGAACAAGACTCCGCCGCACATATTCATTACAACGCCTGAGTCCCTTGCTCTCGCTCTCTTCTCCCCTAAGTTCAAGGAGAAATTCAGGGGGGTCGAATTCCTGATAATCGACGAAATCCATGACCTGGCCTCGAACAAGAGGGGAGAACTTCTAAGCCTTATCATAGAGTTTCTTCAGCATAACACGGGTCCTTTGACGAGGATAGGATTGTCTGCGACAACAGAGCCCATAGACGAACTTGCCAAATTTCTGGTGGGAGATGTAGAAAGGAATGATGTGCATATCGTAGAGACGGAATCGAACAAGAACCTGGACATGAGGGTCGTATGCCCGGTCTCTGACCTGTTCTCAGCTCCGCAGGAACAGATCAATGAGAGAACCTACGACATAATAGAGTCGCTGGTGAAGGAACACACCACCACGCTAGTATTCACAAACACAAGGAGCGGAGCCGAGAGGGTCTCCTCAAAGCTGATTGAAAGGGGTATCATGGACCTAGAGGCCCACCACTCCAGCCTATCAAAGGAATCAAGGTTCTCTGTTGAGGAGAGGCTGAAGAAGGGAGAACTGAAGTGCGCAGTCTCCTCCACCTCACTTGAGCTTGGAATAGACATAGGAAGCATAGACCTAGTTGTCCAGGTCGGGTCGCCGAAGGGAATAGCCAAGGGACTCCAGAGGGTCGGGAGGTCCGGCCATTCGGTATTCGCAACGGCGAAGGGAAGGATAATTCCGATGGACATTGACGACCTAGTTGAATCACTCGTCCTGGTGAGGGAGGCTAAGGCGAAGAGGCTGGACCGCATCACAATCCCCAGAAATTCACTTGACGTCCTCAGCCAATTTGTTACTGGAATCTCCCTTGAGAAGAAGTGGGGGGAGAAGGAGGTGCTGGAAATAGTCAAGAGAAGCTACTGCTACAGCGACCTCCCCGAGAGCGATTTCTTCAACGTCCTGAACTATCTGTCCGGAGGGTTCGAGGAAGGGAACGTATACTCGAAGATATGGTGGGACAGGAAGGAGCACACATTCGGAAGGAAGAAGAGCACAAGGCTCATCTATTTCACTAACGCAGGAACTATTCCGGAGGAGGCGGATTACGATGCATACTCAGTTGACAACAGGCACCTCGGCTCCCTTTCGGAGAAATTCGTGGAGAAGCTTCACAGGGGGGACATATTCGTCCTCGGCGCAAGAACCTACGAATTCCTTAGGATGAGGGGGAATAAGGTATTCATAAAGGATGCGTCAGGGAGGAAACCTACAGTACCCTCCTGGGTAGGGGAGATGCTTCCGAGGACGTTCGACCTGTCTGTAGAGGTGGGGAGGTTCAGGAAAGTCCTGGAAGAAAAGATAAGGGAAGGGAGCGCGGAGAAATTCCTGAGGGATGAATACGGCGCTGACGACAACAGCATCAGGAGCATCCTCTCGTACATGACGAATCAGATGAACTACTGCGTCCCCACGAACGACAGGTTCCTGATAGAAGGGTATATCGATAAGGGGAACCAGTTCTCAGTCATATTTCACTTCCCCCTAGGGAGGAGGGTGAACGATGCCCTCAGCAGGATCATAGCCTACCACATCTCGAAGATATATTCGGTTAACTCCAGGATATCCCTCACGGATGACGGTTTCATGCTCACCTTCAACAGGAAGGTGGATGTTTCCAGGATCAAGGACCTGTTCAGTACTATGACGATAGGTGGATCGCTGAGAAATGCGGTAAAATCCACTGAACTTTTCAAGCAGCGGTTCAGGCACTGCGCGACCCGCTCCTTCATGGTGCTGAGGAGGTACAGGGGGCGGGAGGTGTCAGTTGCCAGGCAGCAGCTTAGGAGCGAGAGGGTACTGGATATCCTCTTCTCAATGGAGAATTTCCCGATCATCGAGGAAACGTTCAGGGAGATAGAAA
This sequence comes from Thermoplasmata archaeon, assembly GCA_021797855.1. Taxonomy (GTDB): domain Archaea; phylum Thermoplasmatota; class Thermoplasmata; order Thermoplasmatales. Next base: position 10,226 of record JAJZYX010000007.1, read on the forward strand.
CAATCGTCATGGACCTTGAAAACTCGGAGAAGGTGCTGAAAGCAATAAGGGAAGGGGAGATAGAAATAGAAACGAGGGACTATTCACGGTACCCAAGCCCGTTCGGATTCGGCATTATATCAACAGGGATCACGGACGTTGTCCTTATGGAAGACAAGAGTGCCATCATAAGGGAGCTTCAGGAAGCGCTGCTCGCCAAGATGGGCCTTGAAGGGGGGTCCGAGGTAGACATAGAGTCCCTGATGAACTACCAGGAGTCGAAACAGCTCCTTGGGCAGGAGGGAGGGCTCATAGAATTCCTCAGGAGGGCTGGATTCTCCGATCTCTATTCCACTGTTTCCTTCTCCCCCCTGAAAAAATCTGAGAACCCCGAGGAGTATCTTGCGGAGCTTGAGGCCCACATTAAGTCGGGGGAGATAGTTCCAGTGTTCACAGGCAAGACCACCTACGCGCTGAAGGAAAACGTCCCATATCTTGCTTCTGTCTTCATGCAGGAGAGCGACGACATCATTTCGTTCAGGGACGGGGAAAGCACCAACTCCATAGCCAAGAACAACTCGATGGACCCGGGTTCGACTTTGATAATTCTCAGGAAGATGGAGAGGGCATACAGGGCCTATTTCCTCAAGCACGGAAACAGGGTGAAGTGGTATAACAGAACTGTCGAGAAGGCAGACAAGATAGAATCTGTGAAGAGGGTGGTGATGTGGCTGCTCTGGCAGAACGGTCCCCTGACAATTGACGAGATAGTTGACAGAATGGGTAAGATGAATGAGCTTGAGGAGGCCATCGAGGACCTGACGTCAAGGAAGATCATTTCATCGGGGAGATTTTTCCCGAAGAGGGAGAAACAGTACATACTTACCGAGGACTTGAAGAAGCTCAGGTCGTCTGACGAGATTGAAATCGGGAAGATTAGGCTTAACCGTGCTCTTGGGAGGTTAGGAACCAGGTATTTCGACGATTATCTTGTGGCCAGCGACGCCAGCTCGCTTGCCATAAGGGGCTACCCTGAAGAAGAGAGTAGGGAGAAGGGGATCGTTTTCGGTCAATTTGCAGGGTACATAAAGGGATATTTTGACGAGAAATATCTCCCGCAGCTAATCTCGCTGAACAGGATGGAAGAGCTGACGAGGGATGAGAAGGAAGTCCTTGACATGATCAGGACAGGGAAATATGGCAAGGAGGATGTGGAGGAGAGGACCCTCGAGAAGCTCATTAGAAACAGCTACGTTGTGTTCAAGCAGGGGAAGCTGAAGAAAGTGGATGAAGATGCTGAGGAACCGGTTCAGCTGCTGGAGAAATTCATTTCAACATACGGTCCGTTGAGCATTGAGGAGATGATGCACATCTTCGGTGCATCCGTCAGGAAGTACATCGGAAAGGTCAATGTGCAGAAGATGGTCAGCGGCCACTCCACCTACCTTTACACCGATTTGAAATATACGAAGCAGAGGGCGGTCATAAGCATCAGGGACCCTCTCTACCTGGTGAACAGGGAGATGATTGAGGGGGAGACTGGCGAGGGGATGACATACTTCCTCCTCGAAGACGGGGCCGTAAGGCTAAGCTTCGAAACTGCTACGGAGAACGGGATACTTGAGATATTCGAGATAACGGGGGAATACGCCGGCAACTTCGACCAGGTGATGGAGGTGGTGAGCGAGATATCAAAACTGGAAAGGTTCGATTCCCTTGTCGTCAGGAAGATCACCTTCCCTGTTCCTGACAGGGAGAAGATGGAAAGGATGGGATACACAATAGTCAGGAGCTTCATAGTGAACGGTACGGAGGTTGATGACATTTCCATGGAAGAGGAGGACATGCTCCGTTACCTCGTGAAGAAGCATCACCTTATCGGCCAATACAAGTATTCGGACCCTGTCGTGGCCCTCGACTCAATACTCGGCTTCAAGGGGAATTTCGAGCTGATGATGAAGAGCAGGAAGAGCATCGACCTGGAAAAGCTTGTGATGAGCAATCTCGCCGTTCAGGGGTATCTTTTGGACGGGTCCCAGGGGTACCTGAGTAAGGAGAACGTCTTCCTCCTCGCGTCAATAAAATACCTCTCGCTATCGGATAACGCGAGGAAGCTTTACGAGATACTGAGGAAGATGCCTGCCCTTTCAAGGGAACTGATAGTCGAACGCTCCTGCTTCACGATAAATCAGACGCTCAACTATCTTGGCGAGATGATGAAGAAGTCGATCGTTTATAAGGACAACAAGGGGAGGTATCAGCTGGCCCCCATTCTTGACAGGAGCGAGGAGGCCATGGACAGGATTACCAGGGAGCTCGGAATATTCAACGGCAGGATTCTATCCACCATCCTTGGGCATTCCATAAACGGGAACTTCATTTCCAGTTACCTTTCCAAAGGGATGGAACAGGGGAAATTCAGGAGAATACTTCCGCTCAAATCAAGGGACGAGATCATGTACGCCTGGACAAACGAAGACCTCTCCCCTGCATCTGGCGGCGAGGACGTAGTACTTCTCCCTAGGACAATAGCCATGGAGCACATCTCCCTCATTCTCGGATGGAAATCCCAGGGAAAGATGGTCCTCCTGAGGGACGGGTACGACCCGATATTCTTCAAGGGGAAGAAGGCTGGCAACAAGCTTTCCATAACTACAGAGCTGAGGGACGAGACGAAGAAGAGGATATCGAAGTATCTCCAGACAATAGACATCAAGCTGGAGAGGCAGGAGAGCGACGAAATGACGGAGAAGTGGTACGAGCAGATGATTCCGAAGAAATACAGGTAGCTAGAGGACGAGCTGCTTCTCAGACGCTTCCTTCTTCTGCTTCCTAACGAATTCCTCCAATCTTTTCGAAATTTCCGAATCGTGGAGGGCAAGAATCCTTATTGCAAGCAGTGCCGCGTTCCTCGACCCGTTAATTCCCACGGTAGCAACTGGAACCCCAGGGGGCATCTGCACGATGCTCAAAAGGGAATCAAGGCCGCTGAGGCTCTTCCCCATGATCGGCACTCCGATGACTGGAATGTCGGTTAGGGCAGCTATCATTCCGGGCAGTGCTGCTGCACCGCCGGCTCCTGCAATGATGACCTCTATCCCCGCCTTCTTGAGACCTGTGCAATATTCCACAAGCCTTTCCGGAGACCTGTGTGCAGAATAGACCCCGTAATCAACATCCACTCCAAAATCCTTGAGCGTGTTGATCGCATCCTTCATCACATCCAGATCGCTAGTGCTGCCCATAACAACAGAGACCTTCCTCATAATCCTCAGCAGTAAGTAAGACGAACGGATATATATCAGATTTGTAGGCGCGAGAGAGGCATCAATGGTCAACGGGACTATCTCTTTCAATCCCTTCCGAATCCCTTCTCCCCTCACCAGAAAATGTTGCAGATAAGCTTTCCTGGATTCCTGGCCCTATCAGAACTAAAAGGATGCTACTGCCGTAAAGACAAAAATTATGAATACGTCCATTCGCTTTTTGGATGATGGTAACCAAGGAAGAAGTGCTGGAGGTTCTTAAGACTGTCAGCGACCCTGAGATTGGGGTTGACATCGTCAATCTTGGGCTAATTTACAATCTTGACATAAATGACGACAAGGTGAGCATCAGAATGACTATGACGGCGCCCAGCTGCCCGGTAACTGACTGGATTCTCGTTGAAGCCCAGAAGCGGGTTGAGGAACTCCCCGGAGTGAAGGAATGTGACATCGAGCTGGTCTGGGAGCCACAGTGGAATCTTGACATGATATCCGACGAAGCAAGAAAGATGCTCAATATGTGATTCCCGGAAAATCCAGGGACGCGGGGAAGCCTATCCGCTCTATAACGAATTAGGCGCACAGCTTCGTTTAAGGGATTTTATGACTTGATTGTTTTTGGGAATGTCGTTGGGGAATTCAATCCCAACGAGACATTTTCTTTTCCACTTAGTTCCTTCCGAACTCCTTCGTGACGACCTTTATGTCTGCAGGTCTCTTTGCGATGTGACCCAGCTTTATCCCGTATATCTCCCTGATCCCGTTTGTGTATGCGGTGTCAAGCAGCCTCTGTGAGACGATGCCTCCCGTCACTATCTTCGTATATTTTTTGTCAACCGAGTCGAATTTCTCTATTACCTCGTTCAGGGGGAGCTTCCCTATGAGCTCCCATGAGTCGTTGTAGAACCTGACTTCCTTCCCCTGTGATGCTTCGTCAAGGAGCTTCATGTAGGCCTTGGCGCCCTGCGTCTTCTGCCCGTTGTCAGAGGCTGAGACTGAGTTGCCCTGCTTTTCGTCGCCGTTCGCAGGTGCGGCTGCTGTTTCCGCCTCCCTCTTCCTCGGGGCACTCTCATTCTTTGCATTCAGTGTCTTGAGCTCCTCCTGCATCCCGTGAGACGCAAGATACTGGTCCAGTGGCGTCTTGTCCCTGAGCGCCTTGACCACCTGCTTGTAAGTCAGCTCCTCCACCTCAAATCCGTTAGGTGCCCTTGCGACGAAGTCAATGTCAGCCACCTGAAGTAGCTCCTTAAGAATGAGGTCTCCCCCTCTATCTCCGTCCAGGAACGCAGTCGCTGTCTTCTGCTTCGTCAGGTCAGAAATTGTCTTTGAAATGTTCGTACCTTCCACCGCTATGGTATTTTTAATACCAAACTTAAGAAGGTTCAGAACGTCGTTCCTGCCTTCTACTATGATTATCGATTCGCTTGAATTCAGGTTTGGTCCTCCTGGAAGCTTGTCGGGTCCGTAGGCTGCAATCTCAGCATTCTCTACCTTGCTCCTGACAGCCTGGACAAGGTCCTCTCCGAGGTTCTTGTTGTTCAAGAGCATCTTCTCCAGAATCTCCTTCGCCCTCTCTATTACCTTCTCCCTCTTGGCCACCCTGACATCCTCTACGCTCAGCACTTCGACCTTCGCCTTGCAAGGTCCGATTCTGTCAATGGTCTCCAGGCTGGCGGCAAGTATGCTCGTCTCCACTTGGTCCACACCTGAGGGAATGTATACAATGCCCTCGGATTTTCCGCCCTTCGATTCTATGTCTACTTCTATTCTTCCGATTTTTCCTGATTTTTGCAGATCTCTTAGATCTAGCTCGTCACCTAGCAAGCCCTCCGTCTGGCCAAAAATAGCTCCCACCACATCGGGTTTTTCTACTATCCCGTCGGTGACTATCTTTACCTTCATGAGATACTTGGTGATATTTGGATCTATATTCATTTCTAATCACCTCATTATTACTGTGAAAGTAATTTATTGAAACCCTCACGTCTGGATTAATAAAGAGTGAAATATAATGTTATCGTATTCAAATCCCTGACTTTCCATGACCCGTTTGATCTTGATATTTACGGGTCTTCGGGCATTTCTGAGCTCAATTTGAACTCGCTTTCCCCATTCCATCCTCCGGCAGATTCCCAAACAGTGGACGGGGCCCTCAGAATCCACAGCCAAACAACGAAGTTATTAAATAACGCATATGCATTGTCCAGTAAGTTTTGAAAAGGTGCTAATTATGGAAGAACTTAAAACTGGGACTACAACGCTGGCGTTGGTAGTAAAGGGCGGCGTAGTGATTGCCGCAGATCACAGGGTAACGGCAGGCTACATGGTGGCCCACAAGGTGGGGAAGAAGGTATACAAGATAGACGACTTCATAGGGATGACTACAGCAGGGCTGGTGGGTGACCTTCAGACTCTGTTCAGGTACCTCAAGGCAGAGGCCGAACTTTACAAATACAAGAAGGGAACAAGGATAACCGTTTCGGGCCTTGCCACCCTTCTCGCAAACATGCTTAACCAGACCAAGTTTGCTCCGTTCTACGTCCAAATAATCATAGCAGGTTACGACACTGGTCCCCATGTCTTCTCAATAGACGAGGCAGGGGGGTCCGTGGAGGACAAGTACGTGAGCACTGGTTCAGGGTCACCGTTCGTCTACGGTGTCCTTGAGGACAGCTTCAAGGAGAACATGAGTAAGGAAGACGGCATAGACCTGGCGATAAGGGCAATATCCACATCGTTACAGAGGGATGCTGCAACCGGGAACGGTATAGATATAGTGACCATAACCCCCGACGAGGGGTACAAGGAGATTCCCGAGGAAGAGGTGCAGAAGAGAATAAAGAAGCTTAAATAGTTATAATTTTTATATTTTTGATTTTAAGCAGAGGAATTTTTAATGAGATATGAAGAAGTAATTGCTATTACGAAGGAAAACCTGGAATCAATATTCCCGGGTTTGGAGTACACAAGCCTGGACATGGAAGGGGCAAATGTGGTGCTCTACTCCAAAGAGAGCCACAGGTTTCTGGAGGACCCGGAAAAGATCAAGAAGCTTGCCCAGTCAATAAGGAAAAGAATAATCATCAGGCCGGATTCGTCGTCCCTCATAGACGAGAAGGAGGCAGAGGAGAAGATCAGGAACATTATGCCTGAAGGAGTTTCCATATCCGATATATTCTTCGAGCATGACTCGGGGGAAGTCCTGATAGAGGTGGATGACCCGGAGAGGATCCAGGGCTACGACTCCCAGATAATTGCGACGATCAGGAAAGAGGTGAAATGGGCGCCTAGGATAATCAGGACACCTCCAATTAAGAGTGCGACCATAAGGATGGTCAGGGAGTTCCTGAAGGCTGAATCAGAAGAGAGGAGGAAATTCCTTAGAAATCTCGGAAAGAGGATCTCCAGGGACCCGCTCCCCGGGGAGAATTACGTCAGGCTTGCGTGTCTGGGGGCGTGGAGGGAGGTAGGCAGGGCCTCTTCCCTGCTTATGACCAAGAACTCAAAGGTGATGATAGACTGCGGCATAGACCCAGCGGCAATAGACAGCGACGATCCTGCGAGCGGCGCCCCCTACCTCAATGCTCCTGAGATATGGCCTCTGAACTCCATAGACGGTGTTGTCCTGACCCATGCGCACATGGACCACGGAGGCTTCCTCCCCTATCTCTACAGTATCGGTTACGACGGTCCGGTCTATCTAACCGCCCCCACAAGGGACCTGCTCCTCCTCCTTCTTATGGACTATGTGAAGCTTGGGATGTCAGAGAACAGGAAGGTACCGTACAAGATGGAGGATATACGAAACCTGATAAGGCACACGGTGACGCTCAACTACAACGAAACCACAGATATTTCTCCGGACGTGAGGGTCACTCTAAGAAATGCAGGGCACATACTTGGCTCTTCCGTCGTGCATTTCCATATTGGAGAGGGGTTCCACAACCTCCTTATGTCGGGGGACATAAAATACACAAACTCATGGCTGTTCAACGCAGCTGACAGCAGGCTTCCCAGGGTCGAAACATTCGTGACGGAGAGCACATACGGAGGCAAGAACGATTTTCAGCCGTCGAGGCAGGAGGCCGGCGAAAGGCTTGCTCAGATCGTTAGGCTTGCAGCGGAGAGGAAGGGGAAAGTCCTGATACCGGTATTCGCAGTTGGCAGGAGCCAGGAGGTAATGCTCGTTCTGGAGGAGAAATACAGGCTGGGGGAGATACCAAAGATGCCTGTCTACCTGGACGGAATGATATACGAGGCAACAAGCATCCACACCGCCTACCCCGAATTCCTGAATTCAAACCTCAGGGATCTCATTACGAGGAAGAAAGAGAATCCATTCCTTTCCGACATTTTTGTCAGGGTGGACGCTCCGGACACAAGGGAGGAGATAGTGAGCGACGTAGGGCCGCTCGTAGTTCTCGCAACCTCCGGAATGATGAATGGTGGACCGGTAATAGAATATTTTTCGAACTGGGCGGATGACGAAAGGAATTTCCTAGTCTTCGTGGGATACCAGGCTGACGGTACCCTCGGTCGCAGGATTCTGTCAGGAGCGAAGCAGCTGAACGTAAGGAGGAATGACGGGATTAAGGAAGTGAAGATAGGACTTACGGTTGAGAGCGTGGATGGATTCTCGGGTCACTCGGACCGCAGGCAGCTTACCAAGTACATAGAGGCGCTGGAATTCAAACCCAAGAGAATACTTGTCAACCACGGTGACGCCAAGAATGCAGTGGAATTCTCCAGGGCCCTTTCCATAAAATTCGGGGTTGACACCTATGCACCCTACAATCTGGAGACAATAAGGCTGAGGTAAGGAAAACGAATTTTATATATTGATTCCCTATACGGTTAAGGAAGGATGTTGAGATGGTCAATTTCAAGGATATACCACCTGAAATGTTGATAAGGGAGATTTCGAACAGGCTCTCCAAGGAAATCCAGGAGCCGAAGTGGACCAAGGATGTCAAGACAGGACAGCACAAGGAGAGGGGGCCTTACGAAGCTAACTGGTATTACATCAGGGTGGCCTCAATTCTCAGGAAGATCGCTGTGAACTCTCCAATAGGCATAGAGAGGCTTGCGGCCGAATACGGAGGGAAGGTTGACAGGGGATCCAAGGCGCATCATGCCGGCAAAGGCTCCAGGAAAGTCATAAGGAGCGCCGTACAGGACCTTGAAAAGCTCGGCTATATTCTGAAGAGCAAGAAGGGAAGGTCTATCTCGTCCATGGGGACCAAGATGCTGAACTCCGCGGCCCTCACAGCGTCTGCGGGGCTGAAGGAGAAGGTGCCTGCGATCGAGAAGTACTTATGACGGAGGTGTTTGCAGTTGACTGACGACAGGGAACTGGAGGAAATAAGGAGAAAGAGACTGATGGACCTCCAAAACCAGGCGGCAGCCAATCAGGCAGTCCAGGAGAGGGAGGAAGCGCAGAGGAAGGCAGCCGAGAAGGAGAGGCAGGAGATAGTCAAGAGGTACGTGACGCCGGAGGCCTACGAACGGCTTACGAATGTCAAGCTTGTCAGACCGGAAATAGTGGAGAACGTGGAAAACCAGATAATAATGCTGGCCCAGTCCGGGCGCCTGAACAGGCAGATAAACGACGCGGAAGTGAAGTCCCTGCTGGCAAGGCTGTCGGAGAAGAGGGAGACAAGAATAGAGAGGAGATGAAATCAGTTGGCAAGAAACAAGCATGTGGCAACGAAGAAGAGGCTGATGGCGAAGGTGAACGAGAATTCCAGGGTTCCGGCCTGGGTGATGATGAAGACCAATAGGCGGGTCACAACTAACCCGAAGAGGAGGACCTGGAGACGGAACAAGCTGAAGGAGTGATTTGATTGGCAGAGAAAGAGATAGAGATGACCATTTCCCTGAGGGAAGTGGTGTACGTTTCAAGGAAGAGAAGGAGCTCGGCTGCAGTTTCCCTCCTCAGGGGAAAGGTGGCCAGGTTCATGAAGGTCCCATCAGATAATGTCTGGATAGACGATGCCGTGAACAAGTTCATCTGGAAGAGGGGGATCGAGAAGCCCCCGAGGAAACTGAGGGTGAAGATTCTAAAACTGGAGGAAGACAACTCGGCGGAGGTCCTTCTCCCAGACCAGGCATGATACAGGTAACAAGAATATTCAATTCCCCCTTTGTTGGGGTCTACCTGCGGACGTGGGAGGAATACACCCTCGTCCCAAGGAGTGCTGATCGTGACATCAAGAAAATCGTTTCCCACTACCTTGGAACTGAACCCCTTGAAATGACTATAGGAAGCTCCAACCTCCTCGGCTCCCTTTCAGTGATGAACTCCAACGGAGTGATCCTCAGCAACATCGTTTCCGACGAGGAACTCCGGGCGCTGCCCAGGGGGATGAACGTTGCGGTCCTCAGTGACAACCTGAATGCCGTGGGCAACAACATACTAGCTAACGACAAGGCGGCCCTGATACACGAGGATTTCAGCAGTGAGTCCGAGAGGAAGATAGGGGACGTCCTCGGTGTGGAGGTCATAAGAGGGAGGTTCAGGGAGGTCAAGACTGTGGGATCGAGCGGTCTCGTCACCTCTTCAGGCATGGTCATTCCGCCAAACATGACGGACGAGGAGATCGAAGAGCTGGGAAGGATGTTCGGAGTTAAGGGGAGGGTCGGGACGGCAAATTTCGGGAGCATATACGTAGGCGCTTCAGTGGTTTCAAACAGCAAGGGTGCGCTCATAGGAGAGGACAGCACAACCGTAGAGATATCGAACCTGGAAGAAGCACTAAACTTATGAGAATAGAACGGTGCGCAGGAGTATATGAGCCGGACGATGACTCTTACCTTCTCATGGGAATTGAAGAGATAAAGGGGAGGGTCGTAGAGGTTGGGTGCGGTACCGGTATAGTTGGATTGAGCTACGCAGAGAAGGGGGCTAGCGTAACACTGATTGATATTTCGGCGCAGGCGGTGGCCTGCGCAAGGAGGAATGCAAGGATGAATGGGATGGATGTCAGTGTGATTAGGGGCGATATGTTCCAGGGTTTGAGGGGGAAGTTTGACTACTGCATCTTCAACCCTCCCTACCTTCCCAGCTCCCATCCGGACGATGATACCTGGACCGGAGGGCCAAGGGGTTATGAGGTGACAGAGCGGTTCCTCAGGGATTTTCCACGCCTGTCACGTAACGCGTTTTATATCGAATCCTCATTATCACCCATCGCTAGAGAGAGGTTTGGAAACCTCGAATTCAGTGTGGAAAGAAGGATGAGGTATGAGTTTGAGGAGCTGGATCTGGTAAGGGTCACGGTAAATGGCTTCGATCGATGATGAGATAAGGGAACTGGAAGCGGAAATAAAGAAGACCCAGTACAACAAGGCTACTGAGCACCATATTGGAAGACTTAAGGCAAAGATTGCGAGGCTGGAGAAGGTCAAGGAGGAGAGGTCAAGGAAGGGAGGGGGAACAGGATTCTTCATCAGGAAGGGTATTTACCCGAATATAGGCCTGCTGGGCCCTCCGTCGGTGGGGAAGAGCAGCATACTGAACGCAATAACGAATGCAGAAAGCAGGGTTGGAGCCTATGATTTCACCACCCTTTCAATCGTTCCCGGCGTGATGGAACACAAGGATATGAAGTTCAGAATACTTGACTTACCGGGGGTCATAGAGGGTGCCCATGAGGGGAAAGGCAGGGGGAGGGAAGTTATTGCAGTTCTGAGGAACGTTGACCTGATAGTCGTAGTCCTTGACCCGTTCAAATACGACCCCTCCTACATACTGAGGGAACTGAACAGGGAGGGGATCAGAATAAATCAAGCCCCTCCAAAGATGTCAGTGATACTCAAGGACAGGGGGGGCCTGACCATATCAAGAGGCGGGAAGGCCTCATTTGACGAGGAATTGTTTGAATCAATATGCAGGGAGTTCGGGATAATTAATGCGGACATTATAATCAGGCAGCCCATGTCCCCGGAAACGTTCATAGATGGTCTCCTGGGCAACAGGGTGTACATCCCTGCCCTCTTCATACTGAACAAATCAGACGTCCCAGAGTTCAAGAAGGCGTACGACTATCTCACATCGCTCGGTCTGGAACCCGTCGGCCTTTCAGTAGTCGAAAGAAGGAACATAGAGGTTTTGAAGGAAAAGATTGCAGGGAAGGTGAGGATGATCAGGGTCCATCTCGTACCGTCAAATGCACCGGAGGACGAGGAGCCGATGGTCATAAGGGAGGGAAGCACGGTGGAGGATGTATGCAGGGCAGTCCACACAGAATTCGTGGAGAGATTCAAATTCGCGACAATCACCGGAAGCTCGGTGCGGTTCCCCAACCAGAGGGTCGGTCTGGAGCACGTTGTGCACGATGGCGATCGCCTTACGGTTTTCCTCAGGAAGGGGTAGAAACGGGAGGCACTCCGGAGGACCTAACTAATATTTTTATATGGATATACTATGAGGGGCAAACCCAACGGGTAGTGAAAAATTGGCAGACAGAGTACTTGCTTTCGTGGACTTGTTCGTGGACTCACAGAAGATGGATGAGGTGATATCATCCCTCAAGGAAATCAAGAACGCGGTCCAGATTTACGAGGTTACTGGGGAATTCGACATAATAGTTCTCGTCAACGTTGCGAGCATAGAGGAATTCAGGGACCTGCTCAAGAACAGGATAATGAAGATACCCGGTATAAAAAGCACGGTCACCTCAATAGTTCTTAAGTCCCACAGGAATCACACCCTGGAGATTCCCGAGTGACACTTGTCGTAAGCTTTTATCCGAGAAATGCTTAAAGGTTGATATGGCTACCTCCCTTGGGATGGGTTCGCTCAGAGGTCCAGCTGGCAGGTGATTTGATGCTCACGTTAGAGGACCTGTTTGTGGTGGTTCCCGTCTGGGGTCTGGTCATAGTACTCTCCTGGTTCCTCTCCAGGTACCTGCTCACCGTCTTCACAGGCGGGAAGAGCAGACTAGACAGGATTTTCTCGCCAGTCGAGGGGTTCATCTACAGGCTGGCAGGGGTTGACGCAGCAAAGAAGATGGGGTGGAAGGAATACTTTCTCTCCCTCCTTTACCTGAATGCAGGCCAGGCGGTTGTCGCGTTCTTCATCCTCATGTTCCAGCAATCCCTCCCCCTCAATCCTATGCACTACCACGGTATGTCCTGGTCACTGGCGCTCAACACGGCCCTCTCCTTCTCATCCAACACGAATCTCCAGCACTACAACGGAGAAACCGCCCTTTCCTATCTGAGCCAGATGTCTGCTATCCAGTTCCTGCAGTTCACATCTGCAGCCACGGGTCTGGCAACAGGGGTTGCAGTGATAAGGGGGTTTGCGGGGAAGGCAAAGACCATAGGCAACTTCTATTTTGACTACGTAAGGGCACTAACCAGGGTTCTCCTGCCCCTGGCGTTCATAGCCACTATAGTGCTCATCGCCATGGGGGTACCGCAGTCACTGGGAGGGTATAGCTACGAACCCACACTACAGAAGGATGCTTACGAGTGGATCTACAGGGGTCCCATCGCGTCCCTCGTCTCGATCATGCAACTGGGAACAAACGGAGGCGGGTACTTTGGAGCGAATTCCGCGTACCCCCTCCAGAATCCAAGCCAGCTGAGCGACCTCTTTGAGATAGGTCTTATGATGTTCATTCCTACTTCCCTCCTCTTTCTCTTCGGAAGGATGGTCGGGAGCAACAGGGAAGGCAGGACGCTTTTCCTCGCGGCTTACGCAATATACGGGATAGATCTCCTCATTGCGTTCCTCCCCCACTTCAGCATAGGAAGGGGGGTGGAGGTGAGATTCGGTGCAGCAGCGTCCGTGTTCTGGACGGTGACTACAACGGCATTTACCACGGGTTCCGTCAACGCCTCCCTTTCCGCGTTCAACCCTGTGGTTATTCTCACTGCATTCTTCGGGATGCTGATTCAGGCGGTGCCCGGCGGAATCGGAACGGGGGCGATGTACCTCCTTATGTACGTCATTGTTACAATATTCCTTGTTGGCCTCATGGCAGGGAGAACCCCGGAATACCTGGGATTCAAGATCGAGGGGCAGGACGTAAAGCTGGCGGTGGCATCGTTCCTTACTCATCCAATCATAATCCTAATACCAACCGTCCTGGCCTTCGCAGTCGGTGCTGAAAGGGGTGCAGGACTGTCAGCGGATTCCATAGGATTCACCAAAGTATTCTATGAATTCACCTCTGCCGCTGCGAACAACGGTTCTGATTTTCTAGGCTCCGCTGCAAACACTGTATTCTTCAACGTTTCAACTGGGATTGTTATGTGGCTGGGCAGATTCCTGCCGATGCTCTTCATGCTGGCTATAGCGGACGGGGTGGCAACAAGGAAAAGGGGGTATGGCCAAGGGCTCAAGACCGGGAGCATGAGTTTTGTGATCGTCCTGATAGTCAGCATTTTCATACTGACTGTCCTTACGTTCTTCCCATTCCTGGTACTGGGACCTATACTGCAGTTCCTCCAGGGATTCAGGACGAGTTTCGGGGTGTGATGAATGAGCTCAAACAATCTTCGCGAATTTGAAAACAGGTTGCACTGGCCGTCCATCATCATTGACTCACTGAAAAGGTTAAACCCCTACATTCTGAGAAACAATCCTGTGATGTTCGTAACGGAGCTCACGTTTTTCATAGTGCTCGTAATGGCAGTTCATCCAAGTCTCATTCCCGTGGTTTCAAACCCTTCGGAGAGAATATTTTACTGGGAAGTGGCCTTGATCCTGATAATCACCGTATGGTTCAGCACCCTGTCGGATTCCATAGCTGAGGCGCAGATACGCATCACAGCCTCGAGTCTCAGGAAGATGAAGGAGCAGACGACCGCCAAGAGGCTGAACTCATCCAACAGGAAGAATTACGAGGTCATTCCGGCGGAACAGCTCAAAAAGGGCGATATAATCCTAGTGGAGCATGGGGACAGAGTGCCAATAGACTCCGAGGTCATGGAGGGAATTGCTATGGTTGACGAATCCCTACTTACCGGGGAATCTGCAAACGTGAGGAAATCTGTAGGGTCTACCCTCCTGGGTGGCTCTGTCGTGACCAGCGACAGCCTTGTAGCAAGGGTCTCGGTCAATCCTGATGAAACCTACGTCAGCAAGCTGATAAGTCTCGTTGAGTCTTCCTCAAGGCCAAAGACCCCCAATGAAATGGCGCTGACCATTCTCATCACCGGCTTCACTGCCATCTTCACAATAATAATCGTCGCCCTCCTCTTCCTTGGGATCACTCTGCGTCTGGGGATAGACCTGGCCGTTGTTATAGCCCTCTACGTCTGCCTACTTCCAACAACTATAGGGGCCCTCCTGCCGGCGATAGGGATCTCGGGTATAAACAGGATGTCCGTCAGGAGGATCATTGCGAAATCCGGGAAGGCAATAGAGGCTGCGGGAGATACGGATGCACTCCTTCTCGACAAGACTGGGACCATAACTAAAGGGATGAGGAAGGCAGTGAAATTCGTTCCCATAGGGAAGCACACAGAGAGGGAGGTTGGCGAAGCAGCGCTGCTCTCATCCTGGGACGACGACACGCCAGAGGGCAAGAGCATTGTGGAACTAGCCTACAACCTCGGTTTCGTTCCTCACGAGTTCAGCACCATAGAGAGGTCTGAGTTCGAGGAATTCAGTGCTGCGACGCGGAGGAGCAGCATCAGGCTGACGGACGCGCATGAATTCCTCCTCCCAAAGAGTGGAAGGGGGATACTTCAGAGGAAGAGGATAAGACGCAAGTTCGAGGCCGGGGTCCCATCCTTGGATCTTGAGATAGTGAAAGGCGCACCGGACGCGATTCTCGAGTATGTGAAGAAGAAGCCTGAGGATTTCGATTCCATCCTAACAAAGATATCGGAGGACGGCGCAACTATAATGGCAGTTGCTGAAGGGGGCGAGGTACTTGGGTTCGTGAAACTAAAGGACGAGGTGAAGCCCGGGGTGAAGGAGAAGATAAAGTCTCTCAGGGATATGGGGATTGAGGTTGTCATGGTGACTGGTGACCAGCCGCTCACTGCCGGGGTGATTTCCAGGGATGTCGGGATAGACGACTACATTGCAAAGGCGAGGCCAGAGACAAAGTATGAATTTGTGAAGGAGGAACAGAAGGAAGGAAAGATAGTCTCGATGATAGGTGATGGTACCAACGATGCGCCTGCGCTTTCTGCGGCAGATGTCGGTCTAGCGATGGCATCAGGGACGGAGCCCGCAAAGGAGGCCGCAAATATGGTCGATCTCGAATCCAACCCTTCCAAGATAATGGACGTGGTAATGCTAGGGAAGCAGATCCTTATGACAAGGGGGACAGTGACGACGTTCAGCATTGCAAACGACATTGCTAAGTATTTCGTGATTGTCCCCATAATGTTTGCTGCTCTCCCGGAACTTGGGGCTCTCAACCTCCTGCACCTTACCCCTCACATTGCTGTCATTTCAGCCCTCATATACAACGCAATAATAATACCCGCTCTCATTCCACTGGCGCTCAGAGGGACTGTATTCAAGCCCACCAGCACAATGCGCATATTCCTAAGGAACGTCACGGTCTACGGATTAGGGGGCATAATTCTTCCGTTCATAGCCATAAAGCTCATAGCGGTCCTTATAGCCGTCCTCGGGGTGACCGTATGAGAGCAGGTGCCAAGATCTCTCCCGCGATAAGGATGACGCTGATATCCCTTGTAATATGTGGACTGGTATTTCCCATAGTGATGACAGGCATAGGGGAAGTGGCAATGCCGTGGCAGGCGAACGGGTCGCAGGTATACTACGACGGAAGACCCATAGGTTCTGAGTTGCTTACCCAGGACTTCAGCCTCCCTGTCTTCTTCCATCCGAGGAATGACTCTGCCTCAGGGGTAGACCCAGACATAACCATGAGCTCTGCCATCAGCCAGGTCCCGAGGATTCACAATGCCACAGGAATTCCGGAATCATTCTTGAACGAATCGCTGCAGAAGTACCGTCAGTATACCCTCTTCTTCTTCGGTACGGAATATGTCAATGTTCTGGAAGTCAATCTGTACCTGGTTGAGACCTACCCTTCAATCTATGCACCATACATTCAGTAGCATCCCACTTTCTTTCAACGTTTGTCTCTCAGGGAGAAATGAAAGGTTTAAGTTGTATTTTCGCTGAACCTCACGGGCACAATGCAAGACGGGGAGGAAGGGTCGAACGTCAAATTCTTTAAGAGGAAGGCAGCAGTAAGGGGCGTTACAACGCTTTCCATTCTTGTAGTTGCCCTGGCCTTTTATTTCACTACCGACCAGAAGAATTTCATTTCCGACTTACTTCTGGAAATCGCAATCATCATCCCCATGATGTTGTTCTCTTCAATATTGACTTACGTCCTCGATGTGAACTACAGGAAGGTTGAAACCAGTCCCCTTATATACTTCAGGAATTCCCTTTACTATCTTGTCATCGCGATGCCATTCTGGTTGATGTCTATCGCAATAATCCTTTCTTATGGAAGGACGTTCCCGGTGCTGCTATTCCTCAATGCTATACTCCTTGTCACGATGGGCTCGACAGTTGCGAACGTCAGGGTGAGGGTATGGAAAAGAATGTCAAAGGACATCGAGAACAAGAAGGTGGTCGAAGAGGCCATGGGAATAGCTGGGAAGATGGGCATAGACATCTCGGGGTTCAAGGTGGTAGACTGGAGTAAGGCCAAGATTGCCAACGCATTTCAGGCGGGACTACTTCATTACTACGTATTCGTAACCAACTACCTGCTGGAAAATCTGACAGAGGAAGAGGACGTCGCAATCCTGGCGCATGAAATTGCGCATGCAAAGATGAAGCATCTGAAGAAGACGCTCATCGTTGTAGGAATTGCCCTTCTTTTAATAGGCAACTCAGCTTTCTCCCTTATTGTTTTCACCATGGGGCTGGGAGTAAAACTCGGGCTTGTTGCGTCTATTGTTCTCTCAATCTTTATGCCGGGTTATGCTATTCTCCCTTACCTGCAGAGAAGGTTCGAGCGGGAAGCAGACATTGTTGCCGCGAAGTTCACCGACCCGGTTCTGCTTGCCGAATCCCTCCTTAAAATTTCAAGGCTGAATCATTCACCCATAAACTTCCCAAGACACTGGAACCTGAGTCATCCAAGCACCTCAGAAAGAGTTGCATATCTGACGGATATGAAAGGCTCAAAGGCCAAATTAGGGGAATGAGTAAAAGAGCCACCACGAGATTTAGTCCCGGATATTACTCAGCTGATATGATGCGAGCGCCGGGATTTGAACCCGAGGCATGAGCTTGGCAAGCTCACGTGTTACCAGGCTACACCACGCTCGCTACGCACCTTATATCTATAATGATAAAAAACTAACTGATTGTTATTTTCACTGCCACATGAACCATTGATTCCCATTTACTGCACACCTTTTATAACTCATGTTTGATTTAGTTTCGGGCCCGTGGGGTAGTTTGGATCATCCTTTTGGCCTTCGGAGCCGACGACCCGGGTTCAAATCCCGGCGGGCCCGTATCGTATAAGGTGGAAGTTCTACATGCGCATGAATAAAAGTTGAAGTAAGCAAGGAAATCCCTTGTGAGTTTTCCTCTTCACCTTCTTCATCAGATTGTCGTTTTGGAACGCGCCCAATGTATTGCCATAGTAGTATGCCGGTTTCGGAACTTAAAGAAGAATATTCTTCTCCAGACCTCTATAAAACAAAAAAATTCTCCTATGAGGGTGTTATGACGACAAACCGAAATTACTAAATGCATTCACAGGTTAAAGAAACGATAGGGGATGTTATAGTGGATGAAAAAGAATTTTATTTCCCGATTAGACATAAAACGGAAAAGTCAAAAGAGATTTGGAGTAAGAGCCTGAAATATACGCCGTATGGGGTGCATAGCAATTACAGAGCGCTGGACCCGTATCCTATGTATTTTAAAAGTGGAAGGGGTTCCAGAATTACAGACGTTGACGGAAACAGTTACTTAGACTTCAATATGGCATTCGGTGTTCTCTCGACCGGGCATTCAAACCCACTTCTAATCAACAAGTTGAAGGAGAGATTAGAGAATGGAACAATACTTGGCTTCGAGTATTATAATTCGTATAAATTAGCCAAGCTTATAACGAGTAGGTTCAGGACGGATAAGGTTAGGTTTTCAACAACTGGAGGAGAGGCTACTCAGGCAGCAATCAGGTTTGCTCGTTCATTCACAGGAAGAAATAAGATCATAAAATTCGAGGGGTGTTATCACGGTTCGCACGATTCTTTACTGGTCAGCACGAAGCCATCCTCTGAGAAGGCAGGAGATCCGAAACTTCCTAACAAGGTTCTCTCGGGAACCGGAGTTGTACGGTCCGTTCTAGAAGATACAGTAGTTCTGCCTTTCAACGATGTTGAAGCTCTCGTTGAAACGTTTAGGCACCAAGGAAATGAAATCGCAGGAGTTATTCTTGAACCGGTTCCTATGAACATGGGACTTGTCATTCCAAAGAAGGAATTCCTGCAGACCTTGAGAGAACTCACAAAGGAGTATAACTCAGTCCTTATTTACGACGAAGTGAAAACCGGTTCTAAACACTATGGAGGAGCCTCGGAATATTTTAAGATAAGACCTGATTTATTGACATTAGGAAAGGCTATTGGTGGTGGAATCCCAATATCTGCAGTAACGGGTTCTGAGGAAGTAATGAAAGGAGTAGGACCGGGAAAAACACCTCACGCGGGCACTTTTAACTCTAATCCACTATCAATTGATGCAGGCATAGTTTGCATGGAAGATATTCTTACGGAAAGGAACCTTAAACAGGCTGAGAAGCTTAGTAGTGAATTGTCCAAAGCATACAGGGATATAATTGAGGATGATGACGTTCCGCTGGGCGTTCAAGACTGGAGTTTGAGTGGCTCCATTTACTTTACAAAGAAACAGATACGTAACTGGCGTGATTTTCTCTCAACCAACGTAAACCAGTGGTATAGGTACTACTACATGATGGTAGATAACGGTGTAATTCCAGCAGCGCCTGGCCCGGATGAACAATGGACCGTTTCAGTAATGCACACCAAGCAGGATATCTTAGAGCATATAGAAGCGTTCAAGGACGTGTCAAAGAATTTAAAGCACGTTTCATCCCAACTTCAGATAGAGGAAGCCCTTTAATTTTTCTATCTTTTCTTTTCTTCAGGAAGCTCATACCATCTTACTTTTTCTCCTATCCTTGCTCGCATTTTCCACTTTAATGATTTCTCTGAATTCTCAATGCTTTTAGTAATTTCTTCAATTTTGGAATTCAAAAGATAGAGGTCCTCATTCACGAATGGCAAGGATTTGGCATACTCCTTCACTTTATTGAGGTTGCTGGTAATTGTTTTGTAGACCCCCCAGTCATCAGAACAAAGCCTCATTAAGAATTCCTTAGGGCTATAATCTCTCCCACCTTTATCGTTGAGATCGGAATATAGAATTAGCCTAATAACATCCTTGATGTCCTTTTCATTTATTTCGACTATCTGAAGTTTCGTGAAAAGTAATTCACCCAAGCCTATTGCGTCGTCAAAATAATTTAGCGTTTCTGATAAGTCAAGCGTGTGACACATCTCAAATTTGTCCAAAAACACGTCTATTACCTCAGAACCCTTCCTGAAAACTAGTCTGCTATCGCCATACAACCCGTTAAACCTATCATCGGAAACGTAGCCGCATCTTGAGAGGGTCTCGAAAATTTTCTTCTTCTCCTTTCCCTTTCCAACTATATCGATATCTGCGTATTTTCTCTGTAGAAAGTCATATGTTCTACTTACGGACTTATAGTTAGTTCGGTAAAAAATCGCCCAGCCACCTATGAGTTGTATATGTGTGTTTGATTCCCTCGCATTTCTAATTATGCACTCGCAGTCTTCGCATTTTTGCGCGTATTCGGTATTCATCGTATTAACCACTATCCTGTTATCAGAATTTGATTTAATACCTCGTTTCCGTTTAGTAGCACGAGGGCCCCGTGGAGCACGCCCTCAGTGTACTCGCTTCCGGGGTTGATGCATATGGTTTTTCCTATTCTATCAATTCCTCTTGATTCGTGTATGTGACCGTGCAGGGAAAGAACCGGTTTTCTCTCTTCTATTGCCTTCCTCACAGAAGAGCTTCCGACGTGAACCATGATTTGTTGTCCTCCGGAACTTGCATAACTAAGGTCCTTCTCAACCTTAGGTGCGAGGTCCAGATTAGTATCTATCGGAGGAGGGTGGTAAGCCATTATAACTTTGTCGTTCTGATCAACACTGGAAATTTGTTTTTCTATAAGCTTCCATAACTCGTCCTCTTCCACGTCCCTGGGAGCGTGCCAGGGCGTCATATTTGCCTTTGAAATCCCTAGAATTTTATAACCGTCTAATTCAGTAATCTTCTCTCCAATATTCGTCGATACGTCGGAGTCAAAAAGGCTTTCAATTCCCTCGAAATCGTCATTACCGGCCTCGATATATAATTTGGTCCCTGTAGACCTGAGTCTTTCATTGGCAAGAGAAATCCACTCTCTCACACGATCAAACATGAGCCGTCGGAATAATTCCGTTTTTTTCTCTTTGTTAGCTGAAATTTCTTCATATTCTGAAGGGTCCATTATCATTGGATAGTAGCCCGTGTTACCCTGAATCTTTATAAATGAGGACAACTCTTCTTCCGTTGTTAAGGTCTTTTGCTGCCCAAAATGATTTGTTAGGTATGTTCCGTCAGACCTTCTCACGATAGGAATTATTGCCTTTCCTGTGATATCTCCTCCAAAAATGAGTGCATCAGCGTCGTACATTTTCGCAGCATTCAGAAATTTTCTAAAGACAACATTTGATCCATGAAAATCAGATGCAAAAAGAATCCTAAGGGAAGGTTTTTTCTTCTCTTTCCTTTCAAACATTAAGAAACAAAAGAAAATGTGATAATAAATTTTACTCAGTCTCTCTAATTCATGCCCAACAGGTGTTACTCCGGCGGGATTTCTTTATATGCGTGTGTTATGTTAATCCCCTTCCTTCTATTTACGAAGTACATAGTTACGAATATGATCGCTGCTGCAATGTAAACCAACCCTAGTGAAATTCCTGTTGTTGCATTTATGGGCATTAAGTAAGAGTTCCACAGACCGATTATACCGTATATGATTCCGGCGAGTGCGATTATCCCCAGCCAGGTAATCAGTGGAACCCCTGCGATCTTTCTCTTTATTACAAATGAATTGTTATAGAGGTCCTTCCTCCAAAATGGAACCAGAATCGCAGTAATAGCAGGAATTATGAAGCCGAAATCAAATATTGGGATGATGTCTATGATGGCAGCAGACGGGATGTAAGCATATGCGAGAACACCTATAATCCCTATTACCCCAACAGTAATAGTAGTAACAAAGGGCGTCTTTGTTCTAAGTGAAACCTTGCTGAAAACCTCCGGCATTGCCCGGTCAAACGACCAGCCAAATAGATACCTGGAGGCACCTATCATCGTCGGCACAAAAAAGAGTACATCAGGAAGCCAGAATACAAGAACCCCTAATATCGGTATGATAGGGTTATCGTAGACGAGAGAGACGAAGAAGGGAGTATAGGTTCCTATAAATGAAAACGGAAGCGATAGTCCGTTCACATAATTAAATGACCACGCTGTCATGAAAAGCTGACCAAACGCGTGAAAAGTTGTGAAGTAAAACGCAAGGTAGAACACCAGTATGAAAGCAAGTGCATATATTATTGCAATCGGCAGTGACTTTCTTACTTGTTTCATTTCACCAGACCAGTTGGCTGGGAGGGTGTACCAAGTAAAGGCATACCAAGCAATAGGAAGTGCCAGAAGAGTGCTGGATAAATGAGTATTATATAACAGACCATTTGACAAAGCTGTAGATATTACTCCCGAATAGGCTCCAGCTCCTCCAAATTTATCGAATGCAGAAACAAAGGTAGAATGAGAGATTGTTGCAGTTATCCCAAAGAGTATTACAGTAGAAATGACTTCGAGAATACCTGTTATGTAAATCACCCTGAAGGCTGTCCTGGTGGAGACAAATGTGAGCAGTAAAAGAAATACCAGGATAACAATGATCGCTGATACAACCTCTACATTCAAAGAAAGCATTGTCGATGCTATATTCACCAAAGCACCATTGCTGTACATGAAGCCGTAGGTGTATATTGCATATGCCAGATATTGGGCTGCAAAAAGGGAATATATCCCCAGACTGAAGACGTAAGCGAAAAATAGGCCGAAAGAGTTGAGGAAACCGAGGACTGAGTTCAACCCCCTACTTACAAATACGTAGTCTCCCCCAGACCGAGGCATAGAAATGCCAAAAATCGTATAGACCGCTCCAAGGGCGGCACTCGGGATAAACATTATAGCTAGTGCAGCATACATATTGGCACCAGGCGTAAGGAACAGAAGGGATATCAGAAATATTGGAACCCCGCCTGTTACCAGGGCAAAAGTTGCAAAGAAAGAAGAGCCCCCGCTTACGTTTCTTACAAGTCCTGTTGCGTCTCTTACAAATACCTTAACTTCCTCATGTTGGGACATCAAAAAATTATACTTTCGAATCATACTTAAACATTTCTTTTTGGACTCTATTGCAAGCATTCAGGAAAAAAAATTCTGTCGTCCTGAAGAATGAAGAATTTTTTTCGTTCAAATAGTCTCCTTATGCATTCATAATATTGATTTTTATAGATGCAGGAATACCAAAGAATGGCCGGAACATTAAAATTTGCGGGTTCTTCTGCAGATTTTTTATCGGCAAAATTTGTGATATTTGGGGTACCGTTCGACTCAACAACGTCTTTTAGATCAGGGCAGAGGTTTGCTCCAAATCGCATAAGGGAAGCCTCTGCAACTCTTGAGAGATTTATTTATGGTAACAATGTAAACATTAAAGAAGCAAAGGTTCACGATATCGGAGACCTTGGGTCCACAGTACTTCCTAAAGTAATGGTAGATAACGTTTCTGAAATGGTGAACAAGATAATTACAGAGAACAAATTCCCAATAATGCTTGGTGGTGAGCATTCAGTAACTATTGGGGTTGGTGACGCAATTAAGAAGAAAGATGTAGCCGTACTGTTTCTGGATGCCCATCCGGATTTCAGGGATAAATTGCTTGACCAGAAGTTAAGTCATGGCTCAGTTGCTAAGAGGATGGTAGAGAAAATTGGGATAGAAAGAGCAGGTGCTATCGGAATTAGATCGGTTTCCTTCGAGGAAGACAGTGATCCTTTGTTTAAGAAATATGCGTATTATACGACCGATCAAGTCAGAGAAAAAGGAGTGAGGGCGACGCTACAAGAGTTTCTCAGAAAAATAAGAAGTCGGAAAGTATATCTTTCTCTTGATTTAGATGTAATGGACCCTGCATTTGCTCCAGGCGTTTCAACCCCTGAGCCGTTCGGGATCGATCCTTTTCAAGTCAAGGAAATAATTCATTTGATTGGGAAGAGGATGGTTGGTGCAGATATAGTGGAACTGGATCCGCCATATGATAACGGAAATACTGCAATATTAGCTGCAAGATTTGTGCAGGAAATTATCGCCTCTGTTGTTAAAGCACAGACACAGCCCGGGTAGTTTATTTCTTATCAACAGTTTCTTGTTCAGATGGTCAACAGATAAAGCAGTTACAATCAAATCAGAAGAGATTTGAAAATTAAATGCTACTCTTTTACATAAATTTGATTAAGATCGGCTTACCTGTTGGCGCTACTATAGAAGTTATAATCTTCCAGGGCCTTACGGACGACCTGGGGGTTCTTGTATGCTCCGTTCGCTCATGATCATCCCAGCGGCAAATTCCAATTCTTTTGCAATTAGTAGCTTTCAGAGAATTTTCCATTCGCCTCTAAATAGAATCTTTGTCTACCTTATTTTGATCTGCAAATACCGGAGGGTCCTTTCGGTATGAATAGATCATTCTGTTGTTCTCTGTTATAGGTAACTTAGAAAAGAGCATATTCTTCGACCGAACATTTTGCTTATCTATGAATTTAGCTAGCTCGTGGTCCCTAAGTATGTCAGAAATTTTGTTAATCGGGGCAGCAGGTATCGATTTCCTTCTGAATAGTGTTAACCACTCTTTCGTGCGTTTTCCCTTCATTATTTTTGCTAGTAAAGGAATTAGTGTTTTTCTGTTCATTACTCTTTCTTCGTTAGACCTGAATCTTTTGTCTATCAAAAGACCGTCCCTATGAATCGCCCTGCAGAATTTTTCCCAGTGGTTGTTATTTGCTATTGCAATTATGATTTTCCCGTCCTTCGTATCAAAGGCCTGGTATGGCACTATTCCCGGATGTGCAATTCCCAGGGGGACAGGATCTTTACCTGTTGCTGCGAATGACCCCAAGAGATAAGGCATAGAATAGATTGCGCTCCCAATGAGAGGGATATCAAGTCTAAAACTCCTCTTTCTTTTTAAGGTTGAATTGTAAAATAGGTACGAAAGGATCGCAGTAGCGCATGAGTACCCTGCATAAATGTCTACAGTGGAATTTCCAACCCTAGCTAGAGTGTCTTCATCTTTCCCCGTGACACTTAATAGGCCAGATTCGCCTTGCATGAGGATGTCGTATCCTGGAAGATTTGACCTCCTGCTTTTTCTTCCATATGTTGAAATGGTGACATACAAAATTCTTTCGTTTGCTCCCTTTATTTCCTTAAATGTAACTCCAAGTTTCTTTTCAACGCGAGGTAGGAAATTATGAACAAAAACATCAGACTTCTTGACCAGAGACAGTAGCTTCTCTCTCGCATTCTTTTCTGTAAGATCCAGGAATACTGATTCTTTATTTCTATTAACGGATAGGAAGTAAGAACTTTCGTTTCCTATCATCGGCTGATATTTTCTAGTTTCGTCACCGCTCCAAGGATCTTCTATCTTGATCACCCGGGCTCCCAAATCTGAAAGCAGCATAGTACAAAATGGGCCAGCCAAGACTCTGGATGCGTCTAAAACTGTAATTCCGGAGAGTGGCAGTCTAGACGTGTTCATTCCTCCTTATGAATGACCGCTGGATATCCGTAAGTGCTCATCCTCTTATTTGTCATGACCATACGAACAACGATACATTTCTCGAATTTGACATTTACTTCTCATATTCCCGCTGAGGCATGATCTGAATCTTAATGTTATGTTTGCTATGATGAATACAGATAGGGCACAGCATTCAGGTGAATTATGATGATGCGGCTTGACGACCATACCTCAGGTATGGGCAGCATCAATATAAGATTGTGAATTGCTAAATCCAATATTTGTATTAATTTTTCATCACTATCTTGAAACGACTGTAAACATCAAGAGGAAGATGTATAGCAGACTGTTGGCGTAGCTTCACACTCATAGAAGATAACAATTATTTAAAAGACTATACGAATAATCAAATTACAAATTTTCGCGGGTACTGTAAAATACGCCTTGCAAAATAATTCTTGTCAACGGTCTAATCAAAACTTCAAGTTACCCAATGTCTGAGATTTTGAATTGCACATATTTACTGAAAAGATTTTAGAATTTTTATCAGGATTCTTTCAAATATGACGTTGCATGGTGAACCAACAGAATAGCCGTTGACATTTACTGCTGATACCCTTTCTTCCCTGAAGAATCAAGGCTTTCTTGTTCATACATCCGGAGAGAGCATGCTTTGGTTCAGATTCTGATTTTGCATCTAAGGTCGGTCACCATAAATCTGATAGTACCAGCCTTTCCTTACTTGACCGGTAAGGTCAACGTACACGTGCTTGAGAGTAGTAAATTCTTCAAGCGAATATCTGGACGTGGATGCACCATATCCAGATTTTTTCATAGGAGACCAAGGCATTTCTGAGGGTATCGGAGCGTGGTCGTTCACCCAAACAGTTCCGAATCTTAGATCCCTCGCGGCCATCATCGCCAGTCTAACATTCTTCGTCCAGACGGACGACCCCAGCCCGTATGTAACGTCATTTGCCTTTTCTATAACCTCTTCGTAGGTACTAAACTTTAAAATGACCGGGACTGGTCCAAATATCTCTTCTTGAACGATCCTGGCCTTATTGTTCTCTGTTGAAATAAGAATAGGTTTTATGAAAAAGCCAGAGTTGAACTCCTTGTTCTCACCCTCATATAGCACCTCGCCCTCTTTTTTTCCGATTTCAACATACTGCTTAACCCTTGTCAGCTGATCTCTGGATATTAGCGGCCCAAGATCGGTTTTTGGGTCTGTTGGGTTTCCCACCCTAATCTTCTTTATCTTTTCAATGAGAAGATTCTTGAATCTTTCAAAAATCCCTCCTTGCACATAAATCCTAGTAGCCGCGGAGCAATCCTGACCGTTATTTATGAATGCTCCTATGATTGCCCCTTCGGTTGCAGCTTCAATATCTGCATCATCAAAGACGATAAATGGTGCCTTTCCACCTAGTTCCAGGGAAAGTCTCTTCACCGATTCAGAAGCAACTTTCGATATCTTCTTACCCACCTCATTCGATCCCGTGAATGCGACCATATCAACCTTGTCGCTCTTCGCAAGTTCTTCCCCCACCACCGACCCGGATCCAGTAACTACATTGAATACCCCTTTAGGAAGACCAACCTTTCTTATCGCTTCTGCAAGCTCCAGTGTTGATAGAGGAGTATAGGAAGCTGGTTTTACAACAACGGTGTTTCCTGATGCAAGTGCTGGTATCGCCCTCCAGCCGACCATCATCAACGGGTAATTCCAGGGAGTAATAGCAGCTACAACACCAACGGGCTCTCTTCTAATCATACTTGTTCCATCAGGTACATACTCCTTTGTGGCAACTCCGTCTAATACTCTTGATGCACCCGCAAAGAACTTCAGATTATCGAGCGTGTAAGCTACATCGTAATCGACTACTTGTTTCACGGGTTTCCCGGTATTTTGTAACTCAATCTCCCCATATTTTAGCAAACTCTCTTCAAGTATCTTAGCAAGCTTTAATATGAATTCTGCTCTAGATGCTGGTGGAAGTTTTGGCCATTCTCCGACATCAAACGCTGTTCTGGCCGCATCTATGGCTGCCCGCGCATCTTCTTTGGTACCCTTTTGAATTGTTGCAATAGTTTCTTCAGTAGCTGGATTTATAACCTTATCTTCCTCCTCCTTGTAAGATTTTACCCATTCATTGTTGATAAAAAGGTTATAATTTTTCATGATATTCGATACAATAACACCTTTGGAGAATAAAAAGCCTTCACTATTTCATATGCAGCCTTTTAGCGGAAAAAATATTTCACAGTATCTTGTAATTAGAAGAATAATTTTCTTTTACTGCTAAATATTCTTGTACTCACCTACCGAGGGTAACGTATCTTTGCAGACTTGAGGAAATCTGAAAACCTTTTTTGCGCGGGAGGATGAAGGAAGGCATCGTTTGGCTTTTAAGCGTAAAAGATGATGCCTGCGTAGAAATCCAAGAATATGCGTTTTTACCTATTAACAGCGATGGACTATTGTTACTATTAGGACTTACGGTATGTTATCGATGCTCTGCAGTCCTGCGTTTTCTCGTAGTCTTTTTCCTTTCATGGTCATGAGCAGAACTGCAGCCGCTTAATCTAAGGGGAAATGGAACTAGAGAAGATGAAGCCTGTCATATTATGAAATAATGTTGTATTATCTGAGATGATAATGCCTCATGACAAGTAGAGGTAATTCAGACGCAACTATCCGTCGGGCTTCATTACTCTGGGGTAGCTCAAGAAAAATCATTGCTGACGATTAGCTGAAATGCATAAGAAGGTTATCAAGAACTAATTGGACGTAGCGAGTTTTTAATTAAAATACTTTGATTCGAAATCCTAGAACATATTTGATTAGAATTTCTCTCTCTTAGATTGTTGAATTAGCTCGAGTGCTTCCTTTCTTCCTTTGAATCCTATAAACTCCATGAATTTCCCCCTCTCTAACTCTTTGTAGTGTTCAAAGAAATGCTTGAATATATTCTTTTGAAATTGAGGCACGTCCCCAATGTCCCTTATTGTTTCAGAGTTGGGATCCACTCTATCAACAGGAACTGCCACTATCTTGTCATCTGGGCCCTCCTCATCTCTCATCTCTGCGATTCCAACGGCCCTACATTTAACTATTATTCCTGGTTGAATAACTGCTGAGGAGATCAGCAGGACGTCGAGAGGATCTCCATCTCTTGCCTCAGTCAAGAGAATCATTCCATAATTAGCTGGGTACTTCATTGGAGTAAACAAGACTCTATCCAAAATGATGCTATCTAATTCTTCGTTGTATTCATATTTGCAGTTACTTCCCATGGATATCTCAATGAGTGCATAGAATGAATTTGGGAAATCTTCTGTCTGAGCAATTCTCACACTTTAACTCAAGGAAATCTCGAATATATTAATTGCGAAGAACCCAACGAACTCGGCCAAATCCGTGGAGTGACAGGGTTGAATTTATAATAGTTGTGGCCACTCCACTTGGGAGCCAAAACTTAGAAATCTATAGCAGACTGATCAATACCGGGTGAAAGTTCGTCATTGGGTGGAACTCCTTTATTAATCATTGATCAATAAGAATGAAAATACGTTTAGATTGTCAACTCTCGGGGTGATATTCTGTTCACAGGGGTGATTAGACATATGTAGATGGATTAATTTCGCAGAAATGCGAATTTGAGGTGTATCATCGAATGTAGATTTCTATAAATTTTAGTAACTCTATCCCGAGTATAAAATGGGAGGCTTATTATAAGATTGAAAGCAATGACCGTAGGATGCTAAGGGCTGTTTGCTCATCTTGCGGGAATGAAAGGACCAAATTTACAGGGAAACCAACGTGTGACTGCGGAGGCATATTTGTTTCCAAGATTGATTTCAGGTATCGGGAAGGGGACTATAGATCAAACTTCCCTTACGTTGAGAAGGAGGTGAGTCTCGGTGAAGTAGTTACTCCCCTTGTCGAGGCAAGTGGCATCAAGTTCAAGCTAGATTATTTCCAGCCGACGTACTCCTACAAAGACAGGGGGAGTAAGGCCCTAATTTCAAGTCTTGCTTCTGTCCTTCCCAGGGGTTATGAGATAAATGAGGACTCCTCAGGGAATGCAGGCGCCTCGATAAGCGCCTATGGAATCTCAGCTGGGTTTAATGTCAACATTTTCGTGCCTGAATCAACGAAACCAGGCAAGATAAGCCAGATAACGGCTTACGGAGCAAGCATCCACAAGGTTAGCGGAACTAGGAACATGGTCGCGAAGGAAGCTGAGAGACACCATGGTTACTACGCCAGTCACGTACTCAACCCAGAATTCAGGGATGGGATCAGGCAGCTCAGCTATGAGATCTACCGGCAGCTGGACCATAAGATCCCGGACAGGATATTTGTACCCGTATCAGCAGGAACCCTCTTGCTTGGTCTCATTTCCGGCCTTGAACATCTGGTAGAATCAGGTGAAGCAGATGAGGTACCGGAAATTGTGGGTGTGCAAACTGAGGCTATCTATCCTGTTTGCGCAGCCCTCAACAATTTCAGCTACGATAAGGAGAACACTATGATTTCAGTTGCAGATGCGTTGGTCTCAAAGGAGCCACCATTGCTATCCCTTATGGTTCAAGCCCTCAAAAAATACGGAAGGTGCGTAACGGTAGGTGAGAATGAAATTGTGGAGGCAAGGTCAAAACTCGCGTTACTCGGGATGTACGTAGAGTACAGCTCAGCGACGGTTCTTGCGGCTCTAAGGAAGGGACGATTCGAAGGGGAGAACGTTTTGGTACTCACTGGTAATGGACTAAAAACTCCGTAAATTCCCCTTGGGAGAGTGTCAAATATTCCCGCTGACTTTAAAGACTCACCTAGCGTCTTCTCTTGATACCTGCCACACCCAACCCTCCAAGGATAACGGAGCCTCCAAAAATTGTTGTAAAGGTCATGGGCTCAGAAATCAGCACTGATGCAAATATTACAGTAACGAATGGGGTAATGTACAGTGTAGTCCCTGCAGTGACCGGCTTCACCTTCTTGAGGCCGTCAAACCATAGTAGATATCCTACGAATGTTGCGAAAATTCCTATAAATAAGAGGGATACTATGAGGTAAAGATTTCTGATGTGGAACAATGGGATAATTCCTCCATTTACAAACGGTAATAGCATTATAAGGCCAAATATTGAAACATAACCGGTTACGTTCAGCGGATTATGTTTCCCTAGGAGGTCCTTTCCTACAATCGTAAATATGGCCCACGACAAGGCGCTCAGGAGTACCAGTATGGCGGAGAAGAATTCTGAAGGCGGAAGGGAGGTCGGCTTGAGAAGGATTGCCATTCCAATTGTGGAAATTGTGAGCCCAGCGACGATTGCCCAGCGTAGGCTGTCCCTCTTCATTGAAATGCCCAGAATTGCAATGAATATCGGCTCGAAGGAAACGACGAAGCTTGCGTTCCCTGCGGTCATTCCCTGCTCTCCCCAAATGAAGAGCAGTTGGTATAGCAGTACGCCAGTCAAAGCCAGGACCAGGATAGTCAGTATCTCCCTTCTGGTGTACTTTTCGCGAACTATTATAAGGAGAGGAACGAAAAGGATCGCTGCAATAAGAAACCTAGAAAAGGCTATCTGCTGGGGATTCAGAAACGAAAGGGAGAACTTCATTAGGACGTAAGTGACCCCCCATATTATTGAGGTTATGACCAGCTCGATGTAGCCTACAGTTCCACTCTTCATCTTATCTTCTATTCCATTTGCGGTAAGGCTGGTAAATTAATAAATATTGTCAGTTGATGCCGATTAATGGTGCTTCTTGAACCCGGAATATTTCTCGCTGCAATGGGAATCACACTCCTGGAAATTTCCGAAGCCTCAGCAGTCGGTCTTGCCATCTCCGCAGAAGGGGGGAACAAGACATTCCTTTACGTTGCATTTGGGATTCTTATCGTTTTTGTAATAACCTTCGCAGTTGGCCAGCAGATTGCAAGGTTACCAATACTCTTCGTGAGAATAATAGCAGCAGTACTCCTCCTATATTTCGGTCTTAGGCTCGCAAGGAGTGCTAGAAGGGCAGTTGTAAGGGCTAGGAATACCGGGTTCACGAATGAAGAGAGCATAGAGAAGGGTGTTTTCTATACCGCGTTCTCCGTTGGTCTGGTTGAAGCGTTCGAGGCCGCGATAGTGCTCGTTGCCCTAATTCCCAATGGTTTTTATTCCACTATATACGGAATGGTGGTTGGACTCTTGATAGTAGTGGCCGGAACTGTCGTATTGAAAACGCAGGTCAGAAAGATAAAACAAGCGAATATGAAGGTGGTTGTATCCGCCCTGCTCCTTTCGTTCTCAGCTTTCTGGTTTGTCGAGGCCATTACGGCTTTATCAGATCTATGGCTGATCCCTCTATTCTTGATCTTCGGGATTGGTGTATATCTGTTTGCCCACAGAAAGTAAGGGTGAAAATAACAACGAAGGCATGGGAGTCCTGGTCGCCTCACTAACGCAGGAAGCGGTTACCATACCCCCTGTCTACTGAACCACTTTCTAACTCCTTCAGGTACCACTAGGTAAACGATAACCAAACCTCCTAACATCGTGCCAACAGGGAAATTCAGGATCGCAACGAGTACAGCGACTACTATACCGAGAGCCCACCCAATCTTGGCTCCCTTCCAGAACCAGTAGGATGTCAATAGCCATACCATGCCAATCAATAGCCTAAGGGGGAAAGCTGTCCCACCAGGGAAATGAATTCCAAACAGAAAGTCGATGATTACGGAGGCGAATGAAAGGAAAGAACGGAGCATCTCTACCAGTCCTATAAGTGCCGCAGCTATAGCCAGGAATGCAACTCCCAATGGCCTATTCATGAGCATTTCATAAGGGTGGGGGTATAATTCGTTTGGTACAATTTTCTACTCGTATTTTCTACTCGTTAGACCCTAAAGGAAGAATGGTCACCCTTATAGAATGGATGCGGTCTGTTAGGTTGCCACCCTTGGTGAATTCTTCTTGTAATTGTCTTGTGTTTCAGGACCTGATATGAAAATTGACCAAATGCATCAGTCTCCTAAGGGGTTTACTCCATTCCAAATCCCCTAAAAAGGGTCGACAGGAGTGAAGGCGGATTGAATCCCATTTATAAAGCCCTTTTTAGGCCATCACATCTTTTCGTGAGGTTTTAATTCACCGTTTTTCGACTACTTTGTGGTAGCTTTAGCCGCAACAACGTCAATCTCAACCAAAACTCCTTCAGAAGCGAACCCAGTCACCACGGTCGTCCTGGCAGGTGGATTATCCTTGAAGTACCTCCCGAACAGGTCGTTCATTCTATTGAAATCCCCGCCATAGGCGAGAAAAACAGAGACTTTGACAACATCATTTAGGCTGGAACCAGATGCATCAAGTATCTTCTTTATCTTTTCCATCGCATTGTCAAATTGCTGGTCAAAATTCAGAACCCTGTTTGGGACGTTTCCTGTCTGACCAGACAGAAATATATGGTCTCCTGAGACTACAGCGTGAGAATACGGACCTCCCTTCGGTATATCGGGGACATTAATTGCTTTGTTCATCTTTTATTATAATAACTCGCTATATTTAGTTTGCATCAAAAAGTCCCAACATGAGCATGGGTTTGACATCAAGAGGAAAAAATTATTCCTCAGCATGGGCCCGGCCGGATTTGAACCGGCGGCCTTCGCTGTGTGAGAGCGATGTCATAACCACTAGACCACGAGCCCTGAGGATAATTTTGTGGACTATAATTACCTTTACTCGTGCAGTCCCCAAGTCAAGTTGGGTAGCCATCTTCAAAATACAAATCTTCCATTTAATGAGATGATAATCTTTTATCTTTTTAGTGATGAGGTCTCTGTTGAACGATTATTCTCTCTCAAACTATGATTTCAATCTTCCGAGGGAGTTGATAAGACAGGTTCCTCCAGACGAGAGGACGGACTGCAGGCTGATGGTCCTAGAAAAGGAGAGGATAACCCACACGGAGTTTCCGAAGATCCTGGACATCCTGGAGAAGGGGGATCTCTTGATACTTAACAAGACGAGGGTAAGGAGGTCCCTTGTATACGGATCGAAGACTACAGGTGGAAAACTGGAGATAAATTTCCTGAGGAAGGAGAAGGAAGGATTCATTGCACTGATAAAGGGACGGATCAGGGAAGGGGAAGAGATTTACGTTGGGGGGAAGAATGTGAGGGTGACAACCAATCAGGAAGGTTTCCGGGTGATAGAAGGGAATCTGGATTGGGATTTCATTGAGGGAATTGGTCACCTTCCTTTGCCACCGTACGTCAAGGAGAGAAGAGATTTCCCATACTATCAGAATGAGGTGGGGGATACAACAGGATCAATCGCAGCTCCAACCGCGAGTCTCCACTTCAGCAAGAGTCTCCTAGATTCACTGATCAAGAAAGGGGTGAAGGTAAAGTATGTCCTGCTGGAGGTTGGGTATGGGACTTATAAGGAGATCAAGGACGACTGCATCAGAAAACACGTTGTGGATGAAGAGGAAATCGAGGTACCTGGAGATGTGGTATCTGAGATAGAAGGGGCAAAAGGGAAAGTTGTGGCCGTTGGAACGACAGTGGTCAGATCCCTTGAGACATCCTCATACCCAGGAAGACTGATACCATACAAGGGACTGACGAGAATATTCATATACCCTGGATGGAAGTTCAATTCCAACCTGACACACCTTGTAACAAATTTCCATATCCCCAGGAGCTCCCTTCTCTCTCTTGTGTATGCTTTCGGCGGGGAAGAGAGGATAAAAACCGCATACAAGGAGGCGATATCTAAGAGATATTATTTCTACAGCCTCGGTGACGCAATGCTTATGGATAGGGCACCTTAATTTTTAGAATTCCCTTTCTGGTAGAGCTTGTTGATCTCGTCAGAAATGCTCTTTAGCTTTGCGTTCAGCTGATTAACTTGCTCCTTTATGGACTTCAGCCTCATTTCTGAGATCTCAACATCCTCCTCGATTTCTTTTTTGAAAGATTCTACATCCTTCACCTTTACTAGTATTGCGCCCACTTCCCTGTAGATCTCGTCGTCTTCCTTGGACTTATTTAGGTATTCAAGCGTTTTCTTGTCCTCTCTCGCCTTCACTTCATACTGATATTGCTGCGCAAGGAGGGTTTCCAGCTGCTTTTGTAGGGTCTCTGCCTGCTTAACCTGATCTTGTAGGTACGGCCCAAGATTTAGATCTACCATTGTTTCCGGATAATTAGATGGAATATTAAATTATAGATGTTTTCCAGACGAACACTGTTTCCACGATCTTATTTCGTGAAGAAGATAAAGATTGACTTCAGCGCATCTAAATTCATAGGTTTCCGCAAACTTTGCACTCCTCGTTCCTGGGTATGGGCAGTATGTCAAGTACCGGCTTCCAGACATCCATATAAACCAACTCCCCCTGCGATTCCCTATTGATTAGAAACTTAATCGCGGATGTCACTGCAAGGGAGGATATGGCCCTGATGGCAGTTGGCACTACTCCCTGAATAGTGCAGGCGACCCCTTCGCCCCTGTCGGGATACCCGAAGCACGATAGGCATGAAGTTTTTCCCGGAATTATTGTCTTTACATAGCCGAATGTCCCCTCTACCGCGGTGAATATCCAGGGTTTCCTGAGTCTGGCCGAGACCACATTGATAACATTTCTTGCATCGTAGTTGTCCGTTCCGTCCATTATCAGGTCAACCTGGGAGAGTATCTCGTCTGCATTGTTGAAGGATAGTCTCTTGTCTATTGCGTTCACCTGGGTTTCTCCGTTGATTCTGAGCAACTCAGTTCTTGCAACATCCACCTTCTTCAGTCCAATGTCATCTTCCTTGTACATTGCCTGCCTGTTCAGGTTGCTTGGTTCTATCTTATCATCATCTACAATGGTGATCTTTCCTACTCCCATCCTAACAAACATTTCAGCTATTGACGACCCGGTACCTCCCATCCCTATGACAGCTATTGACGATTCCTCTATTATCCTCTGCCCGGAAGGAAATATCTCCTTGACAGCAACCTGGCTGAGATACCTTTCCATCTGCATGGAATGTTATTGAAGAACGAATAATAAGTTATCCTCCGCTTACCGGTGGAAAAATTGAAACCGTAGCACCGTCTGAAATTTGCGCCTCTTCTCCTACAAACTTGTCGTTGATTGCAATAAGGGAGCGCCTATCTTCCTTGAGTTTCGGATGTCTTTCCCTCACTATGTTCAGCAGATCTCTGAGCGTAATGATGTCAGTTTCGATGTCCTCCATCCTGGTGCCTGCGTAATCCGCATATTTCGCGTAGTACTTAATATGAACCTTCATCGGCCTCCCTCCAGTATGGAACCCTGGCATAAACTGCCTCCCTGAACATATCGAGGACTCCTGCATCATCCTTGCCCCTGAATGCGAAGAGCTGATCGCCTCTGTTAAGGCAAGTCTGGAATTCTCCCTTAGACGTTACCCTTAATCTTGTGCAGTGATTGCAAAAATCAGCATTCCTTTGAGGTCTTACGAATTCCACTGTTCCCCAATGCCCAGTCAACGACTGGAGGTGAATCCTCTTTCTGTTATGAAGGGAATTATACTCAACAGACTTCGCCCTCTTTGCTAGTTTCTCTTCAATTATACGTAGGTCGTAGTGGTATTTTTTGTAATTTTCAGAGTTTTCTCCCTTCCTGTCCGTCTCATATTCAATGAGCTGGAGCATCGCGCCTTTCCTGGCAGTGAAATCTATCATCTCCTCCACCTGATCCTCGTTTACTCCTTTCAGGACGACAAAGTTCACCTTAACAGGATGGAGGCCTGCATCAAGGGCGGCATCTATCCCCTCCTCGACAACATCAAGCGCCTTAACCTTGGTGATTTCCACAAACTTGTCCTCCCTGATGGAATGCATCGATATGTTTATCCTGTTGAGTCCGGAATCCCTGAGACCTTTCACCCTTTCCTTTAAAAAATAGGCATTAGTTGTGAGCGAAATGTCACCGTCAATGTGTCTTCTCGTCCTTGCGATTATGTCTTCAAGGTCCTTACGCATGAGCGGTTCCCCTCCTGTAAATTTTATTCTGTTGACCCCGTTTCTCGCAGCCACTTCAATCACCCTCTCAATTTCCTCGGGGGTTAGGGTCACGGCGTTTTCATCCGTCCCTTCCATGTGGCAGAAGAAACATTTGAAGTTGCAGGAAGCGTTGACCTGAATCCTGAGACTATTCAGAGGTCTTCCGAAATAGTCATGAAGCATTGGAAACTTTAACAGATTCATATATCAAAACTTTGTGAAGTGCAGAACGCAAAATAAGTCAGTGCCACGTCTCCTCCCCATCTACGAAGTGGTCCTTCTTCCAAATAGGAAGTCGCTCCTTTATTGCATCGACAATGAAACTGCACGCCTTGAAGCCTTCGTTCCTGTGGCCGGAATTTACAACAACTAGTAGTGAGATTTCGCCAGGATTGACTATCCCGATCCTGTGAACAGCTAGAGCATCTATAAGATTGAACTTCTCCTTGGCTTCAGTTAATAGCCTGGTAAGCTCTTCAGTGGCCAGCTTCTCCTCGGCCTCGTAAAATAGGTATTCCAGTTCCCGGGAGGATTCGGTCTTTCTTACTATTCCCTGGAACGTGATGATTGATCCCACTCCCATATCGTATGATTTGAGGAAAGGCTCAACCTCAATTGGTTCCCTCTGGATTCTTCCCACTACCATCTATTACCTCCCCATTTTAATTCTGCGCTTCCAACGACCTGAAGTGGGAGAAATAAAGAGAGATTATACTTCAAATCTTACCCCCTGGGCAAGCGGTATGTCCTTACCCCAGTTTATAGTCACCGTCTGCCTCCTGGTATAGTTCTTCCATGCATCGCTTCCGCTCTCCCTTCCGCCACCGGTATCCTTCTCCCCGCCGAACGCACCACCGATTTCAGCACCAGCAGTCGCCGTGTTTACGTTTGCCAGTCCACAGTCACTTCCCAGCGCTGAGAGGAATCTCTCCTCCTCCCTCAAGTCCGTAGTAAAGATGCTAGAGGAGAGTCCCTGGGGCACCGAATTGTGTATCTTGATTGCCTCTTCAAGGGTTCTATACTTGAAAACGTACAGGATTGGCGCAAAAGTTTCCTCGCATGTAATTGGGGTCACCTTTGGCATCTCTATTATCGTGGGTTCTACATAGAATCCTCCTTCCAGGCCTTTCACTTTAACAGCCTTGCCTCCGACTAGAACTTTACCTCCCTCCTTCTTTGCCCTCTCAATAGCACCCAGGAAATTGGAAACAGCGTCTCCGTCTATCAGTGGGCCAACCAGAACACCTTCTTCCAACGGATTTCCAACCTTCACCTTCCTGTATATATCCTTAAGCCTTGGCAAGAACTTATTGTAAATCCCTTCATCGACGATCAATCTCCTTGTGGTTGTGCATCTCTGCCCAGCAGTTGCCAAGGCCCCGAAGGCTACTCCTTTGAGCGACAGTTCTATATTTGCTTTGGATGTGACAATTGATCCGTTGTTCCCCCCGAGTTCAAGAATGGTTTTCCCGAACCTTCTGGCTACGGTCTCAGATACGATCCTCCCCGATTTAACGGAGCCTGTGAATGAGATCAGCTTAACTCTTGGATCAGCGGATAACAGGTTCCCTATTTCAAAACCTCCGCCTGTTATTAAGCTGAATATTTCGGGATAATTATATTCCTTTACCACCTTGGTAATTATCTTCATCACTGATATAGCCGTAAGTAGGGCCTTAGAAGATGGCTTCCATATTACCGTATCACCCACTACTGCAGCGATGAAAGAGTTCCATGACCAGACGGAGGACGGGAAATTAAATGACGTTATTACCCCAATGACCCCAAGAGGCAAGTATTGTTCGTACATCCTGTGTTCAAACCTCTCACTTGCCATCTGAAGCCCATGAAGCTGTCTTGACAGGCCGACTGCGAAGTCTGCGATATCTATCATTTCCTGTATCTCCCCCTCCCCTTCCACCTTAGTCTTGCCCGTCTCCAGGGAAACTATTCTCCCGAGCTTGCTTTTCTGGATTCTAAGCTCGTTTCCGATCAA
The DNA here is from genome assembly GCA_021797855.1 of Thermoplasmata archaeon. GTDB lineage: Archaea > Thermoplasmatota > Thermoplasmata > Thermoplasmatales. The sequence goes on from JAJZYX010000007.1 coordinate 48,472, forward strand.
CCTGATGAGCTCCCCCCTCTGTGGCGGTGTTAGGGCAACCCATTCCTCATAGGCTGCCTCAGATCTTCCCACCACACGTTCATAATCCTTCTTTGAGCCCGTAATTACAGTTGCAATTGCCCTCCCGTCAATTGGACTTATCGAAGTGACTCTCTTGCCTGAGGGTTTGGCGACCCATCCGTTCGAGTAGACGCCAGAATTCACCGAATTCAATTCCAAGTCCCTCAGGATATCCTTCCTTAGGGAATTTAGATCAGTGCTCATAACACCCTCATCCTTTTAATAGTAAAGTCTTTTACGCAAGTGCTCTAAGGGCTTGTGGTGTAGTCTGGATAGCACAGGAGCCTCCGGAGCTCCTGATTCGGGTTCAAATCCCGACAAGCCCGTATCATTTTTAGTCCCATGAAATACCACATATTTGAAAACGTTTTAACATTCCAGTTTCCTATATTTAAGGTGACCAGATCGCTACAGGTGTGTTTTATCAGTCAATCATATTTTTAACCGAGTAGGTAGGTTATGATTACCCGGATCGTTTCTTTGTACACATACAGCCCTGACAGTTCTTATGGAGTCTTTCGGTAAATTGTAATTTCTGTTGGTGTATTGGAAATATGAAGGAAGATTCCGAGAACACACCTTTGGGCGGCAACGCCGTTCGTGCGGGGAAGCAATTGAAACTTCAATTAAGGTCTTAAAGGACGGTAGTCATATTGTTCCAAACAAAATAATAATAGTGTCATACGTAGAATTGGAACATTAAGTGGGTTGCGAAGGCCAGTTAGCCTTGTGAGGCATCTTTGTATTGTAGAGGCCAAAACATGCAATTCCAAAATTGCACAATAAAATATAAGTATTGAGGTATCGCTCAAGTGTTTAAGCGAATTGAAATTATGAGTTACAAGCCCGCAATTGCAATTATAATAGCGTTGGTTGTCGTTTCTTCCACCGGTGCTTTCTTTGTTTCACAAAACTTCGATAAAAATCCAAATCACCAGGGAGAAACGCATTTGGTCATGAATGCACATATCCAGAACGGTCCCCCCTTGAGTAATTCGACAAATCAAACATCTCTTGTGATTAATT
>JAJZYX010000014.1 GCA_021797855.1 Thermoplasmata archaeon
CCATTTCCCAGGACCATCACCATCTTGGGTCAATTTCAAACCCTTATAGGTAGAATAGAGACCCGCTATGAATGCCTGAATTCACATTCTCGTGAACCACTCGTTTTTGTTTTACTCAATACATCAAATGGAGGCAGGTATAAATAATCTGCATCTGAACAAGGATAGAAGGGAATATTTGTGCTCTCAAGGATTATACTTAGTGGCATGTCGATGTCCGGGACTTTTTGCGTCATTAGGGATCGACAATCATATTATCATGGATTCCCTGTTCTTTTCCTGACCAATTATTTCCTTTCTAAGGTAACGTTCTGTCCTGTTGACATAGAATATTATAGAATCTGTCTTTTCGTTTATGACATTCTTCAATTCGTATTTCAATTTCTCATACTTCGCATCAGTTATTTCCCCTTCGAGCACTGAGTTCTGTATCCATGTGAGATATCTTCTCCCTACTTTCAAAACTTTGTTTACCCTGTCCTCCTCAATGTCGTAAACCATCACGATAAACAATAGCTACCACCCTGCCTCATAGGGATGATATTCGTTATCATTCATGATGTGCTTTTCTATCTTGTAAAGTTCAAGCCTCAAGAGTGTTCTGTATGAAACTTCCCTCCCTAGCCCTTTGTGGGTGATGGTCGTTTCCAATTTGTTCTGGTATTCCTGGACAAAAATTTTCTTCCCCTTCTCATTGAGGTAAACGCCATTCAACTCCTTCAGGAAATCCCCGGACTTAAGGACATTTTTGTTCAGGAGGGAAAATATCGTTCTGTCCACTATTATGGGCTTGAAAATTTCTGCTACGTCCAAGTTCAAAGTGAAACTCCTGAAATTAGTGGAATGAAGATACCCTATCCTTGGGTCCAGATGGGTCTTGTATATTTCACTCAGGATAGTCGTATACAGAAGGGTGTTTCCGAAGCTGATAAGGGCATCCAGCATCGTTTCAGGAGGCCTTCTTGTCCTTTCAGTATACCTGAAAAGTTCACTGTCTATTATTTCATTGAACGCTTTATAATAGTAATTCCTGGCATTGCCCTCGTAGGACATAAGAGTTTCAATATCGGTAGCTTCGCTGATCTTGGGGCCTAATTCCTCTATGCCCTGAATAAATGATTTCAGTTCCTTTCCCCTGCTGTTGTAGTATGAAAGAACCTTCATTATATTGTTCATTGCTCCCGAGACGAACTTTCTTGCAAGAGCGAGTCTTTTGGATGGATCCAGATAGAATTCACTCTGTTTGAGTATTACGTGACCGGAATTATAATGCTCTCTTGGGTAAAAGGTTCCCACGTAGTAGCCATAATAGTTGAAAAAATGAAGCAGGATTTCGTTCTTTGAGACGAATTCTAGGAGCCTCTTCCCAATGGTCACTTCACCGAATATCAACATCTCCCCAATGTTTTCAACTGGCATGTATTTCTTGTTTGCTTCGGAGTCAAAATAGATGGTATTATTGTTACGCTTGAGCTCCCCGTTTGAGAATACGTAGATGGTCTGTTTCATCCCGGATTATTACCTCCTGAAGACAAGTCACTCCATAACTTCATGACCAGCAGAGCTCCCTGTAGGCGCAATTCCGGCAGAACCTGATCTTCTCAGGTTTGGGAGGGGTTGGTCGACGTATTATATTTCTTATTTCATGTATGGCATCCTCTATTTCAGTTATAGATGCAGAATCAAGATTGACATCAAGAGTCTTCTTTTCTCGTGGAAAATAAAGCCTTCCCTTTGCATCTACCTTATTCTCCCTGAGCTTGTATAAATAATAAAGAAGCTGCATCCTGGCAGCCTTCAGGGACCTTGATGATTTCTTTATCTCGCCAACGACCGTCTGGCCGTCCTCCGTTGTGACAACATCCAGTTTCATGCCAGGCAGGGAAATTTCCTTTTTGTTTCTCACGTAAGAGTTCTCATGCAATACCCTACCAATTTCGACGTTCTTGTCGTCCTCATTCGGCTTTACGTGATGAGACATAAGCCAAACTTCCCTCCTGCATATGTAATAGTACCAAACATAAGTTGGAATAATCTCTTCATCGTTTGTGCTTACTAATTCTACCATATGGAATCTACACCATCTGTTATACCGACTTCCCTGTCGTACTCGAGAGCTATTCCGCCCTTGCCCACAAGACTTATAGGTTCATCAGTGTCCCCTACAATACTCCTTCTTACTGAAACCACGTAGCCGTAAAATTCCCCCCTGGTGCGAAGCATCTCTTTCCATCTCTTCACAGGGTCATCCATTGCCTTAATTGCCACGTACCGCTCCCAGCATTTATGAGCCCTCTCATCCCCTTCCTTCTCTACGAACAAGTCCACCTTATCCTCTTCCCGGATCAGCCTAAATTCCGTTCCAAGCTTTGAGAACTCCATGCTCCTTAGATATCCGAGACATATCTCAGAATCATTGCTACTCATTGCCCGAACCAGTTCCCTATAATAATCCTTTACCCTGAGATGCATGCTCTTCTCGTCGAGGGAGATCACTGCGTCTCGGAAAACATCCTGTAGTGCTGTTTCAGTAGCACCAAGCAGAGTCGGGTCGTAAACCATCCTGCTGTACTCCTCTCCCTTGTCATTTACCATCCTCAGGACGTGGACATCGCCCTTTTTCCTGAGGCCGTTCCTGTTTGCCCTCCCGGCTGCCTGGATTATCGAATCCAATGGGGCAATGTCCCTGAAAATTACATCAACATCGATGTCCACCCCGGCCTCAACAAGTTGGGTGGAGACGATGATCTTCCTCTTGCTACCAACTTCCTTGATTACCCTGATCCTATCCATCCTGTCATTCGGCGTGATTCTGGTTGACATATTCATCAGGAGCGTATCAGGGAAGACCGCAAAGCCCTTTGAGACGTCAGGATTCCCATATTTCTTGGTCAATGCTTTCTTTATCAACAGATAAAGATCCTGGGATGCCCTCACCGTATTTACAATGACCATGATATCCCCGTCCTCTATCTCCAGAACCTTATTGCACACGTTGGGAAGAGTGATTTGTGAATTGTCAAAGTGGTACAGGACCCTGTTCATCCTGGAGAAGTAAAAGTCGGGTTCGTTTACTAGGGGCAAAACATCATCGGGCGAAAGGATCATGGGCATGGTGGCGGTCATCAAGATAACCCAGACATTGAGGTGCTTTGCCATATAGGTGAGCATTTCCCTGAGAAGCTTGAAGTATCTCACTGGAAGGGCCTGTACCTCATCAAGGATTATTATGGAGTTCGCTATGTGATGGAACTTCAGTACCGAGGCATTCCTGTTGGTTATTAGGCTGTGGAACAACTGGGCAAAAGTTGTTACGACAATTTCAGAATTCCATCCTTCCATCAGGAGGTAGCGCTTCCCGATATCGCCCTTTTCGTACGATTCCGTATCGGATTCTCCTGACCCACGGAAGTTATAGTAGATGTCGGAAAGGTGATGATGTTCCATGAGGAGGTCAGGCGGGATACCTGCGGGGCCGGCAAGAGGCTGAAGTACTTCACCGGCGACCCCAGCGTTCTGGTCGACTATACTGAGGAAGGGTAGCGAGTAGACGATGCGAGGGGTGAATCCAAATTCCTTCTGCACCCTTTCTCGAAGGATGAAGGACGTGGCAAATGCAGTGAGCGTCTTCCCGATGCCGGTGGGAAGTTCTATCGTCAGGAATCTGTTGTTCCGTATATCGACATTCCTGGAGGCTCCCGTGACGTCAGCATATGCTTTTTCCCTTAATTCATCGATATCCGGATTCTTGTGTTCGAGTGTCTTTTTATGACTCTGGACAAGGTTTTCGGTGAGAGAGTACAGCCACTGCTTCCGCCTATTTTCCATTTCGAGACCGTCCATGCCGGATGCATTCACCTTATCTGCGTTGAGAAGTACTGAATAAAGGAAGATGAATTTCAGGTAGTAATTACTATCCTTCAGAAGCTTGAACCGTATTCCAATATCCTCCAAATCACCCACGAAATGCCGTATTTCAGGGCCGGATGCAAGTTTGACAAGGAAATCACGCACGCTGAGGTTGCTTGTAAATCCTCCCACAGACAGCAGGTCACGGTACATGCTTTGCAACACACCTTCTATATTCAACAGGTCACGAGCCTGATCGGTGACTCTTTGCAATCTCGAAGAATCAGTAAACGCAGTCCTGTAATTATCATCCAGGTTCGCCAGATCTCCATGATGATAGTAAACAACATAATATGCGACGTACGACAACTGTTCCCTGTCTTGGCGGGATATCCCCGGAAACATTTCCTCCAGTATCTTCGAAGCCATGTAGAAAGTGAAGAAAGCGGAGATGGAAGCGTGGTATGAGCGGCTGTCCCTGTGACCTCCCTTCGGGTTCCGTATATACCTCTGAAACCATGTCGTTGCCTTCCCGAAGTCATGGCATATTCCCACGATGTAACCGAGGGTGCCGAAGATGTTTTTATCAAAAAGCTGACTGCCGAACGAAAGCTGAATAACTGCGTTCCTGGCACCCGCACCTACGTCCCTCAGATGGTCAGCAAGGAGGCGGTCTGGGTGAGACAGGAGATCAGAAGAAGATAACATTCTCGTCCATCAACACTGGAGAAACAGTGGAAACCTTCCAGTACCTGCCGGACGAAATCCTGATAGGTACAGGATAACTTGCGTTTCTGCCGGGGGGTGGCTGGGCGATGAGCAGGGGGGAATAATGCTGGACAACGCGTTCATTGTTCATTGCTGACGATGAGTCTTCCCTTATGACCCTGAGTCCTTGCCTAAACGCAGTGTCGAGGTCCAGCGAGCTTGCAGATGCAATGTCGAGTGGCAGTATGGAGTGAATGTCCACATGTCCATCCGGAGACATTTCAGAAACGGATGCTTCGCCGAGATACCTGACTGTCGCAATGCAATGGGCACTGCCAAGATATGGAGTGTAGTAAGAACTACCGTTCTTCAGCATATTCTTTAACTCATCGTAAAAAGGACCGCTGTCGTAGAAATATATGCGATAACGTGGGGCCATGAGGTACTGGAACGTGACCTGTGTTCTCCGGGGTAAGGTATTGATGTCTACAGTCTCCTGCCCGCTTTTCCCAAAGAGCAAGTTCTGCGTTATCATGACGGTCCTTATCGGGGCCGTGACTACGATAGCAATCCGTGAATCATTCAGCATTTCGTAATAGGTATCAAAATCCTTTCCAACCATTGCCGCCAATAATCCCTCGACGGTCGTTTTTGGGGGGACAATATAAGTGAGCGTAGACGTAGTGGTGTATCCCCTTCTGAAAATAGCCATGTTCGCGGAAAGCTCTATGGCCAAAGCTTTTTCCATCATCTACCTCATCATTTCAGGTCGGAGAGCTCGGTTATGGTTATTTCCTGTATCTCCTGCTTGAATCTATTGGTAAGGTCCGTTCCGCCTATTTTATCGACATTCGCTTCCTTCCTGATGGCAAACGTCGCAGTACTATCGCTCCTGATTCTTATTTCCTTGATTCTATCGCTATTGAGCCTAAGAACCTTAACTACGTTAGTCAGGTCGATCATGAATTCAGACACCTTCCTCAATAGTCTCCCGTTGATGTCAGCTGTATCTAGAACCTTCCCGTCCGGAAGGAGCAAGCCTATGGCGTTATCGAGATCGCCGATGTGGAAATGCATCCCATCCCTGTATATCACCTGCATGAGGAATCTCGGCATCTGCCCATACTTCGACCTTGTGATAAGCCCTTTGGTGCCGTTCCAGAGTGCATCGTCGAGCCAGTTCACGTCGCCCTCCGTAAGACCCGTTGCCTTTGCATTTTCCTCATTAACTATTCCGCTGAAGGCGATCAGGGAATACGGCACATAATTGAACTCCGTAAACGTACCCATCTCCTGACCCTCTTTGGAAGGAAACACTGACGTACCTTTAAGTACCATAGGAAGTACCTTATGCAACGAATGCCCAAACCTGAACTGTACAGGCCCTATCCATTTGAGAGTCTTCAAATCTTCGGAAGCAGTACCCTCTTTCACATCAGTCGCCGAGGCCCCGTCTACATTGGCATCTGTTTTATTATCACCGGCCTTACTGCGACCCGAAGACCGTTTCTTTTTATCGCCGTCACTTTTAGGGACTGGCAAGGTTGCACCAAAGAGCCTCAGGTCTATGTATTGATGCTCCAACATCTGCTCTGATTTCTTCGATGTTAGACCACTGTCATTCTGCGTTGCAAGGAATTCCTTTAGCGATTGCTCCTTTGTCTTTCTTTTACCGTTCTCGTTGTCAGAAGCCTTCACAAATATTTTATCCTCGCCTAACCTCATCCCAAGGTAGTCCCTTACTGTCCTCTTCAGCCTTGTATCGGAAACAAGGTTAATCTCGGTATCCTCATCCATCCTTGGCCTGTTCATCACCGGGTCTCCATTGGGATTTGCGTTCGTGATGTCGTACACAAACAATATCTCGGACCTGTTCTTCACCAGGTTTGCATCATTCCCGTCTATTTCATTCCCTTTCTTCGTTTCGTCCATTTTTCAACACCATCCACGTGATTTGTCATTTTCATCCAGCGGGCATCTTGCGACCGCGTCTCCCATAACAAGGCCAACGGAGAAATAATAACTCAATTCGTCCTTTGAAAGACTCGGTTGTCCCTGAATTCTAGAAAGATGAACAGTCGCTTCCTGTTCAATCTGGGTGAAAAGACCTATTTTCTGATAATCAGCCAATTTATCAATCGCCCTAACTGCAATCTTGCGCAATAACTGCAGGTCCAAATTCAAATCGTTCAGATTTGACCAGAAAGGTTCTTTGCCCCTATCCCTATCCTTTATGTCCCTTTCGTGTCGTTGCACACAAAGTGTCTTGTTCGCAAGGACACCCACGGCGACCGAAGCCCGTCTCTCCTCATCCGCCATCCCTATCCCGAGATCCTCGAACAGGTCATCGAGCGTGGCGTAGTTCCCCGATGCAGTTCTCCCATTCAAGGGAGGGGTGGCAGGGTTACCACCAACTTCATTTATGGTCATGGTTGTATCACCTTTTATGGCGCGTGAATCAATTAAATACCTATGTAGCAGGAGAGTCTTGATGACTTCCCTCTGGAATCCGGAATAATTCTCTTTCGAGTTCGTGTCGAACAAGGCATGGTAATGATTCCTAACCGAAACGACGAATGTCTTGATTACATCTATCCGCAATTCACTGCCCGCAAATATCGCCTCTATCAGTCTATAATAAGTGTTGTCCGTGATTTGCTTTGGACCACTTGCCGTCTGGATTTTCCTGCTATATTGTTGATGGAGAAATATGAAAGGCCATCCTGGCCCAGACCCTGCAAGATAATCTACAATGTTCGCTGGATTTTTAAATTCCCTGAACACGTTTTTAGTAATCTCTTCGTTGCACAGGTTGAGCATCCGGATGCTGTCCTGGATGTCGTGGAGCTCCGTCAGGCGGGACGGAAGAACATCTGTGACGTAGGCATTAAGAGTCATGTGACTTCTGTTTGAATCCATGGTGTAAAATAAAAAATTATACTGAAACCCTCGAAGGGGTTCAGCTTTCGCAAGGCGACCGAGCTGGTCATCTGCCACCATCAGCCCTTCAACCGTTCCGTCGTTCAGTATTGACTCAAACGTCCGTAAAGCATCGACTGTCATGCCAAATGGGCAACTGGGTATCATCCAAAAATTAAGAGGGAACTGTGGCTCCTTCTTATCCTCAAATGACCGACGCGGAAACGAAAGGTTTTCGGTTACGTATTTATTTGAAGTCAGGAGAATGTTATAGCAATCATCACACACGGGCATGGCTTTCCATGCGTTAGAGAAAGTCATGTCCGGAAGCATGATATATTTATCCAAGACGGAAAATTGATACTTCGCTTTTGAGAGCGCTAACCCATTTACTGGAACGTTTGACCTTTTGCACATAACACAGGTCCCTATACCCCTTGAGGACCCACGTCCATCCTCACCTTTTGCTCTGCCCACTACGTCGTTTAATAACGACGCAAACATTCCATTGTTAAAATCTTCCAAGTAATAGGACATTCCATCATGCCTAAACAATACGGACACTAACACTTTAGCCGAACCTTTCTTCTTTCCAACGTTCTCCTGACTAACTATCTGTCTATACGCCCTCCATAAATCCTCCGAAAGATTTCCTATTACAGGCGCAGTGTTTACAGAGATGTTTTCATGCTGGGTATGCACAGCAGAGAGGACTGCGTTGCCGATTGCCTTCAATGTGCTGTCACCACTGAACCTACCCCAGTACTTGTCCGCATTATCCGGGTTGAACCACGCTACAAACTTCTTTGTCAAGGTACCGATTACGCCTTTCCTGGCCTCTTCTTCGTCCTCTCCTATCTTTTTGTTCAAAACATAAGTAGGAGTGTAGTAAGGACCCGCGGCTGCCTTTTTTCTGTAGAGGTAGCAATTCCAATGCTCTGATTTATAGTCTTCAATTGTCACACCCCGGTATTCGTAGGACCCATCCTTGAACTCTAAATTAACAAGAAGAACATGCTTCACGCCATCGATGCCCTGTGCATTTAAGTTGCCCTTTTCAGGAAACTGTTGAACGGTTTCCCCCAGTTCATATAACTCATGCAACATGAGGTTTAACCTCCAATATTTCAAAGCACCCGAATCCTTCAGAGTTCTTCGAGCCAAGACCTGCGTCGTAGGCAATTTTTATCATTTCCCTATCTCCTCTCAACTCTAACACCCCCATCCAGCCCTTGATTATTGTTCCCTTGAAATTTACCAACACCTCTCTCTGATGGCCAATGGGGCTGATGCTGATTGAGGGTGAGTCGTTCGATTTGCCTTTTACGATGAAGTATTTCTTCCTAAGATTGCTATCAATGAGTTTGGAGAACTCCTTCTCATAAGGAGAGTAGTAGTACGTCTTCTTTTTCCCCTCCCCGGTGAACAGGGTGCTATATACCGTAACCGGAGAAAGCATTCTGATAAATAAGTGATCTGAGAATTCTGGTTCACCGTGCACATATACTGAAGATGTCTTCAGTCCACCACTTCCCAATCTCACGGATTCCTTTGCAACTATGGATTTTGCGAATTCTTTCGCAATGCTATCTATAGCAGTCGAAAAGGTGAAGTTCACGTTTCCCGTAAATACTAGGTTCCGGCCCTTCATAAGATACTGACCGTTCAATCTAGAGAAGGTGAAAAGTTTAAAATTTCTCTTTTCGTAAAGAAATCCCTTTTCATGAAGATGATCTGAGCTTTCCGGCAGATTCTCATATATTAGAGATGATAAAAAATAATTATAATTAATAGGAACGGACACTTCCCCGGGGGTTTCAAACGTGATAGTCATCCTCAAGGCCTCACCACCCGACGAGCCGTTAGGTTATTCAGTGAACAATCAAAGGGATTCATATGTCAATTAAGATTGGACACAATATAAACGTTTCTACATAGCAGTATGAGGATGAGATTCTTTGATAGCGAGTTATGAAGAAATAAATTTAATATCAATGCTACCAAGTTGGTATATCCATGGGAAAGTGGAAGGGTAAGTTAGTTGATGATACAAACTAAGTACTCTTATGGTAGTCAGGGAAAGCAATGGGATGCGCAAGGCGAGATATCTAAAGAAGTACCGGACTAGTTCAAAGGGGTGTTTAAGAAATTCATTTTTAAGAACGTATTGCCATAGACAGTGTTTTCAAGAAGAAATGGCTGGACAAACAGATAAGGAGGTACGAGAATGTCTTGCTCCTTAAATGAACTAGAAAAGTGGTACAAATTCAGCTGGGGCAGATCAGTACTGTAATTATGAAAACGATTCTGTTAAGTTATGGAGACATGACTTCATTATTCTATCCAGTTAGCTTTCGGGATCTGGAAGCGTTTTCTAATGTCGTCTTCCATTTGTTCTTTCCCTGAATCTCTATTCCTACCATATATGGAACTCTACTAGCAATAAAGGAGAAGTTTAATCCACAATATAGTTGAATTGAAACCCCTATTATTTGTGATATATATCAGTACATGACCATCTGGAACAATTCTCTCCTGTCCAGATAAGATTTCCTTTCTGGGCAGTGAAATCTGAGAGGGACATAGAAACAAACTTGTCCATCCCATGGTATATGAGTGGGATCAGTACGTATTTGCGATATACCAGGCCACAGCAGAGAGTATGACTGGACCTGCTATCCATTCCAAATTCCTCGATATCCTTCTACCGAATCCCCGGAGTATCCAGTAGAAGTAGGCAATGGAGGTGAGTACTGCCATGGAGGGTGTGTATTTCAAATTCATGTAGAGGTAGGGAATGATGGTTGGATAGAGGAGATATGAAATGACTGTAAGTATCACTGTGCTCAGGAAATAACCGATGACAATTTTCCACAACGGTTGCCTCCTCCTGCTCCACGCAATCCTCCCTGCTCTATTTCTGGAATAGGTG